>CALYBL010000028.1 GCA_944412495.1 uncultured Clostridia bacterium | reverse complement strand
CCTTAAGATGTGCTTCATAGGTGACGGCAACAACATGATGAACTCGCTTATAGTCGGCGGACTCAAGGTCGGCATGAGCGTGAGTGTCGCCTGCCCGGCGGGGTATGAGCCGGATGCGTCGGTAGTGGAATTTGCCAGCGGCACGGAGGATTTCTCTCTGCTGCGCGACCCCATGGCGGCGGCAAAGGACGCTGACGTCGTGATAACCGACGTGTGGGCGTCTATGGGTCAGGAGCAGGAGCAGGCCGAGCGCCAGAAAGCGTTTAAGGGCTATCAGGTAAATGACGAGTTGATGGAGAACGCCGCCTCCGACGCAATAGTGCTGCACTGCCTGCCGGCACACCGCGGCGAGGAAATAACCGCGTCTGTGCTTGAAAAGCATGCCTCGTCCATATTTGAGGAGGCGGAGAACCGCCTGCATGCGCAGAAGGCGGTCATGGCTAAGCTCATGCGGTAATTTCTATTGAGATAAAACATACAAGCTTTATATAACACAAAATTCAGAGCCGCCCAAAATGGGCGGCTTTTTGCGCTTTATTAAGCTGCCGGCCTAAAAGGATATTTGTCCGTCACAGTTATTATATGCGCACGAAAAGGTAAAACAAGAAAACTTAATCCAAACGCGGACTTTGTCCAGACTCAGTCTGAAATTATGAGAGCAGTGAAGGATATTGCTACCGCTGCGGGTGAGTGAATAAAATAAAAGACTGAGTCCAAACGCGAACATGCGTCCAGACTCAGTCTGAAATTATGAGAGCAGTGAAGGATATTGCTACCGCCGCGGGTGAGGGAGTAAAATAAAAGACTGAGTCCAAATGCGAACATGCGTCCAGACTCAGTCTGAAATTATGAGAGCATTGAAAGATATTGCTTCTGCCGCGGGTGAGTGAATAAAATAAAAAAACTGAGTCCAAACGCGAAGTGCGTCCAGACTCAGTCTGGTGGGGTGGATAATCGGGCTCGAACCGACGGCCTCCAGGGCCACAACCTGGCGCTCTAACCAACTGGGCTATATCCACCAAAACAGTGTTATCAATTATAACACGCCTATAATAAATAGTCAAGAATTAAGTTGGCCGTTTTCCGCCTTGATAAATCGCGACAAATATAAATCGGCGCAGTGCTGCGGATGCAGTATATTACGGAATAAGGCAAGATGTGTGGCAGTGACCGAGTATTTTAGAGAATATCTATGCAAAACATTTACGATATTTTTACACGCATCAGCGGCTCTTTGGCGTTGCAATGGCGGAAGATATATCGTATAATATTTACAAACACAGGGAGGTGAGAAAGATAGAAAACGAATATATAACCGTAAAAATGGGCAAGCAGAAGCACATAGCGCTTATAGCTCACGACAGCAAGAAGAAGGAAATGGTCGATTGGGTATATGCAAACCGCGACATACTGAAAAATCACTTTTTGTGCGGCACCGGCACCACGGCAAGGCTGCTGGCGATGAAGACCGGATTGCCGGTCAAGGAGTATAAGAGCGGACCGCTCGGCGGCGACCAGCAGATAGGCTCGCGCATAGTCGAGGGCGGGATAGATTTTATGGTGTTTTTCTGGGACCCGCTCGAGGCACAGCCTCATGATCCCGACGTGAAGGCCCTGCTGCGTGTGGCGGTCTTATACGATATTCCTGCGGCGAACAACATAGCGACGGCAAATTTCCTGCTTACATCAAAGTTTATGACCGAGGAATATACAAGAAAAATAACTCAGTATCAGCGCACATCTGAGGAAATGCTCAATAAGTTTTTGGAGGATTGAGTCATTTCCATTTTTAAAATATCATCTGATAGATGCTTACATATTCCGTCCTGCCTTAAGGCGGGATTTTTTATATAGACATGGCCTCACAGCCTCACATCCATTCCAAAACCGGCCAAAGTCTCTGCCGGAATTATTGAGGGGCCGTTATAGCTTAAGGTCGAGGCAAGCTTCTTGCGGTAGTGGCTCTCTGCCCTCATCCCAAAGTATGAGAGCGGAACTTGTGAGGATTGAAGCCGACGGTAAAGCAAGTGATTTGTGAATGCTTTGAAAGTAAAGGCTGCCGTATTGTTTAATCGAGAGGTATGCGGATATCAGCATTGACCGCATATTTTATATCCGCCGGCATGCTTATTATTTTGCGGCAAATCAAAGGTCCGATGTGTCATTATACAAGGACTGAGGGACAATCGGAGGGGATTTATAATCCGGTCAAGAGGCTATGCAAAAAAAGGCGCCGGCTGCCGTTTTGAAAAGCCCGCAGCAGTAACAAGCGCCGTGGACAGTGCGGCACTGTACTGTGAGATGCTGATAGACGTGCGGCGGTTATGGTATTGCATATTCTCATGTAAACGTATGAGATTCGGTCAGTACCGCCGGCTTTTGGTAACCGTTTAAAAGGCGCTTTTTTCGCCTGTGGCTTTCTGCGGATATCACTTTACAACCAAAAACTGAAGCTTTTTCTCCACAAGCCAAACAATGGACAAAACGCCGCAGATATTTGATGAACAAGCTGTCTTTATTCAGGGCATGCAGCCGGACTGCACGGCTGCTGAAGTGCGGCAGGCTGCAAAGGATATTTTTGTCATTTTGCGGCACGGCGGATACTGCGTTTAGAGTAAAAATCTCTTCGCGGCCGGCTCGAACGGGCCGGCAGGCACATTAAAGTTGACTTTGCGGCCGGCGTATTATAAACTATTATCATTGGGAGGATGTTTTGATGATAGCTATAATAGATTATAAGGCAGGCAACTCCACGAGCGTAGAAAATGCCTGCAAAAAGATGAATATATCAAGCAGGCTTGTGCAGACGCCGGACGAGCTTGCACAGGCGTCGGGCATAATACTGCCGGGCGTCGGCTCTGCCAGGGCCACAATGGATTCTTTGAGGGAGCTTGGCATAACAGACAGCTTAAGCGAGCTTGTTCTGAATAAAAGGGTGCCGTTTTTGGGTATATGCGTGGGACTTCAGGTGCTTTTCGAGCACAGTGAGGAGGACGACACCGACTGCCTCGGCTGGTTTAAGGGTCGGGTGAGGCAATTTGACAGGTCTAAGGTGCGCGTGCCGCAGATAGGCTGGAACAGGGTGGACTGGAGGCAGTCGAACGCTGTGAACAGCGGCAGCGCGGACGGAAATTACTTTTACTTTGTAAACAGCTATTATGTTGTGCCGGAGGATGAAAGCATCATAATGGCAGTGACGGATTACGGCGGCGAGTTTGTATCAATGGTGGCCTCGGGCAATATATACGCCTCGCAGTTCCATATAGAAAAGAGCGGCACGGCGGGGCTTAAGCTGCTGAAGAACTTCGCGGATTTGGAGGAAAATGCAAAATGCTGACAAAAAGGCTAATTGCCTGCTTTGACGTTATAAACAACATGGTCACAAAGGCCAGCCAGTTTCAGAACAACATCGATATTGAGCGGGTAGAGACAGTCGCCGAGAGAGTATATGACATGCAGATAGACGAGATAGTCTTCTACGACATAAAGGCCAGCGCCGAGAAGAGGGGCATAGACCTCGACATGGTAAAAAGGGTGGCAAGGCTTGTCTTCATCCCCTTTACCGTCGGCGGCGGCATAAAGACCATTTCAGACATGTACAGCGTGCTTAAGGCCGGAGCTGAGAAGATAAGCGTTGACTCCATGGCGGTAAGGAATCCCGATATAATAAACGAGGGTGCAAAGGCCTTCGGCTCGCAGTGCATAGTGCTGAGCATGCAGGTAAAAAACGTCGGCGTGTCGGAAAAGATACCGAGCGGGTATGAGATAGCGATAGACGGCGCGCGCGTATTTACAGGCATGGACGCGGTAGAGTGGGCAAAGCGCGGCGAGAGCCTTGGCGCCGGTGAGATAGTCGTCAATAGCATAGACAACGACGGCACGCACGGCGGCTATGACCTTGATATAACGGGAAAGATATGCCGCGCCGTGAAGATACCGGTAATAGCGTCCGGCGGTGCGGGGAAGCCGGAGCATTTGTACGACGTATTTACCAAGACGGAGGCAACGGCGGGAATAATAAGCTCAATGTTGTATTCCACACGCCTGCCGAGAAACTACAGCGTAGAGGAGCTTAAGGAATATCTGCTCGGCAGAGGAGTCAACATGCGCCCCATGGTGAGATAGTGAGAGAACAATAAGGACATATTTAGAAATGCAAAAAGCACGCCTCGGATACCCTCTGTAAGGAGAAGAGTCTGATAACAGAGATAAGTGAAGTCCGCATCCATTCTGGGTGCGGACTTTGTATTTTCTAACTACAATCATGCTTGCTAAGCCTGCGGATGCCTATTATTTTAGAGTGCAGTCTTACATAGCGTTTCTCTGCTAAATCGGGATTTATGGCTTTCTTGCCAGCTGTAAATCGATGGTATCATATACCGTAATTGAACCACCATGATTGTTTATTGCGTCCTCAATCCTTGAAAAAAATTCCGTTCTTATACCTTGTTCAATGGCAATATGGTCAGAATATGTTCCGAGCAGCATACTATATTCATTAGCCGACAAGGTTCGTGTTCTATGGAACATAGCGTATTTTATATCCGTAAATCCATATTTATCTGCAATTCTTGCTCTTTGCATAGCTTGCTTCTCGCTATATTCTGTCGGCGCTTCCGGCTTTTTATCGTAATATTTGTAATAGTATGCAGCATAAATTCTGTCTATTTCCTGCGAAAGCGGTATATTGTCTTTGGCCCGATAAGGGTGATTTGCAAATCGCGCAAACGCACCGCCGCTTTTTAGCATAGAGAACACTTTTGTATATCCGGTGCCCTCTGGAACCCAATGAAATGCCGATGCGGAATAAACCAAATCGAACGCATCATCTGCAAAATTAAGCTCCTCAAATTTATTTGTTACAATAGTGAAATTACGAAATCCTTTAAACTTTTTCTTGCATAATTCAGAGAGCTGTTTGCCATATTCAACTGCAGTCAGATTGCATCCTGTTTTCAAAAATGGTAATGCTGCCTGCCCTCCGCCGATTCCAACCTCCACCGCATGACAAGACTCGTTAAGAGAAATATAATCGAATATCATTTTATAAAGTTCATCAGGATATTCGGGGCGAAACTTCTCATAGGCAGAAGCTACCGTATCGAAT
Source organism: uncultured Clostridia bacterium (assembly GCA_944412495.1). Lineage (GTDB taxonomy): Bacteria > Bacillota > Clostridia > Oscillospirales > Acutalibacteraceae > Timburyella. The sequence goes on along the minus strand of CALYBL010000028.1, from coordinate 16,364 downwards.
GTCCACGCCAAGCTTTTGACTGCCAACGTGATATCCTCCTATAAATTCGATTTGCCGTTTCTTAACCTGATAATAGCACATATCCACGTGAAAGACAACAAGGCGGGATATTTTGCCCTATAACTGAGTGAGAAAATCCAAAATAGTAGCTTCTTATGAAGTATCTCTTTTGACGCGCTTTTTAATGTCAGAGCTTTATGCACGGCGCGTCCGCTTTATTTTTCGCTTAAAGCATATACCTCCGACTTTTTGGCAAAATAAACTCATTGGAGGTGTTTTTTTGAATAAGTATCATAAATCTTCCAAGGGCGGAGAAAGGAATACGTCCGGCCGAGAAACGGAAAACGGAGAGAACTGCAGCCCCTCGACAGTTCCGGAGGTGACGACTGAGCCGCAGGAGGACACCGGTATAAACGAGGAGCAGATGAACCAGATAAAGGAGCTGAGCGCCGTCACGCCGGCCAAGGGAAATCACGTGCTGCACTGCCTTACGGTCGTCGGGCAGATAGAGGGGCATTATATACTGCCGTCCCAGAATAAGACTACAAAGTACGAGCACGTTATTCCGCAGCTTGTCGCAATAGAGGAGGACCCTGAGATAGAGGGCCTTATAATCATACTCAACACTGTGGGCGGCGACGTCGAGGCGGGGCTCGCCATTGCCGAGCTTATCTCCGGCATGAAAAAGCCGACGGTGTCTTTAGTCCTCGGCGGCGGGCATTCGATAGGCGTGCCGCTTGCGGTGTCGGCCAAGCGCTCGTTCATAGCGCCGTCGGCTACCATGACGATACATCCCGTGAGAATGAGCGGACTGGTTCTGGGCGTCCCGCAGACCTTGTCGTATTTTGACAGGATGCAGGACCGCATAACGCGGTTTGTCACCGAAAACAGTCACATAAGCGAGGAGACCTTCAAGTCGCTCATGATGAATACGGGAGAGCTTACCACCGACGTCGGCTCGGTCATCGACGGGGAAAAGGCCGTGAGCGTAGGGCTCATAGACGAGCTCGGCAGTCTGTCGAAGGCAATAGATTATTTATATGGCATGATAGAGGGCAAAATAGACTATGACGGCAAAGGAGATAAATAGGAAATGGTGCTTTATACAAACCAGCCTTACGAGCTTATATTTCCCGAAAAGCGCGCCGAAATAAGGGACATAAGCGTTCCGGGCGGGGTGCTGGAGACGCTTCGGTGCAGTAACGGCAGTATGCGCATACGCCGCCTTATCTCAACGGACCCTAGGGCGTATCTTAACCCGGCATACTCGCCGGGCGCCGAAGCGGGACATGCCAACGGGACTCAGAGTGAAGCATATTCATCTCAATTTATCGGCTGATATGTTGCCCGCCCATTTGGTCGGTACCAACCGATGCCCTTGTTATCTTAAGCAGATAATGCAAAACCCGGTGCGTTGCGCACCGGGTTTTTACTTGTCAGTATAACAGCTTGCGTTAATCGTCGGTGATTTATGCGGCATGTCCGAACTGCCCCGGCCTCATTCGCACGGAAGACCTAACCGCGCAGTATGCTCACACTGCAAGTATGCCGGAGCACCGGACTAAACCCGGACGCAATTTGCGTTTGGACTTTTTGCCGGGAGTAGAGATGCCCGCACCGAAAACGGCGCCTTTTTGCTGCCTCTTTACAAGGTCCGCACTCCTGCTTTTGTAAAGGAGCGCGCTTTGCTGTTAAGGTACCTCCTCCGCCGTTCATGGGGAGACCGTCACCGCCGGTCCTGCGGAGCAAGCCATGCACACGATTTGAGCCGGCACATTTTACTAAGCTCATCGGATAATTATTTTTCCGGGTCGCCGACAGCCTTTTTTATGGCCTCGAAGGTCTCGGCGCTTATTACGTGTTCTATGCGGCAGGCGTCCTTTGTGGCGACCTTCTCGTCAACGCCGAGTGAGGTGAGCCACTTTGAGATGAAGGTGTGCCGCTCGTACATTTTTTCGGCAATCTCCCGGCCCTTATCGAGCAGGCTGATGTAGCCGTCGCCGTCGACCTCTATGTAGCCGTTTTCCCTGAGGTTTTTCATTGCGACGCTTATGCTGGGCTTTGAGTACCCCAGCTCGTTCACTATGTCGATGGAGCGTACGGAGCCTTTCCTCAGGCTTATCATGAGTATAGCCTCCAGATAATTTTCTGCGGATTCCTGAATCTTCATATGCTCCCTGCTTTCTTAAGAATTACGGGCACGGCCGTGCCCGTGCGGTTATATATGGTTAACTATAACACAAAAGAAAAAATATTTCAACACGGTCCGCACAGGCGGATTCGGGCTGAGAGATGACACAGACACAGGAGCCGCCGGAGCATAGCGGCTGTTTTATCCTCACCCGAGCGGACTCGTCACCGGGCTTGACGCGCATGCAAATACCCACAACGTGTTGCGGCGGACTTTGAGTGTATTGTATATAGAATGCGTCCCTCAGCAAACAAAAAGCGGACTATATTCACCAACGTTTTGTCATGGTACGCATGCCCGACGCGGCTTGCCGGATATAAATTGTCAGTGAAAATTTTCCACGCAGTTTCCGCACTTGTTGCAGATGCTTGGTGAATATACCACACATTATACCTATAGCGGCACAAACAGATAGTGAATATATTCCATGCAGCTATTGAGTCAGTGAATGTTTTTCATGGTTTCTTTGTGCGCAGTGAATATCATTCACGCTTTATCACTTCGCTGGCAGATGCCATAGGCACAGTCAAAATTTTACTTATATAATGAGTGAATACAATTCACTTAGACATATTTTTGATATTGCGGAAAAGAGGAGATTATTCACTTGTCGTTTATAACGATTACATAAAGCGGATAATATTCATCAATCATTTGTAAAGATTGCGTGCCCGCTGTTTCCGCATCCAGTGCAGAAAAGATGGCATAATATAAAAGCGTTTAGTGAAATAATTCATATATTTAATTTTTGCATTAATGTCGTAAATACAAAAATAATGTAAATAAAAATCATTTTGCTTTGCCGGCAAAGCATTAATGAATAAAATATTTGGTAATATATTTGTAGACACATATTCTACCCAAAAGGTGATGGCACATGGAACAGAAAATTAAGCAGGACAATGCTTCAATAGGCAAAAACTTAAAGAAGTATAGACTGTGCCGAAAACTGACACAGGAGCAGGTCGCGGCGCAGCTTCAAATCCGTGGATTCAATGTGTCACGCGGCACATACTCGGCGATAGAAAACGGAAGATACAGCATACGCGTATCGGAATTAGTGGCTCTGGCAGAAATACTCCAAGTGGATTATAATGCTCTTTTTATATAATGTCCAAGTCCAATAACGTCTGGAGTGGTAACCATGAATACCTTCAGCAATGAGCTGTGCATCTCCCTTGTCATCATCTATATCATCATGTGGCTCTCACTTATGGCAGAGTGCATTTCAAGAAAATACATCGCCGCCAAATACAAGAGCCAAATCAAAAAGGGAAATATAAAATCCTCACTGTGCCTGCTGGAATTATCAGAGCGCACGGCCTACTGCCATTCCTATGCCTTCGCCGGCGCGGATATAGACGAAATCACCATATGCATGCACCTTCAGGTGCGCGACCACGGCAGATGGCATAACGACATCTCCAAATTTTACATTTTCAGCGGACGCAGTGCCGCCGCGGATGTCGTCTTCCATATAGCCCCCGGCGAAAAATGCCGCCTGTGCACCGAGATAAGGGCGTACATCGGCGGCATCGAAGCTGAAAAGAGGGTTTTGTGCAGCTACGGCTCCGACTGAGTACCTGCCGCCACGGCCGCATTGCATCCATACGTAAAACAGCGCCCGCCGCACACGGATGAGAGCTATATTCACAAACTGTTTGCAGCGGATATTGCACACACGAACCTTCCAACGCGCGGGCGCGGCATACGGAGGCACATTATAACGAGCGCCGACTGCTGGTGCCGGTGTCCGCAATTACAGAAAAATAGGCTCCGCTCTCTTATTTTGCCGTGTGGGTGAAGGGAATTTACCATGCTCCGGCATTTTTTTGCAAAAGTGTGTATTTTATACGCATAAAACACTTGACAAATATGTTTGCCGGTGCTAACATATAGTTTGGTTAGTGAATTCTAACTTATATTGCTTGTATCAATATGGTTTGTTTTTGGGTGAGGATTTATTATGATGCCATTGACTCTTGCTACAATAGGGGAAGAGAATATGATTTTAAGGGTAGGCGGCAACGCCGAAGTCAAGGCTCATTTGGAAAGCATGGGATTTGTGCCCGGCGGCAGCATAACGGTTATCTCCACAATGGGGGGAAATCTCATTGTCAGCGTAAAGGATTCCCGCGTAGCGATAAGCAAAGAGATGGCGGGTAAAATTATGATTTAATCATAAAACGGGGAGGGATAATCAATGAAAACATTGAAGCAGGCCGCGATAGGCAGCACCGTGCGGGTTGTAAAGCTTCACGGTGAGGGCGCGGTCAAACGCCGCATCATGGACATGGGCATAACGCGCGGCGTGGAAATCTATGTGCGCAAGGTGGCGCCGCTCGGCGACCCTGTCGAGGTTACGGTGCGCGGCTATGAACTGTCGCTGCGCAAGGCCGACGCCGAGATGATTGAAGTAGAATAGGCATATCAGGGCAGGAATGCCCTTATTTTCAGCCTGTCGGTTAGCTTTAACTAATTAATTTGAAAGGAAGAAATGCAATGGAGCTTATAATTGTACTTGCGGGCAATCCCAACAGCGGCAAGGCGACATTGTTCAACGCTCTGACCGGAGCCAATCAGTTTGTCGGCAACTGGCCGGGCGTCACGGTCGAGAAAAAAGAAGGCCGGCTTAAAAAGCACAAGGACGTCACCATAACCGACCTGCCGGGAATTTATTCACTCTCCCCGTACACTCTTGAGGAGGTTGTGGCGAGGAACTATCTTATAAACGAGCGTCCCGACGCGATACTCAACATAATAGACGGCACGAACTTAGAGCGCAACCTATATCTCACCACACAGCTCACGGAGCTTGGAATACCGGTCGTGGTCGCCGTCAACATGATGGACGTTGTGGACAAAAACGGCGACAAGATAAATATCGAGGAGCTCTCCCGCGAGCTCGGCTGCACAGTGGTAAAGATATCAGCGCTCAAGGGCACCGGCGTTATGGAGGCGGCAGAGGCGGCCGTGAAGGCGGCCGAGGGCCCGAAGACGATACCGCAGCACAGCTTTTCAGGCGTTGTCGAGCACGCGCTTGCGCACATAGAGGAGGCGGCGGTGCACAGCATGCCGCAGGAGCAGCAGCGCTGGTACGCGATAAAAATATTCGAGCGTGACGAGAAGGTCCTGGAGCAGCTCAATCTTGACAAGGCCGTTCTCGACCACATAGAAGAGGACATAAAGGCGGCGGAAAAGGAGCTTGACGACGACGCTGAAAGCATAATCACGAACGAAAGGTATGTGTATATAGCGTCGATAATAAAGGGCTGCCTGAAGAAAAGGAGCGCGGGCAAGCTCACCGTCTCCGACAAAATAGACAAGGTAGTTACAAACCGCTGGCTGGCGCTGCCAATATTTGCGGTAGTAATGTTTATAGTATATTATGTATCAGTGTCGACGGTAGGCACATGGGCCACCGACTGGGCCAACGACGGCCTGTTCGGCGAGGGCTGGCATCTGTTCGGAATAGGCTCATCAGCCTACAATGAGGCGGCCGACGCTTATGCCGAGCCGGGCGCCATAGTAGAGGCATTTGAGACCGCAGCGGAGGAGGCGGGCCTTGACCCGTCGGAGGCGACTGACCTCACCACTACGGCATATATATATAACGATGACGACGGCAGTGTCGAGGAGGAAATTCCCGTTGACTTTGCCGCATATGAGGAGGCTGCGGCGATAGAAGAGCCTGACCCCGCCGACTATGGTGTGTGGGTGCCAGGTATTCCGGTCCTTGTGCAGAGCGGGCTTGAGGCGATAGGCACCGTTGACTGGCTTCAGAGCCTTGTGCTCGATGGAATAGTGGGCGGTGTTGGCGCCGTGCTTGGTTTTGTGCCGCAGATGCTGGTACTCTTTATATTCCTTGCTTTCCTTGAAAGCTGCGGTTACATGGCGCGTATCGCGTTTGTGATGGACCGTATATTCCGCAAGTTCGGACTTTCCGGCAAATCCTTTATCCCGATGCTGATAGGCACGGGCTGCGGAGTTCCGGGCGTCATGGCCTCGCGTACCATTGAGAACGAGCGCGACCGGCGCATGACGATAATGACCACCACCTTCATCCCCTGCGGCGCGAAGCTCCCGATAATAGCTCTAATAGCCGGCGCGCTGTTCGGCGGCGCATGGTGGGTCGCTCCGAGCGCCTACTTCATAGGCGTAGCGGCGATAATAATATCCGGCATAATGCTTAAAAAGACAAAGATGTTCTCAGGCGACCCCGCTCCGTTTGTTATGGAGCTTCCGGCCTATCACTGGCCGACGGTCGGTAATGTACTCCGCTCAATGTGGGAGCGCGGCTGGTCCTTCATCAAAAAGGCCGGCACAATCATACTTCTCTCCTGCATCGTGCTGTGGTTCCTGCAGGGCTTCGGCTTCGAGAACGGCAGCTTCGGAATGGTATCAGACCTTAATAATTCCATACTCGCTGTAATAGGCAACGGCATAGACTGGATATTCTCACCGCTCGGCTGGGGCGATTGGAGAGCCGCCGTGGCGACAGTTACGGGACTCATTGCGAAGGAGAATGTCGTCGGTACCTTCGGCGTGCTGTACGGCGGGCTTGAAGAGGTTGCGGAAAACGGATGGCAGATATGGGCGAGCATGCGCGAGTTCTTTACTCCGCTCTCTGCATACTCCTTCCTTATATTCAACCTGCTGTGCGCGCCGTGCTTCGCGGCCATGGGCGCCATCAAGCGCGAGATGAACAGCGCGAAATGGACGATTTTTGCGATAGGCTATCAGTGCGTTTTCGCCTACGCAATATCGCTTATAGTATATCAGCTCGGTATGCTCTTTACCGGCCAGGGCAACATAATAGGCTCAATTGTAGCGTTTGCGCTGCTGGCGCTGATAATATTCCTGCTCGTAAGGCCATATAAGGAGAGCAACACCTTAAAGACAAAGGTAAGGGTATAAAATTTAAACCTGCCTTAATACAATATACAAAGGAGGATTACAGCTATGCTGAGCTTTTTGGCTGAAAATTGGGGAACGATTTTGGTCGCGGTTATTGTGCTTGCTATCGTGTTCTTAGCAGTATTCAGCATGTACCGAAAGCATAAAAAGGGCGAATCTTCATGCGGCTGCGGCTGCTCAAAATGCCCCTCCTCCGGTATATGCCACAAAAAATAGCCCGCTCGTTTCCTAAGGTTATTTTTTAAAATATGCATGACTTTTTAAAGTCGGCACAGGCTGCCGAAAGAAGTGTGTCATGCACCTGTTAATTTGATACTTACCTCCATTTAACAGCCGCCGTTCGGTTTTTTCCGTTCGGCGGCCTGCTCTTTTTATATGCTTAATAACGCTCACTTTGCTATTTTAATTCGGCGGTAATTACGCAATATTATATGCCGTTTATAATGCTGATTGCGCACCACTGCGGGACTATATACATATACTGAGTATGAAATCTTATGATAGGAGGAATTTCATGCCAGGCTTTGACATGAACTATAATTGCAATAATCCACGTTGTCCCGTTTGCAATAACGGCCCGACGACTGGTGATGTTAATATTGTAAGAAGTTGCTGCAGAACATGTTGTAACTGCTGCACCGGCCCGACCGGTCCTCAAGGCCCAATAGGCCCGCGCGGCCCGCAGGGAATCCCGGGTCAGGTAGGACCTCAGGGCCCGCAGGGCATTGCAGGTGTTACTGGTGCTACTGGCGCCACCGGTGCTGTTGGCCCGACAGGACCTACAGGTCCCACCGGCCCGACGGGTCCACAGGGCGTTGCCGGATTAAGCGGTGCTACAGGTGCGACCGGCCCGACAGGCGCAACAGGAGCTACAGGTCCGACAGGTCCAAGCGGAATAGGCGCAACTGGTCCCACCGGCCCCACAGGTCCTACGGGAGCTACCGGCCCCACTGGCGCGACCGGCCCGACGGGTGCGACAGGTGCAGCCGGAGCGGCGGCCACCGTTACGGTAGGCACGACGACAACAGGCGCTCCAGGATCTGCTGCACAGGTAACGAACACTGGAACTACATCCGCAGCGGTATTTGCGTTTACAATTCCTGCCGGTGCGACCGGTCCGACGGGTCCAACTGGTCCCACTGGAACTGGCGCTACAGGTCCAACTGGTGCTACAGGCGCAACCGGCGCGACCGGCCCTGCCGGCGCAACTGGCCCGACCGGCCCCGCTGGTGACACTGGTACCGAGGGCGCTACAGGTCCGACTGGCCCGACAGGACCTACCGGCCCTGCCGGCACAGGTGCAACCGGCCCGACGGGTGCTACAGGCGCAACCGGTATAGCAGGTGCAACCGGCGCTACAGGTCCGACTGGTCCGACCGGTGCTGCAGGTACAGCCGGCGCAACCGGCCCGACAGGTCCGACCGGTGCCGCGGGTACAGCCGGCGCTACAGGTCCGACTGGTCCGACCGGCCCATCCGGTGTAGTTACTCCGGCAGCGGCCGTGACGGATGCAACAGGAACCGGTGATATTACGACTCAGTTTAACGAGCTGCTTGCCAATCTGAGGGCCGCCGGCCTGCTCAGCAACTGATTTGCTCGAAAAACCATCAGAAGAGGAAAGGAAAAGGGCGATGCATTATGCATCGTCCTTTTCGTTTCTGAAGTCGGTGAGTGCGGTGATATTGCCTTGCGGTTGGTTTCATACTTGTGCCGCTGAAAGATTTAGAAAGCATATTTTTCAAATTATTCGGCTTCTTTGCAGCATTTGTTCGCTTATATCCTGCGGTGCAGGCAAAGATAAAATTTGTGCGGGTTTGCTGCACGGCCTGCAGCACCTTAAAGTCACCGGCGGCAATATTATGCGGTAAGTCGCATATACTTACATAGCTGAATTTTTATAATTGGGAGGTACTCATGAAGATAGTTGTGTATGCTATTTGCAAAAACGAATCACAATTTGTCGACCGATGGATGGACTCAATGTCTGAGGCAGATATGGTGGTTGTGTTAGATACCGGCTCCACTGACGATACGGCTGAGCGCCTTGCGGCGCGCGGTGCCGAGGTGAGCACGGAAATAATTTCACCGTGGCGGTTTGACACTGCGAGAAACCGTGCGCTTGACCTTGTCCCTGAGGATGCCGATATATGTGTAAGCACTGATTTGGACGAGGTGTTTCATCCGGGCTGGCGCGGGCTTTTGGAAAAAGCATGGCTTCCCGGCACGGGTCAGGCCAGCTACCGGTACACATGGAGCTTTAATCCCGACGGCTCTGAGGGCGTGGTGTTCTGGTACAATAAAATACATGCGCGCCACGGATACAAATGGCTTCATCCCGTGCATGAGGTAATACAGTGGGTTGGGGAGGGGAGTCCCGGCCCGACTGTCTCGGTTGAGGGAATGCAGCTTGACCATCATCCCGACCCGTCAAAGTCGAGGGGACAATACCTGCCGCTGCTTGAGATGTCAGTCTTGGAAGACCCGAATGACGACAGAAACATGCATTATCTCGGCCGTGAATATATGTTTAAGGGACGATGGGATGACTGCATAACTACGCTTAAAATGCACTTGTCAATGCCGTCGGCAGTGTGGGCCGACGAACGTTCGGCATCAATGCGGTATATAGCAAAGTCATATACGGAAAAGGGAGAGGTGCAGACGGCGCGTGACTGGTATCTTAAGGCTATCGCCGAGGCACCGCACCTCAGAGAGCCGTATACCGACCTTGCCATGCTGCTCTACAATAATCAAAAGTGGGAGGGCGTGCTTTATTTTACTGAGTGTGCGCTTGAAATAACCGTGCGTCCTCGGACATATATATGCGAGGCGGAAGCGTGGGGAAGTCTTCCGCACGATTTGCGCTCCATAGCCTTTTACAGCACGGGCCGATATAAAGAGGCGCTTATCGAAGTGCAAAAGGCGCTCGCCGTTGAGCCCGGCAATGAAAGACTGCAGGGTAATCTTAAATTTATAGAAAAGGCGGCAAGCAGCGGCGGTAAATATTCCTTCTGACAGATGCGGCCAAAGGTCATTCGGACGTTCACAGGAGCTGTTTCAGATAATGACAAGCGCTCTCTTTCCAACAGGGAAGAGAGCGCTGTATTTTGAGAGAGTGAGCGTACGGTTAAATCCGCCGAAATTATGACAGTCTAACTTAAAGCAGCCGTTCATTAATTATTTTTGGATTTGGGGGATGCCTGTATTTTACCGCAAAAGGAATATTGCTTTTATGCTAAATGACTTAGTCAAATTAATAGACCGCCGTAATGCTTAATGACCATTGCCTGTTTTTATAGGCAGTGCCAAACGGCGTTACACAAAAGCATTAAATCGGCCGGTAAAATTCAGTTAAAGCTATTTTTTCCATAATGGAGCGTCATTGCCATTGCACTGCCCGAAAATTAACATTCATTGCTGTACGGTATTGGTACTGCTGCTTTTTTTGTTTATTGCCTGAGTGTCAGGCAAGTCCAGAATATCTGCGTCCTCCGCGCCTACCGACCGGCTGTATTCCTTATCCGAATACGTTTCGGCATCGGCTGTAAGCACGGGAGCATCGGCATGTTCAGAGGAACGCTCCTTTTCCATCCTCGCGCGTGCGTTTGACAGCATGAGCTTTATCCTGTTTTCCTGATTTATCTTTGTTGCACCCGGGTCATAATCAATGGCGACTATGTTTGACTCGGGATGACGGTTTTTTATGGCGCGTATCATGCCCTTGCCGACAATGTGGTTAGGCAGACAGCCAAACGGCTGTGTGCATACTATATCGACAATACCGTCGTTAATAAGCTCGAGCATCTCGCCGGTAAGCAGCCAGCCCTCGCCCATCTTGTTGCCGTAGCCGAGATAATCCTTAACATTTGCCTTTATGACCTCAAACGGCTCCGGTGCGCGGAACTGAGGATACTTTCTCACTGCCGCTATCAGCTCGTGCTGACGTGCGGATATATACTTTTTAAGCAGGCCGACGACAGCCCGCTTGAATATGTTCGAGCCGTACAAATCAGCGTCCACCAGCCGGTTGTCTATCTTGAACAGTATAAAGTCGATAAGGCCAGGCACCACCGGCTCGCAGTCCTCAGACAGCAGGAAATCCTCAAGATTATTGTTGCCGAACGGCGAATATTTTATATAAATCTCGCCTACTACGCCTACGCGTACCTTCGGCACGCGGACCACGGGGATGTTTGCAAAATCCTCCGCTATCCTCGCTAAATTTTCCCTAAACGACGCCGGGCCGAGTCCTTCGGATTTTTCAAACTGCGAAAGCAGCTCATTTTCCCAGAACTCCACCATTTTGTCGGTGGCGCCCTTTTCAATCTCATACGGCCGGCACTGGTTCGCCAGCAGCACGATTATGTCGCCGTAGACCATCGAGTATACAAGCCGCATGATAAGCTTTAAATTGAGCTTGAAGCCGGGATTTTTCTCAAGCCCCGACAGATTTATCGATATGACGGGAATTTTTTCAAGTCCTGCCTTTTTGAGCGCCTTGCGCAGCAGGTGTATGTAATTGGAGGCGCGGCAGCCGCCGCCCGTCTGCGTAATGATAAGCGCTGTTTTGTCGACGTCGTACCTGCCCGATTGAATAGCCTCTATGAGCTGTCCTATAACCAGCAGGGCGGGGTAGCAGGTGTCGTTGTGGACATACTTAAGCCCGGTGTTGACAATAGCGCGGTGGTTGGTCGTCAGCATGTCGACCTTGTAGCCCTCCATTTCAAGGCACCGCTTCATCATGCCGAAATGCACGGGCAGCATCTGCGGCATGAGGATGGTATATTCCTCCTTCATTTCCTTTGTGAAAAGGAGTCTGCCGTTTTTATCGTAAATGAGTTTTGCCATAAAAAATATTCCTCGCTTTAAAATTTGTGCTGCGGCTTTATTAAGATTAAGTGCCGCGGTAACACGCATGAATAAGGCTTTCGCAAAAGATATACGTCTCCCGCCGCGCAAAGACATAGCACGAAATATATATACATTAATGCGCAGATTAGCATAAAGCCAAACGACAAGCATGAAGCAGCAGTGCTTGGCGCCGCACGCCGCAAATCGGAATATCTCAGGTGCAGCGGACGTGCTGAACATGAAACTGGACCTTTATAAGCAGCAGCGCAAGAATAGCAAGCGCATAATAAACAATGGCAGCAGGTACATGTACTCATACCGCTCGCCGCCGTATGCCATCTGAACAAACGCTGTGCCGGTAAAGACTGTCATATCCGGAGCTTATGTCACACTGCCCGTGACAGGACAATATCAGCCGGCGTTTTTCTTCTTGTTTTCCGACCTTTTGGCCCTCAGCGCCGCCAGCAGGCTGCGGATCCTTATTTTGACCGCGCCTAAGTTATATATTTCATCTATCTTGAGCTGGGTGTAAAGCTTGCCGTGACGCTCGAGTATTTCCCGCGTCTCATCGCCCGTAATGGCGTCGAGCCCGCAGCCGAAGGATACCAGCTGCACTAAATCCATGTCGTCATTTTCAGAGACAAATTCGGCAGCGCTGTAAAGACGCGCGTGATATGTCCACTGATTAAGCACATGTACGACCGGCTTCCCGCCGAGGTGCGCTACGGCATCCTCGGTAAGCACGCAGATGTTGAACGAATTTATAAGTGAGTCAATGCCGTGGTTTATTTCAGGGTCTATGTGATACGGCCGCCCGGCGAGGACAATCATGTGCAGGCCGTTCTCCCGCGCGTACTGCATTACCTCGGCGCCCTTTTGGCGTATGCTTTCGCGGTATTTGTCATACGCGGCATACGCGGCGTCGCATGCGGCAAGTATGGTTTGCTTATCCTCGTGCAGCTTTTCCTCAAAATACTCCACTGCCTTTTTCCTAAATGTCTTAGGCTTATGCAGCCCAAAATACGGAGTCATAAAGTCGACCGCTTCAAGCCTTGCGACATTGGCCCTCAGCAGTTCGGGATAATAGGCCACCACGGGGCAGTTGTAGTTGTTGTCGCTTCGCTCCTCATCGAAATTATACGGCATGCAGGGATAGAAAATTTTATCTACGCCCTTATCCAGCAGCCCCTCGATATGCCCGTGCATCAGCTTGGCGGGGTAGCATACCGTATCCGACGGTATGGAGTATTGCCCTTTTATGTAAACCTTACGGTTTGATTCGGGAGAAAGCACTATTTCATATCCGAGAGCAGTGAAGAAAGCATGCCAGAAGGGGAGATTCTCATACATGTTAAGCCCCATGGGTATGCCTATCCGGCCCTTAGATTTTTCCGGCTTTTTGTTTTCAAGCCCGCGCAGATATTCGTACTTGAACTTGTACATGTTCGGCAAATCCTTGGATTTCGGACGCCCCAGCCCTCTTTCACAGCGATTTCCCGATATAAAGCGACGTGGCTTTACATCATCGCTGTCGAAAAATTCATTTATGGTCAAATGACACCTGTTTTGGCAGAGCTTACATTCTGCCGGCTTTGAGGTGTGCGTAAAGCTGTTAAGCTTTTCAGCATCTATTAAGGTGGAGCCGCCCACAACATTGTCCCTTGCGTAGAGTGCAGAGCCGAAGGCGCCCATAATTCCCGAAATGGACGGGCGTATTACATTGCAGCCAAGCTCGATTTCAAAGCTTCTGAGCACGGCGTCGTTCAAAAACGTGCCGCCCTGAACAACTATGTGCTTTCCCAAATCCTGTGCGGAGGATGCTCTTATAACCTTGTATATAGCGTTTTTGACAACGCTCATCGAAAGCCCGGCAGAGATGTCCTCAACCCCGGCGCCCTCCTTTTGAGCCTGCTTTACCGACGAGTTCATAAACACCGTGCAGCGCGAGCCGAGGTCCACCGGATGCTTTGAGAAAAGTCCGAGCTTTGCAAAGTCACTGACGCTGTAGCCGAGCGCCTTGGCAAACGTCTCAATAAAAGAGCCGCAGCCGGAGGAGCAGGCTTCGTTGAGCATAATTGAATCAATAGCGCCGCCGCGGATTTTAAAGCACTTCATGTCCTGCCCGCCGATATCTATGATAAAATCGACGTCCGGGTTGAAAAACGCAGCCGCGTTGTAGTGCGCCACCGTTTCGACAAGCCCCTCGTCCACCGAGAAGGCATTTTTTATAAGGTCCTCGCCGTAGCCCGTAACGGCGCTGCCCTTTATCGATACCCTGTCGCCGCAAAGCGCATATATTTTTTTGAGCTGCTCCAGTACGACGTCGACCGGGTTGCCGTTGTTCGAGGTATAATAGGAATATATAATACCGCCGTCCGGCGATATAAGCGCGAGCTTTGTAGTAGTCGAGCCGGCATCTATGCCGAGATACGCGTCGCCTTGGTAGCTTTGAATGTCCAGATACTTCACATTTGCGCTGTTGTGGCGTCTGCAAAATTCATCATACTCCGCCTGGTTCTTAAACAGCGGCTCAAATGTAGTGGAGACCGACGATGCGTCGACGGCATTTTTAAGCAGCGTCAAAAGCTCGCCAAACGGCATCTCCTTTGCGTTTTTTGAATAAAGGGCCGCACCTATTGCGACAAAGCAGTCAGCAGTTTCGGGGAATATTGCGTTTTCATCAGTAAGCTTCAATGTTTCAATAAATCTCTTGCGCAGTCCCTTAAGGAAGAAAAGCGGACCGCCCAAAAACATTATTTTACCCTCTATTTTGCGCCCCTGAGCAAGCCCCGCCACCGTCTGGTCGACGACTGCCTGGAGAATGGAGGCGGAAATATCCTCTTTTTTGGCGCCTTGATTGAGCAGCGGTTGGATATCAGTCTTGGCAAAAACGCCGCAGCGCGAGGCTATGGAGTATATCGTCTCATTGTGCAGCGACAGCTCGTCGAGCTCGTCTACAGTAATATTGAGCAGCGTGGCCATTTGGTCGATAAACGAGCCGGTGCCGCCGGCGCATGAGCCGTTCATGCGCTCTTCAAGCCCGCCGGTAAAGAATATTATTTTTGCGTCCTCGCCGCCAAGCTCGATAACGGCGTCGGTGTCGGGATAAAAGCGCTCAACGGCGCCGGCAGTGGCGTAAACCTCCTGCACAAATTCTACACCGCTCTGCCGCGCCATGCCGAGTCCGGCAGAGCCGGTTATTGCAGCGTTGACAGTAGCATTTTTATATTCATCCGGCAGCTTTTCCAGCATTTCGACGGTTTTTTCCCTCACCTTGGAAAAATGCCGCTGATAGTCCTTATAAGCTATGTTATCCTTCTCATCAAGGACGACCACTTTAACGGTGGTCGAGCCGACATCTATACCTATGCGCAATTATGTAAACCTCCGCTGATATATTTATCTACAGGATTATATTATAACACTTTCTGCCTCTTATGAAAAGAAAATATATTGTTAATTTTTTGCCATTTTGCCATTCATTAATTGTATTGACAATTAAAATCAGGATTGTTATAATAAAAAACGGCTGGAGCAAAAACGCTTTGAGCCATAATAATTTTATTTTTGAACGGAATATTATAGGGTTGATTATTCCGTGTTAAATCTCTTAGGTGTTCTGCCGTTTAAACATGTGTTATACTGCTTAGCGGCAGTTTAACATAAATTGGAGAAGTATCGAAGTGGTCGCAACGAGAACGATTCGAAATTTTTAAAATCAGTGTCAGTTTTGTCCACGAAAAATCCAGCAACCATGCGGGGTCACGCAGTTCGAAAAACCGAATATTTTGTTGTTCTTTCCGTCAGTTCTTTCCAAAAGTTTTGGGAACGATTTTCGGATTGACATATGGAGAGTTGTCCGAGTGGTCGAAGGTGCAGCACTCGAAATCATGTTACTTTCTCCAAAAACTGAATATTTATTATACGGAAGCGTATCGAAGTGGTCATAACGAGCTGCACTCGAAATTTTTAAAATCAGTGTCAGTTTCGTCCACTAAAAATCCAGTAACCATGCGGGGTCACGCAGTTCGAAAAACGGAATATTTTGTTGTTCTTTCCGTCAGTTCTTTCCAAAAGTTTTGGGAACGATTTTCGGATTGACATATGGAGAGTTGTCCGAGTGGTCGAAGGTGCAGCACTCGAAATCCTGCGGGGAGCTGTCCGTTTCGTCCACCAAAAACCGTGTAACCATGCGGGTTTTACCCGGTTCGAAAATTGAATAAGTTTGCTGTTCTTTCCGTCAGTTCTTTCCAAAGCCCTTTTTCACCGAAAAAAAGCGAGGAAAAACAGCGGTTGAGCATATAGGGAGCGGTATCGAAGTGGTCATAACGGGCCTGACTCGAAATCAGGTAGTCCTCACGGGCTCGTGGGTTCGAATCCCACCCGCTCCGCCATCGAAAAATCC
>CALYBL010000027.1 GCA_944412495.1 uncultured Clostridia bacterium | reverse complement strand
AATGATGATATTCAATCGACATGCAAACCTGAAGTATAAATTCGGAAATAGGAATTTCTGGGCGACAGGATATTATGTGAGTACGGTTGGGTTAAATACAGCAACGCCTCAAAAATATATCAGAGAACTGGAAAAACAAGATCAAAGAGAGGATAAGCTGAATACAAAAGAATATGAAAACCCTTTTAAGGGTAGCAGATAATCATACCACCGTGGCTTGAACGAAGTGAAAGCCAGCGCCTTTTAGGCGCTGGCTCTTAATAAGCCCTTATAGGGCTGGTGCAAACCACGTCTTTTAGGCGTGGTTTTTATTTGCGCATAATTAAAGCCATAGATAAACTGGCGGCTTACACAGGCTATAGAATGGCCTGCTGCCGACATATCGCCATAGGTCACCAGCTTATCGCTGTATCACTGACTCGCAAACGGGTAAAATAAGCATCGGCAGCTGTCGGTACTTTTTACGTGTTTTAAGGCGCCTCCGCTCGGAAGGCCAAAGCCTGCCTATGAGCTTTTTTGCCTATCCGGCGGCGGGACATGCCGACTTTGTCAAGCATATACGCTTAAGTGAATAATAAAATACAGCCCGTACGGTCGGGCTGTATTTGGAGATTGTCTGCCCAAGCATTAGTTATCCGCTGCCGTGCCAAAAAGAGTAAAAAGCTTTAGCTTCAAATATTGAGAGGATAAATAATAAAATTCAAATTACCAATGCCGGCTGTTTTAAAAGGTGACGTCTCATTTGCGAACCGTGGTGGACAGCAAGCAGACTTTTGGCGCTCGTAGTCATCCGAAGACTTACGGGATAAAGGTGTCGTGTGATTATTATGTCTGCTTTGGTTATATATGTCTATGGTTTTTTCAGAATCACAGCCTCACGGTATAACAAACGTATGAACCGCCGGTAAAGGCTAAGCTTAGGGAGTGGCTTGCCGCGCAGGCTCAGGCTCAGGCTCAGGCTCAGGCAAAGATACAGGCATAGGCAGAAGCAACGGCAAAGGCGCAGGCTTAGGCAAAGATACAGGCAGAAGCACAGGCACACTTACGCTGAAAATATACCGGGGACAAGTCACACGCCGTGTAATATTATGTAAACTCGCTTGCCTCTGAGAAGTATTACACGGACATGGGGATGTCCATGGCTCCAAGCAGCTTATGGGCTATTAAGCGGTGGCCTGCGGCAGTGGGGTGGGCATCATCGACGAACAGCTCTTTTCTGCCGTTCATATCCACAGCCATATCCACGAGCTTTCCGCCTGTCTGCGAAACCATTCTGCGCAGCTCCTGCTTGAAAAAGTTGTCCTCGGGATAGTTCCATACATAGTCAAGCACATACAGCGAGGTGCGGTTTTTGTTGACCTCTCTTATCACGATATCAGCCTTCTGCGAAAACAGCTCTGTCTGGTTCGGCGCAAAGGTGGCGTCGTTGTAGCCGAGCGCGAATATGAGCGTGCTGGTAAGGCATGCTTCCTTAAGCACATACTCCTCCTGATAGTGGAAGCAGCGTCCGCCAAGTGAATAGTTGTTGAGCGTAAAGCACTCGGGGTCATTGTAATAAGCTATGCCGGTTATGCATATTTCCTTGCCGCTGTCATGCGTGGTATTTTTTATATAGAAGGGAGCGTCGACACCGCGGCCGCTTATGTCTATAAAGCCGGTGCGCTTTTCGCAGAGGCCGGAGCAGTATGAATCAACATCCAGCATGACGCCGCTGTCGTCATATACTTCAAATGTGCCCTTGTCGCTGCCGGCGAGGTAATATACGCACATATATTTAAAGCCCTCGGCCAGCCTTACGGCCATGGAGGCGCCCTCTACTGCGGAATACATTGAGCACCCGCCTATGTGCTTGCCGTGAACGTCGCGCGTCCAGTGCTTGTCGTCGTGGCCGAGCGCGTAACCGCCTGCCTCCTGACTGAACTGAATCTCGTGTATTTCCGAGCAGCGCAGCTTGCCGCCCGGCCAGAGCGTGGACATCATCGAGGTGTAGCCGTAGTTTACGCCGCCGTAAAGCCGGTTTATCGAATTTCTTACTATCGCTGCAAAGCTTTCCTTGTAAATAGTCGGTGCGCCGGCGCCGTGAGACACGCTGTCGCCGAAAATATTTACGCTGTGTATGCCGTAATCGTCGGCAAGCGACGCAATGGCCGGTATGCTCTTTGAGTTTGACATATTCTAAGCTCCAATCTGTAAAATATGGCCGGAGATAAGGACGGCGTCAGCAAAGGATAAAAACGGCAGACGGTGCTTGTCCTGCCGCCGCGGTATTTCAGACGCCTTTAAACCGGCGCGGATTATCATAATAAATATACGAAATATAAAAGGAATAATCAAGATAAAAATGCGCATGTCAGTGCTTGTGCTGGCAATGGCGCTTGGAAATTTACCTATTGCGGCGTAATAAAGCAAAAATCCGCCAGTCTGACGGAATCAGCGTTTCTTCGCCAGCATATTTTTCCTGCATGGTATCTGCCGGATTTGAAAGGGACAGTGTATATGAAGAATTTCGCTTTAATGTGAATTACAAAATCCGACCGTGAGCCGGTGGAAAAGCCTGCTCGTGCAAAATCAATAAAAAGGCGGCGGCCGAAAAATCGAGATTTAAGCCGCGCCTCCGCCGCTTTAGCATTATTTCCACCATTTTCGAAATTTTATCGGCGGCGTCATTGGAGAAAAATAGGTGTTATACGGCTTGAAGAAACATTGCTGTACCGTAAATGACTTTGCGGGATAATTCAGAGGGCAAATGCATCGGCAAACGGATGGCTTGCATGGCTATATAAGGGCCTGCCGGCTCCTTCCCTTCCATATCTGTGCAGGCGGCCGCTTAAGCGAATTGTCCTGACTGTCGCTAAACGGCAGGATAAAACCACGGCTGAACTGGAGCAGGCAGAAAAAGCTTAAGTGAGAGCCTTTTAAAAGTAAGCACACATCAAACAAGAAAAATATCGAGTGCTATTGACGGCTGCTTCTGCTTCTTCACGGGTTGTGAGGATATGAACTGGATTATAAGCTGCTGCCCCTTGCTTTTTATGGGTGCCTCTACCGGCAGAGCTGTGATTTCCCTAATCCAATAAAAAACCGGCGGAGTGCCGCCGGTTTAAAATAAAATTTACTTTTTTCGTTTGATGTTTTATAATTGTTTTGGGTAAATTTAGTTTTTAAGGGTGAACGTCTGGCATACCGTATCGCTTGTCGTAATTGCATGGGTGGGGCCGACCTCTATGCTCCCGGCCTCACAGCAGTGATTGCCGTCGTGGTACTTGCAGTTTTTGACTTCGCATCTGATTCCGCTTATGGTATGGCAGCTGTTTTTATTTGTATTGTTCATGTTAAACACTCCTTTCACTTTTATTTTTACCGGGGCTTTTTAAAATATAGCAGGAATTTTTTATTTTTGAGGAAGAAACGATATGTCGCTTTTTACAATAGCGGATTTGCACTTGTCGCTCAGTACGGACAAGAGTATGGAGATATTCAGAGGCTGGGAAAATTATACCGAAAAAATTGAAAAAAATTGGAAATCTGCCGTTTTAGAAGACGATACGGTGGTCATACCCGGCGATATATCTTGGGCTATGAAGCTGGAAGAGTCGGAGGCGGATCTGAGGTTTATACATGAGCTGCCGGGGAAAAAGCTCATATTAAAGGGAAACCACGATTTGTGGTGGTCGACAATGTCTAAGCTCAACGCCTTTTTGTCGGACAAGGGCTTTTTAAGCATAGAATTTCTGCACAACAGTGCAAAAAGGGTCGGAGATATAGCCGTGTGCGGCACGCGCGGCTGGTTTTACGATGGTGAAGCGTCAAAAAAGGTGATACTGCGCGAAGCTGGAAGGCTGGACACGTCGATAAGGGCGGCTAAGGCCCTGGGAGGAGAGCCTGTGGCCTTCCTTCATTATCCGCCGATAGCCGGAGATTTGGTAGTGGACGAGATTATGCAGGTGCTGCTTGAGCATAATATAGGCCGCTGCTACTATGGACATATCCACGGCGTGGCAGCCAAAAGCCGACGGGCGTTTGAGGGAAATTATAAGGGTATAGAATTCAGGCTGATATCCGCAGATTATCTTAAATTTATGCCGCTTAAAATAGGCTGATATGGGCGTTAAAGGAAAAAATACAGTTAAACTTTGATTTTTTGCCAAAAAAGCGGTATAATGACGGCAAATTCTTTATTTTAGTATGGAAATGTACGTGAAAATATGATACAATACCCTGTACATGAGCAATTACGGGAGGACAGAAAATGATACTCAAGAATAAAAATAATGTTGAAACCAATCGGTATGAGCTTGAAATTTCGATTCCGGCTGACGAATTTGAGGCGGCTGTTGCAAGGGTCTTCCGCCGCGAGTCCAAGAAAATAAGTGTGCCGGGCTTCAGAAAGGGCAAGGCGCCGCGCAGCATAGTTGAAAGAATGTACGGTGAAAACGTATTTTACGAGGACGCGCTTAATGATTTGTATCCGACAGCGGTTAACGAGGCGCTGGAGGAGGCCGGGCTTGAGCCGGCCGGCGGCAAAATTGACTTCGACCTTGTGTCTATAGGCAAGGAGGGCGCGGAATTTAAGGTAACGCTTACCGTAAAGCCAGAGGTCGAGATAGGCGAATACAAGGGCCTTAAGGCGGAGCGCGGCAGCACTGAAGTGACGGACGACGAGATAAACGAGGAAATAAACAAGATGGCCGAGCGCAATGCAAGGCTCGTTGGCGTTACCGGCCGCAAGTCTAAAAAGGGAGATACGGTGATATTCGACTTTGAGGGCTTTATTGACGACAAGCCGTTTGAAGGCGGCAAGGCCGAAAACTACACGCTGGAGCTTGGCTCCGGCTCCTTCATCCCCGGCTTTGAGGAGCAGATGGAGGACAGGGACGCCGGCGAGGAGTTCGACGTGAATGTAACCTTCCCGGAAAATTATCACGCAGAGGATATCAACGGCAAGCCTGCGGTATTCAAGATAAAGCTGCAGGAGATAAAGGAAAAGGAGCTCCCCGCGATCGACGATGAGTTCTGCAAGGATGTAAGCGAGTTCGACACGCTGGATGAGCTTAAGGCGGACATAAAGCATAAGGCCGAGCACCGCAAGGAGCATGAGTCGGAGGACAAGGTTGAGCTACAGCTTGTTGACCAGCTTATCGGCTCGCTCAAGGCGGAGATTCCCGATGTAATGTATGAAACGAGGATAGACGAAAACGTCCGCGATTTTGATTACAGGCTGCAGATGCAGGGCATGACGCTTAAGGATTATCTGAAATACACCGGCGCCGAGGAAAAGGACTTCCGTGAAAGCTTCCGCGCACAGGCTGAGCGTCAGGTCAAGCTGAGACTCGCACTCGAAAAGATTGCAAAGCTCGAAAACCTTTATCCGTCGGATGAGGAGACTGATGCTGAGTACAAGCGTCTTGCCGGCGTATACAACGTAAGCGAAGCAAGAGTAAAATCGGTTATACCGGCTTATGAGGTCAAGGGCGACCTTGCTGTAGGCAAGGCGATGGAGCTTGTAAAGAATTCGGCCGAGTTAGTTGATGAAGCAAAGTCCGGCGCAAAGTCCGCAAAGGGCACTGCGAAGAAATCTACAAAGGCTGCGTCCGGCACAAAGGCAGATGACGCCAAGGCTGAAAAGCCTGCCGCAAAGAAGACTGCGGCTAAATCCACCAAGACGTCTGAAGCATCGGAGGACAAGCCGGCAGCCGCTAAAAAGGCAGCGTCGTCAAAGCCTGCCGCGAAGAAGACTACCTCAAAAAAGACGGAGGACAGCGAAAAATAAAATAACTGCTGATATCTCGATATCAGCATGGCAGCGCACGGACGTGCCGCTGTGCCCGGCCGCCTTATTAATGCTTTGCTGGCGGCCGGCATTTATTTTCATACTTTGCGCGAGATCGGGTTTGACAAAATAAAAATTTCTGTTTTACGGCTTAGCCTTTTGTCATAATATTTACAGTGCCGTCTGTTTGGCGGCGGACTGAGGCGTATGAACGGCGGAGCAGGTGCCGCTTCCTAATGTATCATTTTTCGGTATTTATTGAATAGCAGCCGTGCATGCGTTAAAATTTTAAAAAATGTCTATAATATAATTATAATTTGGAGGTGCAGCTAAACATGATGAACAGTTTAGTACCATATGTTGTTGAGCAAACAAGCAGAGGGGAAAGGTCCTATGATATTTTTTCCCGTCTTTTAAATGACAGGATAGTTATGCTGTCCGACGAGGTAAACGACACGACCGCGAGCCTTGTCATAGCACAGCTGCTGTATCTTGAGGGGCAGGATCCCGATAAAGATATAAGCCTTTACATTAACAGCCCGGGCGGCTCGGTCTCGGCCGGACTGGCGATATATGACACCATGCAGTATATCAAATGTGATGTATCCACAATATGCATGGGTATGGCGGCGAGCATGGGTGCGTTTCTGCTCGCTGCGGGTGCAAAGGGCAAACGCTTTGCACTGCCGAACAGCGAGATAATGATACATCAGCCGTTGGGCGGAGCGCAGGGTCAGGCAACGGACGTTATAATACACGCCGACCATATAAAGCGCACAAGGGAAAAGCTGAACGCAATTCTTGCTGAGCGCACCGGTAAGCCGGTGGAGCAGATTGCGATAGATACCGAACGCGACAACTTTATGTCCGCGCAGGAGGCTGTGGAGTACGGCCTTATCGATAAGGTATTTACGCATCGCTGAGTGGCTGCAATATAGTTCTGTAAATGTGTATAACTTTACGAGACGTTTGTAATGGTTATGCTGCTTTTGAAGGGGCTACACGACGTGTTCTTGCAGCACTGCCTTTTTAAAGATGTTTTGTAAAGGGTTTTAGCATTACAATTTTTAGAACTGCAATGTACCTGCTGCCGCAATGGTTTTGCGGCGAATAGCAGAGTATATCCGGAGGCAGCATGGTCATCCTGATACGGATGTGCCGTGCGATACAATCTCACGCAGCTTTTATGGATTAAAAAGCGTCGTCTGGCTTGTTCTTGGCGTGAGGTGCTTGGAGCGCATTCATATTGTGAGAGGCGGAATGCCTCGGCTTAACAAAAAATTACGGCCCGCCGCTGTGCCCGCGGCGCCGGGCGGCAAAAAGGCGGGCAGGAAAGGCTGGAAACAACTTCTATGTCTGATGTGACAATGGACAGAACAATAAGATGCTCCTTCTGCGGCAAAACGCAGGATGAGGTAGACAGGCTTATTGCCGGTGACGGCGTATTCATATGCAATGAGTGCGTAGAGGTCTGCTACAACATAATAAACGATGAGGCAAGACCTGTCCGCAAATCCGAGCACGGTGAGGAGTTCTTCCTGCCGAAGCCCAAGGAGATAAAGAAATATCTTGACGAATATGTAATAGGGCAGGAAAGCGCCAAGAAAACGCTTGCGGTGGCTGTTTATAACCATTACAAGAGAATATATTCGACAGTGGACGACGTGGAAATAAGCAAGAGTAACATATTAATGCTCGGGCCCACGGGTGTCGGGAAAACTCTGCTGGCACAGACGCTGGCAAGATTCCTTAATGTGCCGTTTGCCATTACCGACGCAACAACGCTGACGGAGGCCGGATATGTCGGTGAGGATGTTGAGAATATCCTGCTGCGCCTTATTCAGGCGGCCGACTATGACATAGAGCGGGCAGAGCGCGGCATTATCTATATTGATGAGATTGACAAGATTTCGAGGAAGTCAGAGAACCCGTCGATAACCAGAGATGTGAGCGGCGAGGGTGTACAGCAGGCGCTGCTGAAAATACTCGAGGGCACGGTCTCTAACGTGCCGCCGCAGGGCGGACGCAAGCACCCTCAGCAGGAGTTTATACAGATAAACACCGCCAATATACTCTTTATATGCGGCGGCGCATTTGATGGATTGGAGCAGGTCATATCTAAGCGCATGGGCAAATCGGCGCTGGGGTTTGGTGCAGAAATTAAAAAGGGACAGACAGAGGAAAAAACCGACTATCTCAAATATGTTACCAGCCATGATATCATGCGCTTTGGAATAATACCTGAGCTGGTCGGCAGGCTGCCGGTGATAACCACGCTGAAAGCGCTCAGCGCTGACGACATCGTAAGGATAATGACGGAGCCGAAAAACTCCATAGTAAAGCAGTATCAGGCACTGTTTGAGATGGACGGCGTTAAGCTCGAATTTGAGGAATCAGCACTCAGGGCGGCCGCGCAGAAGGCAATAGACCAAAGGACCGGCGCCCGCGGCATACGCTCAATTATAGAGGATGTGCTGGGCGATATAATGTTTGATATTCCGTCGGAGACATCTATCGACAAGGTAATTATAACCGACAAGTGCATTACTGAGAAGGCGCCGCCGGTGCTTGAACGCAGCGGCAGGGACAAGAAGTCTCCGAAACTTAAGGCGCCGGACAATGCCGACGACAAGGGGATAACCGCATAATTAAGCCAGTTATTGACGTGCAGCTTGTGAAGACCGTCAAAAAATCTTGCACCTTTTGCCATTAAACTATTTTTTCCTTGCTGCCGTGCCGCTGCACTGCTGTTGTAAAGTGCTTAACCAGCGCTCAGGTACTATTCGGAGATGGAATTGTTTTGCTGAAATGGACTTAACTCCGCGGAATGCTTATAATGTCTTTTCTGCATGCAATAGATAGACTGACGAAAATCTGATGAGCTAAAGCGAAAGTAAATACGCCGCTTCCGTTACCGGATTTGCGGCGTATTTTAATATCGTCTGATGCACCTGTACTCGATTAAAAGCAGCGGTTTAATCAACAGCTTTATAAAGACAAATGCCGAAACGCAGCGGATAATCATTTGTTGACCCATGCCCCAAAATTCCGCCGTTTGCCGTCAGGCGGGAATTATATATAGATAATCTCTGTCGATTATATACATAACAATAGAGCTTAATTAGCAAATATGGCTTGGCCTCGGCATAGATTTACATACTGCTTAAATTAGACGCTCGGCATAAAAATCGTTTATCTTGAATATTGGATTTTACAGCATGCGCTTTAAATCAATTAAGCTTTGACAGGAAGATAAAATGACGGGAATTTTGAATGGGTGTTCGGTGTGAAGTCTGCCGCTGCTAATTGGCTGCTTTCTTGCGCAAGAGGCGAATTGAGCTTTTTGCAGGCTCCACGTCCATACGGCTGACTGCTTTGCGTTACATGTTAAGAGCACTGTGAAAAGCAATGAAGCGGTTTGCAGCTGCTGTACAATTTAATGCTTTAGTATAAGATTGGAAGTTATAAGCCATAATAAAAAGTCCCGTGCAAATGTTTATCATTCACACGGGGCTTTTTATTATCATTTAATTATCGCAGAGCAATTCTGCACGAGCTTTTAATTACTGCTCAGAGGTTGTAGCGGCGGGCTCGCCGTAATAGAATTTATAGGTGCCCTTCCAGCCGTCGATAGTGCCTGCGCTGAATTTCTGGCTGCCCTGAACCAGGAAGTAATAGGTCTTGCTGTTGTTCGGACCATAGCTTGAAACAAACGCAGTTTTGCTGCGAGACGACATATGTTCCCTCGTGCCGAGGCCGTAGGTGGTGTCAAGGTTAAGCTCAAGATAATTGTCGGCCTTGCGGAGCGTTATCTTATTTTCGCTTTCGCTTTCACTTTGAACTGTGGTGTCGCCCTCAAGCCATTCGCCGTCACCGAATTTAACCTCGTCGTTCCACGCTGTATTTATGGCCTGCATGCCGTAATATGTCTGAATGGTGACATCCTCGAGGAATTCTATCTGCTGGTCGACATTCCACTCGTTATTACCGGTATAGTTTATGTGATACATTTCCTTTAGGACCTCGCGTCCGGAGCCATCCTCTTTCTTTGTGTTGTTAGCCTGGATATAGTTGGTCCAGTAAATGTCTATTTCATCCGCATAGCCCTCGTAGTCGCCCTCTATTTCCTTGCCGTCTACAACAAGCCTGATGCTGTCGGTGCGTCCTGTAGCAGAGCCGCCGGAGCCATTGAGGTAGTCATGATTGCCGCCGGTGAATTCGTTCATCTTGCGGTCGCCGTCTGCGTTTTCGTCAGCCGAAACTATGTAAGGTCCGAACCAGTCACTCACGCCGAGGTTTACATTCATGAATAGAGTTTTGTTTTCAAGGTCGTTGTTGGGCTTGTCGCCGATGTTTTCAACAACATAAGGAGAATATACGTTGAATATATCGTTGTTTCCCATCTTTTTAAGGACCATGACAAAATCGTTTTTATCATTATAATTTGAAACAACGTTTATCTCCGTGTTTTCAAATTCATGATATTTTGTCGGGTTTTTGTCGGTGTAGGTCTTAAAGCTTACGTACATATTACTTCCTCCGCTGCAGCCTGACGGCATTATAGCCGCAGCCGCTAAAATTATAAGCGAAACCGAAACTACCAATGCTTTCTTTAATTTCACAATGCTTCCTCCCTGCTTATTTCGCATTTTATCTATGTGTGCGGTATTTCTGATAAGCATAAGGCAAGGCAGCCTCATGCCAATAGAACGTCAGCACATATTTTATTTATTATACAGCATTATATATGAAAATAAAAGAGCAAAAAGAATATTTATGTATTATTTTTTTGCCGCACTATATTGTGTATGTTGTACAATTATCTCCCGTTTGTTATGGCACGGGCCGTACGAACGCCGTTGACAGTTTGACTGCTGGTATATATCATAATAATAAAGCACACCGCCGTCTGCGCTTAACAATATTAAATACCTGCTTTGCCGTAAAGTACGGCAGGACCTATCAATTTATGGGAGATACCGGACATCCGATATGGGTGCTGAAGCTTAAGGCCGCAAAGACAGTGCAGAAGCAGAAAATAATTTTAGGGAGAATAAGACTGTATGCATATCAAAGTATATGAGTCGCTGCCGGCAGATGCAGCAATGATAAGAAGCGAGGTTTTTATAAGGGAACAGGGCTTTTTAAACGAATTCGACGATATAGATAAGCGGGCTGTGCATCTTGTGGCGTTTGACGGCGTTCGTGCAGCTGCGACCTGCAGGCTTTACCGCGATGAGCATGAGAGGGAGACATATGTAATAGGCAGGATTGCTGTCATAAAAGAATACAGAGGGAAAGGTATAGGCTCGCTTATATTAAGAGAGGCGGAAAGAAAAATAAGGGTGCTCGGCGGCATCCGAGCGGTTTTGCTCGCACAGAAATCGGCCGAAGAATTTTACATAAAGCAGGGCTACGGTGCATTCGGAGAAATATGCTATGATGAATTCTGCCCGCATATCCGCATGGAGAAGAGCCTGTAAGTGTCAAAAGTCCGCCCGGGATATGATCGGTGATTTGACATATTCGTGCTGCGTACGCGGCATATTTAATGTGATGAAGACCATGCATACTGCCCGTCAGGATGAACCGACACTCCATTGCTGCCGTTAAAAAGTGCTTTTATCTTTGTCTGTTGCACCAGACAGGATACGGCACAGCATGAGGTGTGGCAGCGGCGGCACCTTTTGGACAACATGACTGCCACGACGTTTAAATATGTAAAATATTATTAATTGCTGTACAGTATCCTGTGGTAACGAGCATATTTGAAGCATCTCAGTGCCGCCCGGATGCACACATATGCCCGTAGTACCTGATAAATACATGCTGCGTGGAAGACAAGCAGAATACAGACGTATTCAGACAAATTTCGTATATGCACAGCACCAAATAAGCACCAAATCAGCGCCAAATCCCATACCGCCGATACGGCTTGCCGGTATGCCGTTTGTACCCGATTGAAGAAGGTATCGTACGGCAGTAATGGCAATTAGTCCGCGCCCGGTGTTAAAAGGCGAGGTTTTGCGGCGGATTAGAGCTTTTCAAACGAGTTCGAGGATGTAATGCACGCTCAGCTTATCCGAAATTTATGTAAATCCAAAACGGTCCCGTACAAGGTGAATCGGCAATAAAAATAGATATAAATGATTAAGCACAGGAAAAATCTCCCATAATATATGCAGTACATAATTAGGAGATGATTCTTATGAAGCTTATAAATATTGCCGCGGCTGTTGGAATAGTTACGGCGATAATATTTTCACTCGCCGGCTTTGGCAGCGACGTTGAGGAGATAAGGGAAAATGTTTTGCGCCTGCACATCCTTGCAAATTCGGACTCGGACGAGGATCAGGAGCTTAAGCTCAAGGTGCGTGACCGGCTGCTGGAGGTAGGCGGAGAGATATTTGAAAATACCGGCTCAAAAGAAGAAATGATAAGCATGGCGCAGGACAGCATAGAACCAATGACATCGGCTGCAAAGCAGGTGATAGCCGAAAACGGATACGACTACGATGTGCGCATTGAAGTGGCCGACACAAAATTCGACGAGCGCGTATATGACGGCGTCACCATGCCGGCGGGAGTATACACGGCAGTAAATGTGTATATTGGACAGGCAGAGGGGCACAACTGGTGGTGTGTAATGTTCCCGCCCATGTGCCTGCCGGCGGCTGAGGAGAGTGAGGAACTCGACGACGTGCTCTCTGACAGCCAGATGGATATAGTGGAAAACAGCGAAAAATACGAGATAAGGCTTAAGGCGCTGGAAATATTCGATTCTATAAAGGAAAAAATTTCGGACTGGCTGGGTTAGGCCGCCGGGAAGCGAACCCGATGTGCCGAAAAAGCGCCGGCACGGCGCATTTTCACATTTTTACCCTTGCCGGGCGGCAGCCCGCCTGCGGCCTCAAAAGCAAAAATCCATCCGCGCCGCCATCATTTTCGGTGCGTGCAGCTTTAAGCGTGCTGATTTTTGTGCAGGCAAGGCATAAAACACAGTTAATCCTTTCGGATTAACGAGGCTTTTAACGCAGCACGCGCGTAAATCAGCCGCTTAAAAATATATTATGTTCGGCTCCCGGCAGCTTAGGCAGCATATCCGAAATATGGATAAGTCAAGGGACAAGCAAATTCACCGGTTTGCATAGTCCATCAAGCATTCTTGTGCGGCATTAGGGGAGCCGGAGCTCCGAGTGATATGAGCTCACAGCACATCCTGCGCCCGTAAACGTATCTGTTCTGACTTCGGAAGCCGTCGGGATACTTTATATGTTTTTATTTTGCAAAAAACGGATTGCCTTGTACAGCTGAAAGTGTGTTCCGGGCCGCAGCGTCAGAGCAGCGGCCTGCTTAAACAGACAATCAATGTCAGAACCATAGAGTGCTTTTACAAGCAATTCAATGCGCAGCGCCGTTATCACAGCGCTGCGCATATTCTGCGCTCTAAGCACCCGATGCTGAGAAGATGTTTGCTTTTATGCCGAAGGGAATCATATACCGGCTGTGTACATCGGGATGCCGAGCAATAATTGAAAATGTGTAGCTACTTCATCATATACTGAACATTGTCAACGACATCGCCGACGGCCTTCATAGCCTTGGACGCCTTTTTTTTGAGACTCTTTTTATTGCTGCGTACAAGACTGCTGCCGACGGCTCCGGCTATCATTCCGGCGGCCATTCCGGCGCCCATGCCTTTAACAAATTTCATTGTGCTTCTAGTCACAGTTATTACCTCCTTTATAAATCAGACGCTTTGCTTTGTGCGGCTGATGCGTGCAGAATAATGATTCCATAATTATTATTTTCATTAATATGTTTATTAGTATGAATAATTAATGGAAAGTTAATTTGATAATTTTTCAAATATTCTTAAGTCTTCTATTTTTAAGCCTGTACAAAATGCTGCTGAGATATTATGGCTGTGCGTTTTATATAAAGCGCTTTTTGATTTTTGTGCTTAAAAATGTAAATACTTTGCAATTTTGAAAAGTAAGCACATTAAGCGCTTGATTAATTTGGTAAATTATTATACAATATAATTGTCATTAAAATAACAATTAAAGCGAAGGGATTGGATACAATGAACGCCTTAAACAAAAAGACAATAGAAGACATTGACGTAGAGGGCAAAAGAGTCCTTGTAAGATGCGACTTCAACGTGCCGCTGGACAACGGCGTAATAACCGACGACAAAAGGATAAGGGAATCCCTGCCGACGATAAAATATCTCCTTGAACACGGCGCCAAGGTCATACTTTGCTCACACCTCGGACGTCCGAAGGGCGAATTTAACATGAAGTATTCGCTCGCTCCCGTTGCAAAGAGACTTTCTGAGCTGCTCGGCATGGAAGTTAAGATGGCGTCCGACGTTATAGGCGACAGCGCAAAGTCTTTGGCTGCTTCTCTCAAGGACGGCGAGGCTATGCTTCTGGAGAATGTGCGCTTCCACGCTGAGGAGGAGAAAAACGATCCTGAGTTTGCAAAGAGCCTTGCGTCTTTGGCTGAGGTATATGTAAACGATGCTTTCGGCACTGCGCACAGGGCGCACGCGTCGACCGCCGGCGTTGCAAAGTATCTGCCGGCCGTATGCGGATACCTTATACAGAAGGAGATAAGCGTTATGGGCGGCGCGCTCGAAAATCCGAAGCGCCCCTTTGTAGCAATACTCGGCGGAGCCAAGGTTTCCGACAAGATAGGCGTTATCACAAATCTTCTGGAGAAGGTCGACACGCTTATCATAGGCGGCGGTATGGCATATACCTTCCTTAAGGCGCAGGGACATAAGATAGGCACGTCCATTTGCGAGGAGGACAAGATTGACCTCGCTAAGGATATAATGAAAAAGGCTGAGGAAAAGGGCGTTAAATTCCTGCTCCCAGTAGACAATGCGGTGGGCGACAAGTATGCTCCCGACTGCCATCACATGAATGTTGAGTCCTGCGATATTCCCGACGGATATATGGGACTTGACATAGGCCCCGACACGAGGAAGATATTTGCGGACGCTGTAAAGGGCGCCGGCACCGTTATCTGGAACGGACCCATGGGCGTCAGCGAGTGGGACGACTTTGCAAAGGGCACGATAGCGGTAGCCGAGGCTGTGGCAAATTCCGGTGCGATATCTATAATAGGCGGCGGCGACTCTGCTGCGGCTGTCGAAAAGCTCGGATTCGCCGACAAGATGACGCACATCTCCACAGGCGGCGGCGCTTCGCTCGAGTTCTTGGAGGGGCTTGAGCTTCCCGGCATAGCGGCGCTCAACGATAAATAATAATCCTGACAAAACGAATATGCGCGGCCGCATAGCTTTTTGAATGCTTTGGCTGCCGTGCCGGTGGTGTACGGCCGGGATTATGGACGATTTTTGTATATGGCCGTTTTATGACTGATATTTATTAACGTATTGCAGCCGCTGCAAAATCTGTTTTTGCAGCGGCTTACAAATAAAAAAGATGGGAGATAATGCTATGAGCAGAACCAAGGTTATAGCCGGGAACTGGAAGATGAACAACAATCCCGAGCAGACAAAAGCGCTTATAAACGAGATAGCACCGCTTGTAAGCGGCAGTAAAAGCGACGTAATAGTATGCGTGCCGTATGTGGACCTTTCGGCGGCGCTTGAGGCGGTAAAGGGCACTAACATCAAGGTGGGTGCGCAGAACTGCAGCTGGGCGGTATCGGGTGCGTTTACCGGCGAGGTGTCGGCGCCGATGCTCAGTGACATCGGAGTGGAATATGTCATAACCGGGCATTCGGAGCGCAGGACGTATTTCGGCGACACGGACGTAACGGTGCGCGACCGCACGAGGGCGGCGCTCGACGCCGGACTTAAGGTCATACTCTGCGTCGGAGAATATCTTGAGCAGAGAGAGCAGGGTGTAACGGCGGAGATCTGCGCGATGCAGACAAAGATAGCGCTTCAGGGCGTCAAGGCTGAGGAACTCAAGAACATCATAATAGCTTATGAGCCTGTATGGGCGATAGGCACCGGCAAGACGGCGACTGCCGAGCAGGCCGACGAGGTATGCGCCATTATCCGCGCTACGGTTGGCGGCCTTTACGGAGCGGCTGCGGCCGACGCCATGATAATACAGTACGGCGGCTCAATGAATGCCGGCAATGCGGCTGAGCTGCTCAGCAAGCCCAACGTCGACGGCGGGCTTATAGGCGGCGCTTCGCTTAAGGCAAAGGATTTTGCTCAGATAGTAAAATCGGCGGACGAGGCTCTCTAAACCGGCTCGCTAAAGGGTGCGTGAATATGCTGGTTTTTGAATTGCTGCAGCTCGTCAAGAATAGGAATAAAATTCTCAAGAGCATTGAAAGCAATTCTATATCACCGCTTTTCCTTATCGACGGATATTATTCGCCTGTTTCCATTTGCAATGCATTATATGCGGAGGCTGTGGCGAAATATTTAAACGACTGCTCTAAGGGGCAAGCTGAGACAGGCTTTATATTCTTTATTGCGGCAAATTATCTGCAAAGGCGTTTAAAGCCGCCGGCAGGGGCGAATCGACAGCGAAGAGCGGTTTAGGCCAAAAGCAAATAACGGCCGGTCAGTGAACGGACGCGCTGCTTCAAACTTTAGGCGGCATGGTTCGTGATAACTCAAAGGCCATGGCGCATCGGCTGTTGGATTAACGGCATATGAAGACGTCAGCGGAATTCAGCCTTACAAAATGAGGAGCTCAGCTTATGCCTGCTGGCTTTATGCCGGTGCAGAGCGCGGTTAGACTCATATGCTCCTGCAAAATCTGCACTCTGCGGCGGTGCTGCGATGTGGCAAAGCTATATGTGCCTTTATAGGCATTGGCTTACTTTCAGCTTAACACGGCTTTTTCGTCGGGGAAAATAACCGAGATTATTTTTTAAGGGATGATTATTTTGAAAAGACCAATAGTTCTTACGATAATGGACGGCTACGGAATAAATGAATCGGCATACGGAAATGCGATAAAGGCCGCCAAAACACCGAATATGGACAAGTACATTGCGAAGTACCCGCACACGAAGATAGGCGCCTCCGGACTTGACGTCGGCCTGCCGGACGGCCAGATGGGCAACAGCGAGGTCGGGCACACCAACATAGGCGCCGGACGCATAGTGTATCAGGACATAACACGGATAACGAAATACATAGAGGACGGCGTGTTTTTTGAAAACAAGGCGCTGATAAACGCCATTGACAATACCGTTAAAAACGGCACGGCCCTTCATATAATGGGCCTGCTGTCTGACGGCGGCGTGCACAGCCTTAACAGCCACATGTATGCTCTGCTCGAAATGGCAAAGCGCCGTGGCGCAAAGGACGTATATATCCACTGCTTCCTCGACGGCAGGGACGTCCCGCCGACCTCAGGCGCCGGATTTATAGAGGAGCTCGAGGCGAAAGCCAAGGAGATAGGTGTCGGCAAAATTGCTACGGTAATGGGCCGCTATTACGCAATGGACCGTGACAACCGCTGGGAACGCGTAAAAAGGGCATATGACGCCATGGTAAACGGCGTCGGCGAAAAAGCAGCCGACCCGGCCGAGGCAGTGCGTAAATCCTATGAAACGATAGATGAAAACGGCAAGAACATAACCGACGAATTTGTTCTTCCGACGGTCGTTGATGGCGGAGCCTCGGTAAAGAGCGGCGACAGCGTTATATTTTACAACTTCCGCCCGGACCGCGCGAGGGAGATTACCCGCGCATTCGTGGATCCGGACTTCACCGGCTTTGAGCGCAAGGCACTCAGCCCGCTTTGCTTTGTGTGCTTTACCGTCTACGACGCTGCCATGCCGAATGTTGAAGTAGCCTTCCCGCCGGAGAACAATCTTGACATGAACCTTGGCGAGCTGCTGAGCAAGCTAGGCAAAAAGCAGCTGAGAATAGCCGAGACGGAAAAATATCCGCACGTGACCTTCTTCTTCAACGGCGGAACCGAGGCGGTATACCCGGGAGAGGAAAGGATACTTGTCCCGTCGCCGAAGGTGGCAACCTACGATTTGCAGCCGGAAATGAGCGCATATGAGGTGTGCGACAAGGTCGTCGACAGCATAAAGAGCGATAAATTCGACGTTATCATACTCAATTTTGCAAACTGCGACATGGTCGGACATACCGGAATATTTGACGCAGCGGTAAAGGCGGTCGAAACGGTAGACGAGTGCGTCGGACGTGTGGTCGATGCTACGCTTGCGATGGGCGGCGCCGTTATCATAACCGCCGACCACGGAAACGCCGACAAGATGTATGAGGACGACGGCTCGCCGTTTACGGCGCATACCACCAACCTTGTCCCGTTTGTCGTGGTAGGCTACGACTGCAAGCTGAGGGAGGGCGGCGTGCTCGCCGATATTGCCCCCACAATACTTAAGATAGCGGGGATAGAGCAGCCGTCGCAGATGACAGGCAAGAGCATCATTATTTAAGCGGCAGGACGACGCTGTGACCGCCTTTAAATAGAATGCGGCACTATGCGCGTCGGGTCTGCGCCGTTTGATGAGTAATTGTAGATAAATTACGGCAGCGGCATATGCTGGCTTTCCTGCGCTCTGCAGTATCCGGCGTATGCCGCGAGGTAAAATATACGCTGTGTATTTGCCGCCGTCGTCCGCGGATGTATTTATACCGTGTTTGAATGTGTTTTATAATGCACGATATGTGGGTAGCGGCGCGACGCCCGCTTAACCATGTAAAAGATATACGCCGAATTTTTACTGCCGCCGTCGGCGGATATATACCGCGCCTGAGCCTGTAATATATGCAGCACATTGTCAGCGCGGTTTGCTGCCAATCAGTATGAGGCGGCGATTTGCGGCAATATGGAAGACTGATTAAGCTGAATGCTTTACTTGTTTGCAAGGGAGGTAATGTTTTGGCAAGCATGGAGCCTAAATTAAACGAGAAGACCGGGCTGCTGGAGCTCGGATATAAATTTACGGATGTTAAAGACCCGAATCTTTTCAGAAATATGTATCCGTACAACACCATACCGAAGCTGATATTCAATCAGCGCATAGTGCCCATGAATCTTCCGAAGGACATATTTATAACCGACACGACCTTCAGAGACGGGCAGCAGGCGCGCTCCCCTTATACGGTGGAGGAGATATGCGACCTGTTTACGCTGCTTCACAAGCTGGACAACGGCAGCGGCAAAATACGTCAGACAGAGTTTTTCCTTTACTCGCCGAAGGACAAGGAAGCCGTCATAAAATGCATGGAGATGGGATATGACTTTCCGCAGGTGACCTCGTGGATACGTGCTAAGAAAGAAGATTTTCAGCTTGTCCGCGATATGGGCATAAAGGAGACGGGTATACTTGTCTCCTGCTCGGATTATCACATATTCAAGAAGATGCATTGGACGCGCAGCGAGGCCATGAAGAACTATCTCGAGGTGGTGCAGGCCGCGCTCGACGCCGGAATAGTGCCGCGCTGTCATTTTGAGGACATCACGCGCGCCGACTTTTTCGGATTTGTGCTGCCCTTTGCCGAAAAGCTCATGGATTTGTCCCGCGAGAGCGGTATAAGGATAAAGATACGCGCATGCGACACGCTGGGACTCGGTACATCGATACCCGGGGTAGTTATGCCGCGCAGCGTACAGCAGATAATATACGGGCTTACGAACTACGCAGGCGTGCCGTCCGAGTGCCTCGAATGGCACGGCCACAACGACTTTTACAATGCTGTGCCCAACTCCGTCACTGCATGGCTGTACGGCTGTTCTGCCGTCAACACCTCGCTGCTTGGCATAGGTGAGCGTACCGGAAACACTCCGCTTGAGGCAATGGTTATCGAGTACTGCCAGCTGCGCGGAGATACCGGCGGAATGAATCTCAAGGTGATAACCGAGATCGCCGAGTATTTTGAGACCAAGCTGCATTATCAGATTCCGCCGCGCACGCCGTTTGTCGGAAGGGCATTTAACGCGACGAGAGCCGGCATACACGCCGACGGCCTGCTCAAGGACGAGGAGATATACAACATATTCAACACGGCAGACATACTCGGCCGCCCGCCCATAGTCGTTGTTGACGCTCATTCCGGCGCGGCCGGCATAGCGGCATGGATTAATTCCTATTTCTCGCTTGACGACGAGCACAAGGTAGACAAGAGATCGCCGGAGATTGCCAAAATAAAGGAATGGATAGATGCCGAATACGCCGGCGGCCGTACTACGGTTATAGGCGATTCCGAGCTTGAGCATCAGGTTAAGCTGCACTTGCCGCATCTGCTTACAATGAGGGAAAGCAGAATAGAGTAATTTTAAGCGGCGCTTTATCAGCGCGTTTTGGACAAGTGATTTTTACATATTAATAAAACCGGCAGGATAATTCCTGCCGGTTTTATTGTATGAAGAAAACCACGCGATAGTCGCGTGGTTGAAAAGAGCTTAAGCGGTGAAGAAGATAAAAAACTCCTAATGTGTTAAAGTAAAAGCGTGACCTGCCAGTTACGCTAAAAAACACATTAGGA
>CALYBL010000026.1 GCA_944412495.1 uncultured Clostridia bacterium | reverse complement strand
GGGCGGATTTCTTATTGGGTGTGGGTGGTGACGAGGACCTGCCGTTGCAATGGGGAGGAAGAAATGTTAGCCAGCAACTTGTATCTGGGAGGGCTACTGAAAGTGAGTGGTCAGAGCGACACCTTCGAGTCCTGCCATCCCAGCCACCAGGCTGAGCCTGGACGCAGTTCGCGCCCTATGTTTAGCTTTTTCTTTTGTCTCGTTGCCCGCGCCGGAGCAGCATCTTTTTATGGCATCTTCCCACCAGACTGAGCCTGGACGCGTGTTCGCGTTCCGGGCTCGGTTTTTTATTTTGCCTTTCCGCCCGTGTTTGTAGCAGGTATCTTTTTCGTCAACATAATCCACGTCGTCGCGGACTTCGTATCGTTCGAGACAGCGTTTTTTCGTTCCGAAGAAACGCTGTCTCTCACTCGCTCCGTCGCTCATTCTCTCCAATTGCGACCAGCTTCACTGAGCTCGCAGTTGTTTTCCTTATTGCAGTTCCGGGTATCTTTTTTGTAACGCAAACCCACGTCGGAACAAGTTGCGCTTGCTCCGATTTTTTATTTTATAAAAAATCGGCCCCGCTCCATTGTTCCTCCCTTTCGCAAAAGGCTATGCTCGACTCACCTGTCCGGCCTAAAACGCCCTCGCGACGGTTCCCTGTCGCCGCCAACTTTTTGCGGGTTCGAGTCTATTTCAAAACTTTTCGCAGGCAGCTCTTTTGCTGCCTGTTAACAGCCTGAGCCTGGACGCGTGTTCGCGTTCCGGACTTTACTTTTTTTAAATGTTGTAACCGGCATCTTTTTCGCCGTATATTTATAACACAAAAACCGCTTAACCAAGCCTTTTTGGCAATGGTAAGCGGTTTTGTCCTGCACAAAATTCAGTTTGGACGTTGTGACAAGAAAGCTGCAATGCTTTTCGGAGGATTGCTGCAGCTCTTTAGTTTATCAGTTGATATATACTCCAAAATTCACACTGCAGTCTCATTTGGTATGTTTAGTCTATACTGAAATACGCCGCACTGCCTGATGGCATCGTCAGCCTGCCGGAGGCAAGCTTGGAAATTCCGCCGTAAGAATATATTTCCCTGCCGTCGGCGTTAAGACCTATGTCCACTGTCACTGCGCTTCCCGACGGATTTATGGCAGCTACTATAGTCTGGCCGTCGCTGCTCCGCTTGTAAACTAACGGATACGCATTTTCCTTCACATAAAGGAACTCAAAGGCTCCGTCGCTTTGCAGTGCCTTATGCTGCATTCTCACGTTTATCTGCCGTTTTATCTCAGCATAGAGCGAGGATTCATCCTCCATATTCATCTTGACCGTGGGTCTGTCGGGTGAAGGGTCTATCATAATATATAAATCCTCTGCTTTCGCTGATGAGAAGCCGGCGTTGACGGTATCGTCCCACTGCATCGGCGAACGGGAGCCGGTACGTTCGTATCCGCCCTCGACGGATTTTATTCCGTCAAGATAGCGCATTCCTATCTCGTCGCCGTAATATATAAACGGTGCGCCCGGCATGGACATCAGAAATGCAAATGCAATTTTCATTTCCTCGACGTCGAGAAAATGACGCATACGCAGTGCGTCATGATTGCCGGAGGGGATACAAATCAAGCCGCGTCCGGCGGCAGAGGAATAATATTCGTTGTATTTTTTGGCAAATTCGCCTGCATTGCCCCTGCCGCGGCGTGAAAAGAAGGGCTCTTTGCAGCGGAATAAATCGTTATAATGTGAGGGACCGAAATGAAGCAGAAAATCCATATGAAAGCCGGCCGCAAGCGATACGTCGGGCTGACCCCATTCCGAGATTATAGCGGCCTCCGGGAATTCTCTGTCTAAAAACTCACGGAAATTTTGCCACAGCCTTATACAGCCCGACTTATCGGGGTCATTTTTGACAAGCGCGCCGGCCATATCTACTCTAAAGCCGTCACAGCCCATACCGAGCCAGAACCGCATAACATTTTTTATTTCTTCTCTCGTAGCGACGGCTCCTTCAGAATCCACAGGAAGCTGCCACGGCTTTTCGGGATGCTCAAAGCCATAGTTTAGAGCCGGCTGCGTGGAGTAATAATTCACGCCTACGCAGCCCTCGCGCTGGGAAATTCCGCGCAGAGCCCCGGTAATACCCGTTACGCCAGACATATTGTCCCATATACTGTCGCTCCATATATACCGGTCGGTATATTCATTTTTTTCCGGCTTCATGGATTCCAAAAACCACGGATGGTCATAGGAGGTGTGTCCCGGAACTAAATCGAGTATTACATGCATGCCGCGGCGGTGTGCCTCTCCGAAAAGGCGTTTCAAATCTTCATTTGTGCCATACCGCGGCGCAGCTTTATAATAGTCGCGCACATCGTAGCCGGCGTCGGTGAAGGGTGAATCGTAGCATGGATTAATCCAGAGCGCGTTGCAGCCAAGTCCTCTGATATAATCAAGCCGGTTTATTATTCCCTGAAAATCGCCGATGCCGTCGGCATTAGTGTCCTGATAGGACTGTGGATATATCTCATAGAATACCGCATTGTCGAGCCATTTTGGCATAAGCCTGTCCTCCTGAGTTTTAAAATATTGGATTTATCTCATTTTAACATTATAATAATAATATATCTACATATATACCTCATTTCTTGCGCTATATTTCTAAAAATTAGTATTACATTCACCTTGCGTGAGAAATATTATGCAGCGCGAATTAATGGAGAATAAGACGCATGGCACGGCGCTTTTTCCGTTTGAAATATATAAGACGGCCAATGCCGCCGGTGAGCTGTTTGTGCCCTGCCATTGGCATGATGGGATAGAACTTCTGTATTTTTTAAAGGGCAGCGCTATAGTGGCAATCGGCGGCAGAAATTATGAGGCCCGCAGCCCGGCGGTCATTTTTATCAATAAGGAGGAGCTGCACCAGATACAGTCGCATGACCCGGCGCTCGTATATGCTGCATTTGTTTTCTCTGCGCTTTTTTATCATCTGCGCTGCCCGACGGAGTTCAGAGCGGTTATATCTCTCCTATTGAGGATAAAAGCCTGCGGTTTGCGGTGCAGGCCGACCAATACAGCAGTGCTTTTGAGGAAATATCTTGGTATACCTGAACGCGATGAGAAGAAATCCTCCGGATATCAGATTTACGTTAAGGCGGCGCTGCTCAAGATGCCGGCGGCGGAAGATGCCGGACTTCTGAAAAGCGGCCCGGCAGAGGACAGAGCTGACAGAGAAAGACTGAAAATACAGCGCAGTATACTCCGTTTTCTCGACCTGCACTACAGTGAGCATCGAATTTCAAGGACGCAGCGGCATATTTCAACATGTCTCCAAAATATTTTTGCCGGTATTTAGGCAGCAGCTTTGGACGTGCGCTCTTTGAATATCTTCATCATTTTCGTATAAAGCGTGCATGCTCGCTGCTGCTCAGCACGGACATGCGTATTATGGATATAGCCTTTGCTGTCTGCTTTGAAAGCTTTCAGCTGCTTTATCCGCAGATTCAGGGCGTTTACCGGCATGACGCCGTCTGAGTACCGCAAATGCGGCTGCGATTCTTATCTCAATACACATGTGAGATACAAATGATAGTGCTCCATGCGTGCGGTAAAGCCCCGCCTTGGCTTTTAGGCGGGGCTTTTACTGATTTTAATTCAAGTGATGCACAGACTATTGTATTTGATATGGTTACTTAAAAATACAAATAGTTATAATTTTTCTGTGAATAAGTTGAATTATATGTTATAATATTAACAGCAACAAGTCGATTGAGATTTGAAAAAGGGGGTACTGTAATGAAAGTTAAGAGGTCATTTTATATCATTTTAACTCTGATGTGCACCATATTTACTGTAATGAGCTTTTCCGTTACGGCAAATGCGGATATGGGCCCTAAACCGTCTGTCCATATTCTATTTGAAAATATGGGTGACGAATTATGCTATGGGACTTTACTTTCAAGCAGCAAATCCAGCGGCCCTGCATGTGTGTGGGATGGTGTTGATGAGAATGCTCAGCATAACGAAAACGAAGAATTTTATTATGCTGATTTTGATTATGAAACCTGGAAAGCGTTTGTGGAATATGAGGATGCGGATGGATATTACTTTCTTCAGGAGGGCTGGACGGTAAGCGAAACCAAGGAAATTGCATGGACCTACTATCCGCCCTACAGCTTTAAAATTCTTTTATATTATCCTGAAACTAAAACCTTTGCGGTAAGCGGGATTTATGAGAGATACGCTTTTGACACCTACTATACCGTAGATATGGACGGCGTAAATATTGGCTCGGTAGAGTACAATGATAGTATGAGCACCGATGAGCGCATTAACGCATATCGTTCCTATCTGTATGGACAGGAGTTCCTTTCTCTTGCCGCACGGATTGTCATTACAATTGTGCTTGAAATGGTTATAGCGTTATTCTTTGGATTCAGAAAGAAGAAGCAGCTGCTGGTTTTGGCCTTAGTCAATGTTATCACGCAGGTTATACTTAATGTCCTTCTGAATTTTGTAAACTATGAATTCGGCCCGTTTATGTTCGTGCTCTTTTATATTATTTTTGAAATCATTGTCTTTGCTATAGAAGCGGTACTATACTGTACGATTTTGAAGAGAGTATCTGAGAATCCGAAGAAAAACTGGTATTACACGCTTTATGCACTGGTAGCCAATGCGGTATCCTTTGGCGCCGGATTTATCATATCACAGCTGCTTCCAGGCATATTCTGATTTAAGCAGCGTTTTAACTGCATGATTCTTTCACATCGGAGCGAGCACAGCTGGCTCCGATGTCTTTTTGTATGAAGAAAACCACGCGATAGTCGCGTGGTTGAAAAGAGCTTAAGCGGTGAAGAAGATAAAAAACTCCTAATGTGTTAAAGTAAAAGCGTGACCTGCCAGTTACGCTAAAAAACACATTAGGA
>CALYBL010000025.1 GCA_944412495.1 uncultured Clostridia bacterium | reverse complement strand
AGGTGGTGTGGTGCGAACTCACCGATTGGCGTTGGGAGGGAGAAGCCGTAAGAGCGGACGGATTATTGGGAGGTTTACTGAAAGTGAGATGTTAGAGCGGCGCCCAAGTCCCGCCACTCGGACCAGGCTGAGCCTGGACGCAATTCGCGTTTAGACTTAGTTTTTTATTTTACTCCATCACCCGCGGCGTTAATCTTGTTTTTAATAGCCTAAAGAATTCACACGGGTTTACGTCTATACATCAAAACGATAAAATATCTTTTTCGCTGCCTATTTCCAGTGTTACGCTGAATCCGATTCGTATTGGCTTCAGCGTTATTTTTTGCTTTTCTGCTTGGAAATAAAGCGTCATCTTTTGTGTACTCAGTAGACACATAGGAGCAAAGTTCGCTTTGCTCCGGCTTATTTTTTTGCCTGCGGCTTCAAAATAGGCCATCCGCCCAATCCCTTGCCGGTCCTCTTGTGGGTACCCGGCTCTGCCTGCGGTGTTGGGGCCGCCTTGCCAGTTGCCAAACCATGCTCCTTGTACCCGCCACCGGCGGCGCTCTCAGGTGTTGTCCCTTTCCGCAAAATATCTCGCTCAGCTCGCCTGCCCAGCCTAAAACGCCATCAGGATGCCTCTCTGCCGCTGCCGAACCTTTGCGGGTTTAGCGCTTCTGCCAAAAATTTTGCTGGCATCTCTTTGCTGCCTCTTGGCATAAAATAATACTGATTTTTCAGACTAACGGCCGGTGACTCGTGATGAGTACCCGACCGTTTTTTGTTAATCAACCGTAATCTGTTACTCACAAAATAATGCAACATTATTACGGTAATATCATATAGTAATGGTAGAGCCATAAAATGAGAAAGCTGGGAATTTATGTATAGTAAATATACTCATCAGCAGATTTGTCTGATGAATCGATTTCGGCAATTATGGGGACAGCATGTATATTGGACGCGTTTTGTCATCATTAGTACGACAGCTGACCTAAATGATTTAGAACAGGTTACAAACAGACTTGCTCCAAAATCCCAAGGATTTTGCAAGCTTATTCATGCCAATTTACGGCATAAAATTGGCAGGTCAGTTTGAAGAGCTTTTTACACAGCACCTGATGATTGCGGGCGATTTGGTTAACGCAGTAAAAAACGGCGAAGCAGACAAGGCTGATCTTGCCAGAAAAAGATGGTATAAAAATGCGGATGAAATTGCGGAATTTCTATCTTCCATTAACCCGTGCTGGAGTGAAGCAAAATGGAAAGATATGCTGTACGGTCATCTGAGAATGACGGAAAAAGAAGCAACGCTGCGTCTGCAGGGAAATTACGCGACAGATATCAATGTGTTTGATGACATAGAAGCAGAAGCATTTAAAATGGCCGATTATATGTTTTGCGGCATTATAAAAATGGGCTCTTGACAAAGAATGCTATCTGGGAGCTTAAGTCATATAATTATACTCTGACTAAAAAAGGGCTGCATATAATGCAGCCTTTTTTCTTTGTATAAAGGAAACCACGCGATAGTCGCGTGGTTTAAAAGAGCTTAAGCGATGCAGGAGATAAAAAAACTCCTAATGTGTTTCTGTAGACCCAAATGCTG
Organism: uncultured Clostridia bacterium; assembly: GCA_944412495.1. Lineage (GTDB taxonomy): Bacteria > Bacillota > Clostridia > Oscillospirales > Acutalibacteraceae > Timburyella. Next base: position 67,054 of record CALYBL010000025.1, on the reverse strand, counting down.
CTGTGGTGGGTTCTTAGATAGATAATATATTTTTTGGCAAAATAATGGATGAAAGCGTATTTAAAATAGAATATTATGATGCCAACGGAGCATTAATCTCTTCTGTTAAAAAAAGCGATGAAAGTGATTTCTTTTACCTTATTATTCCCGAGGAGGCAGAAAGAAACACATATCCGCAAATCAGCTCTGTTGTTTACGACAGAGAGGGAAATATTATATAAAATAAATTAAGCTGTGAATTAATCTCCAAGCCGTGATGGAATTGGGCGGACTCAATTAACGTCTGAGCTACGGCGTTATCGATAAATTTTTTTAAATTATCTGACAATACAATTAACAAAACACATCGCTTTGGACCGTATTAATATTTATGGCCGCAGCAAAAACATCAATTATACATGCTTTTTGAGTAAGCCTTTAAGTTTGTTTTTGCCTTAAATCATCCAAGATTATATTTTTCCATCCAGTCATTTACCTGAAGCAAATATGCAACCATCTGCGGGCCGGCCATTAATTGTCCAAACCATGGTTTTCCATAATCCTTTGGTGCCGATAGAAAGCTTTCGGCTTTTTTTATGTCCACAAATTGCTTTACAGGTGCCTCAGGATGCTCTAAAAGCCTTCTGAAGCGTTTATATAAAATTGCCTCATAATGCGGTGAATAGGTCTTTGGATACGGGCTCTTTTTACGGTAAAGCAGCTGCGGCGGAAGAAGGTCCTTGCAGGCGTCTCGAAGAAGTGCCTTTTCCACGCCGTTTTGATATTTCATGCTCCACGGTACGTTATACAAATACTCCACTATACGGTGGTCGGCAAAAGGAACGCGCGCCTCCAGGCCGCAGGACATGCTGGCTCTGTCCATTCTGTCGAGAAGCGTCTGCATAAACCAGCGGATATTGAGATAGCTGACCTCACGCCGGCGTTTGTCGTCTCCTCTCTCACCTTCAAGCAGAGGAACCTCCTTAAGAGAAGCTGTATAACGCTCTCTGACATAGGTGTTGAGGTCAAGGCGATGTATCGTTTCATCCGAAAGGAGCACTGTTCTGGCCGATATATCCGATGACCACGGGAAGCCGTCGGCGTAAAACAGCTCTTTGCGGTAAAACCACGGATATCCGCCGAATATCTCATCCGCACATTCTCCCGTAAGCGCCACTTTGTTGTGCTTCTTAACCTCGGCGCAAAAGTACATTAAGGATGTATCAACATCCGTCATTCCCGGCAGGTCTTTTATAAACACTGCTTTTGGCAGCAGGTCGGCCAGGGTGCTTTCATCACACTCTAAGTAGGTGTGATTAAGAGGGTAAAGCGAAAGACCTGATCCACATACGGGCGGTCACGGGTAGGCTGAAATGAGTTTGCTTTAAAGAATTTATCATTGTTGGTATAGTCGAAAGAGAAGGTATTGAAGCTTTTGCCCTGACGCTGCAGGAAATTTGATGCAATAGCGGTAACCACACTGGAATCTACGCCGCCCGACAAAAAGCTGCATACCGGCACATCAGACACCATTTGACGTTCGACTGAGTCTCTTAAAAGTGCTGAAACCCTTTCAACCGTTTCTAAATAGCTGTCCGTATGCGGCTGTGCTTTAAGAGACCAATACCTATGCTCGCGCAGTCCGTCATCTGAAAATACTGCAAGGTATCCCGGCTTCACCTCATAAATGCCCTTAAAAACACCGCAGCCGGGAGTCCTGGCCGGTCCGATTCCGAATATTTCCCTAAAGCTGTCATCATCGGCCTTGGGAGCTATTTTAGGATGACAAAACAGCGCCTTCGGCTCTGAGGCAAACACAAAGGTATCGTCTTTTACAGAATAAAAAAGCGGCTTTACCCCAACGCGGTCGCGGCAGAGAACAAGCCTTCTTTCTCCGGAGTCCCAGACGGCAATGGCAAAAATGCCGTTAAGCTTTTCTGCAAATTCAAGACCATACTCTATATATGCGTAGAGTATGACCTCCGTATCGCATGTGGTTTCAAAGCGATAACCCCGCCTCTCCAATTCCGGCACAAGCTCATCGGTATTATATACCTCTCCATTATAAACTATTATATAGTCCCTCTCTCCCACACGGCGCAGCATGGGCTGTGTGCCGCCCTCCAGGTCTCTGATGGAAAGCCTCGTATGTGAAAGTCCTATGGTTTTACCTAAATATTCTCCCGTCTGGTCTTTGCCGCGGTGTGCGATAGACTCACGCATATCAACAAGGACCCGCGTCCACTCCTCTCGCCTGCATGTAAAATCCTCATCAAACTGACAAAAGCCGGCAATTCCGCACATATCAACACCTCAATAAAAAATATGCACCACAATACGCTTTTCAGCGCCTTTGATAATACATCTTATATTATGTTTTTCGTCCTTTAAAAATAACCGTCCGGCGGCGGAAAAGTATACAGATGAAACCCTTTTTTAATTTACGCAGCAAGCATTAAATCTTTTGTCATTGCGTGAATAAAAATCATAGGCGTACGTTGATTTCTGCCAACCCGGAACCATAATAAATACCAGTTGCTAACCAGTTGCTCTGCTATAATTGACGGCTTGTTAAAGTCATAGACGGCTGTTTTTTATAAACAAAACCGCCTATACGAAAGGGCCGTCTTTTTCTTGGACATATCCGTGTGATTTAAACAGTATATGGGTGGCTCAAGCCGTTAAAATATCTCTTTATATAAAAATCCCCGGCCGAGCCGGGGAATAACAGATATTTTGACTGTGTATGGTTGATTAGAATGTTTTGAATTTATTAAATAATGAAGAAGATTCCGTCGGGATTGGCTGCCACCACCGCAAGAAAAAGGAACAGACAGAAAACAAACAGCACAACAGAAATCACAATGCCGAGTATACCCATTACTTTTCCGCTGCCTGTGCTGCTGCCAGACCGAAAGAACTTTTTTGCACGGTTTGCCTCGGCTATTGCCAATATTCCAAAAACTATAGAAACAGTCGGCGTGAGGCAGAAGGAAAAAGCTGAAAAAATCAGCGAAAGCAGGCCGAAGGTAAACGCGTTGCTTCCGGGATATTTCCCATTGCTTTGAGAGTTGTAGGTATACTGATTATAATATGGCCTGTTATATTCGTTTTGCTGTCCGCTGCCGCTTGAGTAAGCGTTTTGAACGCCGTTGCTTTGGTTATAATTATTATCACCATGGCCGCCGTTAAAATTGTCGTTCAAGCTTATTTGCCCCCAAATTGAGTAGTCATTTTATAATTCTATCATTTTTGCATCTTTTATTCAATAGCTTTAAGAGATACATATGTTTAATAAATAACTGCCCGATATCTGCTTCTTGAACAAGGAGTAAATTAGTGTTAAAATACATTAATAGGACAAGGGAGTGGTGTTATGGCCCGCAAAAAATGGAATATAGCGCCGACTGATAAGGCAGAGGCGCTGCGTCTTGCCGAAAGCTGCGGAATAGACCCGTTTATTGTCATAATATTGATGGCAAGGGGCTGTAAAACACCGGAGGATATAAAAAGCTTTTTCGCTGGCGGGGACTGCTTCGCGCCGCCGCTTGAGCTTAAGGACATGGACAGGGCCGTAAAAAGGATAACAAAAGCGATAGACGGCTTTGAGAAAACAGTGATATACGGTGATTACGACGCCGACGGGATAACCTCTACAGTGCTGCTTTACTCGTACCTTACAAGTGTAGGCGCCGACGTGTCGTATTATATTCCCGAACGCGAGGAGGGCTACGGCCTGAACGCGGGCGCCATAGACAAAATAAAGGAAATGGGCGCCTCTCTGATAATAACGGTGGACAACGGCGTAGTGGCGTCCGACGAGATAGAATATGCCAAAAGCCTCGGGATAGACACGGTCGTCACCGACCACCACTTGCCGGCAGAGTCACTGCCGCAGGCAGAGGCGGTGGTTGACCCGCACCGAGGCGACTGCCCGTCACGTTTTAAGGGGCTTGCCGGCGTCGGCGTAGCATATAAGCTTGTATGCGCGCTGGAGGACTGCGGTTGCGGTGAGCTGCTGGACGAGTACGCAGATTTGGTGGCCATAGGCACTATAGCCGACGTAATGCCGCTCAGAGACGAAAACAGGGTGCTTGTAAGGACAGGCATAAATCTTATAAAGAATGCCCCAAGGCCGGGTATATCGGCGCTGCTGGCGGCCGCAGGGATAAAGGCTGAAAATATAGATGCTGAAAATGTATCATATTACATAGCTCCACGCATAAACGCGGCGAGCCGCATGGGCAGCGCGTCGCGGGCGGTGAAGCTGCTGCTTGCGGAGTCCGGGGAGGAAGCCGAAGAGCTTGCTGCAGAGCTTTGCAGCGACAACACAAGCCGCCGGCTTTCGGAGCAGGAGGTCTCGGCTGCGGCGATAAGTCAGATTGAGGAAAAGGGACTGTATACCGACAGGGTGATAGTAGTGTGCGGAGAAGGCTGGCCTCACGGCGTCGTCGGGATAGCCGCCTCCCGCATTATGGAGAGATACGGCCTGCCGGTAATACTCCTTTCGGCAGAGAACGGCGAGGCGGTAGGCTCCGGCAGGAGCATACGCGGCTTTAATCTGCACGAATGCATATCGAGCTGCTCTGACCTGCTTGTCAAGTTCGGCGGTCACGAGCTTGCCGCAGGCGTTACGATAAGGGAAGAGGATGTAGAGAGGTTTCGGCGTCGCGTCAATGAATACGCTGAGAAAAATGCAAAAATAATGCCGTTTTCCTGCATAGATATAGACTGTAAGCTTAATCCTGCCGGCGTCGGGCTCAACACGGTTGAGGCCATGAAGCCGCTGGAGCCGTTCGGTAGCGCCAACAAGCGTCCGGTGTTTGGTTTTTTTGACGTAAAGCTCGAAAGGGTAACGCCGTCGGCCGACAAAAAGCATCTGCGCCTCACCTTCTCGAAAGGCGACACCTCTTTTAGCATGATGAAATTTTCCACGACGGCGGAGGAGTTCCGATATATTCCGGGGGATAAGCTGGATTTGGCCGTCACACTCGGAGAAAATTTATATAACGGAGTAAAGAGCCTTAGGATAAATCTTGCAGACATGCGCCCGTCAGGCATAGATTATGATGAATATCTGCGGCAGATACGGCTGTATGAGTGCATAAGCCGCGGCGAGGAGGTCGATATTGATGACTCCTGTATTCCCGACAGGGAGACGCTGGCGAAGATATACCGGATTATAAGAGCAAGCGGCGAAATATGCTTTGACAGCGACACGATATGCTTAAGGCTTGGTATGCCGGAAAGCTACTGCAGAGTTATGCTTGCGCTTGATATCATGAACGAAATGGGGTTAGCCAAAGTAAGCAGATTAAATGGCTTTATAAAAGCCGATATTATAAATATAAGCGGTAAGGTGAATATAGCTGATTCCGCCGTAATGCGGAGGATAACGGCAATGAATAAATCAGGGGGAAAGCAGGACGCCGTATGAGCGAGAGCATATCCAGGAAAGAAAAGTACGACAATTTTATAAAAATGCTGAAAGACAGCGGCAGCAACTACGATATCGATAAGATAAGCCGGGCCTATAAGCTGTGCGAGCGGGCGCACGAAGGACAGTTCCGCTCCTCCGGCGAGCCGTATTTTTATCATCCTGTCGCCGTCGCAACCATTCTTTTTGAGCTTGGCATGGACAGCGACACGCTTGCGGCGGCGCTGCTGCACGATGTGGTGGAGGACACTGACGTCACGGTTGAGGAGATAGAAAAGCAGTTTGGGCCGGACGTCGCAATGCTCGTCAGCGGCGTCACAAAGGTTACGCAGATAGGCAAGCTGCCGTCGCGCGAGGAGCAGCAGGCAGAAAATATACGCCGGATGCTGCTGGCCATGTCCGAGGACATACGTGTTATAATCATAAAGCTCGCCGACAGGCTGCACAACATGCGCACGATAGACTGCCGTCCGCAGAAAAACCAGCTCGAAAATTCGCTCGAAACGCTCGAGGTATACGCGCCTATAGCTCACCGCCTCGGTATCCGCACCGTGAAGGAGGAGCTGGAGGATTTGGCCATAAAGCACCTCGACCCGGTTGGTTATAAGGAAATCGAGGACTCGCTTCAGTCGGTAAAGGAATACCGTCAGCAGTTTCTTGAAAAAATTAAGGCCAAAATACAAAACAGGCTTAAGGATACGGTGCCTAACGCTCATATTGACGGCAGGGTAAAATCCATACACGGGATATACCGCAAAATGTACATGCAGGGCAAAAGCTTTGACGAGATATACGACATATACGCTGTGAGGATAATAGTCGACACGGTAAACGACTGCTACAATGTGCTTGGCATTATCCACGATATCTTTCGCCCGCTGCCCGGCCGCTTTAAGGATTATATATCCACTCCAAAGCCAAACATGTACCAGTCGCTGCACACGACGGTGATAGACCGTGAGGGAATACCGTTCGAGGTGCAGATACGCACATGGGAAATGCACCGCACGGCGGAGCTTGGTATAGCGGCGCACTGGAAATACAAGGAAAATATCGATAAATCCGATAAAAAGTTAGAGGAACGCCTTGCGTGGATAAGACAGCTGCTCGATGCGCAGAAGGAAAGTGACGACGTCGAGGAGATAGTTCACAGCATAAAGACAGACCTCAGCCAGGAGGACGTATTTGCTATTACTCCGAAGGGCGACGTCATTAATCTTCCGGCCGGCTCTACTGTGATAGATTTTGCCTATGCCATACATTCGGCGGTCGGCAACAGTATGGTGGGCGCCAAGGTGGACGGCAGGATAGTACCGCTTAACCATGTCGTACAAACGGGTGATGTCATAGATATAATCACTACCTCGGCGCCGGGGCATGGCCCAAGCCGTGACTGGCTGAAAATGGTAAAGTCGAGTGAGGCGCGCAGCAAGATACGCGCATGGTTTAAAAAGGAGCGCCGCTCCGAAAACATCGAGACCGGCCGCGCCGAGCTTGAAAGGGAATTCAAGCGCAATAATATCATATTAAGCGGCGACATGGCTGCGGAATTCCTCGGAAAAATAGCCGAACGCCTGCACTGCGGCTCTGTCGACGATATGTATGCCGCAATAGGCTATGGCGGAATATCGGTGCCGGGTATTATTCCGCGCATAAAAGAGGAGTACAACAAGCGCGTCAAGGCGGAGCCGTCTGTAGACGTCTCAAAATATGTTGTATCGCAGCGCAGAACCTCGACCGACGGAGTTATAGTGGAGGGCATAGACAACTGCCTGATAAAGCTCTCGCGCTGCTGCGACCCGCTGCCGGGCGACGAGATTATAGGATTTATTACAAGAGGACACGGCGTTTCCATTCACAAGAAGGACTGCCCGAACGTTCCGAAGGACATATCAAAGTCCTTTGAGCCGGACAGGTGGGTAAAGGCGTATTGGGACACAAGCGCCAAGGAGTCGTTTAAGTCTACGATAACAATAATGGCGATAGACCGCCCGGCGCTGCTGGCTGACGTCACAATCGCACTTGCTAATATGCGCGTGGCGATACACGCCATAAATGCAAGGGAGCTAAAGGGAGGAAACTGCCAGATAATCATTACGGTGAGCATAGAGAACCTTCAGCATCTTAAAAATATAATAAGCAGCATGCAGAAGGTAAAGGGCGTAATAAGCGTGGAGCGCACATCGCAGTGAGCCGCTTGTAGGCTCTTCGCCGTACGTCGGGGTAGATGACATATCAGACAGCAAAAACGGAGGAATACAAATGAAGGCGGTAGTGCAGCGAGTTCTCGGCTCGTCGGTTGAAGTGGATAAAGAGGTCATATCACGGATAGGCAGAGGGATAACGGCACTCATAGCAGTGGAGACGGGAGACAGTGAGGCACAGATATCGAAAATGGCAGAAAAGCTGGTAATGCTTAGAATATTCGAGGATGATGACGGCAAGATGAACAAATCCCTTCTCGAGACCGGAGGGGCAGTTATGGCGATATCCAATTTCACGGTGGCCGGAGACTGCTTAAAGGGCAAGCGTCCGTCATATATGTCCGCCGAGCGCCCTGAAAAAGCCGCGCCGCTGTTTGAGAAGCTGCTAAAGAAAATTGCCGAATATGGCGTTGAGGTTAAAACCGGCCGTTTCGGTGCGGACATGAAGGTGAATATCATAAATGACGGGCCCGTGACGGTGATTGTCAGCACCTGACGGATGTGTACTGCATGCAAAGCGGAAATCGCAGCAAAGGAAGAAAAGAGATTGAAGAATATTCTCCCTGCTGCTCTTAAAAATGGGCGAAGAATGGCTTTTGCCGTTGATTTTGCACGCAGTCCGTACAACCGAAACACCTGACTCTCCGCCCGTGCTTTCCTTTCGGCCTGCGGCAGCGCAATCGTAATGAAGGCAGCTTAGTGCTTTATCCAAACGCCGGCGGCTTTGCAGCCTGCTCACTTCAGGGGAAAATCCGCCGTTAGCGGGAATAATATATCGGTTTTTGAGGGCGGTCAGCCGCTTTACGCAGCTTAAACCGCCCTCCTTTAATATATAATATTTACTTTGCGTAAATACACAGTTCACAAATCTATCATATAATGCCAATTGAGGGAATTTTTATGGAAGTAAAACAGATTGTTTCGCATATGTTTGGGTCAAACTGCTATATTTTATCCTGCAGAGAAGAGTCTGCCGTCATAGACCCCGGTGAGTATTCGGCAGAGCTTGACTCAGCACTTGGCGAAATTGATTACCGCCTTAAATATATACTGCTTACGCACACGCACTTCGACCATATGTACGGCGCGCGCAAGCTAAAGGAGAAGACCGGCGCCCTGCTGTGCGTGCATGAGCTTGACATACCCGGGCTTACGGATTATTCCCTTAATATAGGCTATACAGGCATGAAATTCTGTAAAAATGCTGATATAAGCCTCAGCGACGGGCAGATACTCAAGCTCGGCAGCGAGGAAATAAAGGTAATACATACACCGGGGCATACGGTGGGCGGCGTATGCTTTTTGACAGGCGACATGCTGTTTACCGGGGATACTCTTTTTGCCGGCACGATAGGCCGCACCGATTTTATGGGCGGCAGCTACACCGACATTATAACCTCCCTGCGCAGGATAGACGCGCTGGGCGATGACCTTACGATATATCCGGGCCACGGTCCGGCCACGACTCTTAAGACTGAGCGCGAAAATAATCCTTATATGGGGCACATGGACAATGATTCATATTTTATGTGATGAGAAATACAAGTATGACGCCGTGAGCATATTTCAGCTGTTTATTCCTCATGAAAAGCCTGATTTCCTGCCTATTGGCGCCGATATATCCGAAATAGACGGGGATTATATATGCCTTTTCGAGGACGGCGGAAAAGCAAAAGCAGAGGTTTCTCTCGAAGGACGGCGCGCTTATGCTGCCGATGCTGCCGGTGACGGCATAAAGCGCGGCCTTGCCCGCGCACTTTACCGCTGCTTTGATGAGCTTACGGGAATTAATCCCGGCTGGGGCATACTTACCGGAGTTCGTCCGGCAAAGCTCATGCGCCGCCTGCTCGATACCAAGGGCCAAGACGGTGCAAAAGAAATCATGCTGCGGGATATGCTGCTTAGCGAAGGCAAGCTCAGCCTTTGCCGCAGCGTCGCCGTGAACGAGGGCAGGATAATATCGCTCTCGAAGCCAAATTCCTACAGCCTTTATGTTTCAGTGCCGTTCTGCCCGACAAAATGCGCATACTGCTCATTTGTTTCGAACACAATACAGCAGGCGGGCCGGCTTATACCGGAGTATCTTGACAGGCTGTGCACCGAGCTTGAGGAAACGTCAGGGATACCTCAGCGGCTGGGCCTCAGGCTTGAAACGGTGTATATAGGCGGCGGCACCCCGGGCGTGCTGACGCCTCCGCAGCTTGACACGCTTATGAAAAAAATTGCCGAATGCTTCGATATATCCTCTGCAAGGGAATATACTGTAGAGGCCGGGCGTCCGGACGTCACCGATGCTCAAAAGCTGCGCGTAATAAGGGCCAACGGTGCAAAGCGTGTCAGCATAAACCCGCAGACTATGAACGCAGATGTACTCGCCGCAGTCGGACGCAGGCACACGCCGCAGCAGACCGTTGACGCGTTTAATGCGGCGCGCGAGGCAGGGCTTGCGGTAAACATGGATTTGATAGCCGGGCTTCCGGGCGAGTCATTTGAAAGCTTTAAAGGCAGCGTGGACAGACTGTTGTCTCTTAGTCCGGAGAATATAACGGTTCACACCTTGGCGCTCAAGCGCGCGGCGGGCATGGATTATAAATATGGCCTGCACGAGGCCGAGACTGTCGGCAGGATGGTGGATTACGCCTATGCCGCCATTACCGGCAGCGGCTATGAGCCGTATTACATGTACCGCCAGAAGAGGTCGCCGGGCAATCATGAAAACGTAGGATATGCCAAGCCCGGCTTTGAAAGCCTGTACAATGTATTTATAATGGACGAAACGCATACAATATTGGGTACGGGCGCCGGCGCCGTCACAAAGCTTGTGTCGGACGGCGGAAAAAGGATAGAGAGAATCTTCAATTTCAAGTACCCGTATGAATACATAAGCAGGTTTGACGAGCTTATGGACAGAAAATCAAGGATAGAGGAATTTTACAGACAGTGCGTACAGGCCTGATTTTTGCCTGACTTGACCCATGTCGCAGCATCGATATAGGGTAAACCGCAAAAAGCGGCCAATATTTGAAATCAACAAAATTTAGCATTGCATTACGCCGCTTTAAAAGAAGGGCACGGCTATTGCCGGTGTGCATGTCCCACCGCAGAGGGCATGAGCACGCTTCGGAGAATTTCCGCAAAATATATATGTTTATGCGGCCGGGTCTCTGCCTGGCGCTGCAGCGGATTTTCGGCAAAGACAGATCAAATTTTGACCGCGTTATGCTTATGTGTTTACGCGGAGTATATTATTAATAAATTAATATTTGTTTACTTAGGATGAAGGTGATATTTTGAAAGATATTAACGATATAATCGTACGCCGGCTTATTGACCGCCGGCAGATAAACAGGGCGATAAAGGAAAATCCCGAGTCGCGGATAAAAATGGACGACGGCATATATAATGAGAAAATGGTGAACATTGCCGGGTATGCCGCGTCAGCGGAGAATAATATAAAAATAATCATGTTAGCGGGGCCGTCAGGCTCAGGCAAGACTACTACCGCGAACATGCTTAAACGGCAGTTTTCGCTTATGGGCGTCAGCTCTGACATAATATCGCTCGACCATTTTTATTTAAGCCGTGACAAAATGCCGAAGGCGCCCGACGGAGAACCGGACTTTGAATCGGTGCATTCGCTTGACTTGGAGCTTATGCACAAATGCTTTATAGAGCTTATAAACGACGGCGAAAGCGATATACCGTATTTCAGCTTTAAGGACGGCGGCCGCGTCGGCAGCAACCGTGTAAAAATAGCGAAAAACGGCGTTGCGGTGGTAGAGGGAATACACGCCCTTAACCCGCTTATTGTGGAGGCGCTGCCGTCAGACAGCCTGCTAAAGCTGTATGTCAGCGTTGAGTCGGGAATATTTGAGGACGACGAGCTGGTGCTGTCTCCAAGGGATTTGAGGCTTGTGCGGCGTATGATACGCGACAGCCTGTTCCGCAATGCGCCGGTGGAGCTTACGCTGGACATGTGGGACGGCGTCATAAGGGGCGAAAAGGAATACCTGTATATGCACAAGGACAGTGCGGATATGGATATAAATTCCATGCACAGCTATGAGCCGTGCCTGTTCAGAAACAGGGCCATAAAGCTTCTGGAGGAGGTTAAGCCCGACAGCTCGTTTTACCAAAAGGCAGCGAGCCTTATCGCTGCGCTGCGCCCGTTTGAGCCGCTTGACGAAGACCTCGTGCCGCCGCCGTCGCTGCTCAGAGAATTTATCGGCGGCGGGATATACGACTATTGACCGCGCTTAGGCTATGACGTGAAAAATCATCTCTGCGCCGTGGATAACATGCATTTAAACAGCGGCTCGGTATCTCTTCAATGTGCAAACGGCATTGCTTAGGCCGAGAAGCAGCATGGTAGTAGCGTATTCTTCGATATATGCATAAATATTTACGGTTGAATAAAAACAGGAAAATGTTATAATAATTGAAGAAATGAGCCAAACTATATATAAATTTTAAGCTTATAAAAATCTTGAATTGTGGAGGCATTAACATGAGCATTTTTGATGACACCGTCGTAAAGGCAAAGGAAGTTTGGGATATAGCAGGGAAAAAGACAAACGATATAATCACGGTACAGAAGCTGAAGATGAGCATAGCTTCGCTCAAATCACAGCTTTCCAAGATGTACGAATCGCTCGGCAGGCTGTGCAGTGACAACGGCACCGGCACTCCCAGCGTCAGCATGCTTGAGCTTATGTCGGAGATTGAGGAAAGGATAGCTGAGATAAAGCAGCTTGAGAAAAAACTCGCCTTACTCCGCGGCGAGAAGATATGCTCCGCATGCGGCACCAAAAACATGTCGGATGCGTCGTACTGCTATAATTGCGGAAACAAGCTTTCCGATGCTCAGCCTGCCGATGAAAATTCTGATTCCACTCAGGATAAGGAATGCGGCTGTGAGGTAAATGACGGGGAAACAGAAGCAAAAACGGAAGCGGGAACTGAATCTAAAACAGAATCAGAATAAAACGGATATCGGACGGGAGGATGGCCGGAAATATTTTGGCTGTCCTCCTGCGTGCTTGTTGTCTTAAGCGAAACTGCATGGCAGCCCCTGTGGGCAAAAAAGGCGTCGTAATAGCATGAGCCGCAGGTGTAAATCCTAAGCTGTAAATTTGAGCTGTTTTATCGGACAGACATTTTATGTGCTGTGAAAAACGCAGCAGGCGGCCCCTTGCCCGGCGCGTTGAGGCATATTAGAAGCGAACGCATACAGGGGGCTTTATTGCCGCAAGTTAAAGGACAAATATTGGCAAACAGAGGTTAAAAATGAGTGAACATACGCAACACAACGACAAGTATACGGCTGCAGCTAAATACATAGCTGAAAGGGCAGGGCTTGTGCCGCATACCGCCGTCGTGCTCGGCTCGGGCTTGTCGGAGGTTACGGACAGCATAAAGGACGCGGTAAGGATATGCTACAGTGATATACCGCATTTTCCGGTATCCACGGCGCCGTCGCACGAGGGTGCACTTTACTGCGGCCTGATGGACAATATTCCGGTGCTTTTGCTGTCCGGACGTGTCCACTGCTATGAGGGATTCAGCATGTATGACGCCGCTTTTTATGTAGGAGTATTAGCAAGGCTTAAAGTAAGCACTCTCCTTCTCACCAATGCCGCCGGGGCGGTTAATACATCCTTTGCGCCGGGTGACATCATGCTGATAACCGACCACATAAAGCTTGCGGCGCCGAGTCCGCTCACCGGCCCGCATAATGCGCTGTTCGGGCCGCGCTTTCCGTGCATGACGGAGGTCTATTCAACGGAGCTTCGTAAAATAATACGCGGCTGTGCCAATAATCTTGGCATACCGCTTAAGGAGGGCGTATATATGTACTTTGCCGGTCCGCAGTACGAGACGCCTGCTGAGATAAGAGCGGCCGGAGTGCTTGGCGCTGACGCCGTAGGCATGTCGACTGTGCCGGAGGCTATAGCTGCCTGCGCCGCCGGGATAAAGACCGCGGCTTTGAGCGTGATAACCAACATGGCGGCGGGAATTTCCGGAAGCGCTCCAAATGAGTCTGAGGTTACAGACAATGCCGGAGCCGCTGCGTATAAGCTTGTCAGTCTTATAAAAGAGTTTGTGTCGGCCGCAGGCTGAGCTTTGCAAACCTTGTAATTTTTGAGTATCACAGCGCGGCGTATATTCTTAGCATTGGACGCTTATACGATAAAAAACCGGAGCAAAACCAAAAAAATTAGATTTACATATGACAGGAGAAGAATAAATGAAAAAATTCACCAACATAGGGCTTGTGATAGCCGACGTTCAGGAGTACGTTCCAATAAACGCCATGTGTGAAAAATACGGCGGCGGCGTGACGGAGCAGTACGGCGACAAGCTCACGGCTTTTGAATATAAAAGGGGAGAGGCTTCAGTGAAAATAAGCGCCGTGCTGTGCGGCATAGGTAAGGTGAACGCGTCGGCGGCGACTGCGTATCTCATATCGTCGGCCGGCTGCGACGCGATAATAAATTCCGGGCTGAGCGGCGGCATAGCTTCGGTAAGAAGAGGAGACTACACAATAGGCACAGAGTATACGGAGCACGACTTTGACGTAAGCCCTCTTGGCTATAAAAAGGCTTTTAAGCCCGATCAGGACTGTTATATATATAAGCCTGACGGCCGCCTTTTTGAGGCTTTTGCCAAAATAGACGGCATTATTCCGGGACCAATGGTCTGCGGCGACCAGTTTGTAGGCAGCGACGAGGCTAAAAGGCATATAAAGAACGAATTCGGCGCCGTGTCCTGCGATATGGAATCGGCAGCGTGCGCTTCCGTCTGCCATAAGGCGAAGATACCGTTTATAGCCGTAAGGCGGATTTCGGACGACGCCGGCGATGAGGCCGCCGGCAGCTATTCCGCGATGAACGCGCTTGCGGAGGATAAGCTGATTAACGTCGTATTTATGGGAATAGACAACCTGCTGTGAATGTGTGATAAACGCTTTGCCGGGGGTACTGCACTGCAGTAATTTCCACAAAAAAATAGCGCGACTTATATCAGAGGCTGTTATCAGCGGGATATGCCGGCGTTTAGTGAATTTTCGGCCGGCACGAAAGATGCGGATTTGTTATCTGCTTTTGCATATTGGGCATACTTGGTGTATAATTTAGATTTGTGAATCAATGTCAATGAGAGGAAAATATGGGAAAATATAAGCAGCAAAGCTTTTTGCACGGCGCGACCATACTTGTAGCCGCCACCTTACTTGTAAAAATAATAGGCGCCATATACAGGATTCCGCTTGGAAACATGATAGGCACCGTAGGCATGACATATTTTTCAAATGCTTATGACCTGTATTTGCCGATATATTCGCTTGCTATGGCCGGGCTTCCAACCGCGGTGGCGAGAATAGTAGCGCAGCGTATCTCGCAGCGCCGTTACCGCGACGTCCGCCGCACCTTCAAGGTTACCAAGCTCGCCTTTCTTGTGACCGGCCTTTCAAGCTTTATTATAATGCTTATAGCCTCATGGCCGTTTGTTTCGTACATTGGAAATACGGAGTCCTTTTATGCAATACTCGCCATTTCTCCGTCGATACTTTTCTGCTGCATAATGTCGTCTTACAGGGGCTATTATGAGGGCCAGCGCAATATGACACCGACGGCCATCTCAAATATAATAGAAGCGCTCGGAAAGCTTGTCATAGGGCTTTTGCTTACTTTTATTGTAATACAGGTCGGCATGAGCCAGTTTGAAAGCACGGGAACGGTGTTCGGCAAGGTTATTGAGGGTGAGACGCCGGAGCTTATGCGTCGTGCGGCATCCGACGCAGTTCTGCCTTATGCAGCGGCCGCGGCAGTACTTGGCATAACAATAGGCTCGCTGGCCGGAGCCATATATATGTTTGTTATGCACAAGGTCAAGGGCGACAGCTTCACCGTAAGGGAGCTGCGCAGCTCGCCTCCGCCGATAAGCCCTAAAGATACCCTTAAGGTGCTCCTTGTAATGGCCATTCCAATTGCCATAGGCAGCCTTGGCACCCAGATAAGCAGCCTTGTAGACACGCTTGTCGTTCAAAGGCGGCTTAACGGGCTTTTTACCGACCATCCCGAGGAAATGCAGGCGATATACGGAGAGCTGCTGAGCGGCGTCGACGATTGGTCAGCTTCGATATATGGCACGTATAAGGGCTTTGTTTACACGCTGTACAATCTTGTCCCGACGATAGCGTCGGTCATAGGCGTCAGCGCGCTGCCGGCGGTAACATCGGCTTGGGTCAAAAGAGAAAAGAAAAATCTCAGGATAAATATTGAGTCGGTACTGAGGATAACGACGCTGATCGCTTTCCCGGCAGGGCTTGGCATGTCGGTGCTCTCAAGGGGCATAATAGACCTGCTTTACAGCTCGCGCGAGCCGCACATGATTATAATAGGCACACCGCTGCTGAAAGTCATGGCGATAACGGCGATGATATCAAGCGTAACGCTGCCGCTGACAAGCATACTTCAGGCTATAGGTAAGCAGTTCATACCCGTACGCAATATGCTTATCGGCGCCGGCACGAAGGCGGTTATTTCCTTTATTCTCGTCGGAATACCGTCTATAAACATAAACGGCGCGCCTTATGGTACGCTGGTCTGCTATTCGGTGATATTTATACTGAACTTTATAAGCGTGTGCAGATATACTCATTTTGTGCCTAATCTCATGTCGGTGTTTATCAAGCCGCTTATATGCGCGGGCCTATGCGGATTTGCGGCATGGGGTGTAAACTGGATTTTAAGCGGGCATATTTCAGAAAATCTTACAACGGTTATTGCGATAGCCGCCGCCGCAATCGTGTATGTGATAGCGCTGCTTATATTTAAGGCAATATCCCGTGAGGATGTAATGATGTTCCCGAAGGGCGAAAAAATAGCTAATATACTTGCAAAACACCGCCTGATAGGTTAAAATAAGGGCAGAATTAAAGATTATACTTGATTTTTGGTGCGTTTTATGATAAAAGATTATGTGAGCAATGCAGACAGGAAATATAACATAAATGATTTGCTCGATATTATGTCGCTGCTTCGGTCGGAAAACGGCTGTCCGTGGGACAAGGTTCAGACGCATGAGTCTATACGTCCGTCACTGATTGAGGAAACATATGAGGCGGCTGATGCTATAGACAAGGGTGACATGCAGGCGCTAAGGGAGGAGCTTGGCGACGTTCTGCTGCAGGTGGTATTCCATGCTCAGATAGAGCGTGAGAAAGGTACGTTTGATTTTGACGACGTATGCGACGGCATCTGCCGCAAGCTGATACTTCGCCATCCGCATGTTTTTGGAAGTGTCAAGGCTGATACTCCGGACAAGGTGCTGGACAACTGGGACAAGATAAAAATGAAGGAAAAGTCCCAGCAGACCTTTACCGATACGCTCACAAGCGTGCCTGATGCGTTTCCGGCGCTCATGCGCGCGCAGAAGCTGCAAAAGCGCGCGGCAAAGGCGGGGTATGATTTTGCCGGAGTCAATGATGCGATGGACAAGCTGTCGGAAGAGCTGTGCGAGCTCAGCGAGGCGCTTTCTTCCGGGAAGCCGGGCGATATATTGGACGAGATGGGCGACGTGCTTTTCTCGGCAGTGAATGTGTCAAGGATTTCGGGAATAGATGCTGAGGATGCGCTTGCAAAATCCTCCGATAAGTTTGTCGCCAGGTTTGCGGCGGCGGAAAAATTGGCTTTACGGGACGGGAAAACGCTTGACTCACTTACTCCTGAGGAGCTTGATGCTTTATGGGAGAGGGTCAAGGCCGATAAGTGATTCATCAGCTGTTTACAGCTGTAGAATATAAATATTTATATCTTTTTTGGAGGGATTCTTACCATGAACAAAAACGAACTCATAGCTTCAGTAGCAGAAAAGGCTGGACTGACAAAGAAGGATTCTGAAAAGGCTGTAAGCGCTGTAATCGATTCAATTGTTGAGACAATTGCTTCAGGCGACAAGGTACAGCTCGTAGGATTTGGCACATTTGAGGTACGTGAGCGTGCTGAGAGAACCGGCCGCAATCCTCAGACAAAGCAGCCGATAGTTATTCCCGCTTCTAAGCTTCCCGTATTCAAGGCCGGTAAGGCTTTCAAGGATGCTGTCAGCAAATAATCACGCATTTTAAGCCGGTCTCAAAAAGGGGCCGGCTTTTTTATTTAGTTAGGGAAATCACGGCTCTGCTGGTGGTTATGACTATGTCCGATTAACCGATAAGGGTCCGGGTTTTACGGGGCCGGCAGAAAAAGCTTTAACTTCATGCAACGAGTGAAACATGCTGCTAACAATAATCTGGCACCACATAAAAGCTTTAGCTTCAGGCATCGAGCGAAGCAAGCTGATAACGATAATCTTTAATCCTTGGATGAGAGAAGGCTGCCGTTAGAACGGTGATCGCCCGTTTACGGGCTGTGCGGCAAGTGATGCAAGCGGAATAAAGCTCAAGACATCTCCTTCAAAACATCTTGAGACGCTTGCCGGTACATGCCCTCATAGAGCCAACTCAAGCCACCGGCAAGCCGGTGGTTATGGCTATCGGCGTTTTTCTGCTTACACAGGAGAAAAATTTCGCGAAACTCTTAATAAAGAAAATCGGTTTTATGAAATGACGTTTATGAATCTGATTATAAAACCACTGACAAAATCCACTGCAGATGATTTCTTTGACTTTTTTGATAACCACGCATTTTCTGACGGCTCGCCGTATGCGCCGTGCTACTGCAACGGCTTCTATCTGACGCCAGATGCATAAATTCATTGCGGAGCAAGTCTGTAATTCTAAATTTGTGTGGATACTGGAGCACGGCACTGTCAACGTCAGGGAAAGTCTCTTACCTTTATGATTTCACCTGAAAATCTGATTTCGGTAAAGTCCTTTACTTATGTAAAAGCTGATTTAGGGCATTGCGGCTGCTGCCGAGAGGACTTCTGGCGGCCCAAGATCTTGAAAAATAAATTCGGCCGGCTCGTGCCGGAGAATATGGAGTGATAAAATTGAGAATAGACAAATACCTGAAGGTGTCAAGGCTTATAAAGCGGCGCACGGTTGCGGCCGAGGCGTGCAGCGCCGGAAAAATCCTCGTTGGCGGCAAAGCGGCAAAGCCGGGACTTGAGGTCAAGATCGGCGACGTAATAGAGATAAACATGGGCGCAAAAACCATTAAGGCGGAGGTTACCTCTCTGAGCGAGTCGGTAAAAAAGGAGGATGCGCCTCTAATGTATAAAATTATAAGCTGATTTTGTCATACAGGCATTTCGCTTCTCATATGTATTTATTGAAAAGCCGCAGAAATTTTTCAAGATGTACTGCGCGGCATAATAATACATATCAGGAACAGGTGGTTGATTATGGCAGATGAAAAACGCACGGTAAAAATGCCGCACAACGTAATATTGGAGGACCGCAAATCGCTTATGATAACGGGCGTGTCTGACGTCGACAGCTTCGACGACCAGACCATAACCGTATACACAGAGATGGGCGAGATGACGATACGCGGCTCAGGGCTGCATATAGGCAAACTCAGCCTTGAGACGGGCGAGCTCAATATCACCGGCAACATAGCCGCGCTGGGATATTCGGACAACCGTGAGAAGCAGGGCGGCTTTTTCAGCCGCATGTTCAAATAATATAACTATGCCTTTATCCTGCATTGGCGGGGTATGGGCATATTTGTTTTATGCGGACATCGCTTGATATGCGGGAAGGGACATATTTTCTTAAATCCTCCAAATATCGGAGCTTTTATAACGCGTCTGTGCCGGAATATTTCCCGATGGTTTCGGAGGGGAAGTCATGGGACGGCGCTTGGGCTGTGTATCCTCATTGCTGAGATATGGCAGTGAGAGAAAATTCGGTCTATGCTGTATCTAAGCTTAGCCTGCCTTCGCATGTCCTGGAGGAAATCGGGCGGCGAGCAGCTCTTTGCCGCAGCCGACGAAAATTGCAGCCGACTTAAAAACAGCAAAAAGCAAGCAGACAGAGCTTAATACCGGCTGCCGACGGTGCAAGAAATGGTACAGTCATTAATCCTGCTAAAATATATAAAAGCGTTTTTAAATTTGGCGGAGCCTGGGCTTTGACTTGCTTTTGCGGCTGCCTTTATGCTTTACAATCGGCGCCCGGACGCTCTGCCTGACCGGCATATAATTTAAGTATGCGCTATTTCACGGCGCAAATAAAAAAAGGAATCGGGATTGCATTGGAAATACCGTCATTCGGCGAGCAGATGCTCACCTTTTTGTTTTCTATTATTATTGGGATTGTCATCTGCCTTTGGTATGATTTTTTCAGAATAATACGGCTCTGCCGCAGATTCGGGCAGCTTGCTATATTCATTCAGGATATACTTTTCTGGGTGGTTTCAGCTCTGCTTACATTTTTTCTGCTCATGGCGAGATGCGACGGTGTGCCGCGGTTTTATGTCTTCTTTGGAGAGGCCGCCGGCTTTATAGTCTGCCGCCTGACATTAAGCCGCGTCCTGATGAAAATATCGGGAGCAGTCGTCAAGGTGATAAAACGGTTTCTGCGCTTTTTAGGGGCAAAGCTCTGTCATCCTCTGCGCCGTATGCTGAACAGATGGGGAATAAAAATATCAATCAATATGAAAAGTCTTATTGATAAATTATTAAATAGCGTAAATAATGTAAAAAAGGGCTTGAAACACAGGGCGGCAGTGTTGTATAATCAGCATAGAAGCAAGAAAAGCAAAAAGAAGCCTTCGTCATCTTAAGGATTGTAGTTTTTATTATGCGTAGAAATAATCGGAAAAAAGAACCTCAAAATCGCAAAAGCATTATACTGAGACTTATGCTCCTTGCCTTTTCTGCGTATTGCATATACAGCATATCCTCTTACGCGGTTGAGCTTATAAAGACCAAACAGGAGCAGGAAGAATATAATAAGCAGATAAATGAATCACAGCTTACTATAGATGAGCTGAATCATCTGCTTGACAGCGAGGACAACAGCGAGCTTGTAGAGCATGCGGCCAGGGATAAATTAGGTTATGTTTATTCTTATGAACAGGTGTATACCGACATAAGCAATAACTGACATAAATAGATGCTTTAAGGAGGAAATCATTCAGTTATGTCGCTTGAAGTGGGCGCGATTGTAGAGGGCAAAGTAAAAGGAATTACAAATTTCGGCGCGTTTGTGGAGCTGCCGGAGGGCAAAACCGGCATGGTACATATCTCTGAAGTAGCAAAGACATATGTCAGCGAAATAAGAGAGTATGTAAAGGAAAATCAAATAGTAAAGGTAAAGATAATAAGCATATCGGACGACGGCAGGATAAGCCTCAGCATGAAAAAGGCCATGGAGGACGACAAGCGTCCAAAGCCCGCTCCGGCTTTCAGCGGCAGACCGGCTGATGTTGACTTTACCGCAAAAAAGGAAAACGGGCTCTCTTTTGAAGATATGATGCTTAAATTTAAGCAGAGCAGCGACGAAAAAATTTCCGTACTGAAGCGAAAAAATAATGATATTAAACGGACGAGAAAGGGAAGTCCGGTAAAATAATGCTGATAATGCGGGGTGGTATCACTCCGCATTTTTAAGGTTTAATGATAGTCCCAATTCGACTTTGAGCTCCCGATAGAATTAAGCCAGTGATTTTGTAACGGCTGCAGAACCGCAGGAGCATAAATGGGAACCGGGAGAAAATAAAGATATGAGAAACCGGTTAAGACGTGCGGAGTCATCGACATGAACGGCCTGATTGAAAATATAGATAAGCTCCGTACAACGGTGATGGCTGCAGAACGTATAAAAAGGAATTTGCAAATAGATACGGATGATGTTGTTCAATGCTGCACGACACAAATTCTGGACGGGGCCGCGGACATTGAAAAGCGAGGAAAGAATTGGTATGTAACCGTGAACGCGTGAACGGCAGCAAAATAACCGTGAACGCACATAGCTATACAATCATCACCGCGCATAAAATCAAGAAACGGCTCTCAAGGTGAACTTAAGCTTCGGGAACACGAGAGTGAAGCGGAGGTATTGCTGAAATCGGCCGCTGGCAGTATAAGCATAAAAGTGATTCTGCTGTGCGTTCTGGGCTTGAAACCGACTCATTCAGGTGTGCCGTTTTGCGGCTGATATATCTTGCCTTAATGCTAAATAAAGGGACGAAAGCAGTATGCTTATTATAAATGCAAGGATAATTACAATGTCGGCGGACGATGAAGCCGGCGGAGCTATTGACAATGGCTTTATCGAAATAAGCGGAGAAAGGATATCTGATATCGGCGAAATGGCAGCCGCGCCGATACGCCCAAATGACGAAATAATAGATTTGGGAGGGCGTACGGTTATCCCCGGCTTTATCGATGCGCACACGCATCTCGGCCTTTGCCGCGCCGGCGAGCCGTACTGCGAATCTTACATTAACAGCGGCGCCAATACTTCTCCGCAGCGTTCTCCGCTGGAATGTGCTTTGGCTGACTCATATTTTGACGAGGCCTTGCGGGCAGGTGTAACCGCGGCAGCGATAACTTTCGGCAGTGAATCTCCGATGCCCGGAAAGGTGTCGGTTGTTAAGACCTATGGCGGCGATATGAGCAGTATGGTCATAAAAGAGTACGCCGCGCAGAAGCTCGCGCTGGGTGAGAATCCCAATAAGGCGCTCGGAGATATAGGCGCAGCGGGCGTCATACGTGCTGAGCTTAAGGCTGCAAGGGAATTTGTATTAAAGGGGCACGGAGAATATGCGCCCGAAAAGGCTGCGGCGCTAAAGCCGCTGCTTGAAGGTAAACTGCCGGCTCATATACACGTGCACGCCTTGGAGGATATCAATGCTGCGCTGGAGATAGCGGAGGAGTTTAAAATAAAAATAGTTCTTCTGCACGCAACAGACGGGTACATGCTGGCAGATACCATAAAGCTGCGCGGCATTCCGGTGATATACGGTCCGATAGTCAACGACAAATCGAAGGCGGAGCTTATGCGCATGGACGAAGCCTGTCCGGCGGTGCTGAGCCGCGCGGGCGTGCTCACTGCGCTCTGCACCGACCATCCCGAAACGCCGGCGAAATATCTGCAGCTTTGTGCGGCGGTGGCGGTAAGAAACGGGATGACTGCCTTAGACGCGCTGCGTGCCGTTACAATAAACGCCGCGCGAATATTGGGCATAGATGAGCAAACCGGCTCGCTTGAGAAGGGCAAGGATGCCGACATGGCCGTGTTCGCCGGCGACCCGCTGGATGTCAGGTGTGCGCCGGAAATGGTAATATGCAATGGGGAAAGGATAAGAGTATGAGAGAGGTAGACGTCAAAAACATAACTGATGCCGTCGCAAGGCTGTGCGTTGAGGCAAACATATACCTGCCGGATGACTTAAAGCAGGCGGTAAAATCCGCGTCAAAAAGCGAAAGCAGCGAGCTTGGCAGGAAGATAATGTGCAATCTGTGCGATAATTTCCGCACGGCGGAGGAAAGGGGAATACCTGTCTGTCAGGACACGGGTATGGCTGTGGTTTTTGTTGAGCTTGGCCAGGACGTGCATCTGACCGGAGGACTGCTGAGCGACGCCGTAAACGAGGGCGTCAGGCGCGGCTATACCGATGGCTATCTCAGGCTTTCGGTCGTGTCCGACCCTATTGAACGCGTAAACACAGGCGACAATACTCCTGCGATAATACATACATCTCTTATCCCCGGCAGCGAAATAAGGATAACGGTGGCGCCGAAGGGCTTTGGAAGCGAAAACATGAGCGGCATAAGAATGCTGACTCCGGCGGCAACGCGCGATGATATAATAGACGCGGTGCTTGAAATAGTAAAGAAAGCCGGCTCCAACCCCTGCCCGCCGGTCGTCGTAGGCGTGGGTATAGGCGGCAACTTTGAATACAGCGCGTTTCTTGCAAAAAAGGCGCTGGTGCGCCCCATAAGCGAGAGGAACAGCGACGAATATTACGCCGGGCTTGAAGCGGATATGCTGAGAAAGATAAATGAGACCGGCATAGGCCCGCAGGGCTACGGCGGCTCAACAACGGCGCTGGCGGTGAATATAGAAAAATTTGCGACGCATATTGCAGGACTCCCTGTTGCGGTAAATATGGGCTGCCATGTAAACCGGCACGCCAAGGCAGTAATTTAGATTGAGCATTAGGCTATACTTTGGTATAATATTACATAGAAGACACTGTGTGATAACAATTTACCGAAGCTTAAAGATATGTTAAACATTTTAAGCGATAATAAAATCAGCTCATATTCCAAATGCCGCAAAGGCTCTTTTTGGAATATGACGCAGTTTATATAAAGGAGGATAATTATGAACATCACAATCACTGGGAGAAAGGTCACTGTGCGCGATTCTTTTAAGGAGCGTGTAGGGAAAAAGCTTGGAAAGCTGGACAAATTTTTCAATGACGACGCCGACTGCCGCATAACAGTAACGGTTGAGAAAAACCGTCAGACGGTAGAGGCTACGATAAACACTCAGGGAATTTATATACGCGCCGAGGAATCGGCGGACACCATGGAGGAAGCACTGGACAGTGTGGTAGATGTGCTTGTGCGTCAGGTGCGCAAGCACAAGACAAAGCTTGCAAAAAGACTGCGTCCGTCGGCGGGCGAGCTGAGCGAGCTCGACCTTCCAGGACAGGAGCCTGAGGAGACCGGCAGCTTTAATATCATAAGGAACAAAAGGTTT
Organism: uncultured Clostridia bacterium; assembly: GCA_944412495.1. GTDB lineage: Bacteria > Bacillota > Clostridia > Oscillospirales > Acutalibacteraceae > Timburyella. Next base: position 42,771 of record CALYBL010000025.1, on the reverse strand, counting down.
CATATCAAGCCGATGGATGTTCAGGAGGCAATTTTGCAGATGAATATGCTGGGCCACGGCTTTTATATGTTCCGCAACGCGGACACAGGCGAAATAAATGTCGTGTATTCGCGCAAGGACAACACATACGGCCTCATTGAGCCTGAGGACGAGGACTGATATTGCCCGCAAGCTCGGCTTTATAAGCAATGCTGCTTTTGCAGGCTGTCTTGATACTGCTTCTTGCACATAAATAAAAAACGCCTATAAAAAGAAAGAGGATTAATATTGAAGTATAACTATGCCGCGTCCTGCCTGTTCGGGCTGGAGGGGCTTGTCGCGGGCGAGCTGAGAGAGATGGGCGCTGAAGACGTCGCTGCAGAAAACGGCAGGGTATTTTTCTCCGGCGGGACGGAAATACTCTGCCGCGCGAACATATGCTCGAGGTTTGCCGAACGCATAATGCTTTACATGGGCAGCTTTAAGGCGTCTACCTTTGATGAGCTGTTTGAGGGGGTAAAAGCGCTCCCGTGGGAGGCATTTATAGGCAGGGACGACGCCTTCCCGGTAAAGGGCTGGTCGATAAATTCAAGGCTTCACAGCGTGCCCGGCTGCCAGTCCATAATAAAAAAAGCCGTCGTCGAGCGGCTGAAATCGGTTTACGGCATATCGTGGTTTAAGGAGAGCGGCGCCGGCTACCGCATATCCTTTTCTGTAATGAAGGATATGGTGTCCCTGTATATCGACACCTCCGGTGAGGGCCTGCACAAGCGCGGTTACCGCCCAAAGTCCAACGCAGCTCCAATTAAGGAGACGCTCGCCGCCGCAATGGCTTATCTTACCGGAATATTTGACGACTCGCAGGTGTACGACCCCTTCTGCGGCTCCGGCACGATACTCATTGAAAGCGCAATGCTGGCGGCCGGCATGGCTCCGGGTATAAGGCGCCGGTTTGCTGCGGAGAGCTTTGAGCAAATACCCACTTCTCTCTGGCATGACGAAAGGGAAAGGGCGCGCGCCAGCGTAAAAAGGGATATAAGCTTTATGGCGTATGGCTCTGACATAGACAAGGCGGCCGTGTCGCTTACCACTGCCAACGCCGCTGCTGCGGGAGTAGGCCGGCTTGTAAAGGCGCATGTGGCCGATATAAGCGGATTTACAACCTCGGCACCGAGCGGCAAGGTCATAACAAACCCGCCGTACGGCGAGCGCCTGTCGGACAAAAAACACGCCGAGCAGCTTTACAGGACAATGGGCGGGCTGTTCATAAAAAAACCGGGTTGGAGATACTCCATAATAAGTCCGGAGGAAAGATTTGAAGCTATATTCGGGCGCAGGGCGGATAAACGCCGCAAGCTCTATAACGGTATGATACAGTGCCAGCTCTATATGTATTTCAAGGTCAAATAAATGTATATGATACGCTTTTAGAGGGCATGATATGGATATTATAAACGAGCTTATCCAAAAGATGATATTATACTATACGGGCGACCCAAAGCGCATTCAGCATTTTTTAAAGGTGCATTCCTTTGCAAGGCTTATAGGGGAGAGCGAGGGACTGAACAGCCGCACGCAGCTTATACTTGAGGCGGCCGCAGCAGTTCACGACATAGGCATAAAGCCGGCAGAGGAGCTTTACGGCCGCTGCGGCGGAAAGCTCCAGGAAAAGCTCGGCCCGGCTCCGGCGCGGAAAATGCTTGAAGAGATAGGCTTTGAAGCCGAAATTACCGACAGGGTGTGCTTTTTAGTAGCGCACCACCACACATACACGGACGTACAGGGCGCCGACTATCAGATACTTATTGAGGCGGACTTTCTTGTTAATCTTTACGAAGACGGTGCGGACCTTGACGCTGTAAAGGCGGCGCTAAAGAGTATTTTCCGCACTCATACAGGAACGCGGATATGCAGAGAAATGTTTTTAGGAGCAGAATGAAAGTCAAGATATAAAGCAAAACGGCGGGGAGCTATATGCGGTATGTGTTTATAATCAATCCTGCTGCCGGCAGAGGTACCGGCGTACAGAAATTAAGGCCCAAGATAGAGGCTTATTTTTCTGAGCACAAGGGCAGCTATAAGATTCTTGTCACATCAAAAAAGAGGCAGGGAATTGAGCTGGCGAAGGCCGAAGCGCTCTCCGGCGGTGAAGTGCGAATATACGCCTGCGGCGGCGACGGCACACTGTTTGACATTATCAATGGCGTTGCCGGCTGCGAAAATACTGAGATAGGCATAATACCATGCGGCTCCGGCAATGATTTTATAAAGTATTTTGGCTCCGGTATTGATTTCTTTGACATTGAAGCGCAGGTAAAGGGCTCGTCTATACCGGTTGACCTTATAAACTGCGGTGAATATTTTGCCATAAACCAGTGCTTTATCGGCCTTGACTCGGATGTGGCGTACAACAAAAACGCGCTGAGTAAAATTCCGCTTCTGCCGGGTGGGATTCAATATGTTCTTGCCATCGCCGCCGCGGTGATAAGAAACGAGAGCCATAATATGGAGCTGTGCATCGACGGCAGCGTCATACCAGAGAAAAACTACTCGATAATGACCGCGGCGAATGCTCCGTTTTACGGCGGCGGCTTTAAAAGTGCGCCCGACGCTCTGCCCTCAGACGGACTGCTTGATTTTATAACGATTGACCATGTATCGCGCAGGAATATAGCAGCGGTGATTAAAAAATTCAAGCGCGGCGAGCATTTGGGGCTTGACATCTGCCGCAGCTTTAAAGGAAAAAGCATGACGGTGCGCTGCAAAAAGGACATGAAGATAAGCCTTGACGGCGAAATAGTGAGGGCAAAGGAGATAACCTTTAAGGTCTGCGAAAAGGGAGCGAGGATAATAGTCCCGGGCTGCTGCACGTCTGGAACGAAGGAAAAAAACGGGAAAAGGACAGTAACTAATGCCTCCATAACAAGCGCAGCTCCGGCGATGGACAAAAGATGACAGACGCCGGGATTTATACCGGCTTTATATGCATACAAATGATTTTCTGTTGTATTGCTACTTGTTAATAAATTTTAAACAATTAAAAAAATTGCGATTTACCTCTTGATTTTTACTAAATAATGGCTACAATATATATTAGCACTCAGAGACAAAGAGTGCTAATATATATTTTTTACCGCGAAAAACGGAAGTCTCAAAAATAATAAATAACCGCAAAGCTTAAAAGCGGAGAAAAGGAGTAATATTGATGAATATCAAACCGTTAGCAGATCGCGTAGTAATTAAGATGGTAGAAGCCGAGGAAACTACCAAGTCCGGTATTATACTGGCCGGTTCCGCGAAGGAGAAGCCGCAGGTGGCAGAGGTTGTCGCAGTCGGCCCCGGCGGAAATGTTGAGGGCAAGGAAGTTACCATGTATGTCAAGACAGGTGATAAGGTCCTTACCAGCAAATATTCCGGCACAGAGGTAAAGGTAGACGGCGAGGAGTACACAATAGTACGCCAGTCCGATATTCTGGCAATAGTAGAATAATTGAAAGGTTGATTGATTATGGCAAAGGAAATTCTTTTTTCGACAGACGCCCGCAAGGCGCTGCAGGCCGGCGTAGATAAGCTGGCCGATACCGTAAAGGTAACACTTGGCCCTAAGGGTCGCAACGTTGTTCTTGATAAAAAATTCGGCGCACCGCTTATAACTAACGACGGCGTTACGATAGCCAAGGAGATTGAGCTTGACGACCCGTTTGAGAACATGGGCGCACAGCTTGTAAAGGAGGTCGCCACAAAGACGAACGACGTTGCCGGCGACGGCACCACAACAGCTACGCTGCTTGCGCAGTCGCTGGTGCGCGAGGGCATGAAGAACGTCACTTCCGGCGCAAATCCCATGGTTGTCAAGAAGGGTATAGAAAAGGCTGTCAACGCGGCCGTAAAGGCTATTGAGGGCAACTCAAAGAAGGTAAGCGGAACGGATGATATCGCTCGTGTTGCTACCGTTTCTGCCGCTGATGAGACAATAGGCAGGCTTATCGCCGATGCCATGGAGAAGGTATCCTCCGACGGCGTTATCACCGTTGAGGAGTCAAAGACCGCTGAGACATATTCCGAGGTTGTCGAGGGAATGCAGTTTGACAGAGGCTATATTACACCTTACATGGTAACCGATACCGACAAGATGGAAGCGATACTTGACGACGCATATATACTTATCACTGATAAGAAGATTTCTAATATTCAGGAGATTCTGCCGCTGCTCGAGCAGATAGTTCAGCAGGGCAAGAAGCTGCTCATAATCGCCGAGGACGTTGAGGGCGAGGCGCTGTCAACGCTTATCGTTAACCGTCTGCGCGGCACCTTCACATGTGTTGCGGTAAAGGCTCCCGGCTTTGGCGACAGGCGTAAGGAAATGCTTCGCGACATAGCAATCCTTACCGGCGGCGAGGTAATATCCGAGGAGCTCGGCCTTGAGCTTAAAGAGACGACAATCGCTCAGCTCGGCCGTGCACGCCAGGTAAAGGTGACAAAGGAGGATACCATAATAGTCGAGGGCGCCGGCAACAGCGACGAGATAAAGTCAAGGGTAAATCAGATCCGCGCCCAGATAGAGACAACTACCTCCGACTTTGACCGTGAAAAGCTCCAGGAGAGGCTTGCAAAGCTGGCCGGCGGTGTTGCGGTTATAAAGGTCGGCGCCGCTACCGAGGTTGAGATGAAGGAGAAGAAGCTCCGCATAGAGGATGCACTCTCCGCTACGAAGGCAGCCGTTGAAGAGGGCATAGTAGCCGGCGGCGGTGTGGCGTTCATCAATGCTATAGGTGCCGTTGAGAGCCTGCTTGGCTCTGTTGAAGGCGATGAGAAGACGGGCGTTAATATAGTTCTGAAGGCACTTGAGGAGCCTATGCGTCAGATATGCAAGAACGCCGGCATAGAGGGCTCTGTCGTTGTCGATAAGGTAAAGGAGTCCGGAAAGACCAACTACGGCTTTGACGCTGCGAGCGAGAAATATACAGACCTTATAGAGGCTGGTATAGTCGATCCGACAAAGGTATCACGTTCGGCTCTGCAGAACGCCGCTTCTGTGGCTGCAATGGTTCTCACAACAGAATCACTTGTAGCGGAGAAGAAGGAGGACGCGGCTGCGGCTAATGCTGCGGCAGCGGCGGCTGCAGCCGGCGGCGGAATGTATTAATCTTTAGCCGCTGATAAATAGAAATAAAATAACCGGTACGGTCTAATGCCGTATCGGTTATTTTATTATTGCCTATAGGCTTAAGAAAACCCCTGGCTCTTCAGGGGTAGATACAAGGGTCTTGGCAAAGACAATGTCAAAGAATCGCATAGCTATCAAAAGAGAAGGGAGCCGGTTACCTCATAGGAACGCGGAATTTTCTGCGGAAGGTGTTCTGCTGAAGAGATAAGCCGGAAAATCAAAGAGAACTGGTTTGCCAGCAGCAAAGCGAGCGATGCAGCGATAGCTTTTCAGTACCCCTTCCAGGGGTCAGCAAATTTTGACCTCTCTGGGGCCTGTGCAAACCACTGGCTTACTAATGGTTTTGATTTGGGTTAGGTAAACCCCGTCAGGGACTATAGGGCAAGAGTTGCAATCAGAATAAATTCAGTACGCTTGAGACGTTTGCCGGTAACAGAACTTTACGTGGTCAGCTTAAGCCACAGGATTAGCCGGTGGTTATGACTGTATTCGGTTAACCAAAAAGGATTCGGCTTTACGGTTATGGCAGAAAAAGCCTTAGCTTCAAGTATAGAGCGAAGCGAGCCTGCTAACAATCCGCAGCCTTGACGCTAATCTTTGCATAGCAGAAGACTGACGTTAGAATCTTTTCTACCTTTGTACATCGTAATGATACCTTCATACCGGTCTCTCCATGCCTCTGATGAAAAATTCATACAATCTCTTTTAATGTGAACGGTAATATATTTCTTCAAAGGTTTCTGTTCCCTAAGATCATTCCCACTTTATTCGAGAGGTATAAGATATGCATCACCGTGCCAAAACAAGATAAAAAGACGTAAAGATGCACAAGGCGCCGCCCAATAAGGCGGCGCCTTGTGTATGGAAAGGAATTCTTACTTTATAAACGCGTCGTGAACTACCTGTACGGCCTTGTCGGCGTCGTCGAGGTCGATAAGCACGGAGATTTTTATCTCGCTGGTGGAAATCATCTGTATGTTTATATCCGCTTCATATAAAGCCTCAAACATTCTGGCGGCGACTCCGGGGTGTGTTTCCATGCCCGCGCCGACAATAGACACCTTAGACACATGGTCGTCACAGGTTACGTTCATTGCGTCAAGCGACGGCAGCATTTCGTGAAGCACGTCTATCGCGTCCTTGCTCTGCGACTTCGGCACGGTAAAGGTAATGTCCTTTGTGCCGTCGCGGCCGACCGACTGCAGTATTATATCAACGTTTACTCTCTTCCTCGCAAGGCCGGAGAATATTTTAAAGGCCATGCCGGGAGTATCCTTTATACCTATTATCGACAGGCGCGACACATCATTGTCTCTCGCAACGCCCCTTATCAGCATTTTTTCCACTTTGACAACCTCCTTAACAATCGTGCCCGGCTTATCCTCCAGGCTGGACAATACCTCTATCGGTATGCCGTATTTCTTACCCATTTCGACCGAGCGGTTCTGCAGCACCTGTGCGCCGAGAGTGGCCAGCTCAAGCATCTCGTCATAGGTAATCTCCTCAAGCTTTTTCGCTCCCTTAACGATGCGCGGATCGGCGGTGTACACTCCGTCAACGTCGGTGTATATCTGACATTTGTCGGCCCTCAGCGCAGCGGCGAGAGCAACAGCGCTGGTGTCTGAGCCTCCGCGCCCCAGCGTCGATATGTCGTCGTATTTGTTTATGCCCTGAAATCCCGCGACAATGACTATGTTTTTGCGTGCAAGCTCGGCGTTTATCCTCTCGGAGGATATGCTTTTTATCCTCGCGTTGCGGTAGTTTGAGTCGGTTCTTACGCCGACCTGCCAGCCAAGCAGCGAAACCACCGGATATCCGAGGCGCTCTATTGCCATTGCAAGCAGTGCTGCCGACATCTGCTCGCCGGCCGAGAGCAGCATATCCATCTCACGCTTTGATGCGTTGGGATTTATCCGCGCCGCAGCGGCTTCAAGGTCATCCGTCGTGTCACCCTGTGCGGAAACAACCGCGACGACGTCGTTGCCCTGCTTGCGCGTTTCGGTTATTATCCTTGCGACGTTGAAAATACGCTCGTCGTCGCGCACGGATGAGCCGCCGAATTTTTGTACTATCAGTGCCATTTATTTACCCCCAAATTATTTGTCAGAGTTGTGCCGCCGGAAAGCTGCAGCTTTGCCGCACGTTTAAGAAAGCTGCTTCATTGTATATGTAATCCGCGCGATACACTTTAAACAGACCGGAAAGCAGAATCCGCCGGATTCAAGTGCTGCAGCCGGACGTTAAAGCCTCATATCAGAATGTGAAGAATAACTAATGGTAAAGCCTTGCTTTCAGTGGACACAAGCCTGTATTTATATTATAAAACGGCAGCGCCGTTTTCGTCACAGTCAAGCAGGCAAATGCGCCAGCCGAATATGCCGTTTTTCTTGAGCTGACGCTGAGCCTCCGATTCAAAGGCCGTGTTCTCACGGTCGATTATGGCGACTATGCTCGGCCCCGCGCCGCTTATATATGAGCCGTATGCCCCAAGCTCGCGCGATATCCTGAGCGCCGAATCGCCGCCGCGTATCAGCTGTAAGCGGTACGGCTGGTGCAGTCTGTCCTGAGTGGCGATGCGCAGATGCTCTAAATTCCCGGAGAACAGGGAGGAGGTCATAAGCGCTGCACGCGAAAGGTTGAACACAGCATCGCTGCGGGAAATTGTCTGCGGCAGCACCGAGCGCGCTAAAGAGGTCTTGAGCGTAAAGTCAGGAATCATAACGGCAAAGCGCACACTCTCGCTGACCGGCACGCTTACGCTGTGTACCAGACCTTCATCCATCGCGCATGTGACAAGCCCGCCAAGCAGCGCCGGCGCGACATTGTCAGGATGTCCCTCAATGGCTGCCGCAAGATTCAGCAGCTCGCCGCCGTTCATCGGCCTGCCCAGCAGCTCATTGGCGCCGAGCAGTCCCGCAATAAGGCAGGCGGAGGAGGAGCCGAGTCCCCGCGTCATAGGAATGTCATTTGTCTGCTTTATATGCAGCCCGGTAAATCTGCGGCCGCATATATCGTAAAGCCTTCGCGCGGTGGAGTATATCAGATTGCTTTCATCCCTCGGTACACGCGTATTGTCGAGACTTTCTATCTTAACGCCGTCATATTCCTCCATGGAGACGGTGTTGTACATGGTAAGAGCCAGGCCAAGCGCGTCAAAGCCGGAGCCTAAATTGGCGCTGGTGGCCGGAACCTTTACAGTAACCATTATTACACCGCCTGTTCCATGACCCTCAGCTTGGCCTTTATTTCTATGCCCGAGGCATCAAGCGCCGCGTTTATGTCCTTTTCCTTCATTACCGGCGTGATAAAAAGCACGTCGCCGTTCTCGGCAGGAGAGGTCTTTACGCCGCCGAACAGGCGTGAGGCCTCACCCAGGTCGCACTTGGCACGGACGTAAAAGGCCGTTTCATGCTCCTCGCAGGGAATGACATAATCCTTCTTCGCGTCCTCCCAGAAGATGCTCTTGCGTCGGTTTATATGCATGCACGCGTCTATTATGTCGGCTACGACGGCGCTCGCGGTCGGGAATTTGCCGGCGCCCTTGCCGTAGAACATCACATCGCCGGTGGCGTCGCCCTTGACCATTATTGCGTTAAATACATCGTCTACCGTGGACAGGCTGTTTGAAAAGGGAATAAGCGCAGGATATGTCGCGCAGAATATCTTGTCGTTGCTTATGCGCTTGGCATAGCCTATGAGCTTTACAGCATAACCGAGCTTTTTGGCATATACAACATCCTCCAGCTTGATATTCGTAATACCCTCGGTGTAGATTCCGTCGGGATATACGTGGTATCCGAACGCAAGAGAAGCGAGTATGCATATCTTGCGGCAGGTGTCGAAGCCGTCTACGTCCGCGGAGGGGTTGCGCTCAGCATAGCCAAGCTGCTGCGCGAGACTGAGGGCGTCGTCGAATGACATGCCGTCGTTTATCATCTTGTTGAGTATAAAGTTGGTCGTGCCGTTGAGTATGCCGCATATCTCGTCTATCGAGTTGGCGGCAAGGCACTGTGAGAGCGGCCGTATTATGGGTATGCCGCCGCCGACGCTCGCCTCAAACAGAAAGTTTACGTTATTGTCCCTTGCAATTCTCAAAAGCTCCGCACCGTGCGCCGCCACAAGCTCTTTATTGGAAGTAACAACGCTTCTGCCGGAGGAGAGACAGCGCTTTACATAATCGTATGCGGGATTAAGCCCGCCCATCACCTCGACAACTACCTTTACTTCTCCGTCATTTATAATATCGTCAAAGCTTTTTGTAAATTTGTCTGAGTAGGGCAGACCCGGAAAGTCCCTTAAATCGAGTATATATTTTATATCTACGTCGCCGCCGCACTTTTTTGATATGCTTTCACGGTTTTTATAAAACACCTCAACCGTACCGGAGCCCACGACGCCGTGGCCCATTACCGCTATTTTTATCATTGCAATCCTTCCTTTTTGTGCCGTATGCCGGCCGATTTTATTCAGAACCTATGCTCTCCACCGATTTTACGCCGTCTATTTCCTTTAAATCCGATACGAGTGCCGAAAGGTCTGCCCGGAGATGCTCGGTATTAATAGACAGCGAAACAGACGCGCTGCCGCCCACAGGTATGTTCTGATTAATGGTGAGGATGTTCGCCCCCGCCTCATAAAGCCTTGATATGAGAGAGGAGAGCACGCCGGGGTAATCCTCAAGTATTACGAATATTGTTACTATACGCCCGCCGGAGGAGGAGTTGTACTCAAACACAAAGTCCTTATACTTGTAAAAGGTCCCGCGGGATATGCCGCACATCCGTGCGGCGTCGGCGGCGGATTTCGCGGTTTTGCTCGCGAGCATCTGCTTTGCCTTTATCACCTTTAGAAACACTTCCGGCAAAACACACGAATCAATTATCAGTTTTACAGATTCTTTTGGCAAATCTGTTCACCACCTATATACATGTGTCTGTACTGCTAAAACAGTATAACACACCGCTTTGATTATTGCAAGGGAAAAAGCGCATATAAATATATATTGAATAAAGCAGCAAAATATTGTACTATAAATAAAGGAGAATTTTGGCATTTTAAGAAAAGCTTGAGATTTTTATAATAATATTTTTTTAAAATTTATTATTTAAAATTAAGTATAAGCCTTTAAAATATAAGCAATATTAAATTAAGACGTTTTATTGTGAATGCGGCGTATATACAGGTGGTAAAATGAGATTAGAGACGAAGAAAAAGGCAATAATAAACATAATATTTTACGCGCTTATCATAATACTCGCGGTGCTCATATTCAGATATGCACTGCTGTGGCTCACGCCGTTTGTAATAGGCGTAATAGTGGCGATAGTCTTGCAGCGCCCCGTAGACTGGCTGACGAAGAAAACCAAGCTGCCGCGGGCCGTGTGGTCTATTGCACTGGTAATAGCGGTATTTGTAGTGCTGTCGGCCATTGTCGTATTTGTGTTTTTCAGGCTGTACGTTGAAGCCAGCGGATTTGTAACGGAAAAGCTTCCGCAGTATATGCCGGTACTGACAGATGCTGCCAACAGTGTATATTCCTATTTCCAGGCTATACTGCGCGATATGCCGGAAAGCTTCAGCAGCACGCTTGAGTCCATGTCCGGCTCGATAAGCACTACCATAACCGACACGCTTACGTCGCTTGTCAAAAGTGTAGGAACTTATGCCGCAACACATCTGCCGGGCTTCTTGATAAATTTTGTAGTATCCATAATTGCCTGCTGCTTTATAACAAAGGATTATTACAGGATAACCGGATTTTTAAAGCGGCAGTTTAAGCCGGAAAGATGGGAGCTCATTGTCGAAACCAAGGGCCATTTCACAAAGAATATACTTAAAATGCTCAAGGGCTACGGAATAATAATGTTTATAACCTTCAGCGAGCTGTTTGTGGGATTTCTCATAATGCGCGTTGATTATGCCCTTATCATTGCCATTTTGGTCGCAATAGTCGATATCTTCCCGGTGCTCGGCACCGGCACAGTGCTTATACCGTGGGCCGTTATAAGCCTTATTACGGGAAATTATGCGCGCGCGATCGGACTGCTTGTGCTGTATGCTGTCATAACAATAATAAGGAATATTATCGAGCCGAAGATAATAGGCGACCAGGTAGGGCTGCCGCCGCTCGTGACGCTTATAGCAATGTTTTTGGGGCTGCAGACCTTTGGGCTTATTGGCCTTTTTGCCTTCCCGATTGTGCTTATTGTCATCAAAAACCTCAACGACGCAGGCAAGATAAAGATATGGAAATAGGTTCAGTTTTGCTTAAATAAACTTTTCAGAGGTCTTGCATAAATATAATATTTAGTATGCGGCGGAGCAGACGTGCTCCGCCGTTTTTTCAGCGGTCCTTTATTTATATGGCTTATTTTATGCCTTGCCGATTGACGCGGCTTAAGAAATATAATAAAATAAACCAGGCAGGTGATATATCCGCGTCATGGGCACAATTTGGAAATTTTCCTTTTATATGGCAGGCTGAAAAAATTTATAATGCGCGGTTTTTCCCATAAATATCGGCAATATATGCATTTTTTGATATTGATGTCAATTGTATGCTCCTAAAAAATCTTGAAATGTGCAGCCGTGGGTAATATAATAAATAAAGTTATTGTGGATTGTATCAAGCAGAAGGTGAGGGGCTTAAATGTCCCTTAAATAAATTTGCGGGGAGTAGAGAAAATGACCAAGTATGTTTTCGTCACAGGCGGAGTTGTATCAGGATTGGGAAAGGGAATAACGGCGGCATCACTTGGCAGGCTGCTTAAGGCGCGCGGACTCAATATCGCTGCGCAGAAGCTTGACCCCTACATAAATCTCGACCCCGGCACCATGAGCCCGTATCAGCACGGCGAGGTGTTTGTTACCGAGGACGGCGCCGAGACTGACCTTGACCTCGGGCATTACGAGCGGTTTATTGACATTAATCTGAATAAATTTTCCAACCTCACCACCGGCAAGGTATACTGGAATGTCCTTACGAACGAGCGCGCCGGCAAATACGGTGGTGAGACGGTGCAGGTAATTCCTCATATCACCGACGAGATAAAGCGCTTTATTTACAGCGTTGGGAAAAAGACGAGCGCCGACGTTGTTATAACGGAAATAGGCGGCACCACCGGCGATATCGAGTGTCAGCCGTTTTTGGAGTCCATACGCCAGATATCTCACGAGGTCGGCAGGGAAAACTGCGTGTTTATACACGTTACGCTCATACCCTACATAAGCAGCTCTAAGGAGCTTAAGACGAAGCCGACGCAGCACTCGGTGAAGGAGCTGCAGTCGTATGGCATAATGCCGGACATAATAGTGGCGCGGTGCGATTCTCCGCTGGATGAAAGCTCGCGTAAGAAGATTGCGCTGTTCTGCAACGTGACGGAGGAATGCGTGGTCGAAAACCGCACGCTGCCGATATTGTATGAAGCGCCGGTAATGCTTGAGGAAAACGGCCTTGCGCGCATAGTATGCCGCAAGCTGGGACTTAAGTGCGACAATATAGATTTGTCCGGCTGGATGAATATGCTGGAAAAGATAAAGAACTGCAGCAAAAAGGTGAAGATAGCGCTTGTCGGCAAATATGTAAAGCTGGAGGACGCGTATCTTTCGGTAGTGCAGGCGCTTTATCACGGCGGCTATGAAAATGGCGCCGATGTGTCCATTGAGTGGGTAAACTCGGAGAATATAAACGAGAAGAACATTGCTAAAAAGCTGGCCGGCTGCAGCGGCGTAATAATGCCCGGAGGCTTTGGCGACCGAGGCATTGAGGGCATGATAACTGCGGCGAAATACTGCCGCGAAAACAATATTCCTTATTTCGGCATATGCCTCGGCATGCAGATAGCGGTCATAGAGTACGCACGGCATGTGCTTGGATGGCGAGATGCAAACTCCAGCGAGTTTGACGAGCAGAGCACGCACCCGGTGATAGACCTTATGCCGGACCAAAAGGGCAATATACTCACCGGCGGCACTATGCGGCTTGGCGCCTATCCGTGCGTTGTACGCAAGGACAGCACGCTGTGGGAGGTATACGGGGAAGAGATAATCGCCGAACGCCACCGCCACCGCTTTGAGGTAAACAACGATTTCCGTGATGAGATGGAAAAGGCGGGGCTCAAGATTATAGGCGTTTCGCCGAGTAAGGAGCTTGTTGAGGCGGTGGAGATACCGCAGAACGACTTCTATGTAGGCGTACAGTATCATCCGGAGTTCAAGAGCCGCCCAAACCGCGCGCATCCTCTGTTTAAAAAGTTTATCGAGGCTTCCATCAAAAGGCAGGAAAACCGCAAATAAATTGGATATGAATATAAAAAGCGATACCGTTTGTTTGGCTTCGGTATCGCTTTTTGTATTATAAAAATAAACAGGCAAAAGCTTACTGCCTAAAGCAGGAGCTTATTTCACTCAGGCACTGCTTCTCGTCGAGATCGGGCACAAGTATTGATATTTCCGTCTCAGAAGTGCTTATAAGCCTCACGTCGCCGGAGGCGCGCGCAACGGCAGAGAATACTCTCGACGCAAAGCCGTGCCCATAGCGCATGGCCTCAGACATGACGGTGATTTTGCTGTTAGAGCTGCTGACCGATGAGGACAGCGACGGACACTCTTCCTTTATATGACGTAAGCAGCCAAGCGCCTTGGCAAGGTCACCGTCGTCGAAGGTAAAGGCGATGGAGGTGTGCTTTCCGCGCGGCGGCGACTGGCTTATCATGTCTATGCTTATTGCCTCGTCGGAAAATTTATCAAACACCAGAGATATAAAGCCCGCGTCCGACGGCACATTGTCTAAAATCAGCATGGATATGCCTGATTTTGCGGAAATACTGATATTTTCCATCATATCACCTCTTAAATTTTAAGCAGCGTACGGCATAACGCATGCCGCTGCATATAAGGCGGGCAAAACGAGCGCTATGATTCGGAAATGACGTCGGACATGTCATAAAGTCCGCTTTCTTTGTCCTTTATGAAAAGCGCGGCCTTGACGGCGCCGACGGCAAAGATTTCCTTTGAACGGGCGGAATGGGAGATTGTTATCACCTCGTCGCGGCCGGCAAATATTACCTCATGCTCGCCGACGATAGTGCCGCCGCGTATCGAATGCATGCCTATCTCCTTTTTCCCGCGTTTGTGCACGTGGTCGTGCCTGTCGTATTCATACTCATACCCGTCGTCCAGAACTGATTTGATTGCGTTGCCGAGCATAATGGCGGTGCCGCTCGGCGCATCTATCTTCTGGTTGTGGTGTGCCTCGACTATTTCAATGTCAAAGCTGTCGGCCAAAAGCGGAGCGGCCTTTTTGACCAAATCCAAAATTAAGTTTATACCAAGCGACATGTTATAGGAGAAAAACATGGCCGTTTTTTCGGACGCTTCCCTTATCCTTGCTATGTCCTCATCCTTAAGGCCGGTCGTGGCGACTACCGCCGGTACGTGCCTTAACACGGCATAGTCAAGCAGGCCGGGCAGGGAGGAGGGGTGCGAGAAATCGATTATCACATCAGCCTCGCCGTCAAAGGAGGAAAAGTCCCTATACACCGGATAATCGTTGAGATGAACCGGGTCGATGTCTATCCCGGCGGCTATCGTGCAGTCATCTCGCTCCGCCACGACGGAGGTGACAACACTTCCCATGCGGCCGTTGCAGCCGACAAGCAGTATTTTTATCATGCTTTGCACATCCTTAACTGTGTTTTATTGTAATAATTTGCAGAATATGTGCTTTATTCTTAGTAAGCTCTTTGAGTTGTGCGCTTCATCCTGCGCAATTATAATATAGGCAGCAAAGCTCTCGCAGCGGCAGAATATAAAGCCGCTGTGATTTGTGCTGCGCAAAACATCAGGCGGAGGATAAGCCGCAGTTATAGCAGGCCGTGCTTTTCAAGCTCGGCTCTCAGCTTGCTTTTGCCCTCCTCGCTCATATCACAGAGCGGAAGGCGGCATTTGCCTATGTCAAAGCCCATCATGTTCATGGCTTCCTTTACAGGTATGGGATTGACGTCGCTGAACAGCGCCTTTATGAGGCTGTAATATTTAAGCTGGAGCCGGCGGCTTTCCTCTATATTTCCGTCAAAGTAATAGCTGCATATGTCGTTTGTCTCCTTTGGCACAATGTTCGACAGCACCGATATAACGCCCGCGCCGCCCATGGCAAGGATGGGGAGAATATGCTCGTCACAGCCCGAGTACATGTCTATCTTATCGCCGCACAGAGACATCGTCTCCACTATGGAGTTTATATTTGCATTTGCTTCTTTTATGGCGGCTATGTTCTTATGCTCCGCCAGTACCGCATAAGTCTGCGGCTTTATGTCGGTGCCGGTGCGTCCCGGTACGTTGTAGAGGATAATCGGCAGATTTACATTGTCCGCAACATAGGTATAATGCTTTATAAGCCCCGCCTGAGACGTTTTATTGTAATATGGGGTAACCATAAGCAGAGCATCGGCACCGAGCGATTCGGCTTCCTTTGAAAGCTCAAGTGCATACCGCGTGTCGTTGCTGCCGGTGCCGGCTATCACCGGAACCCTGCCGGCCGTGTGCTCGACCGCGGTCTTTATCACCTGAACATGCTCCTCGTGCGACAGCGTCGGCGATTCGCCGGTGGTGCCGCAGGCGACGATAGCCTTAGTGCCGTTTTCAATCTGATAGTCTATAAGGCTTCTCAGCTTATCGTAGTTAACAGAGCCGTCGGGCTTCATGGGAGTAACAATGGCCACTCCTGCGCCCTTGAATATAGTATTTTTCATAGCTTTAACCTCTTATAAAAATAATTAAGAAATAATTATGTCAGTAAGCCTGTATTTGGGGAAGATCTGTGCACCGCGTGCCGCTGTCAGTCAAGATAACCCTTTGCGCACAGCAGCTCCGCCATAAGAACCGCGCCGCCGGCCGCGCCGCGAAGCGTGTTGTGTGACAGGCCGATGAATTTATAATCGTACTGGCTGTCCTCTCTCAGCCTGCCGAGAGAGATTGCCATTCCGCCCTCAAGGTCGCGCTGCAGCCTCGTCTGCGGCATATTATCCTCTTCGAAATAGTGCAGAAACTGCTTCGGCGCGCTCGGCAGGTTAAGGCGCTGCGGCTCGCCGGAAAACTCTCTCCAGCATTTGAGTATCTCTTCTTTGGAGGGCTTGTTGTCAAATGAGATAAACACCGATGCGAGATGACCGTCGCTTACCGGAACGCGTATGCACTGTGAGGTGAAGCTGGGACGCACGGCCTCCTTTATTACGCCGTTTTCGACCGTGCCGAAAATCTTCATCGGCTCCTTTTCGGATTTTTCCTCCTCACCGCCGATGTATGGTATCACATTGTCGACTATTTCCGGGAACGTCTCGAACGTCTTGCCGGCGCCGGATATCGCCTGATATGTCGAAATGAGCACACGGCTGGGGTTAAACTTCAGCAGCGGATATACCGCCGGCACATATGACTGAAGCGAGCAGTTGGATTTAACTGCAATAAAGCCGCGCTTTGTGCCAAGCCTTTTGCGCTGCGCGTCGATAAGTGCCGCATGCTCGGGATTGAGCTCAGGTATTATCATGGGTACATCCGGCGTATGGCGGTGCGCGCTGTTGTTGGATATGACAGGGCATTCGCACTTGGCATAGGCCTCCTCAAGCGCCTTTATCTCGTCCTTTTTCATGTCGACGGCGCAGAAGACAAAATCCACCTCGGCGGCGATTTTTTTCATATCCTCAACGGCGTCCATTACTACCATGTCACGCACATCCGCCGGAATTTCAGTCTTCATCGCCCAGCGGCTGCCGACGGCGTCGGCATATTTCTTGCCGGCAGAGCGTCCGCTCGCCGCAAGCAGCTTTATTTTGAACCACGGATGCTTATCCAGCAGCGTGATAAACCGCTGGCCCACCATTCCTGTTGCGCCGATAATTCCTACGTTATAATTCTTCATTTAAGGTCACCTTTTCTCCGCGTCTGTTATATTTTATTAATTTACCGGCATGCGTGTGCGCGGGTACGCATGTATTCTGAAAAATAGATTTGCAAAGCAAATTGAGCTCAGACCGGCCACGCTCCGGCTAAGGCCGAGAAGCCAATGCCGATGTAATAAAAAAACCGGTTGATAACCGGTCATCATTGCAATATAATAGAAAGCGTGTTAAATGCAGACATCAGTCTGTTAAAGATAGCTCTCCATCATAAATCAATGATGACAATCACAGAGCTATTGACCCTGCAACCAGGAAGCAGCTTTGCCGTTTTGCCTCCTTCGGCGGTTCCGCATTTCGCACCAATCTGCAAACGGCCTTGGCAAGCCTTGAAAGGTGTTACTAATCTTTATCGCGCCTCTATCTTCATATCTATTTATGGCTTAATTGTAGCACCCGCCATATACTTTGTCAAATATATTTTAATATTTAATTATTTTAATGTGAGATGATAGTTAAACCATGAAAAAATCTGACTTTTTTTACGACCTGCCGCCTGAGCTGATTGCCCAGCATCCCATATATCCGCGCGACGCCTCGCGGCTTATGCTGGTCGACCGAAAAAGCGACGGCATATCGCACCATATATTCTCGTCTCTTCCGGAGCTTATAGGCCCGGACGACTGCCTTATACTAAACGACACGCGCGTGCTCGAGGCACGCCTTTACGGACGCCGTACCGACACCGGCGCTCGGGTCGAGTTTTTGCTGCTCAGGGAGCTTGAAACGGATGTCTGGGAGACGCTCTGCGGTCCCGGCAAAAAGGCCAAGGCCGGCAGCAGATTCGACTTTGACGGACGCATGAGAGGAGAGATTACCGACATAATCGACGGCGGCAACCGCATAGTTAAGTTCACCCACGACGGAGACTTTTACGATATACTGCACGATATCGGCATAATGCCGCTGCCGCATTATATAACGGAGGAGCTCAAGGACAAGGAGCGGTACCAGACGGTATATTCCAAAGAGGCCGGGTCGGCGGCTGCGCCGACGGCGGGACTGCATTTTACGCCGGAGCTGCTCGATAAAATAAGAGAAAACGGCACACGAATAGGCTATGTGACTCTGCATGTCGGGCTCGGCACCTTCCGTCCCGTCAAGGAGGAGGAAATAACCGAGCACAAGATGCACAGCGAGCACTATTATCTGCCGCAGGAAACGGTAGATATCATAAACTCCTGCCGCGCGGCCGGCGGACGTGTGATAAGCGTCGGCACCACTAGCTGCCGCACGCTCGAGAGCGCTGCGGCGCGCTTTGGCGGCGAGCTGAAAGCCTGCTCCGGAGATACAGACATATTTATATATCCGGGCTTTGAGTTTAAAGCGATAGACGGGCTTATAACCAACTTTCATCTGCCTGAGAGCACGCTCATAATGCTCGTTTCGGCCTTTGCCGGCTACGATTTGACGATGAAAGCCTACAGTGAGGCTATAAAGGAAAAATACCGTTTTTTCAGCTTCGGCGATGCGATGCTTATTTTATAGCTTGTCATAGGACAGGTCCGGTAAGGCAGCTTGACGGATATGGTCTGCAGAATTTTATATTTCATTGCCGCGTCTGCTCTGCTTTATGAGCAAATAAGCATCTCTAATACGTATGTATATATTTAACGCCGGCCAAGGCATCTGAAAAAAACAAATGCTCATTACGCTGCCGGCATGCCATGGCCTGCTTAATACGCGCGGAGAACTGCTGCTTGTACTGCATGAGCGGCACCGGCACCGATATAAGTCTTCGGCCTCTTTGCAATACCTGCCTTTTACTCATACCGACATTCATACCGACAGGTAAACTTGTGTCATAAACGTCCTTTCGTCAGGCCGCCGCTGCGAGGCGTTTTACATGGCAGCGCAGGCTTTTTTGCGCTCAATGATATGGCGTCGGACTGGCTGCACTGACATTCACGGCCAGTGCCATGATATCAGTGCTCAGATAATGGTGCATATACGCAGCCTTATGGATGCGAAGAATGTCCGCTATACGTCGGCTTGGCGGCAGATTTGCAGATATATAATACATATACATAATTTATGAAGCGAGGTGTGTGCGGTGCCTGTCTGGAATCCGTGGCACGGCTGTAAGAAAATATCAGCCGGGTGCCAAAACTGCTATGTATACCGCCGTGACAGCCAGTTCGGGAAAGACAGCAGTAAGGTGGAAAAGACGAAGGATTTCAGCCTGCCTCTTTCAAAGCGCCGGGATGGCGAATATAAGCTTTTGCCGGGAGAAGGGCCGGTGTATACCTGCATGACGTCTGATTTTTTCATAAAAGAGGCGGACGGCTGGCGCGATGAAATCTGGAGTATGATACGCCTTCGCAGCGACCTGCACTTCGTCATCATCACCAAACGGATAGACCGTATGTCCGAGTCGCTGCCCGACGACTGGGGGAACGGCTACTGCAACGTAACCGTTATATGCACCTGCGAGGATAAGGCGGCTGCGGACTACCGGCTTCCGATATTTTTGAAGCTTCCGATATTTCGCCGTGAGATAATACACGAGCCAATGCTTGAGGGCATTGATGTGTCAGAATATCTCGCCACTGGCATGATATCGAAGGTGACCTGCGGCGGGGAGTCGGGCGAAAACGCGCGGCTGTGCAACTTTGACTGGGTGCTCAGCAGCAGGGAGCAGTGCATAAAAAACCATGTCGATTTTCATTTCAAGCAGACCGGCGCCAATTTTAAAAAGGGCGGCAGGCTGTTCAATATAAGCCGTGTACAGCAGATGTCACAGGCAAAAAGGGCAAATATAGATTACCGTGCATTTGACGACATATTCCGCCGCCTTTCGCGCTCGGAGTTTCGCAGCAGATTTTGCCTGCGCGGCAGTGACAGGGAATATGCGGCAAAAAACGGGATGGATGCAATACGCCGCCATGCAAGGGATTTCGTGGAGCGCCGACTCGCTCCTGCCGTCATCCCAAACGACGGAAAACAGACGCCGATGCGCGGGCATCCGGTGTTTTTGGCGCAGCATGCCACCGCAACCTGCTGCCGCGGATGCCTGAGCAAGTGGCACGGCATTTCTCCGGCACACGAGCTTACCGAGGATGAAAAGCGCTTTGCAGTATCTCTTATCTGCGAATGGATATACCGTCAAATGCTGTCGGCTAAGCTGCCGGGAGCCGAACACAATATGGTTTTAAGAGGCTGATTTACGCGCATGCTGCGTTAAAAGCCTCGTTAATCCGAAAGGATTAACTGCGTTTTATGCCTTGCCTGCACAAAAATCAGCACGCTTAAAACTGCACGCACCGAAAATGATGGCGGCGCGGAGGGCTTTTTGCTTTTGAGACCGCAGGCGGGCTGCCGCCCGGCAAGGGTAAAAATGTGAAAATGCGCCGTGCCGGCGCTTTTTCGGCACATTGGGTTCGCTTCCCGGCAGCTTAATTTTGCCGGGATAATATAATAAAATCAACCTCTAATTGAATTTATCCGCCAAAATCAAAAATCCGGTTATTTAAAATGAGGAGACATTGGGTTAAAATAACAATATCAACCGGATTGGAGATTTCAGTATGCTGGATAACGAAAAGATATCAAATTTTATTTCAGCCAGGCGCAGGAAGCTCGGCATGACGCAGAGAGATGTGGCAAAGCGGCTTAATGTATCCTTTCAGGCGGTGTCTAAGTGGGAGAACGGCACGCTGCCCAATATTGAAATTTTGGCCGAGCTGGCAAAGCTTTTACAGGTTTCTGCCGACGAGATACTTTCTGGCATTGAGCGTGCGCCCGAAAGCTTCTCCTATGGCCGAGCGGGTGTGGACATTGCCTATACCGACGAGATAAAAAGGGAAATGTCAAAATATATGAAACCCGACGATAAGCGTGTGATAAGCCCGCACGGCTCTTTTGCGTCGCTGTACGACATTACATGCAGCGGCATCGACGACCCGGTGCTGGTGCTCAAGTCTGAGGAGCCCGGCTCCAAGCAGAAACTGGCCATGGAATACGGCTATACCGAATCGCTCTGCTACGACATGGTAAATCATCTTGTAAACGACATTGCCGTAATGGGTGCCAGGCCGCTCGCGGTGCTTGACACCATTGTATGCTCGAACGCGGAAAGGGAGACGATAATCTCGCTTATAAAAGGTATTTCCGATGCCTGCAGAGCCAACGAATGTTCTTTGGTCGGAGGAGAAACTTCCATACAGCCGCGTGTCGTTGAGAACGGGACATATATACTAACCTCCAGCATTGCCGGGCTTGTGTCAAGGGGCAGAATAATTGACGGCTCGTCTATTTGCGAGGGTGACGCCGTGCTTGCCGTGGCGTCAAACGGCCTGCACACAAACGGGTATTCGCTTATAAGGCTTCTCATAGATAAAATGCCGCATATTAAATATGATAAGATAGACGGCCAAACCTTTATAGAGCAGATTATGAAGCCGCATACGCCGTATTACGGAGCATTAAAGCATATTTTCGGCTGTGAGTGCGTTCACGGCATCGCGCACATTACCGGCGGCGGAATAAAGGGGAATCTTAGCAGAATTATTCCCGACGGGCTGTGTGCCGAGATTGATTTGGCAAAAATCAAAGCACTGCCCATATTCAGCTATATAAAAAGTACAGGCGGTATCGATGAGCAGGAAATGCTTGCTACCTTTAACTGCGGCGTGGGACTTACTATTGTCGCAGACAGGCAATATGCCGGCTTTATAACAGAAAAAATCGGAAATTATTTTGAGTGCTATGAAATAGGCAAGGTCATAAAGGAAAGTAAAAAGGTCATTTTTAAAAATCATATTGATTGGTAAAGCAAAGCAGGTGCTTATAAACGATTTGACACTTCTTTTTCGGAGATTATAGTCATGAACACCGGACAATTACGGCGCAGGCTGTATACTGACTGAGGACTATAACGTCGCATGCGATGTGACAAAAGGTAAGGCCGGGCTGCTTTCTGTCTTAAATCGTGTTTAAAGAAATAGAAATACCGCCTTTCGCTAAAAGAGTGTTTTACTCTTGGCATAAGGCGGTATTTTTGCTATCTGCTTAAGCTGAATAATTCCGCTATTGGTATTGTGCTGCAGCGAAGAGCATTGAAAATAAGAAGAGGGGCAAAATAAGGAGACAGCAAATTTCGAGTCGATTGAGCTGCTTTTATCAGGATTAATTTTATTTTTTGGCAGCAATAGCCTGCCGGGAATTAAGCCGTACTGTTAATATCTGACGGTAAAAATGCGCAGTAAACAAATATGAAGCGGATAAATTACGCTTTTTGCTTCTTTGAAAGCAGAAGCTCCATCACTCCGCTTTTCAATGCTTTCAGCAATGGCCGAAAATGCAGCAATGCAACACATGCACAGCAAATCAGTGACAGTAAAGGCCGTTCGTTTTCGACCAGAAAGCACTGTATCAGCAGTATGGCCATGCTTGCGATAAACCGAATTACTCCCCATCTTATTCGAAGCAGCTTCTGGGAGTGTATCGCCCTAACGATAAATATAATCAGATAGCTGAAAAATGTTGCCGCTGCAGCGCCCATAGCGCCCCATACAGGAATCAGTACAGCATTTCCGGCTATGTTCACCGCCGCTCCAGCCACAGTCGTTGCCAGAGTGGCGACACTGTGCTTTTCCGACATGTAAACAGAGGAGAAGAACGAGCCGAGGCAGGCAATAGCCGTGCTTAAAATCAGCACCGGTGCATAATGCCATGCGTCATAGTAGCTCGGTGCGGCCAAAAATCGCATAATCAGCTTAGAGGCGGCCATCAGGACGGAGGCGCCAATCAGCACGCCGGCTTCATATACAGAAAACACATTGGAAAAAAATCTTTCCTTCTCATGTTTTGGCCTGTCCGATACAATAGACAGTTGCCATGCAGATGTAAAAATTCCCGAGACAATTAAAAGAATTGATGATATTTTATTTGCGATTGCATATAGTCCGGACACATCTGTTCCAATTATATATGAGATAAAATAGCGGTCCGAAATGTTTATAATCCATGAGCAGACCGTTACCGGTATAAGCGGGAGGCAATAGCGAAACATGCTTTTTATAAGGCTCCGATTTAATGATGCGGGCCTGAAATAGCGCCACAGCCTCAGAGCAAAGAAAAGAATAAGCGCCGACAGTGCGTCCGCAATTACATTGGAAAGGATATAGCCGGCAACGCCAAGCCTTAATACAGACAGCAGCAGGATATTGAGTCCTACCACAAGCGCAGTGCATATTATGCCGCTGACGGCATACAGCCGTATGCGGCCGAGGGCCTGCGCCATATACCCGCAGACCGAATGCAGATTCGCCATAAAAACGTAAAGCAGCAGCAAAGCAGTATAATCCGACATCAGGCCGATATTCTCCAGAAGAGGATAAAACAGCACAAGAATAGCTTCTCCGGCAACAACTGTCAGCAGTCCTGTAGTAAAAACACAGGCTTTATCAGAATTATCATCTATGCCGAAGCGCAATACGGCGTTTAAAATTCCAAGAGAAACCAGGGGGATTAAAAAATTGCCGGTTTGAATTAAAAGGTCCGTTACGCCATATTCGGCATCCGATAAAACAGTTGTATAAAATGGAGTGAGAAGAAAGATAAGTATCTTTGACCCAAAGGTACTTACCGAAAACAGAAAGGTATTTGAAATCAGCCGGCGATATGCGCGCATGAAGGCTCACCTCCGTAATAGCAAGACCGTTGTCAGAGCAGCATGGCCGCGGTGCCGGCCACAATAAGCAGCAAACCTAAGACCGCCTTTCTGCTCAGTCTTTCTTTTAAAATAACATAAGAGAAGACAACGGTTACGAGGATACTCAATTTGTCAATCGGCACAACCACGCTTGCAGGTCCGTCCTGAAGCGCACGATAGTAGCACAGCCATGACAGCCCGGTGGTAATTCCCGACAAAATAAGGAAAAGCCAGCTTTTTTTGCCTATGCTGCGGATGCTTTTCTGTTCTCCCGTAATGAAAACCATAAGCCATGCCATTATCAAAACAATAACAGTTCTGATGGCCGTCCCCAAATTCGATTCAATGCTTTCTATTCCTATTTTTCCGAATATTGAGGTGAGGCTGGCAAATACGGCAGAAAGGAGAGCAAAAAGCATCCATTTTCTGCTATCAGCGGCTTTTTGATTCGGCTCTCCCTTCGAAATCATTAAGAACGTGCCAATTCCTATGCCGAGTATTCCTATAACCTGTGCAGCAGAGACGGGCTCGCCAAGTAAAATAAAGGCAAGTAAAATTGTCAGCACGGTGCTTGATTTGTCGACTGCCGCTACCTTGTTGACATCGCCGAGCTGCAGTGCCCTGAAATAACAGAGCCATGATGCCCCGGTGGAAAGTCCTGATAAAACAAGGAACAGCAGCGTGACTCCGGATATTGTGGCAATTTCTGACTGAGAGCCGGCTATAAATACCATCAGCCATGAAAAAAGCAGCACCACAATAGTGCGGATAGCCGTTGCCAGAGTTGAATTGACGCCTTTAATTCCTATCTTGGCAAGTATTGCAGTGACTCCGGCAAAGAACGCGGAGCCTAAGGCAAAAAGCGGCCAAAGCATGTTTTCCTTACACTCCCTTATGGCTTAAAGCGGTAACCGACACCCCATACCGTCTGAATATAACGGGGCTTGGAGGGGTCTTTTTCTATTTTTTCGCGCAGTCTATTAATATGAACGGCTACGGTCGCATTATCGCCAATGGAATCATAGCCCCATATTCGCTCATATAAGGCTTCCTTACTAAAGACAACATCGGCATTCGACATTAAAAACAGTAAAAGTTCATATTCCTTGTTTTTCAGCTCCACCTCCAGCCCGTCTACAAAAACTCTTCTGGAGGTTTCATTTATAATTATGTTTCCTATCTGAATCTGCGATTTGCCCGAATTGCCCGTCCCCTTAAGACGGTCATACTGAGCGAGATTAGCCTTGATTTTCGCCACCAAAACATTTGGGGAAAACGGCTTTGTAATATAGTCGTCTGCGCCTAATCCAAGACCTCTTATCTTGTCTATCTCCTCCTGCCGCGCTGTTACCATAAGAATAGGAATATCCAGCGTCTCGCGCAGAGCCCGGCAGACCGTAAAGCCATCAATTCCGGGAAGCATCAAATCGAGCAGAATTAAATCATACCCGCCGCTGCGGCCCATGGAAATGCCTTCGTTTCCGCTGGCGGCAATATCCACCTCAAATTCACTTAGAACGAGATAGTCACGCTCTATGGCGGCAATTGCATCGTCATCCTCTATAATCAGAATTCGTTTCATTTTTCCTGTGTTCTTTCCGACAGCGGGATTCTGAGCGTAATGCGCAGTCCGCCGTTTGGCAGATTTTCAGCACGGACGGAGCCGTTCATCCTCTCAATGCTTTTTGACACTATAGCAAGTCCAAGCCCGCTGCCCTGATTCGGACTTTTTCTTGACGGATCGCTGCGGTAAAATACATCGAATAATTTGGGGAGTGCCTCCTCCGGCACACCGGGCCCGTCATCATCAATATAGAGAATGAGGTCATGCCCTGTGCTCATTCCTGTAATAGTGACTGTTCCTGTTTCATTTTGCCTGTATTTTGCACTGTTGTCAAGCAGATTCATCAGTATGCTGCGGAAATAGGCCTGGTCGGCATCAATAAAGGCGTTTTGGGGAAGGGAATTGATAACGATTTTCAGCCCCTGCCTTCGATATTCATCCTCGGATGCAATGATGAAGTCTGTTATTTCCCTTGAAGCATTCAGCCTTTCTGGCAAATATGGATATTCTCCCATGTCCATTTTTGAAAACAGAAACAGCTTTTTCACCATTTGGTCAATTTCAATCGTCTTTTTATGAATAGTGGCCAAATAAGCCTTTTGCTTCTCAGGCGTGTCCGCAACGCCGTCAAGTAATCCCTCTACATAAGCACGAATGGAGGTAAGCGGTGAACGAATATCATGAGAAATGCCTGCCAGCAGCTCTTTTCGGCTTTCTTCTCCCTTTTGCGACTGCTCTGCGTATCTTCCAAGACGCTCGGCCATATCGTTAAAGGCTTCACAGACCGGCAAAAATTCATCTCTGCTTGAATAGGAAATCCTATAGGACAGATTGCCGTCATGTATCTGCCGAACACCCTCAGTAAGTATTTTTATTGGATTTGATATGTTTCTGAACACAAATCGGGTTAAGAAGCGGTTTGTCAAAAATACGATAAACAGTACAACCACAACAAGAAAAAGGGCGAAAACTGCCGCCATTGCTTTAAATTTTTGGCCCTCTACAGAAACGACCGGATTAAACAGCTTTAGCTGATATACACCGCCGTTGACCGTAATTTGCTCTCCATATAAATCAGTATTTCCGTCTGATATTGTGCCGGCGTTATTCATTTCCTCTAAAGCTCTGATGAGCTGTTCCTGATTTGCAGCTGTTTCGCGGCCGAATCGCCCGACCTCCGACCCGTTTTGCTCTATTATTAGAAAAATTTGATTTTGCTCTGCGGCCCGATTGAGCCGGGCAGCTATGCCTTCTTTTTTATCAGCATCCTGCTCAGAGAGCCAGCTTACGGCCTCGGCCGCCATATCACTGCGCGTTTCCTCAAGCTCATGCCGGCTAAGCAGCCGATAGCCTGAATCCGGCAAAGCGGCAGAAAAGAAAATAAACAGGCCGGCCGCAAGTGTAAGCACGGCAAGAAATGCCGGTATCACAATCATAAGAATATTAGAAACAAAGAGCCTCTTTTTAATTGTCACCGCCGAAAAATCCCCCTTTTGTCAGATGTGCTATGTCTCACATATGACTTCCATTGCCTCCCTTGGCGTTCATCGCTTTATTGATATGCTGCTCCTTATGCCTCTTGGCAATATGCTTGATAACGGCCGTTCCGGCGCGTTCAATGAGGAAGCTCAGCAGAGCAAGGCTGATAAACAGCAGCAGCGTCGGCGCTGTCGGAAGTGCTGCATGAAGAATACCATGAAAAAGAAATACCGCCGCAAAGAATCCGGCCGTCATTGTAACACACAGGAAAAGCCTAAGCTTATTAAACGGCCAGCTTGCCTTGAATACTGCTTGTATCCCTACCGTTCCAACTAACAGATAAAGAAGAACGGACGCTTGTTCGGCCGGAATGCGAAGCGGCAAAGACAGGAGGAGCAGCAGAATGAAGCAAATCAGAATTGAAGCCGCATTTGGCAGTGCCCGCTTCATTACTGCCGGCAGAAAACTTTCTTTAATTTTTTTTCCGTTCGGCTCAAACGACATAAAGAAGGCCGGATACCCCTCAATTATCAAATCTATCAATGTAATTTGAATCGGCAGAAAGGGAAATGGGATATTCAGTAAAATACAAACTATAGAAAGCAAAATCGAGTAAATGGTTTTCACAAAGAATACTCCGGCAACGCGTGTGATGTTGTTAACCACCCGCCGGCCCTGCCTTAGAACGTCCGGCAAAGCGGAGAAATCCGAATTCAGCAGCACTACCTGTGATACCTGCCTTGCGGCGTCACTGCCGGAGGCAACTGCAATGCTGCAGTCGGCCTCTTTAAGTGCCAGCAGGTCATTTACGCCGTCACCCGTCATGGCTACGCAGTGACCCTGATTTCGCAGTGCCTGCACCAACTGCTTTTTCTGCAAAGGAGAAACCCTGCCGAAAACGGAGTATTCGGCGGCTGTTCTTTCAATATCGGCTTCACTTGTCACATTGCTCATATCGATATACCGCTCTGAATTATGGAATCCGGCCTTGGCCGCCAATGCAGCAGCCGTCTCTGGATTATCTCCGGAGATAAGCTTGAGGCTAACGCCCTCTCGCCGAAAATAGTCAAGCGTCTTTTCCACGTCCGGACGAATAGGGTCAAAGAGAGCAATAACGCCAAGCACGCGCATTTCCGGCAGCGGCTTGTCCGGCATGACCTCTCCGTCGGCAATGCCTGCCAAAACAATGCGTTTTCCTGTGGAAAAATCATTTTTGAGAAGCTCAAGCTCTTCTTTACCCGCAATACGCTCAGGCGCTCCAACCACGAAGATGAAGTCCTGAAATTCGGCGGCACTCCATTTCCGCTCAGAAGAAAATGCTATTTTTCTTATTGGCACAAGGCTCCCATTAGTTCCGAAATAGGATTGCAGAGCCTGAAATGTGGCATTGCAGTCATCCGATGACTTTAAAAAAGAGCTCATAATTTCATCAAAAGGCATGGAGCGTCCTGCATCAGTCAGTCGTACTTCTTCAACCTGCATAGCTCCTTGGGTCAGCGTGCCGGTTTTGTCAAGGCACAGAGTATCCACGTGAGCAAGCGTTTCCAGTGCAAACAGCTCCTGTACAAGCACTTTTTTCTTTGACAGCGCGATGATTCCTGCAGCAAGGCTTATGCTGATGAGCAAAACCAGCCCCTTCGGCAGCATACCGAGAAGCCCGGCGGCTGTGGCAACCACGGCACTGTTAATTGTATCGCCGCGCAGGAAAAGAGCCTCAAGAAGCATTAGGATTCCGAGAGGAGGTATAAGATATCCAGTAAAACGAGTCACCCTGCGCATGGAGGAAAGCAGCTCGGAATTCACTCGGCGCATTTTTTTCGCCTCATCGGCAATTTTTGAAGCATAATTTTCCATTCCGACATGCTCCACACAGGCACGGCATCTTCCGCTGACAATAAAGCTTCCCGAAAGCAGCTGGTCGCCGGCAGATTTCGGAACGGGATCGGCTTCTCCGGTCAGAAGCGATTCATTCACCTCAACCTCTCCCGTCAGAATTATAGAGTCTGAGCACACCTGACGGCCGGAGTCCAGCTCTATCACATCCTCTTCAACCAATTCCTGAACAGGTATTTCTAATACAGCTCCGCCGCGTACAGCCTTGGCCGTTGGCATTGATAAAAGCGAAAGCTTATCTACCAATTTCTTTGCATGAAGCTCCTGTATAATGCCTATCAGGGTATTGAGGGCAATTATCAGAATGAACAGCATATTCGACCACGCTCCCACAAGAGCAAGAGCGGCGGCAATCAGCAGATTAAAAAGGTTAAAAAGCGTACAGATATTATCCTTAAGAATTTGCCCTGTAGATTTCGTGGCCTTGTCCGGCATGGTATTCACGCGTCCCTGCGCCCGTTTTTGGGATACCTGCTCAAGGCTTAAGCCGGCTTCGGCATCGGGATGAAAAGATAATGTCATTGCATAGCATCTCCTTAATGTTTTGCTGCTCATATTATGCCATGCCATCCTAAAAAACCATTAAATCATTCTTAAACAGTTTATAAACTTACGCGCAAATTCTATTCATTTGGAACTATACTGGACATTCCGCTGCAGATAAGCCTTGTGGCCATATCAATCAGTTCCTCCAGACGGAGCTTCTTCCCGTCCGCAATCCACTGACGGTAAAGCAGTGTGGAATTGGCTCCATAGTAAGCAAACACAAGATTTTCGGAATATTCGTCCAGTCCGAATACGCCGCGGTTCGTTTCCTTTCTGTAGTCCATACAAGGCTTAAATAAAAATCAAATCATTTTTAACAATTTCAGCCGCCATGTTGCGAATACAATTCATCCGTCGAACCCATTCCATTTGACTTTCCGCCTTTAGCTGCTCCGTTACACCCTCACACTCTGTCATCTGCTTTACCAGCCGGAAAAACATTTCCTCTGCCTGCTTGTTAAGTTCGGTAAGATAGCTGTGTAACTTTCCGCTTGTCAGCAGGTTGGTATAAAGTATCTTGCGGTACTGTCTGAGATATCGCAAGTGTCGTTGTCCCCATATCTCGATAATCTGTTTTTCTTGGGGCGGTAGGACAAGACAGGGTATCATATAATCCCCCTGCTGTTCGTATGTACCGCCTATCTGCTCGAATACTGATTTCTTCATAGGTCTTATTCCTCCTTGCAAATTACTTTGAACTTCCTGATTGGTGCGTTGATGATTTTAAGCAGCACCCCGTCAACCGCGTCTGTGTATCTGCCCTCCGAAATAAGGTTGTTCCTTAAGTCGTTCAGACCGTTGATGAGCAAGCTGCGTTCAGAATCATCAAGTGCTATGTAATACTTTTTGTCCCGCATATTGCGATCTCCTTTGAGCTTCTGCCTTAATTGTACTAACAGAAAGTTTATAGTCGAATGTACCGATTGAAAGAAAGAAATCCGAGAAAACTTTTACTATTCTTCTCGGATTGCTCTTTATCTATGGACATTGGCTTTTTATCAGTGGAATTATCTTTTCATATTCCTGCCTTCGTGGTGTTCGGGCGGCTCTTTCCCAAGCAGAATAAGTGCTTTGAGCAACACCGATTTTCTGTGCCATTTGCGATTGAATAAGTGATAACCGTTTCCGCACCTCTCGCAGAAGCACATTACACGGATAATCCACAAAGGAAGTATACTCGTCAAACAACAGCTTGCGGTCAATACCAAGCACTTCGGCGAGTAAAATAGCGGTTTTATACTTTATGGGATGTTTGTCGTTTTCGTAAAGAGTAATTGTAGCAGGAACAACGCCGATCTTTTTGGCTAACTCACGGGTGGAATGGCCTCGATGTAATCGGTAATATCTTAAAGTCTTGCCTATGGTATCACAGTTATCACTATTCTCAAAATCATACCGTAAATGCAGTATCAATTTTCCTTTGGCGAAATGATACACCTCTGTGTGATTGAGGATACTGTCGCATTTGCGCCGAAATACAGACGGCTAGCAATATATGGACAGATCAAGAAAGACATAGGACAGATACTCCGAAAATTATGCGATCAAAAAGGCGTGGAAATCATCGAAGCAGAGGCATGCCCAGACCATATACACATGCTGGTAGAGATACCATCGCATATGAGTGTGGCGCAGTACATGGGACACTTGAAAAGTAAAAGCAGTCTAATGATATTCGACCGACATGCAAATTTAAAATACAAATATGGGAACCGACATTTTTGGTGCAGAGGGTATTATGTGGACACAGTTAGGAAGTACGAAGGGGCAATCAAAGAGTACATACAGAATCAGTTGCAAGAAGATATAATGAGCGATCAAATCAGCCTTAAAGAGTTCACAGACCCGTTTGCGGGTGGGCCAGTGAAACAAGACAAATAAACATCAGACCTAAAAGGACAAGAATAAAATAAGATTGACCCATCAATCAGTCTTATCTTTTGCTGTTGACATTAGCTGTTTTTGATAAGAACATCTATAAAGTCTAATATGAGCCTCTTTTGTGTTTGGGTAAGAGAAGCATATTTTTCTATCAATTCGTCCTGCAAATATGAGGCTTCTCCTGTGGCCGCTCCGGTAATGAAAAAAGACATATCGCAATTTAAAATATAACAGATTTCCGAAAGTGTATCTAAGCTTATTTTAGTGACACCTCGCTCTAATTGACTGACATAACCCACAGTAACAGAAAGCTTTTCAGCAAGCTGTTCCTGCGTTTTTCCGGCGGCTTTGCGCTTAGCCTTTATTCTGCTGACTATAACTTTATAATCTATATTCATCACTATTATATTTAGTTGATTTTGATAATTATAACTATAAAACCAAAGATATAAATAACTATATTTACGATTATTATGTTGATTTTTTTAAAAATATTTGATATAATGTCAATAAAGTTGTATTGCGGATTTGCCACTAC
This sequence comes from uncultured Clostridia bacterium, assembly GCA_944412495.1. GTDB lineage: Bacteria > Bacillota > Clostridia > Oscillospirales > Acutalibacteraceae > Timburyella. The sequence continues at coordinate 11,115 of CALYBL010000025.1, read as the reverse complement.
AAAGTAGAAAAATCAAGGAGTAAATAAATTATAACAAAATGTCCGAATTGCGGTAAGGAAAATAAAGGCTTAAATCAATTCTGCGACGGGTGTGGTCATAAGCTCACAGTAAGCGCATCGCAGAAATCGATAAAATCGCCGGCGCAAATACCAACATATAAATCTCATGCCTCAGAAGAATATTATGGTTCTCTAAGCAACTCTTATGTTAGATTTATTTTATATTTCATATGTATTTTTTCGCCTATTATAGGTATTATACTTGGCCTGCTCGTTTCTATCACTCCGTTTGCGGGACAAAAAGACTTATCCTCAAGTATGATCAGCTGTTCATGCGCAATGTCTATAATCTGGTTTATTATCGCCATTATAGTAATTTGTGCGATTTTCTTCTTAGCATTATAAAAAACAACAAAATAAGGGGGTAAACTGGATATGAAAATAAAAAGCATTATCTGCATGTTAATATGCTTATGTGTATTGAGCGGGTGCGGTGGAAATACAGAACAGACAGCGGCCAGCAATCCCGTATCATCTTCGACGTCCAGCAGAAGGACAACGACCAGCAAATCCGTATCATCTTCGACATCCAGCAGGCGTATTGAATCAGCAACAACTGAGTCTTCTGCTACAACCACTGTGGCCGAAGCACCGACTACAAGTTCACAGCCTCAATGCTCCCATATCTGGCAAGACGCAACCTGCACAGAACCAAGGACCTGTATTCTCTGTAATCAAACAACCGGAAAAGCATTAGGCCACAGCTATTCCGGGAAATACTGTGTTCGTTGTGGTGCTTCTAATCCTAATTATGAAGAAACAATTGAAGTCTATTATCTATCACTTGATCAATATAGCGAAACAATTTATATCGGAAACCAGATATCTTTAACATATAGTATATATCCCGACAATGCTACCAATAAAAAAGTGACTTGGTCTAGTTCGGATTCCAGTGTCGCCACAGTTGATCAATCTGGTGTTGTGACCGGTATTTCCGCGGGAGAAGCAAAAATTACAGTTAAGAGTGAAAACGGAAAAACGGCCGACTGTAAAATCACCGTAAAAGAAGACATTGCAGCAAAAAGCAGTCTATCTGTCCCTTCCTGTCCTAAAACAATTAATTACTATTCCTACTCTGGAAGTATTTACAGCACTACAAGGGTTACTGATATTAGTTATAAATTCGAGGAAACCTATAATGGCGAAGTTAATTTGTTGATATATTTTTCAGGAGAAAAAACCTATGATTCACAAGGAAGCGGGCAAAGTTCCAGCTGTAAAATCGGTTATAAGCTTTATGATGCGGATAATTATGTAATAGCTGACGGAACAGCTTATACTACTTCTGTAAAAGTAGGAGAAAAATACAAAGATAAGGAAGAAATAATCTATTTTTTAAAGCCAGGAGCTTACCGACTTGAAATTTTACATGTTAACTGATATATCAACAAGAGAATACAATCCGAATAAAATACATAAACTCAGATTGGTAACAGAGCTGAGATATATAATTATGAGTATAAGCGTGGCGACGAAATCAGCAAAGAGGCTATAAGCTCGCTTGTGTATCCCAAAAACTGCAAAAGAAAAAGCACCGGAACATCCGATGCTGTGTGCATAAATGCGACTAAGCCTGTAAGCCGAGTTCTGTGAATTACACAAAGATGCACCTTCGTATAAAACGACAAACATCTGTCTGAGCCGTACGTTGCCGCACGGCTTAAGCCACGCTTTCAGAGACACGCCGGGCAAGCGTACAGTCCCTTGTCGGTGTTGCTCCGGATAGGGTTTACATGGCTGCGCAGTTTCCTGCGCACCGGTGAGCTCTTACCTCGCCTTTCCATCCTTACCGCATAAGCGGCGGTATATTTCTGTTGCACTTTCCCTAAGGTCGCCCTCGGCGGCTGTTAGCCGTTATCCTGCCCTGTGGAGCTCGGACTTTCCTCAGCAGTAAAATATGCCGCGTCTGTCCAGCTTACTCGCAGAAATATTATAACACATAAAAATAATAAAAGCAAAATTTACTGTAGCACTTTTTTCCTCGCTGCATATCATGGGTAATGTAGACAAGCAGGGAGGAGGTGTTAACTTATGTGTTGTCAGGTAGGTAATTTTGGCTGCAGCTGTTCGTCCTGCTGTGCGCCGTTCTGCGATTGCCAGCGTTGCGACTGTCAGTGCTGTGATGCTTCCGCGTCATGCACATGCTGTGACTGCTCCTCATGCAGCGGCGTTTCCGGAAATTGCTGCACATGCCCTTGTTCGGCAAACAGCTCCTCCTGCTGCTTGGGCAGCAGCCTGAATCCTTGCAATAATAGCTGTAATTGCTGCTCATTATGCGGTACCCCTTCGTTTGCATGTCCGGCGTACAGCCGTTAGTTAGTCAGTATCAGGCACATTAATATTATATGCCGATAATATACGGCATTGTTATTGACAGAAAAAATCCCTCGGTTAGACCGGGGGATTTTTAAATATTTATACATATTGCAGAAACACGAATTATATCACGCTTTGGCAAAAAGCTTTATATGCAGGCTTCAGGCCGAATACCGCACCGCAAATGGTACTTTTCAGATTTATTGATCAGTCATGCCGTGCTGAGCGATGCCAAAGCTTTCCCAAATCAGAGGCAGGCAGTCATTATTGAGCGTGCCTCCAGCGTGATGTCGCAGCCCTTGCTGCCTATCTGAATCTCAAAGGTTTTGTTCTCATCTGTCGTGTTGAGAACAACGACGGCTATGCTCTTGTCCGTGTTCTCAAACGCCACGCTTTCCAGCCCTTTGCCAAAGGAGGAGGCAAGCACTCTGTATGCACCCTTTTTTATAAAGCGGCTGAAATGGCCTATGTAGCTATAAGAAAGCTTTACGTCTAACGTGTCCTTGCTGTCATCGCACATTATAGGCGCATCACAGAAATTTCCCGCATGGTTGGGTCCGCCCTGGGCATCGAGCAGAAGATTCCAGTCGATAAAGCCGTTCATGCCGGCGTTTAGATTGCCTATCATGTCATGGGCATAGCGCTCGGCGTTTTCTATTGCCGTTGTCTGTCCCTGAGAATATTCCACACATCCTTCGGTGAAAATAAGCTCCTTGCCGGCATATTTTTCGCTCGCATACTGCACTGATTCGAAATGGTCGCCGGTATACCAGTGAAAGCCTATACCGTCTACTGCATCATACGCTCCGGGCAGTGCGAAGATGGCTTTACAGCGGTCTATTATCCTGTCCTTATTGTGGTCCCATATGAGTATCTTCATATCGCTAAATCCTGCGGCGTCAAGCTCGCGGCGCAGGTAATTCACGGCGAAATCCGCCTCCTGCTCTGCCGTATAATGGCACGAATCCCAATGATTGTGTGTAGCCTCGGGCTCGTTTTGGACGGTCATGCGTGTGATATTTATACCCTCTGCTTTATAAGCTTCGACATATTTTACCATCATCCTTGCCCAAGCGGAATAGTATTCCTTGAGCAGGCTGCCGGTGTTCATGTTGTTTGTGTCCTTCATAAATGCCGGCGGGCTCCACGGCGAGGCCATGAGCTCCATTTCCGGATTCTTTCCGAGAGCGGCCTTTACAAAGGGAATGATATATTTTTTGTCGCCGTCTATCGAGAAGGTCTTAAGCCCGCTGTCGCCAGGCTCAACATACGCGCGGTTGCCGAGAGAGAAGTCGCAGCTCTGTATATGGCAGCGGCAGAAGTTGTATTTGTTGCCGCTTTCTCCAAAATACAGCTCAAGTATTTTTTCCTGCTGCTGCTTGCTCATGCGGCTCCATACATATGCCGATGCCTCGGTAAATGCGCCGCCAAATCCCAATATTTCCTGACGCTTTATGTCGGGATATATCTTTATAACCCTCATATTGTTTGTGTGGTCATGAAGCTCGGCTGTTTTGGGCTCAAATTTTTTCTTTTCGTTTGTAACATAATACTGCATAATGTACCTCTGAAAATAAAATTTTTAGATTTAAAAATATATGTTAAGCTGAACATATACACAAAAATCACTGCCGGAACTGCGTGCCTTAATACTTTGCATACTCGCCGCCGGCCTTCATAGCTCATCGTGCGTGCCGCGCTCCCTGATGCCGTCCTCGTCTATTACGATTATCTCGTCGGCATTCTTTATCGTCGACAGGCTGTGCGCTATGACGAGCATAGTTCTGCCCTTGGCCAGCTAATCGAATGACTCCTGTATCTTTCATCTCCGTCACTGTGTCCAGCGCCGAGATGATTTCATCCAAAATGAGTATCTGCGGATTTTTAAGGGATATCCTTGCGATGCTTATGCGCTGCTTCTGCCCGCCGGAGAGCTTCGCTCTGCCGGCGAATTAAAGGGTGAGAGACGGTGCCGAGTATGTACGTCCGCCAAGCTCCTGATTGAGCATGTAAAGTCCCTTTGCGTCGGAGCCGAATACCTCCATTTTTTTGATAAGGTCATTGGCATTGGTTTCCTCTTCACCCTGCTCCTTCACAAACCAGTCAAGGAACTGTACTGTACGATAATCGTTATCCTCAGCGGCAGCCTTGTATATGGTGTTTATAAGTCCCGTCACATATCTTTCGTGTGCGAGCCCTGCCTTGAGCACGCCCATGTCGCTGTCAAACGACGCCGACGGTTTTTCTATTGCGTCAAACGTTACCTTGAGGTCATTGTTCTGCATGTACTGCAGGAAAAGCAGGGCGTGATCGCGCTCCTCCTGAGCCTGTATATTGTACCAGTTCGCAAAGCCGTCAAGGCCCCTGTCCTCAAAATAATTTGCAAAGCTGAGATAAAGATAAGCGGAATAGAATTCTTTATTGATTTGAGTATTGAGCAACTGTGCTACTTTTTCGTTAATCATAATAACAGCTCCTTAATTTTTAATATTCTGGAAACGGTGCAAGCGCCCTTTTCCTGCATTTATTATATCACTGATTTGTATCCGCAACAAGCAGCATTGCAAAAAATATTAACCGAATTTGTATTGATTTAAACACCTTTTTTATACAATATGATTTTCCCGTTTTCTGAGCCGCAAAATATCAGCACTGTACACGCCTTTCGTACGTTGACATTTCCCTTTTTATGTGTATAATGCAATCAAAGGGCGGCTGCCATTACCGGCGGCGGTCATTTTATATTCAAGTTTTTAGCTTGCAGAAACGCCGCTTACAGTTACTGTGGGCGGTTATTTCTTTTTAGCTGTGTTATAACCCCAAAGATAATAACGCCAATTAAGCCGGGCAAAATATCTGCTCGTTTATGAGTGAGGTATTATCGGTTGACTTGCGTGCTGCGGCAATGTTATAATCAAAATCAAACTGAGGCACTCTCGGAGTGATTGCCGTCTTACGGCAATGCGCTGCTTATCTGCCGATAAAGCAAAGCGAATTTGCACGGCAAGGAGCAGTAAAAGCTTCTGACGCTCATCGCGCTGCCGTTGGGGAATAGACTCAACTCATTTATTAGCCGCCCGGACGATAATACCGGTCTGCAACAGTGCGGCATATAATACCGGCGGCTGGCGCACAGTTTTATGATATCCGCTAAGGCTCACATAAATTACTTTCGCGGCTTGAAGGAAGTATTTTCCTGCATCGCTGCATTTGCCTGCAAACGGATACACATACAGCGAATCAATGTAAGCTCACGGCGTCATGCCGTCAGGCAAATAATATGGATGCATAGGCTATGCGAAATATGCCGCCGTCCGCCGCGGACATGCTGTATATTTTTGATGTTTCAGCAGCGATGCCTTTAAATTTATATATTTGACTGCTGTATCGCCGCGTCCGAATAAGGCCGCGGTGAAGCACGATATCTATAAGCGGCGATTCCATTTACAGCCGCAGTGATAAAACGGAGGAAATATGTTTACTTTACTGAAAAAGCAGGGCAGCGCCCGGCGCGGCATTTTCAGCACGGTGCACGGTGACATTCAGACGCCTGCATTTATGAACGTTGCCACTGCGGCGGCGATAAAGGGCGCGGTGTCGGCGTTCGACCTTAAGGCGTTAAAGTGTCAGGTTATGCTGTGCAATACATATCATCTGCATGTGCGGCCGGGCGACGATACCGTCAGACGGATAGGCGGCCTGCATAAAATGACGGGCTGGTCCGGCCCCATACTCACGGATTCCGGCGGCTTTCAGGTGTTTTCGCTCGCCAAGCTGCGCCAGATAAAGGAGCGGGGCGTGACCTTCAAGTCTCATGTTGACGGCAGAGAGATATTCATGGGGCCGGAGGAGAGTATGCAGATACAGTCAAACCTCGGCTCTACTATTGCGATGGCGTTTGACGAGTGCATAGAAAATCCGGCGGAATACGGGTATACAAAAGCGTCCTGCGACCGCACGGTCAGGTGGCTGTACCGCTGCCGCGACGAAATGAACCGCCTCAACTCGCGGGAGGATACTATAAACAGGCATCAGCTGCTTTTCGGCATAAATCAAGGGTCAACATATATAGATATACGCTGCGAGCACATGAAAAGGATAGCCGAGCTTGACCTGCCGGGCTATGCCATAGGCGGGCTTGCGGTGGGCGAGCCGGCGGAGGAGATGTATGCCGTCATAGAGGCGATAGAACCGTTTATGCCGGATGACAGGCCGAGATATCTCATGGGCGTCGGTACGCCGGCTAATATATTGGAGGCGGTGGAGCGAGGCGTCGACCTCTTCGACTGCGTTATGCCCAGCCGCAACGCGCGCCACGGCCACGCCTTTACATGGCAGGGGATAATAAACATAAACAACGCAAAATACGAGCATGACACATCTCCGCTGGATGAAAGCTGCGATTGCCCTACCTGCCGAAATCACAGCAGGGCCTACCTGCGGCATCTCATGAAATGCGGAGAAATGTTAGGCATGCGCCTGCTCGTGATGCACAATCTCTATTTTTACAACACGCTCATGGAAAAAATACGCGCCGCGCTGGATGACGGCAGCTTTGACGAGTTCAAGCGCCGGCAGATAGGCGTTATAGATGTGAGAATTTAAAAATAAAGCATTGAAATAAATCCTGCCGCAATGTATAATATTAAATCAAGGTTATAATATAAATAAAGGAATGATTTAATGCGCAATTTGTTTAATATGCTGGACGCCACGGCCGAGACAGCGTCCGGTACGACATCCGGAGCTACTGGCGGCGGAGGATGGACCTCGATACTTATAATGATAGTTTATATCGTCGGCTTTGCGGCGCTTATCTATTTTATACTCATACGTCCGCAGCGCAAAAAGACCAAGGAAGAGCAGAAGATGCGCGACAGTGTTCAGGTAGGCGACGAGATAATCACGATAGGCGGCCTTTACGGACGCATAGTTTCCAAAAAGGACGACGATTCCTTTATAATGGAATCGGGCGCCGACAGGAACAAGATACGCATAGCGAAATGGTCTATTCAGACGAATCTGACGCTGCATGACGAATAAGCGAATAAATTTTATCGCCGCTGTGGTCATAAGGCTTTTCCAAACTGAATATTAATAAATATAAGTATTCGGGAGTGATTGTATGAAGCCTAAGAACGTGACCGCTTCACCTGCGCTGGACTTAGTGAAGAAAATGGCGATAGCTACGCTTATAGGCGCCGTGGCTACCTTTATAGTATTGTGCGCCATGGCGCTGCTTTTGTCTGTGAAGGACATACCGACCACGGCGATATCGGCGATGTCGTCGACGGCGGCCGGCATAGGCGCACTTGTCGCCGGCTTTGCCGCCGCAAAGCTTTATAAAAGGCGCGGCGCGATAATCGGCGCGGCAGCCGGTGCCGTACTCTTTATTGTGATATTTATAGCGTCCCTTATAATTACCGGTGCGGCGCTCTCTGTGAGTGTGCTGCTCAGGCTGGTGCTTATGCTGCTTGCAGCGGCGGTCGGCGGTATAATAGCCGTCAATATGCGCGGCCGCAGGAAAAAAATTTAACGGTACCGCGCGTGTTCGGCGAGCGGTAAATAAATTTAAGTTCATTTCTGCCTTAGAAAAAGTCTTTGGCGCAATATTACCGCTTCTGATGTGTGAATAATATTGACACGGGTGTGCTATCGGCCTTTGTGCGGATATCGGCGATGTGCATGCTGAGCGCCGTGTGTCGCTGCTTTGCCGCAACTTTTTTAGCAGAGAGAAGCTTATATCGTTCTGCTGTGCCTTGCGCCGCGCTGATAGATGTATGCTTTATGGGCCGAGCGGAGTCTGATAAAAAAGCGTTGCTATTTGCGGCAAATATGTTATAATGAATAAAAGAGATTTTGTTTGTCCGTTAAAGTACAAAGGCTGATGCTTTGTGAGCCGGCTGATTTGTACCCTGCGGATAGATTTACATCAAAACGAAATGAGGTTTAAAGCATATGAAGCACATTAAGACTCTTAACACAGCAAGCCTTAAAAAGTCTGCGGAAAAGGGCGGCTGCGGCGAATGCCAGGCGTCCTGCCAGTCGGCCTGCAAGACATCATGCACGGTTGCCAATCAGACCTGTGAGAAATAATTTCGAATTATAGCTGTTAAAGATAAGGCAGTAATGCCTTATCTTTATTTTGCTGTATATTTTTAAGACAACACCGTTAAATTTCACAGCTGACATACTGCCGTGAAATTTACTGACGTATACGGGCCGCATGGCCGTATCTTGTATGTAAGAGAAAGCTGCCATGCCGCATAAAGAACGGCTTACTATAAAAGCATTTTGGGGATAAGTTAAATGATACACAAGTATAGACTTAACGGATACAACATAATAATGGACGTAAACAGCGGCGCTGTCCACGTCACCGACGACGTAACCTTTGATATGGTAGGGGATGACGGCGGCGTCTCGATGCCGGATATGGAGGAGCAGCGCAGAAAATACGCCGGGAAATATACAGAGGCACAAATGGACGAAGCGGCAGGGGAGATAGCCCAGCTTGTTCAGTCCGGTGCGCTGTTTTCCGAGGACTATTACGCCGGCTTTGCCGCCAAGGCCATAAGCTCGCCGATAAAATCTATGTGCCTGCACATAGCACACGACTGCAATCTCGTCTGCGACTACTGCTTTGCCGCCAAGGGCGACTTCGGGCACGGCCGTTGTCTTATGAGCGCCCGGATAGGGAAAAAGGCTATCGATTTTCTTATAGAAAAATCGGCAAACCGCCGCAACCTTGAGGTGGATTTTTTCGGCGGCGAGCCGCTTATGAACTTCGGAGTCGTTAAGGAAATAGTCGAATACGCCAGAAGCCTTGAAAAGGAGCACAATAAAAATTTCCGCTTTACCATAACCACGAACGGTGTGCTGCTAAACGACGATATAATCGATTACATAAACGGACAGATGTCTAACATAGTACTCTCAATAGACGGCCGGCCGGAGATAAACGACCGCTTCCGCAAAACTGCAGGCGGCAGGGGCAGCTATGATTTGATTATCGACAAATACAAAAAGCTTGTGTCAAAGCGCGTGGGAGATTATTATGTTAGGGGCACCTTTACCCGCGAAAATCTTGATTTTTCCGAGGACGTGCTGCATCTGTGGAGCTGCGGCTTTGACCAGATATCTGTCGAGCCGGTGGTGACCTCGCCCGAGCTTGATTATTCGCTGCGTGAGGAGGATATTCCGGCAATCTGCGAGGAATACGAAAAGCTGGCGAAAATAATAATAGAGATGAAGCAAAAGGGAGAAAGAATAAACTTTTTCCATTTCAACATAGACCTTGACGGCGGGCCCTGCATAATCAAGCGACTCAAGGGCTGCGGCTGCGGCAATGAGTACGTCGCAGTTACCCCCGAAGGCGACATATACCCGTGCCACCAGTTCGTCGGCATGGAGGAGTGGAAAATGGGCTCCCTTGAAGACGGCAGCTTTGACAATGACAAAAAGCAGCTTTTTGCCGCGAATCATGTGCTGTCAAAGGAGAAGTGCTCTGACTGCTGGGCAAAATTCTACTGCTCCGGCGGGTGCAGTGCGAACAATGTGCAGTATATGGGCGACATAAGAAAGCCTCACGAAATATCCTGCGCGCTGGAGAAAAAGCGCGTGGAGTGTGCGGTTATGATAAAGGCCGCGCTCTCTTAAACGTTTTTTAGCTTGGTATACCCCTCTGCATAAGCAAATGAATCGTGCGGCTTGATTCGATGCCTTGCGCAGTCAAATTGCGGAGATAAGGGAAGTGCCGATTTGTCTCTACTGACAGAAATAAGCAGCTACATAGTTTGGTTTGCGATTTACAGTATAGCCGGATGGCTTTATGAAACGGTTATATGCTCAATAGCTGCCAAAAAGCTTGTAAAGCGCGGCTTCTTAAACGGTCCCTATTGTCCGATATACGGGGCCGGAGCTGTTTGCTGCATTTTGCTGTTTTCAGACATAGATAATATCTTGGGCCTTTTCTTTGCGGGCATGGTTGTAACGTCGGTAATAGAATATTTTACATCGTGGGCCATGGAAAAGCTTTTTTCGGCGAGATGGTGGGATTACAGCAGCAGGCGGTTTAATCTTAACGGAAGAATATGTCTGCTGGGCAGTGCTGTATTCGGAACAATGATAGTTTTGCTCATAAAAATAATCCATCCGTGGGTTGTTTCTCTTACCGGATGTATTCATCCGAATATAATTATAATTCTGGCATCTGCGTTTGCTGCCGTCTTCGTAATTGATATTGTGCTTACAGTTCTCAGCATCAACAGGTTTAACGAAAAGCTCGCTGAAATTCATATGCGTGCGCAGCGGGCAGTGTCCGATTGTCGGATGCATATGGAATCACGCAGAGAAGATATTAAAAATAAGCTTCACTCCTCTGCTGATGCCATCAAAAATTCCAAACATGCAGAGGGCATAAATAAAGCTGAGCCAAGGCTGAGTCTCCACGAAAGAAGAATTTTGCGCAGCTTTCCGAAATTTCAGTCTACCAGGTATAACGACGCTTTAAAGAGCATCAGGGAAGAGTGGAAGAAGTATATTGAAAAAAAGAAGAATGAAATAAAAAGCAAAAAGAATAAGCAAAGTAAGCATTAAAAAAGGCTGCGTTGGGGCACCCTCCGTAAGGAAGGTGCCCCAAGGGCTTTTGTATCTCAATGAAATATTGTTGTGTGAATGCGGTATAGCCTTGTGGCTATGCCGTTTTTTCCTTTAAGAATGGCTTTCTGCCGATGT
>CALYBL010000024.1 GCA_944412495.1 uncultured Clostridia bacterium | reverse complement strand
CTCGCTGGGAATATGAAAAGCCATATGATGCTTATAACTTCACCAATCATCCAAATGGGTATCTTTTTGATGATTCCACATGGGGAACAGAACAGTTTTGCTTAGTTGACGGCGAAACAATTTTGGGACAAGTGACCTGCCAGCTTGATGGCACAGACTTATGGGTTGGTTGGTCAATGGCTCCACAGTTTTGCGGCAAAGGCAACGGAAGTATGTTCGTAAAACAGTGCGTAAGAGAACTGCGTGAGTTCACAGGACATACCGGAAAATACTACTAAGAGTTGCCGCATGGAATCAAAGAGCCATCCGTGCTTATCAAAAATCTGGTTTCTCTTATGTAAAAACCATTCAAGACGAAATTGCCTATTCGAATCATATGGAAGATTTTTGGGTAATGGAATTGTTGTAAGTTCTCAGATAAAGAACCATTTTCGCCCGGGGAAAGTCAGACATCCAAAAAGCTTTTTTGATAAACTATATGTGAACAACGGCAAACTGAAACTTACAACCAAGGAACGGAAAAATTTGCTGACAATTATCGTGCCGAATAAATAAAATGATACAACCCACAGACTCATTTGAATCTGTGGGTTGTATAATCATTATGAATATATGAGTTCTGTGTTTACGATCTCTCTTGCACACACCTGAATGTTGTTCATATGTTGCACCCATTCCATTGGATTTTTGTCTTTCAACTGTTCAGTTATGCCTTGCTTTTCTGCCATTTGCTTTATCAGTCGGGAAAACATTGCTTCAGCTTCATTGTTGAGTTCTGCAAGGTAAGCATTTAGCTTGCCACTTGTAAACAATTCCGTATAACGTATTCTACGATGTTGCTTAATGTAGTGCAAGTGTCGCTGCCCCCATATACCGATGGGTTGCTCTTCTTCGACAGGTAATATGAGATTAGGCAGAATATAATCTCCTTGCTGTGTGTAGGTACCGCCCATTTGTTCAAATAATGATTTTTCCATTTTGTTTTCCTCCTATGTCTTATTGTACTTTTATTTTACTGAAAAACGGGCAATAACACCAATGTGCCGATAAAAAATACAGCGTACCTGTGGAAAAAACAGATACGCTGTATTTTCATATATTAATTTCGGGATATGTAGTTACCAATTGCCGATACATTTTTCTTGACGGTCTGCGGTTACCCGCCTCCCATTTTGTATAGATGCTCGGGCTGATACCGGCTTTTTGTGCAAAATCAACTTGGCTAAGTCCATAACGCTTTCTGACCGTATGTAATAGTTCTGTATATGGCGCACTTATGAAAACACAAAAATCATCAAACAGTAGTTCTTCGGATATATGTAGCATTTCAGCCGCAGCTATGGAAATTTCATACGGTATCGGGAAACGCCCCTGTTCATAGGCAAGAACTGTTGCCGGTACAATGTTTAACTTTTCTGCAAGTTGCCTTGTGGTGAGCTCCCTCAGTTGGCGATAGTAACGCATATATTCTCCGGGACTGTTTAATTCACTCAATGTTTCAAAGATAAATCTTAAATGCATAAGTATTTTTCCGTGTCGGTATTCATACAGCTCTGTGTGATAGAGAATAGTGTCGCATTTGTGCCAAAGTATCGGCGAAAGATATTCTGCGGGGGGCACAAAGCAGAGACAGAGAAAATCCAGCGGGAATTATGTGACTGGAAAGGAATCCATATAGTAGAGGCAGAAGTGTGTCCGGATCATGTGCATATGCTCGTATAAATCCCCCCAAAAGAAAGTGTAACCGGATTCATGGGATACCTAAATGGAAAGAACAGTATTCTCATCCATGAAAGACATGAAAATCTGAAATATAAATATGGAAATAGAAGCTTTTAGTGCCGTAGATATTATGTGGACACAATAGGACAAAACACAAAGGCAATAAAAGAATACATCTAAAATCGGTTAAAGGCAGGTTGTGAAGGTGATCAGACAAGTCTTTATAATCCAAGAAACCCGTTTGCGGATAGCAAGATGCAGTAGGCAAAAAACCAGACGCTTTTAGCGGCTGCCTGTGATAGTGATGCGATTACAAACCCTCGTACTCCTTCCAGAGGATAGCAAGTTCTGACACCTTTGGAGCCTGTTCAAATCGCCCTTTCAATAGGTAGCTTTGATTACATAAAAAATGCCTGATTCTGCCATTGCTTAAACAGCAGTTATCTGCAGGCAGCATGCAATTCCAAGACATGAATCCTAAAAGCAGCTACATACGGGGAGTAACTTTCTCAGCGCGTATGGCAGAAATATGTATACGTTTGACGTATGTGCGTTAACAATCGTTTTTCCCGAATAGAAAATACTGTCAACCGTCGGTAAATATTTATTTTGTAAATCCGCATTTATAAAAATACGCCGAGAAAAAATTATAAAAGCTTTTCTAAAATTTGTCAGGGAATAATAAAGAGAAATAAAGGAAAACTTTTATTAGTCAGGAGGGAGCTTATGAATATAAAAACATCAAAAATGATAAAAAAGGCTTGGCAGATTATAACAATAATACTTCTGAATATACTTATAATCGTTTTTATATCTGACACAGGTGCATCGGCGCTCTCAAAAATGGGCTCACGCGGAGATGAGGTCACGCAGATTCAGCAAAGACTGGCGGAGCTGGGCTATTATCAGGGCAATATAGACGGAATCTACGGCTATCAGACTATGAACGCCGTCAAGGATTTTCAAAACGATAATTCACTGAGCGTTGACGGAATCGCCGGTACCCAGACGCTTTCAGCGCTCGGAATAACAGCTTCAACAGGGACAAACACCGGCTCATCGGATTATAATCTGCTTGCCAGGGTAATATCGGCTGAGGCGAGGGGAGAGCCATACAGCGGCCAGGTCGCCGTGGGAGCCGTAATAATGAACAGAGTAAAGCATCCGTCCTTCCCGGATACCATATCCTCTGTAATCTACCAAAAGGGCGCGTTTGACTGCCTGTACGACGGTCAGATAAACGAGCCGGTGGCAGAGAGTGCATATAAGGCGGCCCAGGAGGCCATGAACGGCAGTGATCCGTCAGGCGGAGCGATATATTATTATAACCCTGCAAATACTACTAATGAATGGATGCTTTCGAGAAAAATAATAACAACAATAGGAAATCACGTTTTTTGCGAATAGCTGCTGCGCTACGATGCCTCCATACGAGATATGAGCATATTTTCGGCAGCAATGCATGGCAATAAATATGCTGTATTATGTACATTTGCATAATGAACAAAAAATAAGAGCCGGCAAAAAATGTCCGGCGCTCGAAAGATAAAAAAGGCACTGCCGTCCGGCGACGATTGGCAGTGCCTTTTTTCGTTTATCTATTTATCAAATACTTAAATAAGCTTACTTTTTGCCATTATCAATGCTGGAATTAATAATTTTGTTAAGCTTGGCCTGCTCTTCCGGAGAGAGCTGGCGGTACTTCATAATTATAGACTGTTCCTCTTCGCTGAGCAGCGCAAAATTTTCACGTGATTTATTATAAACGGTTGTATCATCATTAACCGATTCACCGTCTTCGTGCTCATAGCCGAGGAGATTATCTACTGTCGTATTAAATATACGGGCGAGCTTTATGAGAGTTTCAACAGGAGGGACGGATTTCCCGGTTTCATAATAGCTGTAAGTAGACCTGTCTATATTCAGTACTTCGGCCAACTGCTTCTGAGTCAGCTCCATTTTTTCTCGGTACTTTCTCAATGTTAAAGGTAACATGATAATCTCCTTAAAATATTGTTCTTTTATAAATTATATAATAAATTTTTATAATATACCATGAAATGTGACTTGCTTTCACAGTAAAAATATGGAATTTCTTATTTAACTTAAAATTCGCGTTAAATTATGTAGATTTTTGTTGATTTTTACATATATTTATATAAAATAGTTATTTGTTGTTGATATAAGATATAATAAATCATAAATTTAAAAGCGTCAATATACAAACACTGTCAAATAAAAGCTAAAATAAATGCTGTCATATGGGAAACTCATAAAATGAATATTTTTATTTTAAACATTAATTGATTTATAATCATCATTTTATAAGGTAAAACGACAAGTAAACCTTTAAATTATGTTTTATAAAAGATATAATCCTTGAAGTTTAAAGGTGGAATTGCTATAATTAATAGACACAGTTACAGTATAAACCATATTGAAAGAGAAAATTGTCATAAAGACGGAGGTCCGCATGATAAAACCAAAAAAATTTAAAAAGTCAATATTCGGCGGATTTAACCGGCGGGATGTAATAGCCTATATAAACGACCTGAGTGAAATCATGGCTGAGCTTGAGTCGGAAAACAGCTCACTGAGAAGTGACAATGCTGTTTTGCAGGCGAGGGCATCCGAAGCGGCGCAGAAGGTTAGTGAGCTGCAGGAGTCTCAGCAACCGACTCCTAACGCTTGCGGTTTTTCTCCGGCGGAGTCCGAAGAAAACCGCATAGGCGGCTTTGAGGTGCGCGAGGACATTATAAGCGACCTGATGGATACGGACGCTTCGCGCTATGAGACAAAGGGTGTGCATGACCTTAGCCTTGATATAGGCAATATTCTTTTGGCTGCGCGTGAGTGCGCCGACGATATCATAAAAGAGGCGGAGGACAAGTCCAAGGAAATGAAAGCAAGCGCGCTCAAAAGCTCAGAGGATTTAAGAAGCACGCTTAATAAGACTCAGCTTTATCTCAAATCGCTGAGCGACGACATAGATGAGGCGATAGGGAAATTTGAAGCGGAATAACTTTAATGGGTGACGGTATGGCGGATATAATTTTGACGACAGACGAGCTGAAGGACCGTGCCGGCGAGCTCAGGGCCGGTGACAGCATAAGGCTTACAGGTACGGTTTACACTTCGAGAGACGCGGCGCACAAGCGCATAAGGGCGTTGATAGAGCAGGGAGGAAAGCTTCCGTTTGATATTCGGGGTGCGGTGATATACTACGCAGGCCCCACTCAGGCAAAGCCTGGCATGCCGATAGGCAGCTGCGGCCCCACCACCTCCGGCAGGATGGACCCGTACGCGCCGATGCTTATGGATATGGGACTTACAGCGACGATAGGCAAGGGCGATCGCTCGCCGGCCGTGTACGACGCAATAAAGCGCAACGGTGCGGTTTATCTCTGCGCGATAGGCGGCGCGGGAGCGCTTTACGCCGGCGCGGTTGAAAGCTGCGAGGTCATAGCATTTGAGGATTTGGGCTGCGAGTCGGTAAAGCGTCTTACGGTCCGTGACTTTCCGCTTATCGTGGGAATAGATTCCCGCGGCGGCTCGCTTTTCAGATAAATAATTGGCGGATTCTATTGTATATGGAGACGCGTGCTGTTATAATAGCTCTTGGAAAACAATGGGCACGGCAATACGTCTGCGGCACGGCAGAACCGGCGTGGAATGAGTGACTTTTACGTCTCGGTACCAAAGTCCGAACGCGGCATTTTGCGGACTCATTGAGTTAAAATATATAAATTTAGGAGTGATATATTATGGTAGTAAAGGTATATAAAACGGCGGAGGAAATAGGCAAGGCAGCGGCGTCGATGTACGCGGCGCAGGTAATAAAAAAGCCGGACAGCGTGCTCGGCTTCGCTACGGGCTCTACGCCTATTCCGACATACAAAAGCATAATAGAGCTTTACAACGGCGGCGTTGTCGATTTCAGCAGGGTCACTACCTTCAATCTCGACGAATACTCCGGCCTTGACGGCACCCATGACCAGAGCTACAGGTATTTTATGATGGAGAATCTTTTCAACCATATAAATGTGAGAAAGGACGCCATAAACATAATAAACGGCAATTCCGGCGACGACGAAAAGGCGTGCAGGGAATATGAGGAGCGCATAAACAAGGCGGGCGGTATCGACCTTCAGATTTTGGGTATAGGCAACAACGGCCATATAGCCTTTAATGAGCCGGCCGATTATTTCCCGAATGAGACGCACACCGTTAAGCTTACTGAGAGCACAATAGAAGCCAACAAGCGCTTTTTCAGCAGTGCCGACGAGGTGCCGAAATATGCGCTTACAATGGGCATAGGCTCCATTATGAGAGCAAGGTCTATCATTCTTATAGCCACCGGCCCGGCAAAGGCACAGGCCATTTATGACAGCGTAAGGGGCAACATCACTCCGGCATGCCCGGCGTCGGTGCTGCAGCTTCACGGCGACGTTACCTTCCTTGTTGACGAGGCAGCGGCGGCAAAGCTGTAATTTCGGCTAAATTCGAAAATTTATATTTGGAAGGATGCTGATTAAAATGCAGCATGTTTTATACGGTGACGGCATTCACGACGACACCGCCGCGCTTCAGGAAATGATAGATGAAAGCGCCCATGAGCTCGTGCTTGAGGCACCGAAGGTGTGTTACCTTATATCCGGCGCGCTGGAGCTGCCGTCAAACTTCAGGCTGGTGCTGCCGCGCTTTGCGGAAATTAAGCTGGCAGACGGCTCCAACTGCCTTATGCTGAGGAACAAGGCGTATAACAAGTCGGGAAAAATAATTGAAACCTGCTTCCCGGACCATACCGGCGGCATGCATGTCCATAACAACGATGAGTTTGACATGAGTGAGAACATCGAGGTAATGGGCGGAATATGGAATTACAACAACATGGGTCAGCGCAAAAATCCCATACACTTTGACCACGATGATTTGCCGTATTATACCGGTACAGCCTTTTTCTTTTTCGGCGTGCGTAATTTAAGAATTTCTAATCTTACCATAAAGGATCCCGTAACATATGCCGCGACTTTTGACACCATATCATACTTTACTATTGAAAACATCATCTTTGATTTCAACTACGGCAATCCGCGTCCGGCGAACATGGACGGAATACACCTCAACGGCAACTGCCACTTTGGTGTTTTCCGAAATCTTAAAGGCACCTGCTACGACGACCTTATAGCGCTTAACGCCGACGAAGGCTCCGACGGCCCTATAACCAACATAGAAATTGACGGGCTGTTTGCCGAGGACTGCCACAGCGCCGTGAGGATGCTTACCGTAAAGCATCCGCTTGAAAACGTGCACATAAGCAATGTTTACGGCACTTATTATCAGTACTGCATAGCTCTGTCAAAGTGCTATGCAGGCGATGCGCTTGGGTATTATGACGGCATATCGCTTGACCACATCTATGCCTCGAAGGCTGAGAGGCATACGGTCTACTGCAAGGACGGCAGCTACGTCTACGCTATTATATGGGTTGAGCCGTATATAAACGTCAAGAGCCTGAGCATAAAGGAGCTTTACCGCAAGGAGTATAATACTCCGGTTGAAACGATACTGATTGGCGAAGACGCAAACGTAGACCTGCTTACCGTTGACCGCGTTTCCTCTGAAAATCACACCGGAGAGCCGATGCCGCTTATTCTCAATAAGGGTAAGGTCAAAAGATTTGTGCTCGGCACAACGGACGTCCGCAGCGGCGATGAGGTACTTGAAAACATGGGAACGATAGAAAAGCAGATAAATATGGGCTAAAAAGTAAAAAATATAAGAAAAAGCCTCCGATTCTCGGAGGCTTTTTGATTGAGACGTATTTATGATACTGCACTTTGAGCCGCGGCTTCCTCGGCAATTTCTTCATATAAGACGTCACAGTATTCCTCAAGGCTCAAGTCGGAGTTTTCATATTCATAAACGAAATCTTCGATGCACATAACGAATATATTACTCTCTTCCGCCTGCGTTGCATAAGCCTTATATGCTTCAACGGTTTCTTCATCATAGCCCAGGTCCGTAAGGTCAAATTCGGGCTCTGTATAATCCGATGTTGCATCTATCAGCAGCTTTTCTTCCAAGGTGGTAGTTTGGCTGCCGTTAGTATCCTGTATGGGAGTAATAATATCATATAAATATTCAAGATAGGCATCGGTGCTTTCATATTCAAGTTCTTCATAGCCAGCTTTAAAGGTTTCAAAGCTGTCACCGCATGGTATATCGTTCTCATTAGCATACTGCATGAAGCTTTCATAGGACTGATAAAGCTCTGACTCAGAAGCATTCCCCTGATAAGTATCGGCCGCAGCACTTATCGGTATGGCCTGCATCAGCATTATGAAAGTTATAAGCAGTGAAGCTAATTTTGCCCTTTTCATTTTACATCCATCTTTCTCCTGTTTTTGATCGCTTTAACTATTAAGTATACTATCTCTGAAATCAACGCAAGGGAAAAAGCTGCAACTGTTGCTATAATATAAACTTTAAGGATTGTTTGAAATGGCTCAGGCTCCGCTGTGAACCAAAATGTTGCATTGATAAATAATGTAAAGAAGAGGAAACCAAAAGCGAGCAAGAACATAAACAAACCTATTATCAAAAATACCTTTGCAGGCATGGGTTTAATAGGTTTTGTAAGCAGAGCCAGAAGAAATGCTGCCGACATTATACAAAACAATATGAACAAGATATAACATGTTATTTTATAAGTAATAATGCCCGGGAAAAAATCTGAGCCAAACATCATAGCAATCGGTAAGGCTGCTACAATTGGCAGCAAGCAAAGTCCGATTCTCAGAGATATCTTGGATATTTTCTCTTTCACAAAATTACATCTTCTTCAACAAAATAGATATTTTTTATTTTTATTATTGAAATTATTATATATTATTTGCCTGATAAAATAAAGTAAAATAACCAAAATTTATCTTTTTTTAAGATTCTTAATAGAATATTAAGAAAAAAAGAGAGCAGAAGTTATCTGCTCTCTTTTATTACCTTGAGGCGGGAAAACTCCTCGCGTTCCTTTTCCTCAAGCGATTCGTTTATAAATTTGAGGTCGCGCTCCAGCTTTGGAATTGTGATGTTTTTCAGCGAGTTAGCTCGCTTCTGAGTCTTTTTTATGGCGCTTGCCAACCTGTATACGCTGTTTTCTATTTCGGCAAGCTTCACCGTAAGCTTTTTCACCCTGTCGAATTTGACGTAAGCCTCATCGAGAGAAGCATGGGTGTTGATTATGCCGTAGTAATTCTTTTCCGGCGACTCTGTATATTCCACAGTCGGTATCTCTATACCCATTACCGAATGATATTTTATATTCACGCCGTCGTCTATTGGTACTGAAAGAGCCGCCTCATCGTTTATGCCGAGCGTTATATTGGCGCGCTGCAGAGCCTTGTACGCTTCGCTGTAGGTCGTGTCTATGAGCTGCTGTATCTCGTTGGCAACGTCGATAAGGGACATGGCCTCGCGTATAAGGATGTTGCGCTTGCGGTCCATGAGCTCATATCCGACCTTGGCAAGGCTTAACGATTTCTTCGTATTTATAAGCGCGCTTTTGGTGGGAGTAACCTGTCCCGCCATAACGGAGCCCCCTTTTCTTCAGATTAGCTTTTGCCGCCCTTATACCGCTTATCAAGCAGCTTGTCGTCTATCCTGTCAAGCTCGCTGCGCGGCAGGGTGGAGAGTACCTCCCAGCCCATGTCCAGCGACATGTCGATGCTGCGGTTTTCGGTGTGCGACTGATTCAGGAATATCTGCTCGAACTTATTTCCGAACTCCATATACTTTTTATCCGTCTCCGACAACTCATCCTCGCCGATAACAGACGCAAGCGAACGCGCGTCGTTGACCTTGGCATAGGAGGAGTAAAGCTGGTTTGCCAAATCGACATGGTCGTCGCGCGTGTATTTGGCGCCGATTCCGTCCTTCATGAGCCTTGAGAGGGAGGGGAGTACGTTGACAGGCGGATATATGCCCTTTCCCTCAAGTGCGCGGTCGAGAACTATCTGGCCCTCGGTGATATAGCCCGTCAAATCCGGCACGGGATGCGTTATGTCGTCGTTCGGCATCGTCAGAATCGGGATCTGTGTGACAGAGCCGCTGCTCGTCTTTATCATTCCTGCGCGCTCGTAAAGCGAGGCGAGGTCGGAGTAAAGATAGCTCGGGAAGCCCTTGCGTCCCGGAATTTCGCCCTTGGACGAGCTGAACTCACGCACCGCCTCGGCATACGACGTAAGGTCTGTCATAACGACAAGCACGTGCTTGCCGAGGTCGTACGCAAGATATTCCGCCGCCGTAAGCGCGCAGCGCGGGGTGAGTATTCTCTCGATTATAGGGTCGTTAGCAAGATTCAGGAACATAACGGTGTGGTTAAGCACGCCGGAGGATTCAAATGAACGGCGGAAGAAGTCGGCCACGTCGTTTTTAACGCCCATTGCGGCAAAGACTATGGCAAATTCATCGCTGTCGGCACCCGTAAGCCTTGCCTGACGCACAATCTGCGCGGCAAGCTCATTGTGGCACATGCCAGAACCGGAGAAGATGGGAAGCTTCTGGCCGCGTATAAGCGTCGTAAGCACATCAATAGAGGATATGCCGGTGTTTATGTAGTTTCGCGGATACACCCTTGAAACGGGGTTTATCGGGCTGCCGTTTATGTCGCGGCGCACCTTTGGGAAAATGTCTCCCATGCCGTCGGCCGGCTCGCCCACGCCGTTGAATATCCTGCCGAACATCTCCGGCGACATGGCCAGCTCCATCGGGTGCGCGGTAAAGACAGAGCGCGTATTTGTCAGGGAAATTCCGACAGTCCCCTCAAACACCTGTATGACGACGCGCTGGCCGTCTATCTGCACTATTCTGCCCATGCGCGAGGTGCCGTCGCCGAGATTTATTTTTACTATCTCCTCAAACGAAGCGTCCTCAACGCCGTCAAGCACAATAAGCGATCCCTTTATCTCGCTCAGTCCAACATGTTCGATAATCAAAGCTAAAGCCTCCTTCCTGCTCAGCGGTCCGATATAAGAGCGTCCATGGTTTTATCTATATCGGCAATGTACTCGTCAAATTTTTCAGGCTCGTCGTTCTTTATATCGTATTTCATCTTTGTAAGCTTTTCAAACAGACCCGTATCGGTCATCAGCCCTATAGGCATGCCGGCAGAGACCAGCTCGCTGCATCGCTTATAAAGATGCATTATTGTTTTCATCATCAAAAACTGCTTATTAAGAGGCACATAGGTGTCCTCAGCATGATACGCGTTTTGCTGCAAAAACCCCACGCGTATGACCTTGCCTATTTCTATTATAAGCTTCTGATTGTCCGGCAGCACATCGGCACCTATAAGCTTAACAATCTCCATCAGCGAGTCCTCTTCGCGCAAAACGGCAAGCATCTGCGCGCGCAGGTCCATAAATTCAGGATTGATATTCTCCTCATACCAGCGCGCCAAATCGCCGCTGTACTCACTGTAGCTTGTCATCCAGTTTATAGCCGGATAATGCCTTGCATACGCGAGCGCCTTGTCCAGCGCCCAGAAGACTCTTGTAAAGCGCTTGGTATTCTGCGTGACCGGCTCGGAGAAATCCGAGCCCTGCGGTGAAACCCCGCCGATAACGTTTATTGAACCCCTGCTCCCGCCGAGAGTCTCGGCCATGCCGGCGCGCTCGTAAAACGCGGACAGGCGCGACGGCAGGTAGGCAGGAAAGCCCTCCTCCGCCGGCATTTCCTCAAGGCGCCCCGATATCTCCCTGAGCGCCTCGGCCCACCTCGATGTCGAGTCGGCCATCATGGCCACGTCGTAGCCCATGTCGCGGTAATATTCGGCGAGCGTTATCCCGGTGTATATCGACGCCTCGCGCGCTGCCACCGGCATGTTTGAGGTGTTGGCGATAAGCACCGTGCGGTCGAACAGCAGACGTCCGGTGCGCGGGTCGGTAAGGTCGCTGAATTCCTCAAGCACCTGCGTCATCTCGTTGCCGCGCTCGCCGCAGCCGACATATATGATTATGTCCGCGTCGCACCACTTTGCCAGCTGATGCTGCGTCATTGTCTTGCCTGTACCAAAGCCGCCCGGTATCGACGCTGCGCCGCCCTTTGCAATAGGCAGCATTGAGTCTATTATGCGCTGCCCGGTTATAAGCGGAGTAGTAAGCTCCAGCCGCCCTTTTATGGGACGCGGCACCCTTATCGGCCACTCCTGGCACAGCGTTAATTTATGTATGCCTCCGCTTTTGTCGGTATACTCAAGCACGGTGTCGTTTATTGTATATTCGCTGTCACCCGAGACAGAGGTGACACGTCCGGCAGGGAGGGAGGGGGAGAGCATGCACCTGTGCTCGATGGAGTCTGTCTCCTGACAGGTAGCGTAAATCTGCCCCGGGCTTATCTCGTCGCCGGGCTTTAAAGTCATATGTATTTTCCACTTTTTGCTTTCGTCAAGCTTTGATGCGGTGTTGCCGCGTGTTATAAAAGCGCCGGTGTTCTTTTCTATCTCAAGCAGCGGACGCTCAATGCCGTCGAATATGCTGCTCAGAATGCCCGGGCCGAGCGTCACCGACATCGGTGATGAGGTGGAATATACCGGCTCGCCGGGCTTGAGTCCGGTAGTGTTCTCATAGACCTGAATGGTGGTGTATTCGCTGCTTATGCCTATTACCTCGCCTATCAGCCTGTCGCCGCCGACAAATACCATTTCCTGCATGGAAAAGTCAACGGTATTCCTTACTGTAACCACCGGCCCGTTTATGCCGTAAATCACGTTACTTGCCAATATAAACACCTCTTACACTCATATCAATCATTCTACATTAAGCCCGGAGTTTTCCGCAAACCAGTCGCGCTGCGAGAGCAGCCTTACATCAAGGGTATCGTCGGCGATGATTTTTTTGTCCTTGTCCGAAGCCTTAAGCCCGCCTATTTTTATTGAAGCGTCCTCTTTTATTTCAAAGTCCGAAAACACGCTTTCAGCCGCCTTTTCAGCAAGCCTTGTATCTGCCGGCCTTACATACAGAATAATGCCGTCCTTAAACAGCTCGCTTATCTTTTTGGCAGAGCGCAGCAGAAAATCCTTGTACTCCGGCGTCTGCGTAAATGCCGAAAGCCTTAAAGCAGCTTTACTGAAAATATCATCTGTTATTTCGGCGCGGCGGCCAAAGAGCGCCTTGCGCCCTTCAAGCTGTCTGCTTGCTATCTCGCGGCCTATGTCCTCGCGGATGGCGGCCGACCTTTTCTGCATGAAGGCATAGCTTTCGCGCTTAAGCTGGGATTCGCATTTTGCTATCTCGTCGTTTATGATTTTCTGTGTTTCCAGCTCTATAAGCTCGCGCTTTTTTTCCGATTCCTTCATTATGGCTTCTACAAACCTGTCTATTTTAGCGTTCTGATCCAATGCGGCACCCCCTTAAATTTTTACTCCTATTGCCTCGCGTACGTACCGCGTTATGGAGTCCTTTGTGCGCCCCTCGGCGTGCCTGTCGGGAATTTCGACGAGCAGCGGACGCCGGTAATCCACCTTGATTTTGTATATAAGGTCAGGGCAGAGCGGTACAAGGCGCTCGGTGATGAGCACTATTCCGATGCTTTCATCCTTTATTGCTCTTTTTATGGCAGTTTCGACCTCGGAGGCCGTATGAACAACGACGCCGTCAATGCCTGCAAGCCGCATGCCTACCAGCGTGTCGTGATTGTCGCTTATCAAATATATCTGCATAAAAACAGTCCTTTAAAAATATGCGCTGTATCACGCGTGCACAGCAGGCGCGCGGCACAGAGGCCGCGAAAGTCGTTACACAAGTGCCAAGCACGCGCAAGTGCGGCATATTTTGAATATAAATCCGCCGCGGTTAAGTCTACGCTATCGTCGGCAGCTTGAGCCAGATAAGGAAGGCTATAACGAAGCCGTAAAGCGCAAGCGCCTCGCCCAAAACGACGAAAATCATGGATTTACCGAATGAGCTCGGATCCTCGGAAACTGCGCCGATAGCGGCCGGAGCACCGGCGGCCAGCGCGATGCCCGCGCCTATGCCGGCAAGGCCTATGCTGAGGGCCGCAGCAATAAAGCCCATGCCTATCGCATTGCCGTAATCACCTTCGGCGGACGTGTCACCGGCCTCGGCCTGCTCGGAAACGGAGGTCTGCGGCTCGTCAGCTACGTCCGTGTCAGAGCTCGCGGAGACGGCCACTGTGCATGAAAAGCAGATGACGACCGATGCAAGCAGCATTATGGCGTGACGCTTCAGCGCCTTCTTTGCATTGCCGGTTTTGCGCATGGTTCTGAAAGCCGCAAAAACCGAAACGGCAATGGCGATTATGGGTATGGCTATAACAAAAGCGATAATTAAAGTTGACATGATATTCTGCTCCAATCCGGGATACACCCTTTTTATTTTATATCACTCTGGATATTTATTGACGCATATTTTTTACCGCCGCCGTCATAGAAGCGGCTGAACATCTCATAAAACTCAAGCCTCAGCACCTGGACTCCGACGAGCAGACCCTCAAGCACCGTGACAAAGATATTTCCGAACACCATTATAATTATACCGACGACACCGCCGCCGACTATGTCATACAGAGACGTGAAGACCATCATCATGCTGGCGTGCACGAGCACGAAGGCGCCGACGCGGATAAATGACACGGTGTTGGTGAAGAAGGTAAGAATGGACTCAAACAGCTCAAAAAAGCTCTGCATTAAATATTCGCCCATTCCCATGTCCATAAGCTTCTTTTTGTGAGCTACCAGATTGCCGAGCGGCTCTTTAAACAAAATTATAAATATAGGCAGCACGACTCCGACGAGTATCACAGGAAGCATCGGCAGCTCAAAGCCGAGCATTACGCTGCCGGCCACCAATATTATAGTAAGATAGATTGCCATTCCTGCAAAGCCGTTTGGCCCGAACAGCGACTTTTCATAGTCTCGCTGCTTTAAGTTGGAGATTATGTTCAGCAGCATCGCAATTACAATCATCGCCATGCCGAAGATAATGGCAAACAGCAGTATGGACGTGACATCTTCCATGACGCTTATCGGCTTTTCACTGAATCCTATTGCCCGGTAAAGCGGGTCGAGCACATTTTCAAGCCCGAATACCGAGCCGAATACAAGTCCGAAGAATGCACCGCACAGACCGCATGGGACAAGTATCTTGCCGAGCGGCATGCCCTTGAGCTTGTACATGAGGAAGCCGGCTATTGCAAGCACAATGCCCTGACCGACGTCGGCAAACATTATTCCGAACATTATCGTGTATGTTATTGCCACGAAGAAGGTCGGATCTATCTCGCCGTAGGTCGGCAGCCCGTACATTGACACGAAATATTCAAACGGCCTGAAAATTTTCAGATTGCGAAGCTTTGTGGGCGGTTTTACGCGCTTGTTTTTGTTCGGGTCGTCGTAGGAATATTCCACGCCGTCCACCTTGTCCATCAGCTTTGAAAATTTGGCCTTTTCTTTAAGAGGAATCCAGCCTATAAGCATGAAATAGTTGTTGTATTTCGCGCAGTATCGCCTTATCTCGAACGAATTGTACCTCAGCCGGAGAGAGGTGTAAAGCTTGAGGCAGCGGTCGTGCTCGCTGTTTACAAACTCAATGATTTCGCCGGTAAGTGATTTATATTCCTTTTTAAGGCTTTCGCACTTTTCCGTCAGCTCCTTGAGCGCCTGCGCCGGCGTCCCGGTAGAGTCGGGAATCCGCAGCCGCTCAAAATAGAGGCTTGCAAATATTTCGTCGACCTCGTCCTCGCGCTCAAGCGGCGTGACGTACAGTCCCCAGTAAAATTCGTCGTCAGAGGAGCAGGGAGAAAACATAATATACGGATTGTCCTCAAAGGTCTTGAGCTTTGCATAGCTGTCGGCCGGCAGCCGTCCGAACCGCACCTTCAGATATTGTGATGAAAATACCGTCGAAAGCGGAATCTCGAGTGATGTAAAATGCTTTAGCTGCTCAATATTGGCCTCAATAGAGGCTATTTCCTTTTCATCAGAGGAATGCTTTTCTATAAGGGCATCCATCTTTTCTTTAAACTTGTCGGTATATTTAACTATATCGCCTACGTCTATATCGATATTGCCGTCCTTAAGAAGCTCCGGCTCAATTCCTGCGAGCTTTAAAATATCGGCAAACCTTGACAGCGGCGCCGCAAACGGATTTTCCTCCGTAACGCGGACGATAGCAAGCGCCTTGACGTCGGAGAGCAGCTCCGTCGTTGACTCGGGCTGGAAGACACGAGACTTGACACAGGCATCTATTGCGGCGTCGAGGGCGTCGTATTTTCCCATTAGGTTTACCATTGCCATTTTTTCTACTGCCAAATTTTCACCCCCTCATTTATGAATAAAACAGAATAAGGTCCTTGTATTCGTCAAATGCGACTTTGTACCGCACACCTTCTATAATAGTAGTGATGTCCTCTATTTCATAATTAAGCAGATAGAAATAGCATGCCATTGCTACCGAAGAATGCGTGGTGTATCTCATTTTCCTTAATAAATATTTATAAAAAAGTACGGAGCAGTTCATGTCTATATTGTACTTGTCAAAATCGCAGTATTTAGAGCGGTATGCCTGTTTTACTGTCTCAATTATCTCGTCGGGGTTATCGGAGGAAAGCATTTTATTAAGCTGCGGCTTCGATATCTTATATTGATACGGCAGCATCTGAGAAATAAGAAGCTCTTTTTTGAGCCCGAAATATTTTTTCCCCCGGTAGATTCGCCGTATATTGTCGAGCTCGGCCTTCATTTTGTATATGCCGACAAGCTCTTCCTTGCCGGGATGCAGGCCGCGGCTTATAAGACTGAAAAGAAGTCCGTACAGATATTTGTAAAGCTGCGCCTCTATATTCAAAATATCAATAGGCTCGCCGTCCTTTACATCAAACGGGGAAAATATCTTATGATAAGGAGAATGACTTAAAAGCTCTACAAGCTCGCCGTAGCTCTTTACCTGCGACAGTGCGACGAGATCGAGCGGTGTGTGTTTGTTGAAAAAGTCCGGCATGTTAAGAAGATATTCCTCCGGATGTCCGGCGTTGAAATATCTGATAAAGCTCAAAAGCTCTTTTACCTCGCCGTATGCGATTATAAATTCAAAAAAGTGCTCACCGACGGACTTTTCAAAATTACACAGCTCCGCCAGCTCCGAAACAAGCTGAGAGCGCAGCAGCATTTCGAGGTTGCCGCGGTGCATAGCGGATTCGTTGATATTTTTCAGAGTGTCTCCGTAATGCGTGCTGCTTTTCAAATACGCCGCTATGTCTGAAACGCCGGACATAGAGACGAGTGCATTGTAGTCGTCGGCCTTAAGCCTTTTTCCGAATTTGGACCGTGCTTTGGTAAGCACGGAATTAGATGCATAGCTGCTTAACATATCTGTTACCATCCATTTTAAAGCAAAATCAGGGCAGAATGCCCAAAAGGCTCAGCTTATCGACCTTTTAAACAGCATGTCTACCCATTCTTCCGCTTTGTCTTCATATGTCCTGTTGAGCTGTTCCATGACCGCTTTGCTTTGCTCGCTGTTTTTTTCAATCTGCTCTTCAGCAGCCTTGCGCTCAGACTTTTCAAATTCCGCTATCCTTGCCTGCATTTTTTCGGTAAACTGGCGGCGCATTTCTTCCTTTTTGTGATTTAGAGAGGATTTAGCCTCAGTGCGCACAGCCTCGGATTTGGCGGTCATTTCGCGGGCCTTGGTGTCTATTTCGAGTATTTTCTGAATCATATTTTCCATATAATCAGCCCCCAACTCTACATATAATAATCCTTTGTCAAATAAAATACAATAGCAAAAATTTATAAATCGCATTATAGCACCGTTCAAAATAATTTGCAAATTGACAAAACTTCATATAATTCAAATTCAACAAAAACAGCATGCTTCTTTTGTTGAATGTGTTTTAATTGCATCCGCGATGCCATAAGAAGATAAAATACAAATGTTAGGCATAAAACCAACGGCATCAATATAAAAGGCTTTAGCCGGGCATAAATTTGCGGCTGCGGCAAATATTAAAATAAAAGCTATTTTGCGTGGGAGTTATATGGATACTATAATAATATTGGGCGACGAGGACGACAAAGAGATATATACGCTGTTTAAAGCATATTTTGGTGACAGATGTACGGCCGAAAGCAAATTTGAGATATGTGTTTCGGCTGCGCCGGATATGCTTATAATTGAAAAAAGCAGCCTGTTTGACATTTATGCAGAAAAGGGAATAGTCATTTTTAAAAACAGCTGCAATTTAAAGCAGATACGCACTCTGCCGTGCGGTCTTATCGCAGTTTTTGATTCGAAAAATGCGGCCGTACGGAATTTTCTTATGGGACGAAGCATAAGTGCGGTTTCCTGCGGACTTGGAACAGGCGACACGCTCAATATTTCAGGTATAGGCGATGACGCTGCCGTAAGCCTTCAGCGTGAGCTTGCAACGCTTGACGGAGAGCTTAATCTGCCGCAGGAGCTTGTAGTAAAAAATATCGGCGCCCTAAGCGAATTTTCCGTAATGAGCCTTTGCGCCGTACTGCTGCTTACGAGAAAATCAGACGGGCTGAGCATTGATTTGAATTTCCATTAATTTACAGTAATATTAAACTTTTGACAGATAATAATATTACTGCAAACGCTGAAAAGAATAAAGTAAGGAGTGCAATAAAAAATGGCTAAGAGTTCTAATAATCAGGCTTTGGTACCTGAGGCTCGTGAGGCTCTGAATCGCTTCAAGATGGAAGCTGCAAGCGAGGTTGGCGTAAATCTCAAGCAGGGTTACAACGGCGACCTGACCTCTAAGCAGGCCGGTTCAATAGGCGGACAGATGGTTAAAAAGATGATCCAGTCCTATGAAAGCAATATGAGATAAGACCTGTATTTCAGGAACGCCCCGGTGTACCGGGGCGTTTTTTTTAAGCAGGGCATGCCATAATTAAGGCCGCATTTAATAAAAAGCTTCCGGCCTCCAAAAATTCATCGGCAAAATAAGCCCTGCTTTACAGAGATACTAAAGCAATGCCGGCACAGCATTTTATTTATATAAAATTCCGCTTCTTAAGCGGAGCGCCGCAGATTGGCCTGCTCTTTATTATTCGCTTTGCCGGATGCTTTATCATAATTTAAATACGTGCTGCACAGCCGGCGCTGCGAATACATTGTCCCTCGTCCGCCTGCATATCAAAATTCTGAAGCAGCTCAGTCAGGGAAACCGGCGATTTAACCGGCTGATTAAAATGTGGACAAACGGCATTTCCACTTATTGAAATTTAGAAATAAGAATAATTTATTAATTAATGAGCAAAATATATCAGAAGCAATGAAAGACATGGCTTCACCCACAAAAGGCTTAAAGGAGTTGAAATAAATGCTTGATAGGATATCGCTTGTTCTCGTTATAATAGGCGCCCTTAACTGGGGAAGCATAGGGCTCTTCCAGTTTGATATTGTTGGCTGGCTGTTTGGCGGACAGGGCGCTATAGTCAGCAGGATTATATACACTTTGGTTGCTTTGGCCGGCGTATGGTGTATATCATTGCTTTTCCGTCAACGTGAGGAAATCGTAGAACGAGTGGAAAAATAACAAAGCATAAATAGGAAAAGGAACGGGTATTTCCCGTTCCTTTTTTATTCATCAATTCAGGCAAGGCCAAGACAGCGTTCGGGGCGGAGCAACAGCCTGCCGCAAGCCGAGCATCGGAACACAGCTTAGGGCTGTGGCGATGTCGGACGCTTAGACGGCAGCAAAGCATAATTTATAATATAGACATCTTAACTGCATTTTTAATATATAAGGCTATAATATTCCGCAAAAGCGTGCAGACATACTGCGTTCACCGCGTAAAGCAAATTGCCGCATGTTTTATACTAATAAAATTTTATAAAAGTATGCAAAGCATCAGCCTGATAAATACAAAATTATGATTTCGCCCGAAAAACGAACATTTTTTGCTTTATTAAATATTATATATATAAAGAGTATTTATTAAAAACAGGAGGCCGACACATGGATAATGAAGATGTACGTCTCAATAATATGCAGGAGCTATACCCGGAGCTTTATGACTTGATTTTTCCCAACGTCACAAGGCTTGTGGACGAAACCGACATAAGCGGCGAGATAAGCGGCGAAATGCTGGAACGAATGATAGATGATGTTCTGTCAAGCAGCGGCATAATGCGTGTAGACGGAGCAGCAGCCGCTATGTCAAATAACTTTGACGACCGTCTGCGCGACCTTATAAGGATACTTATACTGCGTGAAATATTCGGACGCCGTCCCCGGCCGCCTCGTCCTCCGCAGGGAAACCCGCCGCGGCCGGCACCGCCGGCTCCGCCACGACCTTCTCAGCCGCCGCAGCAGAGCGCTCCGAATTTACCGCCTCAGCGGCCGCCGCAGCCCTCTCCAAATCCGCCGGCGCAAAGACCTGAGCCGCCTCAGCGGCCGGAAGGTCAGGAGCGGCCTCCGATGCAAAATCCACCGCAGTCCAATCGGCCGCAGCAAGGTCAGCCGCGCCCGGCGAGGCCAACCGCCGGAGCCGCAACGCCGAATCAGCCAGGACCGCAGCCAAGCGGGCAGGAATACAGCGCCGCCTCTGTATCCGCGCGGCCTAAGCTGCCGCCGAAAGCGCCTAAAAAGATTACATAACCTCTGCTTTGCCGGCCTGTCAGACGGCAATAATTAAAGCCATGTCTTTTTAGCTGCTGTAAGACTTAAAAAAGGGTCATAGTCTGAGCTTGCCGCGCAGGCACCGAACAGAATAGTTTTGTTTAAAGCCGCTGTCTCCCGCAGGGCCGCAAGACCACGCGGGAGGCAGCATACTTTTTGCGCCTTAAGCTGAGTGCACACTCTTGTATACGGGAGAATTGATTATTTTGAGGAATATACTCTGCTCTCGGCATTTATAGCGAAATAAGCTTTGTTGCTACAGCGTCTCTGAAGGCCCTGTCATGCTCCACGAAAAGCATGGCGGGCGAAAATTCCTTTATCAGACCTTCAATCTGCATTCGGGAATAAATGTCAATGAAGTTGAGCGGTTCATCCCATACATACAGATGTGCCTGTTCTGAGAGGCTTTTGGCTATAAGAACCTTTTTCTTCTGCCCGCATGAGAATTCGCGCATGTCCTTTTCAAACTGCATACGCTCGAAATCCATTTTTCTTAAAATTGCCTTAAATAAGGCTTCGTCTATATGACTTTCCCGCGCAAAATCAGACAGGCTTCCGCGCAGAAATGAGGTGTCCTGCGGAACATAGGATATAATGAGTCCGGAGGCTGTCGAGACCGTGCCCGTATGCTCTATCGGCTCTCCGACGGCGAGCCTTAGCAGGCTGCTTTTGCCGCTTCCGTTTATGCCGTCAATCGCGACGCGCTCGCCTCTCTGCACAGTAAATGTTACGGGCCGGCAGACGCTCCTGCCGCCGTAGCTGACGGCAGCCGCAGAAAATGAAACAAGCGTCTCAAAGTGATGCGTCAGCGGCAAAATTTTCAGCATTTGTGCCGTTTCCGCGTTCTTTAAAAGCTCTGATTTTTGTTCGATTGCCCGCTGCTGCCGCGCCTCTATGACCTTTGAGCGCTTCATCATTTTGGCGGCCTTGTGCCCGACAAAGCCCTTGTCTGCCGCGCCGGTTTTTGACGCCTCTACTCGGTCGGACCATACGGCCGAGCGCCTTGCCGACTGCTGCAGCCGTTTAATGTCTCTTTTCAGGCGCTCGTTTTGCGCCGCCTCAGATTCCTGCCTGCGCTCAAAATTGGCCATCCACGAGGAAAAGCTGCCGCTCTGTAACTCAATGTCCGCCCTGTTGATGGACAGAATATGGTCAACACAGCTGTCCAGAAAGCGGCGGTCGTGGGAGACAAGTATAAAGCCTTTTTTCTTTCGCAGATAGGCAGACACCATTTCCCGCGCACTTGCGTCCAAATGATTTGTCGGCTCGTCAATCAGGAGAAACCGCCTGTTGTTTAGAAAAAGCGCGGCGAGCAGAATTTTTGTCTGTTCACCGCTGGAGAGCGTGTCAAACGGCCTTGAAAGCACGTCGGCGCTTACCTCAAGATAAGAAAGCTCGCGAATCAGCTCCCAATCCTCGGCAAGAGGGCACACCTCCCGCAAAACGACTGTGGCAGGCCTACTTTTATCATAAACATGGTACGGAAAATACTCAAACTGCACCGACGATATTATTTTCCCCTTATATTCATGCTTGCCGAGCAAAAGCTCAAGAAGGGTCGTTTTGCCTCTGCCGTTCCTGCCGACCAAGCCGAGCCTCCAATCAGTGTCTATCTGAAAATTTACATTTTCAAATATATTACCGCCGCTCGACGGATAAGAGAAGGTGAGATTCTCTACTTTAATCATTGACATGATAACTCCTCCTTTCATATGTAAGAAATAAAAATAAGGGCCGCAGGAAAGCTTGCTCCTGCGGCCCGTCATAGCAGCATACCGGCCCGGCCGTAAAAAAGCCGGACTTATCTTTAAGGCAATAGGTCTATAGCTTTCCTGCAATGGACACGGCGGCACAGTAAAAATACGGCACCGGCGTGTATTCTTTTTTATCTGCAGAAAAAGCTAATCACCTTTTCACCTCTATTACAATAAATTTGGACAGGAAAGCCGGGCAGCCAGTCCGGCTTTCTTTCCATCTCGTGCCTAAGCTACAATAAGAGGAGCAACTGGCTGACCATCACCTCACTGGGCTTATATGT
>CALYBL010000023.1 GCA_944412495.1 uncultured Clostridia bacterium | reverse complement strand
AAATATTTAGGCTTGAACACCTTTATTTTACAACAAGGACGATGCTTTTGCTTAAGCTTTAATCTCACCCGCAGAGCGGGCGGTTATTAAAGGCTGCTATGCAGCCTTCGGGCACTAAAGTAATAATATAGAATGGCCGCCGGTAAACCGGCGGCCCTTATCTGTCTTCCCTTATCTGCATATAAATTATTCTTTGCTCAAAAGGTAGTCTACTACACTTTGCGCCATGCTGTCGGGTGTGCAGCAGTCGCTGAATCTTACCGGCTTTGACTTAAGCTCCGCCAGCGACTGGGGTATCTTGACCCCCGATACCTCGTTAAGCTCATAGAGCCGGTCGAACTCGTCGCCGCGCGCCTCCCTGCCAAGCGCACCAAGCACGCTCGTCGGGAATTTATACGGGCTTGCGGTAGAGGCTATCACCGTCACGGCAGTGTCGCCTGTCTGAGCCGCATACTGCTCATATACGCCTATCGCCACCGCCGTATGAGTATCGCACAAGTAGTGATACTTTTCAAAGCACTCTCTTATTACGTCAAACGTGCCTTCATCATCCAGATATCCGGCATAGAAAAGCCCCTGCAAACGCTCACGGCACTTATCGCTTACGGTGTATACGCCGTTTTCGCGCAAAGCCGCCATATATTCCGTTATGACCTTGTCGTCGTTGTCCTCAAGCTCATACAGCAGCCTCTCCAAATTGCTCGAAATGAGTATATCCATCGACGGCGACGCCGTAACGTAAAAATCGCGCCTTCTGTCGTATACTCCGCTGTTTATAAAGTCGGTGAGAACCTTGTTTTTATTAGATGCACATATGAGCTTGGCTATCGGCACGCCCATGCGCATTGCGTAGTACGCCGCGAGTATGTTGCCGAAGTTGCCGGTCGGCACAACGACGTTAAACTTCTTGCCGGGAGCGATTCTGCCGGAGGCGAGTAAATCGCAGTAGGCCGACACGTAGTAAACTATCTGCGGCACGAGCCTGCCCCAGTTTATTGAATTTGCCGACGACAGCTGTATATTGTCCGCCGCGAGCGTGCTCTTTATCTTTTCGTCAGTAAATATTTTCTTAACACCAGTCTGAGCATCGTCAAAATTGCCGCTTATGGCAAATACCCTGACGTTTTTCCCCTCCTGCGTAACCATCTGCATTTTCTGCAGCATGCTCACGCCGTCGCCGGGATAAAATACCACAACCTTCGTGCCCTCGACATCCTTAAAGCCCTCAAGCGCTGCCTTGCCGGTGTCGCCGGAGGTTGCCACCAGTATCGCGGTAGTCTTGCCGGGCGATACCTTTTCTACAGACCGCGTGAGCAGGTGAGGAAGCAGCTGCAGCGCCATATCCTTAAACGCGCAGGTCGGGCCGTGCCACAGCTCCAATATATGCACATCGTCATGCAGCACATGCATGCTTGCGGGATTTTCTGTGTCGAACTTGCCCCCTCCGTAAGCGCCGCGTACGCACTGTTCTATTTCCGCCTCGGTAAAATCCGTTAGAAAACGGCCCAAAATATCTACGGCACGGCCGTTATAATCGGCTGACGCCAAACGCTCGAAATCATCCGGCGTAAGAGCCGGCAAAAACGCCGGCACAAAAAGTCCGCCCTCATCTGATATTCCCTGTGCTATCGCCTGCGCCGCCGTTACCTCCTTGAGCGAGTCGCGGGTGCTTCTGTAAAACATATTCAAGCTTCATTTCCCCTAAAATTTTTATTTTCTCAAAGCCAGGCACGGCTGAATATTCAGCCGTACCGGCCATATTTCGAATCAAACGGCGGTTTTCTCCGCCGCTAACATTGTAATGCAATATCTGACGTTTGTCAAAGCTTTCAGCCCAATTTACAAAAAAAGTTAAAGGCGTTTTCAAAAAATATTTTGTCTAAAATATCACTGCTCAGCCCGTGACACTGCAGATAGCGGTAAATTTCCGGCATGAATTCTACGCCGGCCCACTTTTTGTCCATTTCGGCACCGTCAAAGTCTGCGCCGAGCGCAAGTGTATTTTCTCCGCCCAGCTCCAAAAAATGATATATATGCCTTAAAATATCGTCAAATCCGGCAAATACATGCCCGCTCAAAAACGGCGGATACAGGTTTATTCCGACTATTCCTCCCATTTTGGCTATTGCCTTAAACTGCTCATCCGTAAGGTTGCGCTTGTTCTCAAGCACGGCACGGGAGTTTGAGTGCGTTGCAGCGACTGGACCGTTGGCAAGCTCAATCACTTGCCATGTACCCTCATCGTTTAGGTGCGACACATCGGGTATTATGCCCAGCTCATTCATACGCTTTACCGCTTGGATCCCGAACGGCTTGAGCTTTCCCTCGCATCTGCGCCCAAAGCCCAGAGCGTTTTCGCCGTTCCACGTAATGCTTATAAGCTTTACACCTATATCGCGGCAAAAATCCAGAGCCTCTATTTTTGAGCCGAGCGCCGCACCGTTTTCTATGGAGTATACGGCCGCGCACCTTCCGCTTTCAAGCGTGCTGTGCAGGTCGGCCGCACTCCGGCACAGCGCAATTTTGTCACTGTTGATTTTAAGCTGCTCCTCAAAATATTCATGCATATTCAAAAACAGCCCGACAGAGCTTTCCTCATCAAGTCCGTCGGGCACGAAAAAGGCAAAGACCTGACACCATGCGTCAAACGCTCCGCCTCTTTTCAAATCTATGTGCAGGCCATTCTCTCTAAGCCTTCCCTTTCTTTTGAAAATTTCACTGGCCGTATCACAGTGGAGGTCAAAAAGCTTCATCATATCCCCTCAAATCGAACGCGTTTTCAATATGGTTGACATAATATTTACGTCCGATCTGATTCACTTCTATGACGTCAAAGCGGGGCTGTGCCTTTGCTTCGTTCTGTGACAGGTACATAAGCGCGGTTTTGATTATTCTTTTCTGCTTTCCCGCATCCACAGCCTCGCGCGGGAGGCCCGCAAATCGCTGAGACCGAGACTTTACCTCCGCAAATACAATATATTCATTTTTTATGGCAATTATATCTATTTCACCATAGCGGCTGCGGTAATTTCTGCATACTACGCCGTACCCGTGCTGCTCAAGGTATTCTGCCGCGATGCTCTCTCCGGCTGCTCCGTCCATAGCAAAACCGCCTCTCTTAAATTGCTCATATAATGCTGTGCCGGCTAAACCGTCCGGACTAAACCTGTCGCCGGCATCGTGTGAAGCCCGCCATGCAAAAACCGTTTTTGCCTCATATCCCTATTCTAATGCAAAGAGGCTGCCGACTGTATCAACCGGCTTTAGAACTGTATTGCTCACCGCCAAAGCGCCGCCCATTTTCATTACAGCGAGAGAGCATAAATATACCGTCACAGGCGCTTACCACGCAAAACGGATAACGCCGATATTGCATTCGCCGCCTATACTCACAGCGCACAAGCCGGCTCGGACGCGCGATAAGATTATCCTGCAAAAATTATCCTTTACACGATGATATCTCCAGCACAAATCCTTCAGCGGTGTGAATTGTCTGCAAGTATCTTTTTCAAAAACGAGGGGCGGTGTATCGGGCACGGCCCGTATTTTTTGATAAGCTCAATATGCTCTTTCGTGCCATAGCCCTTCGACTTTGCAAAGTTATATTCGGGATACTCGGCCGCCATTTTTTCCATGTATCTGTCACGGCTGACCTTTGCCAGCACCGACGCGGCGGCGACGGACATTGACAAGGAATCCCCCTTTACAAGACTCACCGCTCTTCCTTTTAAGGAGTCCGGCACCCTGTTGCCGTCTATTATAGCGCAGTCAGCCGGCTGAGGAAGCATATCTACCGCCCGCGTCATAGCCAGCATGGCAGCGCCGAGTATGTTGAGCCGTTCTATCTCCTCCACGCTCGCAGATGCCACCGCAAAGCATACCGCACGCTCTCTTATAACGTCAAACAGCATCGCGCGCTTTTTCTCCGAAAGCTTTTTTGAGTCGTCGAGGCCTACTATCTCATCGCCGATATTTAAAACAGCGGCCGCGGCAAACACCGGGCCGGCAAGCGGTCCTCTCCCCGCTTCGTCCACGCCGCATATCATCTTATATCCCTTTGATATAAGGGCGTTTTCCATGTCATATGTAGGCATTTGCAGCTTCCCCTTTCATGCCGCACACAGCACCGGAGGATATTCCCGTTTATGCGCGGCGGCGTTTTCACCGTCTGAATAAAGGCACGTCCGGCAGACAGCCCGGCATGCACAAAATATATGTATATTATTATATACCGGGCAGCTCCAGCGTTATCCGGCCTAACTTCCCGGCTCTAAATTCGTCCAAAAGCATCACCGACGCACGCTCCATGTCCGGCTCTCCGCCGCGTATCAGCATGCCGCGCCGAAGCGCTATTTTTTCAAGCATATGCACGGCGTCCTCCTCCGGCTCGACCTTAAAACGCTCGCATATGCTTGACGTATATTCCGGTGTAAGCGTCTCTATAAGCCTTAAGGCAAGATGCTCAATATCTATTATCGTGTCCTTGACCGCGCCGGTGAAGGCCAGCATTTCACCTGCCGCAGCGTCGTCAAATTTCGGCCACAGCACGCCCGGCGTATCCATGACCTCGACCCCGCCGCCGAGCGAAAACCACTGGTTTCCCCTCGTCACTCCGGGACGGTCCTCTACCTTCGCGCTGCGGCCGGCGAGCTTGTTTATAAAAGAGGATTTTCCGACATTGGGTATGCCGACTATCATTACCCTCAGCATTCTGCCGCGCATGCCCTTTTCGCGGTATCTTTCAAGCTTGTCGCTCAGCAGCAGCTTTATCTCCGGTATAAACTGCTTTACACCGGTGCCCTTTTTGCTGTCCGACGTCATTGTGCGGCAGCCCTGCGAGACAAAGCATTTCGCCCACGCGGCGGTGGCACCCTCGTCCGCCAAATCAGCTTTGTTCATGATTATCAGCCGCGGCTTTGAGCCGATTATGGAATCCAAATCGGGGTTGCGGCTGCTGCGCGGTATCCTCGCGTCGACTATTTCGCACACCGCGTCCACAAGGCTTAAGCTTTCCTTTATGCGCCGGCGTGTGCGCGCCATATGTCCTGGAAACCATTGTATCCGGCTTTCTTCCATGCCCTTCTCCTTTACGGCCGCCCGAAAGCGGCGTTTTATCACAGCTCGATAAAGCCCGGCTTTTAACGTCAAATGCCTGTTATGCGCAAAGCCTTGGCTAAAGCACGCACATCTCATCAAACGGGAAAAACCTCACAATAGCCTTGCCGAGTACATACTTTTTGTTTATCTGGCCCATCTCGCCTATAGAGGTAAATCTGCTGTCGTGAGAGACATTCCTGTTGTCTCCCATCACAAAGATATAGCCTTCCCTTATTGTTACTGGGAACTCTACGTCACCTATCCTTCTTTGATTCTGGTCAGCAATATACGGCTCGTCCAGCATAACGCCGTCGACTATCACATTTCCGTCGTCGTCGATGTCCACCGTCTGGCCGCCCACAGCTATAACACGCTTTATTATCGGTGTGCTGCCCCTCTGCTCTATCTCCGCTTCATCATTATTATAATTGCGCGAAACAACGACTATATCGCCGGGCTGCGGGTCGCTCATTATACTTATTATCACCCTGTCGCCGTCTTCAAGAGTGTTCATCATGGATTCGCCGTCCACACCCACTACTCTGAAGAAAAAAGTAAACAGCACAATTACCGCTATAAGCGGAATAATTATTATTCCTATCGTGTCATACATGCCTTTTATTGTTTCTTTTTTCATACCTATTCGACCTCTGCTTAATATATAGAGCCTACCTTGCTTATGGGGAACAGTCTTATTATCGCCTTTCCGAGTATATACTTGCTGTCAATAAGCCCGACCTCAGACGAGCGGCTGTCAAGCGACACAAGGCGGTTGTCGCCCATGACGAATACCTTGCCCTCCTCAACATAAAGCGGATACTCAGTGCCGCGGTTTACTGTTGTCGGATCCTTGATATAAGGCTCGTCAATCGCTTCGCCGTCGACATACACTATTCCGGCTTCGGTGTCTATGTCCACCGTCTGGCCGCCTACCGCAATTATGCGCTTTATTATCACCGATTTTGCCGACGTCTCCTGATACAATACGTCATTTTCATAATTCCGGCTTATTATCACTATATCGCCGACCTCCGGCTTATAGTTGAACTGCCTCATAACAAGCACATCTCTGTGCTGAAGCGTATCCATCATCGATGAGCCGTCTACCACCACTATGCGGAAAAAGAAGGTCAAAATTATAATAACGGCAATAATAGACACAATAAGTGTTCCAAGCCAGTCATAAACGGCGGAAAAACGTCTTTTTTTCTTTGCTTTCGGCTGATACAGCATTCCGTATATGTCTCCTTAAGAGTAATTTTAAGCTGTATTACAGCTTCTCTTAAATAATTATTATATCATTAACCAAAAACGGAAAAAACAGCATTTTGGAATTTAATAATTTTTTTACAAATCCATTTCACTCCGGCACCTGTATTATACGGTCGCATTTCAGCAAAAATTGCTTTGATTTTGCCGTCTTGGAAGCCGGTTATGCAATCACTGCGGCAGAATCTTAAATACAAAGTTCGGATTATATCCGCCTTATCACCGGCAAAAAGACAACAACACAGCCGCGCCGATGTTCGATTAGACACGGGCACAGATTGGAGACGCCCGTCATCTGTAAGAGCCGCGGGGCCATTACACCGACGGCATTGCGGCACATAACATCTTGTCGGCCTTCGTGCCGCTGCACACTTCATAACAGATGCATTTCGAAAAAACAAATCACATCTTACTGCTGTTATAATCCTAAAACGGCAGGGT
This sequence comes from uncultured Clostridia bacterium, assembly GCA_944412495.1. Lineage (GTDB taxonomy): Bacteria > Bacillota > Clostridia > Oscillospirales > Acutalibacteraceae > Timburyella. The sequence continues at coordinate 35,690 of CALYBL010000023.1, read as the reverse complement.
CCTCAAAAAGCAAAAAAGGGCGGTATTTCCGCCCTTAAGCTGATATTTAAAGCTTTTCCCTTACCTTTGCTGCCTTGCCGAGCCTGTCGCGCAGATAATAGAGCTTGGAACGGCGCACACGGCCTCTGCGTATAGTAATAACCTCCGCCACATTAGGTGAGTGTACAGGAAATACCCTCTCAACACCGACGCCGTAGGCTACCCTGCGCACGGTGAAGGTTTCCGCAATTCCGCTTCCGTTTTTAGCTATTACAGTGCCCTCAAAGGCCTGTATCCTCTCGCGCTCGCCCTCGCGAATCTTTACGTTTACCCTGACGGTGCTGCCTATCTCAACGGACGGAGCGTCTTTTTTCATGTAGCCGTCAGACAGATTTTTTACCATATCCATAATATAGTCCTCCTGTTTTTGTCCGGCATTCGTACCGATTATATCTCCTCGGCATAGGACTGCCTGCTTTAATGCTTATACATTAACCCCCGCTGAGAAAGCGAACAGCGGCAAGAATCCTATAGATTTTACCACACCTCTGCCAAAATTGCAAGTATTATTTATCATGTATATTATTTTCTGTGCGCCCAAATTGAATATTGCACAAAACACGAGGCTGAGTCATGAATTAAGGCGGCTTTGCGGCCGGATTGCACACACCTTGCCACGGTCAATTCAAAGCCGGGACAGCGCGCAGAGCATGTACGCTGTCTCCATCCACGGCGTCTTACGCTATGTATACCTCTTCCGTTTCGGTTGCTGTACTGTATGCCGCCAGACTACATGCTCTGCGCAGCATAGCTACATATAGATATTAGTTTAAAATCGGCCTTCTAACCATGTGCTAAAATTATAAAAGAATATGTTGCAGTTTAATTTTTATTTTGCTCTTTTTTGGCAAGCCATGCGTAAAATTTGCCTTTATATAAATTCTGATAAACCGGCAGCACAAACGGGAGAAATCTGTTGAGCGCATGCACAGTTCGGAAAAAGGCACTGGTATAAACCGAGCGCTTTGACTTTTCTATTCCCTTTATGACGGACGATGCAACCCTGTCTATACGCTGCATAGGGCCAGGAAGCGGCATATCGTCTGAATTTTTGATGTAAAATCTTGTATCGTCTACTCCTGCCGGGTACACAGTCATATAGTGAAGCCGGCGCGGCTTCTCATATTTAAAGGCGCAGGCAAACCCGTCGAGCGCAAATTTGCTGCTGCAGTACAGCGAATAGCCGGCAAGCCCCATTTTTCCCAGCGCGGAGGCTATCACAGTAAAGCTTATGTCGCCCTCCGTCCTGTCCAGCAGAAGCTGCAGCATATAAAGAGGCGCAACCACGTTTACATCGTAAATGTATTCTATGTGGTCATAGTCCTTTCCGCTGAACTTTTCAAAATATCCAAAGCCGGCGCAGGCTATTACGCAGTCTATGCCGCCCATAGCTTTTATAGCCTCATCTACGGCCCTGTCTATATTCTCCCTCACGCTCAGGTCGTATGCCAGCGGCGTCACGCTGTCGGATATCCCGTACAGACCTCCGACATCCCTTGCGACGGCAGCTATTTTGCATTCCCTGCCGTCTATAAGCTTACGCAGTATTTCGCGTCCTATGCCGGAGGACGCCCCGGTAATAAGTATCCTCTTTCCGTTTAAATCCATAATCTCCGCCTCTTTCAAAGCATACTGTAAAATAACATATGACTATCCGCTTCCGGCATTGACCAATTGCGTTTGCTCTCCTGTATTCCGCAAGCGCGGCAAAGTGCTAAAAAAGCGGAAAGCAGCAAACATCGGCACACTCTGCGCCATTGGGACAAAGGATGTATCCGTCCAAAAGCATAGCCGCACAGCCGAGCGTCTGCTCCGGTTTTTATTATGTGATAGGGAGCTTTTCGGCAGCCGGACACGAATGTAATTTTTCAAAAGGCCCTGTTTATAATATATTGACAGAAAGCAAAATATTAAGGCCCGGCGGGCTGCGATAAGCCCACATCAATCTTGACAGGGAATGAAAGATATGAAATAATTATACCGATATTTTTGCACAAAATAAAGTATTTAATCATATGGGGGTAATATAAAATGATAATAACGCTTGAAAACGGCATATCCTCTGCGAAAATAGACACACTCGGCGCACAGCTAATGTCCTTCTCCGACTCAATGGGTCTGGAATATATCTGGCACGGCGACAAGGAATACTGGGGCTCGCGCGCTCCCATACTTTTTCCTATAGTCGGCGCACTGCGCAATAAAAAGACAGTAATCAACGGCAAGGAATACGAGATGCAGCGTCACGGCATAGCGCGCAGGATGGAGTTTGACGTTTCCGAAAAGCGCAGCGACCGCGCTGTGTTTACTCTGCGCGCCAACGATGAGAGCCGCTCGCATTATCCCTTTGATTTTGAGCTGGCGGTAGAATTTGAGCTGCGCTCCAACACTCTTATGCAGTCCTTTAAGGTGAAAAACTGCGGCGGCGCGGACATGCCCTACTGTCTGGGCGGGCACCCGGCAATAAACGTACCGCTGGTAAGCGGCGAAAGCTTTGAAGACTATGTCATAAAATTCTCAAAGCCCGAGACCTGCGACTGCCCGTCGATAGATATGGAAAATGGACTTGTGCTGACCAAAAAGCCGTCTATGCACTTTGACAATATGGATACCTTAAAGCTCACTCATTCCCTTTTCTATAATGACGCGATAGTGATACAGAATGTCAAATCCTCCTATGTTGAGCTTTATTCGACAGTCAGCGGCCGCGGCGTGAGATTTGACTTCAGCGGCTTTAAGCATTTTGCAATGTGGTCGGCCGTCAACGACGCGCCGTTTGTATGCCTTGAGCCGTGGACCTCCACCGCGACGAGGGATGTTGAAAACGACAACCTTGCCGACAAGCAGGACATCATAATGCTGCCCTCCGGTGAAGTGCGCGAGCACAGCTTCAGTATAACCCAGCTGTAATTTGCCGACAGGCTGACAGTCCTTGCAGCTTCCGCCCTACGGCGCAGCTGCGGCACGAATAAAGCCTGCTCTCTTGGCCGTATAAGTGCCGCGCTTCTCTTCCATAATGATAAAATTGCGCATGTCGAGCACTTATCGTGCTTTTATGAGCGGCATGTCTTAAAAGGAATCATATAACCGTAAAATCTCTGCCCATAGCAGGAGGCAGAGATTTTACGCGTTGTTATCATCCGGCGGTCAGATGCAAAAGTGAAGTTAACATATATCATCTGAGGGCAATTTTGCCGTGTGCTTTAAAGAAAAAACAAATGGAGTATATAAATGCAAACAATAAAAGCTGTAATTTTTGATTTGGACGGAACACTGCTTGATTCGCTTGAGGATTTGGCCGAAGCAATAAACCATGCGCTTAAGGAGTACGGTTATCCCGAGCACAGCGCCGGCGAGGTCAAGGAGATGGTGGGACACGGACTCGGCTATTTGGTAAGCGCCGCCGCACCGGGCTGCACCGAGGAGGAAGCCCTCGAAATGAAATCCTTGTTTATTGAATACTACAACAAAAACAGCCAGAAGCGCACAAAGCCGTACGACGGCATAGTTCCGCTCCTCTCAAGGCTTAAGGCGGACGGTATGAAGCTGGCGGTTGTCACCAACAAGCCGGACGTGCTTCTGGGCAACATACTTAGTCCCATATTTGGTGATATATTCGACGCGGTAACCGGTCAAATCGACGGCATGCCGACAAAGCCTGACCCAACGCTGACACTGACATTAATCGGTAAAATGGGATTAAAGCCGTGTGAATGCGCATTTGTTGGAGACTCAGACACCGATATGCAGACGGCGGCAGGCGCCGGCGCGCTGCCGATAGGCGCTGCGTGGGGCTACAGAAGCAGGGATATTCTTGCTGGCGCAGGGGCAAAATATATTGCCGATACGCCGGCGGACGTCGATAAAATACTTAAGTCTGCAGACGAAAAGGCGTGCCGGCAAGGCTGAATTTCGGCTGCTGGTTTTTCTGAAATTTTTCGCGTGCTTATTGACATATGACCGGCGATTTAGTAAAATGTGTAGGTGCAGTTAAAAACAGAATATGCGCCAATAGCTCAGCAGGATAGAGCAACTGCCTTCTAAGCAGTAGGTCGTGGGTTCGAATCCCTCTTGGCGTGCCACCAGGCTGAGCCTGGACGCAATCCGCGTTCCGGGCTCAGTTCTTTATTTTGCCGTGTCGCTCGCGTTTTCAGCGGGTATCTATTTTGTCACATAACCCACCAGGCTGAGCCTGGACGCATGTTCGCGTTCAGGCTCGGTTTTTTATTTTACTACTCTACCCGCTAAGTTGAAGCTTTCTTTAATAACTGCAGGAATTTACACAGATGCACATCCATACAGCAAAACGGCAAAATATCTTTTTTGTTGTCTTTTGACACCAGACTGAGCCTAGACGCAGTTCGCGTGTGGGGCTTTTTCTTTTCCTAAACTATGGTGTCCGCATCAAGGCGGCATCTTTTTCGTTACCTCTTTACACGTGGAACGAACTACGCTCGTTCCTCCTCTTGCGCAAAAGGTCGCGCTCGGCTCACCTGCCCGGCCTAAAATGCCCTCGCGACGGTTCCCTGCCTCCGCCAACTTTTTGCGGATTCGAGTCTATTTCAAAACTTTTCGTAGGCAGTTCTTTTTCTGGTCTACCACCAAACTGAGACTGGACGCAATTCGTGTTTAAACCCAGCTTTTCATTTTTTCTTGTGCACGCGGGCTGAATCCGCCGTAATATAACCGTAAGGCTCTTACACTGCTCTAAATATATTCAGTAAAAGCGGTCGGGAGTCTCTGTGCATAATTTACACGAAGGAATTTTACCGAGGTGCTGATACGACATATTTTTATTGTATTTTTAAAAAACATTTATTTCATTACAATAATATAATATAATAAAATTAATAAGTCCATGAAAATAATTCGTTTTATGTAAAAGGAGCGGTTTATATTGATAGATACGGGAGTATACATAGGAAGAGACTTTGAAATGGTGGTTACGGAAGAATATATCATTACATTCCGCAGAGATATAGAAAACGACATTCTGGAATCGAGGCTTTATAAAAAGAGAGATGCGAATTATCACTGTATTGGCATATGTCAGTCCGGCCCCGCCGAAACAGAACGGCACAAGCCCCCGAAATTTTGGAAAACCGCGTTTATCTATAACGGCTATCCCGCCGCCGACTGCATGATACTAAATCAGGACGCAAAAAACAGTGATGAGACCCACGAATATACAACCGTAAAAGATAAAGATATAGGACAGCAGATAGGCTCCATATTTGTCACTACTGTAAAAGGCGGCCAAGTTATCGTCAAATTCCAGGATGGCATGGATTATCCCGCCGATTTGGACGAAAGCTTCACCGACGAATCATTGTGCCCTGAGCCGCCGGAGATACGTGAAGAAAACATCGGAGAATGTTTAAAATTGTGGAACATGGGTATTCGCGAAGAGATTATTGATATTAATAATATACCGACCTTTATAGGCATTACAATTAACACAAGCCGCCACATGTATATATTTGAAATGACACCTGATTCCATTTATTGCCGCGCCGCCAGATTTGCGGCCACGAACAAAGGCGTTGTATTCAACCAAAATTTCCGTCAGGGCGGCGAAGCGTATATGATAGAAGACAACACGGAGGCCCGCCTGCCTCTGCCATTTGATGAATCCTTATTTTCAAATGCTTCCTGCGTATGGAATGAGCGCAGCGTATACTGGTCGGTAGCCTCATATTCGGATAACGAAATCATGCTTCACGGCTGCCAAGGAGACATATACCGCTGGAAAAAGCCTGTTCATATAGCAAAATAATAAAAAGCACGTTATTTAATATGAGCCCGGATACATTTTACGTCCGGACTCTTTTTATTACAATAATTTTTAAAAACAAACATCTGCCAAATTTATAATATTATCCCTTTGATTTATTATTATATACCATGATATAATATCGGCAAATCTGTTTTATATTGATATTGGCTTATGTCAATTGAAGCTTTTAAATTCCGCAGCACAATATGACAATGCTTTGTAATCCTTCGATAATTTTGGGCAAAAGGGGTAAAAAATGGCAAAAAGTACAAATATCAAAAGAATAGCGGTGCTTCTGTGCTGTACAGCCTGCAGCCTTATTATGGGATTCTGCTATACATACAGCATTATCCAGCCGTTCATCATGGAGCATTTCTTCATAGATTCCTCAGCAGCAAGCCTTCCGTATACCATTTTTCTTGCCGTGTTTGTTGTCGGAAATTATATCGGCGGAGCAATGCAGAAAAAGGCCAATATTAAAATTGTCCTGCTTATCGGCTATTTACTCATGACAACAGGTGTTTTTACAACCTCTCTGCTGCCGTCAGAAATGCCTTATGCCATGTGGATAACATATGGCGGACTTCTTGGCATCGGCGACGGCATGGTATACAACGTCATACTTGCCACGGTACAGAAATGGTTTCCTGACCGAAAGGGTCTTGTCACAGGAGTTACTCTGGCCGCACTGGGCATTTCTGCCACAATACTCTCCCCGCTGTGCAGCAGCTGGCTCAGTAATTACGGATTCGATGGTATGTTCAGAATTATTTCCGCCATATTCATAGTCGTGGCGGTTTTTGGCATTATTACGATAAAATCGCCGCCATATGATTATATGGCCGGTTTTAAAACCGTAGGCGCAGTCGGCGTGAGCACACATCAGTGCGTCACGGCAAGGGACTGCTTTGCTGCAAAGGAATACTATATGCTTACGCTGATTTTATTTTGTACCGTCCCTGCCTATATTCTCCTCTCGGCAATTTTTGTAAGCTACGGCGAAACAAGGGGCGTTGACCAGGCGCTTGCGGTAACCGGTGTGTCCGTCGCCTCCCTTATACAAGTGGCAGGGAGATTTATTGTCCCGGCATTCAGCGATAAATTTGGACGCAAAAAGGCGCTCATTATGTGCTTTGCAATCACCATAACCGCCGTTATACTGCTTGTATTCTCGAAAAGCCTTCTGTATGTTTTGTGCTTTTGGCTGCTCAGTTTTGCTTATGGCGGCACATCCGCAACAACACCCCCGATGGTTACCGACTACTTAGGCTCCAAAAACGCCGGCTTTGTCGTATCGCTTACAATGATTGGCTCCGGCATAGCTTCTTTAGGCACATCTGTTGTCTCAAAAATAGCGTCTATACCAACCTCGTTCATTCTTGCCGGCATCACCGCCGGTGTAGGAATTGTAACAACTCTACTATTGCCCGGCCCCGCCCCGGCGAAACCGCACCGATAAACTGCCTGAAAGCATATTATTGCTGAATTGCTTCGCGGCCTTCATTATGGCCTAATCTTTTTGTTGAGCCAATAACCTGAGATTTGAATTTTTTATCTGAAATATTCAATTGTAAATATTCTCCGCATATTTATTTTAATTTGGTGCCTGACAAATTACTGTTATTAATTAATGAAGAAAATCAAAACCATGCGTTGAACGCGTGGTATGAACAGGCTCTATAAGGGCCTATCCCCTGTGGTGGCCACCTAAAGGGGCACTGAATAATCCGTCAATCACACTTTTGGCACTGCAGCCCCTGTAGGGGCATATCGCCCGCCGCTTTTAGGGTTCGTTATTCTGCATTACCTCTATTTGTGCAATTTGTTTTGTCAAGAACCTCCTGCATGGCCGCTTTGCAATTATCTTTTTGCTCGTCATGCAGGAGGTTCTTCCTTTTGCTAAAGCCTTTTTCATCCAACCCCGGTACAACCGGGGGATTTGTCTTGGCCTACTCGGCGACATATAAAAGCCGCCCGCCGGGGATACCCGACGGGCGGCAGATTTAAAGTTGAGAATATTAATAAAATATAAGAGAAATGTTGAGCATAATTCTCGCGATGAAGCTTATAACTGCCAGCGCCAGTGCAGCGATATTAATAAGCTGATATCCTCTGCCCTGCGCACCCATGTTAAGATCCTTGGTTGCAATTACAAGACCGGGAATAGAGCAGCAACACGTAATAAGCGGAAACCAAACTGCAAAAAACAATCCAATAATCCCCAGCACAAGCGGTGCGCTTCTCTTAATAGGCGCATTACGGCCCATGCCCGGATACGGCTGGTATGGATTTGGATTCTGATATGGATTATTATAATACTGCCCCTGCTGATAGTGCGGCGGTATATTGTCATACTGCCCGTATTGAGGCTGTTGTGCCTGCTGCTGAGCATCATCCGGCGGAAATGCCGTGCCACAGCTGTTGCAGAATATATCCTTGTCCTCACACTTAGCTCCGCAATAGCTGCATATTTTCATATTTCTTCCCCATTTCAAATAAATTTAAATTCACACATACCCGCAGGATGTGTATGCAGCAATATATCAAAATATTCTTTATATGCCTTTGCCGGCCTTTAAATTGCCGGAACTATCATTATAAAAATAAACACTAAAAGCAGAGCTATTCCATTAAGTATGAGAGAAGAGCGTCCGCTCCACTTTATTTTATCTTTAATATCCCTGTTTGCTAAAACAAGCCCGATAGTTGAAAGGCAGACTGATGCCAATACACAGCAAAGCAAAAAAACATCGTTTAAAATATCTCTTGCAAATATAAATAATATCTGGATAAAAATGCTTACAATACCAAGCACAACAGGTGCCGTGCTTCGCCGTGCGTCCACCGGCTGATAAATAACAACCGGCTGAGACTCATGCTGTCCTTCCGGTTTATCTGCAGCCGTCTTCTCTGTAATCGTACAAGCTTCGGCATCTTCCTCGGCAGAAGCTTTCTGCACCTCGGCGGCATCTGCCGGCCATTCCGAAATTATGCTGCCTTCAGTATTGTCTGCGTCAGAAGCGCACTGTTTTTCAGAAGACCCAGTTAGTTTTTCGCTAAGCCCAGCTCCGCAGTTGATGCAGGCAGTTTGATCATCCTCACACTGCGCACCGCATATCTTACATATCTTCACATATCTCCCTCAATTCTGCAATATTCATGGTAATTATACCACGTACTATATGCAGAATCAATAATATTAAGAAATATATAGTCAAAATATACAGCAATTATGCACCATTAAACAAAGCGTGGCTTTAACATAGCCATCGGCCAAACACTGCTTCTGCCAATGCGGAGGATTAAAGCGTGAGCTGTTCTCCTTTTTCCTCTTTGTCCGGCAGAGCGCCGGCCGCCGGCAGCGTCCTTGTCCTGTATCTGTGCGGCCTTGCAAGCATCCCTTCGGCATAAACTCTCGCAGACACCACCCTGTGCCCCTTCTTCTGCGTCATTACTGCAACGCCCTGCGTATCCTTGGTGGATTTCAGCGCCAGTGCGCCGGTGTGCACCAGCAGCATGCGCGAGCTCGACGAGGTGAGCAGCAGCTCTGTATCTCCGTCCGGCAAATAAACAGCAGCGGCAAGCGGCGATTTGTCGGAATACGCCTTTATCAGCTTTCGGCGGTTGGTTTTTGTCTCGTAAGATTTTATGTCAACCTTTGCCGCCTTGCCGTTTTCAAATACGAACAGCATAAAGCCCTTATACTCTCTGACCGGCGCCATATAGACCGCCGTTTCTCCCTCGTCCATGCCGAGCTTGGCCGCGACGTAATCGCCGAGCACACTTGCCTTCGTGTCGTCAAAGTCCGCTGCCGAGGATTTATAGACCTGACATTTATTTGTAAAGAACAGCAGCTCGTCATTGTTGTTAGCCTCATAGCTCTCTATAATAACATCGTCTTCCTTGAGCTTCTGCGCGCCGCTCATACGCAGTGACTGCGGAGTTATCTTTTTAAAATACCCGTACTTTGTAAAGAACAGGTGCACCGGATAATCGGGCGCTGCCTCGGTTTCGGCATCTGACAGCTCCTCAAATTCGTAAAGTATCTGAGTTTTGCGCGGCTGGCTGTATTTCTTTATCACGTCATTGAGCTCGCCTATGATTATATCCTCAACACGGCTGTTGTCTTCGAGTATATCCTTCATGTCGTCGATACCCGCCTTAAGCTGCTCCGTCTCCTCCAGCCGCTTTAAAATATACTCACGGTTTAAATGGCGCAGCTTTATCTCGGCAATATACTCCGCCTGGATCTCGTCAATGCCGAAGCCTATCATGAGGTTGGGCACGACCATGTCCTCCGACTCGGTTTCACGCACTATCTTTATTGCTTTATCAATATCCAGCAGTATTTTGGCAAGACCATTGAGCAGGTGCAGCTTTGCCTCAGCCTTTTCAAGGTCATATTTTACACGGCGGCATATGCAGTCGGTGCGGAATATGAGCCATTCGTCAAGCAGCTCTCTGACTCCCATGACACGCGGATATCCTGCTATGAGCACGTTGAAGTTGCAGGCAAAGCTGTCCTCCAGCGTAGTCATTTTGAAAAGCTTCTGCATGAGCCTGTCTGGGTCGGTGCCGCGCTTGAGATCTATCGTTATTTTAAGGCCCTTGAGTCCCGTTTCGTCGCGTATATCGCTTATTTCGGGGAGCTTTTTCGCCTTCGCAAGCTCTATTACCTTTTCCTTTATCGCCTCTACCGTCGTCGTAGGCGGTATCTCGGTTATATCTATGCAGTTGCTCTTTGCGTCATAGCTGTAGACCGAGCGCACCTTAAAGCTGCCGCGCCCGGTGTCATATATTCCCTGCATGGCGTCCTTATCGTAAAGTATGACTCCGCCGCCGGGAAAATCCGGCGCCAAAAGAGTTGACATAATATCATGACGGCTGTTCCTTATATACTTTATGGCAGTGCGGCATACCTCTTCAAGATTGAACGGGCAGATAGAGCTCGCCATGCCGACGGCTATACCGGTATTGGCGTTCACCAGCACCGACGGGAAGGTTACCGGCAGCAGCGTCGGCTCCTTCATCGTCGCGTCATAGTTGTCGACAAAATCGACCGTGTTTTTGGTTATGTCCTTAAACAGCTCGGCACAGATGGGGTCGAGCTTTGCCTCGGTGTACCTCGAAGCCGCGTACATCATGTCCCTTGAGTACGCCTTGCCGAAATTTCCCTTGGAGTCGATAAACGGGTGCAGCAGCGCTGCATATCCTCGGCTGAGGCGCACCATCGTTTCATAAATGGCGGCGTCGCCGTGCGGGTTAAGCTGCATGGTGCGTCCGACTATGTTTGCCGACTTCATGCGGCCGCCGTTTAAAAGGCCCATGTCGTACATGGTATACAACAGCTTGCGGTGGGACGGCTTGAAGCCGTCTATTTCCGGTATCGCCCGCGACACTATTACGCTCATGGCGTACGGCATGTAGTTTTTCTCCAGCGTTTCTACAATCTGCTGCTCCACCGTTGTTCCGGCGCCGGCGATATAGGCATTTACTTCATCCGGATTTATTCTGTTGCTCTGCGTTGCTCTTTTGCGAGGAGCCATCAAAACACTCTCCTGTTTACATAATATATAATTTCCCTGCGGCAAACGGATAAGCCTTCTATAAAAAACTTATTTAATCGAAAAAATTTCCCGTGTATTTTATATTGTCCGGCTTTGCAATTTTATCATACTCATTTTTAAATCTATAATTTTGAGGATTAATCGCAAAATAGCAGGTTGCATCCCTGCCGCAACAGCCGTATTCGCTTTTTTGCGGGACAAAAAACCTGAAAAGATTTTTTTGCATATACTCCCTGTACCAGTCGTCATATGACGCGTATTCCTCGCCGTTCATCGTAAGTACCCATTGCTTGTCAATAGTTATATGGCGAAAATTGACCGTTCTCCGGCTTTCATAAAGCTTTCGCACCTCAAAAACATCAAGCACAACGCCGTTTTGGCCGTAGAAGTATGTATTAAATGTCGGGTCAAAATATCCCCACTTGTTAACGTCCGGCAGAAAGGCCATAACTCCGACATGGCAGTCGCCGTCAAACAAAAACGGCATGCAGGATATCCTTACCGCCTTTATGCCGAGCGCAAGGAGCATCTCGGTTAAAACCGTTGCAAAGCATATACAAAACAGCGCACCCGTTTTTCTCACTTTCATTATTTCGTCCGTGTTCATGGCGCCTGGAGCAGCATGGTCACCGACAAAATAAAGCTCACTGTGGACAAAGTCCATGAGTGATAAAATCCTTTCCGACACCGACGCTCCCTTAAAGTACCTGCAAATGTCAAAGCCTGTCCTGATTTTTTCAAGCTCCTCGGCAGCAGAGTCCTGAAAATCAACCAAAAAGCAGTGCGAAACGTCAAAATCGGGATATGCGTTTAATGCGGCTGAGTAATCCATGCAATGTCCCCTTCCCTGAAAGCGTCAGAGTTCAGATATCAGTCCAATGCCTTTTAGTCAATATTACAGGTACGGCAGTCAATCATTCGTCATCTTCGCGGTCATCCGGGCAGCGCTGCCGGCCGCCCTGCTACGACACGTCCGCCATATCAAGGTACAAATATCCGTTTTCGGCAATATATTCCTTGCGGCCCTTGAGGTTGTCGCCCAGCAGCAGGTCAAACACCTCAGACGTCGACTCGGCATCCGACGGCAAAACCTTTATAAGGCGGCGGGTGGCCGGGTTCATGGTAGTCAGGTTCATCATGTCCGGCTGATTCTCGCCCAGCCCCTTTGAGCGCTGCAATGAATATTTCTGCCCCTCTATCTCCTCTAATATTCCGGCCTTTTCCTTGTCGTCATACGCAAAATATGTCTTGTCCTTGGTCGTTATTTCATAAAGCGGAGTCTCGGCAATAAACACCTTCCCATCCTCAATAAGCGTCGGCGTGAGCCGGTAAAGCATTGTGAGTATGAGAGTGCGTATCTGAAAGCCGTCGACATCGGCATCGGTGCAGATTATGATTTTATTCCACCGAAGCTGGTCGATATCAAAGGTCGCAAGGTCCTTGACAGCCTTGGATTTTACCTCGACCCCGCAGCCCAGCACCTTTATGAGATCGGTTATTATCTCATTTTTGAATATCTTTCCATACTCCGCCTTAAGGCAGTTGAGTATCTTCCCCCTTACGGGTATAATAGCCTGAAAGTCCGGGTCGCGGGCCAATTTGCAGGAGCCCAGCGCCGAGTCGCCCTCGACTATATACAGCTCGCGCTCGCTTATGTCGCGGCTGCGGCAGTCGACGAACTTCTGCACCCTGTCCAGCATGCCGCCGGCCGACTGCAGCGTCTTCTTTATATTCAGGCGTTCCTTTTCAGATTTCTCCCTGCTGCGCTTGTTTATCAGCACCTGATCGGCTATCTTCTCGGCGTCCTGCCGGTTTTCTATGAAATATACCTCTAACTGGTGCTTTAAAAAGTCGGTTATGGCCTCCTGAATAAATTTATTGTTTATAGCCTTTTTGGTCTGATTTTCATAAGACGTCCTCGTTGAAAACGACGATATCACAAGGCAGAGGCATTCCTCGATATCGCCGAAGGTTATTTTGCTTTCGTTTTTCTGATATTTATTGTTCTGCTTGAGATATGCGTCTATCTGCGAAACAAAGGCGCTGCGCGCCGCCTTCTCCGGCGCTCCGCCGTACTCGAGCCAGCTGGAGTTGTGATAGTATTCCTTCATCTGCACGCGGTTCGAAAAGCACAGGCTGACGTTTATCTTCACCTTGTATTCGGGCTTGTCCTCGCGGTCGCGGCCCTTGCGCTGCGTCTCCCAATACTGCACCGACGTAAGCGCGTCGTCGCCCACCGTCTCGGCTACATAGTCCGCTATGCCGTTTTTATATAAAAATTCATATGTGTCAAACTTCGCGCCGTTCTGATTTTTGAATATGAACAGCAGTCCCGGATTCACCACCGCCTGCCGCTTTAGGGTGTCCAGATAATAATCCACCGGCGCCATTATGTCGGTAAATACCGTGATGTCCGGCTTCCACTTGGTTATTGTGCCGGTATCCTTGCCGGCATACGGCTCGGATTTGAGCCCGCCGATATTCTCGCCGTGCTCAAAGTGAAGGGTATATTTTTTGCCGTCTCTTTTTATCTCAACGTCCATATACTCCGACGCGTACTGTGTGGAGCAGAGTCCGAGTCCGTTTAAGCCGAGCGAGTACTCATAGCTGCCGTCCTCTTCGTTGGTGTACTTGCCGCCGGCGTACATTTCGCAGTAGACAAGCTCCCAGTTATACTTCTGCTCCTTGGTGTTGAAGTCCACCGGCACTCCGCGGCCGTGATCCTCAACCTGAACGCTGCCGTCGGCAAAGCGTGTGACGGTTATCTTCTTGCCGAAGCCCTCGCGCGCCTCATCTATGGAGTTTGAAATAATCTCAAATATCGAATGCTCGCAGCCCTCAAGCCCGTCGGAGCCGAAAATAACGGCCGGACGCTTTCTCACCCTTTCGGCACCCTTCAGCACCGATATGCTTTCATTGCCGTAGACCTGTCCCTTTTTAGGCATTTTCTACCTCCGCTTTACAATTTAACACTTTTCAATATACACTATTCCCGGGATTTTTGTCAATAGCGCACACACTATATATCGCGATATATTTTCTTGCCGTACACTTTATATCGTTATCCGGCCCGCAGGATTTATATGCGGAGCATAAGTCTCGTGAGTCTTAAGCTTAGCCGCTATACTGCATGCAGTGCGGCGGCAATATTTTCATCAATGAATTTAATATATTCCTTTTTTGCTATATCTTGTTTGTGGCCCGCATACCACTTATAGGATTCCTCAAATCCCTCAAATAAATCCTTTTGCACCGGCAGCAGCTCCTTCATGGCGGAAACATCAAGGACATATTCATAGTCATAAAACGGGAAATAATCTCTTTGATTATACTCCGGCGGCACGAACACCTTCTCAAGCTCGGCGCCCGCCGCCTTATAGCAAAGCTCAACGAACGTATTGATATCGGCCGTGCTTTCGCTGTCAACGCTGAATATTCTCTGCGCCGGATGCCGGGTCAAAAGTCTTTCGATAAAAACACAGGGGTCTTATGCAAAAAAGCTGAAGCTTCATCTCACCCTTTTGAGGGATGTAAAATTTTCTCTTCAATTCAGCGCAGTCAAAAACGAACGGCCCCCTGTAAGGATTCTGCATGGGCCCGTACAAACAAGGCGGACGCAGAATATACGCCTGCCTGTCATGCTGCAGCAGATATTCCTCCGCCGCTCTTTTCCCGGCTCCGTATGCGCCCCATATCTTATTTCCGCCCGTTCTCTGCCTTTCATTAAACGGCTGTTTAAGCGTTTCTGGATAAACGGCCGACAAGCTTATAAAAATACAGTCGTTATAGCTGTCGAGAGCCTCCAAAAGCCTGCTTATATCTTTTTCATTATAAACGCATATATCCGGCAGCACCGCATCAAAATACATGCCCTTTAAGGAGCCGCCCAGCGAATGCCTGTCGCTGTTTATCAGCGTGACCCCGGCCGGCTGCGGACGACTGCCTCTGTTTATTACATACACCTCATGTCCACTGCACGCAAAATACTCCGCCGTAAATTTGCTGACAAACACCCTTCCGCCGGTAATAAGCATCTTCATTCGTGTTGCATACGGCTATTAGTTTTGCACCGCTTAATGCGTTTATACTTTTACATAAATTTCAGGACTGATAAAATGCCCTCACTATAAATTCCGGAGCTTTGGCTTAAAAACGCGGTATTCTCTCAGCACAGCACATGCAGCCATAAGATTTGCCGTCTAAGCGTCAGGCCGCACAGCATTCCGACATGTGACGGTCATACCGGCCCTACGGGTGAACGAAGCCCTGCGACAATACCGTCACCATATCTTTGAGCTATATACGTCATATTTGCAGCAATGTATTAAACAAAAACAGAATCACTCAAAGCCGTGTATATCAGAAAAATCTTACCGCTTTTGTCAGCCTAACAGCAAGGCATAAGCCATTTCTTTCCCGTAATTACATTGGCAATGAGTGATTCTGTATTTACAAGCATTATTTATTCCGTCAGATTTCTACCGTCCAGCCCATGTCGTCCTCAAGCTCGCCGGACTGTATTCCCGTCAGTGTATCGTACAGCCGCTGGGTTATCGGCCCTATCTTCCCGCCGTTTATAACGATGTCCTTATCATGCCAGCAGAGCTTGCCTATCGGCGATATTACCGCGGCAGTGCCGGTGCCGAACGCCTCGTCAAGATGTCCCTCGGCAGCAGCAGCGGCCACCTCATCTATTGATATTCTGCGCTCTTCAACATCATAGCCCCATTTTCTCAGCAGCTCCATTGACGACATTCTCGTTATGCCGGCGAGCGTCGCGCCGTCAAGCGAAGGCGTTACCACCTTGCCGTTTATTATAAAGAAGACGTTCATCGTGCCGACTTCCTCAATATATTTGCGCTCTACACCGTCCAGCCACAGCACCTGAGTAAAGTCCTTTTTCTCGGCCTCGTCCTGCGCCTTAAGAGATGCAGCGTAGTTGCCGGCCGTCTTTGCAAAGCCCATGCCGCCGCGCACCGTGCGGACATAGTTGGTCTCAACATATATATCAACCGGGTCTATTCCCTTTGGATAATACGCGCCGACCGGAGAGAGGATAATTATAAACTTAAGGTGCTTTGCCGGATGCACACCTATCATCGGGTCAACAGCAAAAATAAACGGACGTATGTAAAGCGATGTCCCCTTGGCCGTCGGAATCCAGTCCTTATCTACCTCGACCAGCTTCTTTATAGCCTCAACACCGAACGCTTCGTCTATCTTGGGTATGCAGAGCCTCTCGTTGGATATGTTAAGGCGTGCCATATTTCTGTCAGGTCTGAAAAGCAGCTTTCTGCCGTCGGCAGTGTGGTAAGCCTTAAGTCCCTCAAACACCTCCTGCCCGTAATGCAGGCACATGGCCGACGGCTCTATCTCTATCGGTCCGTAAGGGACTATGCGCGGAGAATGCCATCCTTCGCCCTCGTCATAGTCCATAATAAACATATGGTCGGTAAATAATTTGCCAAAGCTTAGCTTAGACTCATCTGCCGGCTTTTCCTTAGGATTTTTCGTTAACGTAACGTCTATTTTCATATGTATTCTCCTATCCGCCGTAAATATGGCTGTAATTTAAAAGGCTTACGCCAATTAATCAGATGTTTTTCACCCGTCAGCGGTAAATAAAAACCTCTTTTATCGCATCCGGCTTCAACCGTTGTATAAGTGCAAATTGGTCAAACACTAAAAATCGCCGGCCAAACCGGCAGCATATGACTTGCAGGTGCTTTTCACACTTGTTTATCCATGCAGCGGTCTGTCACAAGCTATCGCACTGCCGACAACGGTATTATAACACACTATATGCACTATTTCAATTTAAGCGAATTTCATTTTTTCCATTTTGTCGTTTATTTCCCTGGACAGCTGCGCAAAAAATGCGCGGAAGCGGCACTCGGCACTGTTGGGATTGGTGCACATTTCCTCGGCCTTGGTACATTTATTTATCTCAATAGGTCCCTGCATGGTTGTAACCACTTCACGAAGAGATATGTCCTTAGGATTCTTGTTTATTACATAGCCTCCGTTTGCGCCCTTATAGGATTTAACTATACCGCTCTGCGCGAGCTTGCCAAGTATTTTCAGTGAAAAGCGCAGCGTAACGCCGGTGCGCCTTGCAATCTCGGACGCGCTTATGCGCTCCTTGCTCTCACACAGAATACTGACCAGCCGTATTGCATAATCCGTTTCCAAGTTAAGCTGCATACTGTATTCCTCCATAGTCAACACGGGATTTGAATATTATTTTATCACAAATTTTTCCTCAATCAATATTTTATTGGGTTTTGCTTTCTTATTTTGGCAAAATACAACAACTTTTTTGCCGCTACATATATTCAATAAGCCTGCCATGCGATTTTATCCTTCTCATCTTGCGCAGCGCCTTTATTTCTATCTGCCTTACCCGCTCACGCGTTATATTAAAATAACGCCCGACTTCCTCCAGCGTCCGCGGACTTCCGCCGTCTAAGCCGTACCTCATTTTAAGTATGGCCGCCTCACGTTCACTTAGGCGGCCCAGCGCTTTTATGAGGTCCTCCTTAAGCAGCTTGCTGTCCACCGCTCCGGATGTGTTGCTCCTCTCGTCTGTTATAAAGTCGCCCACCTGCGACTCCTCGTCCTCACCAACAGGAGCATCTATTGACACAAGTCCCTTATCCATCTCCATTATATCCTTCAGCCGCCGCGGCGGGATGTTAATTATCTCCGAAAGCTCATCAATTGTCGGCTCACGGCCGTGCTTCGTCAAAAAGCTTGATTTTATTCCCGCAATCCTGTTTATCGTCTCAACCGCATGCACCGGCAGCCTTATTGCTCTCGACTGCTCGGCTATGGCACGGCTTATCGCCTGACGTATCCACCATGTCGCATAGGTCGAAAATCTGAAGCCTTTTGTGTAGTCATATTTCTTTACTGCTCTTATAAGTCCTATGTTCCCCTCCTGTATAAGGTCAGTAAAAGGGAGGCCTAAGTTTACATAATGCTTTGCTATGCTTACGACCAAACGAAGATTGGCTTCGGCAAGCTCGTGTGCTGCATCTTCGTCGCCTTTTTCTATACGCTTTGCGAGGGCCACTTCCTCGTCCCTTGTTAGCAGTCTCGAGCCGCCTATCTGCTTGAGATAAGCGGCTACGGCATTATTTATATCAGCTTGAGAGTCCGGCATGCCTTGAGCCTCGTCAACAGCGTCATTTTCAAAGCTGTCCTCTTTAAGCGATGCTACGTCTATACCGTCCTTTTCAAGCTCAGTGTACAGTGCTTTTGCCGCATCGTCCGCAGCAGCAGCCTGATTATCCTGGATATCAAGCCGCGGTGCACCTGTTTTATTGTCAGATTTTGACCTTTTTTTATTGCTTTCTTCCATTTTCCCCTCCGGCGCTGCGCTGATAAAAGTCCCGATATATTTTCGAAACCGCACCGCTCTCACGAGCTGATTTGCAGTAAGCCCACATAGATTATATGCGTCATGCAAGAAGCCTGTCCCGGCCTTGGCCTCAGATCTTCCCGGCTTTATCCGCTTAAGACCGGTCAAGTCAGCGCTGGCATTGTATAAAAATATAATGTAGCCTGTAATTTTAATATACGCCTTAAAAGGTATTTATATGTAATGGAAAGAATTGCTTAAAATATAAAAAATTACTTATCCTTAAATTTGTTGCTGCGCACCGGATGACGCAGCTTTCTGAGGGCCTTCGCCTCTATCTGTCGTATGCGTTCGCGCGTAACGTGAAATTCCATGCCGACCTCTTCAAGAGTATGACACCTGCCGTCCTCCAGGCCGAAGCGCAGACGTATAACTGCCTCCTCACGCGGGGTGAGCGTTTTAAGAACGCTGTCTATATCCTCGTTTGTTATAGCCTTAAGCGCCGCCTCGTCTGGGGCCATGGCCTCCTCGTCCTTTATGAAGTCCATGAGCCGGCTGTCCTCCTCCGGGCCGATAGGCGTCTCCATTGACACCGGCTCCTGCGCTACCCGCATTATCTCGCGGACGCGCTCCACAGGCAGGTTCATGACTTCGGCTATCTGCTCCTCCGACGGGTCGTAGCCGTTTTCATGCAGCAGCTGACTCTGTACCTTTTTAAGCCTGTTTATCGTTTCGACCATGTGCACCGGTATCCTTATTGTGCGTGCTTGGTCGGCTATTGCACGGGTTATCGCCTGACGTATCCACCAAGTAGCGTAGGTCGAAAATTTAAAGCCCTTTGTATAATCAAACTTCTCCACAGCCTTTATAAGCCCGACATTTCCCTCCTGTATAAGGTCCAAAAAGTGCATGCCGCGTCCTACATATCTTTTTGCAATGCTTACGACAAGCCTCAGATTCGCTTCGGTGAGACGCTTTTTGGCCTCCTTGTCGCCGTTTACTATCCTTATTGCCAAATCAATCTCCTCATCGGAGGAAAGCAGCGGCACACGGCCTATTTCTTTTAGATAAAGCTTAACCGGGTCGTCAAGGTTTACTCCGTCGACATTGGTTACATCTCCGTCGTATTCCTCCGCCTCCTGCTCTTCTATTACGAGCTCATCGTGTGTAGGCTCAATAGAGTCAAGGTCCATAAAATCCGCCTCAGAGGGCTCGTCATCTGCATCCTCAATATCCTCATGCAGCTCATACGGCTCATCTTCCGCAGCAGACTCATCCTTTTTTGCGTCCTCTGCTTTAATTTCCTCCCTGCTTTCTTCAAGCATTTCGGTATTCTTCTCGTTTTCCATTATTTATTTCCCCCTTTGTTTTCGCGCAGCTCATTAAATACGTTTATTATATCGCTGTCAGACCAACCCGAAGGATCTCCCCTTTCCTTCTTCTCTTTTTCGGCCCTTATTACCTTTATCAAATCGGCGCATTCCGCCGCTGCGTCCGCGGAATTTACGCCTGTATTCATTATTTCCACTATTCTGCCCATCTGCGCCGGGGTGTAATCCGCGCTTATATAGGATATGTCGAAGGTATTATGCTCTGTCAGCACACTGCAGACCGACTTGAACACCTCACCGTTAAATTCAGTCACAAAATCGTCGGCGGAAATGCTCGAGGTTATTTTGTCAAACAGGTCAGGATGCATTATAAGTATCTTTATCAGCCTTTCCTCGGCATGCGCGGCGCGCGGATACTGCGCCCTTTCGGGATTGACATCGTCGCGCCTGTACGACGGATTTATTATCCTTGCCTCGGCCTTTTTACGCTGCGTCCGCTCATTTTTGGAGGCGGCATTTTTTATCTGCGAAATGAGCGTTGACTTTGACACCTCAAACTCGTCAGCAAGCTTGCCGGCATATATATCCCTCTCGAGAGGATTTTTAACCTCCGCCAGCACCGACACCGCATCGTTGAGAAAGGCGAGGCGTCCGTCGGTCGCGGTTATGTCGTGCTTGTCCCGCGCCTTGAGCAAAAAGAATTCAGTGTCGTTTGCGGCACCCTCAATAAGTCCTTTAAAGCGCTCTGCGCCGTATTTTTTTATAAACTCATCCGGGTCCTTGGCATCGGGTATTTTAAGCACCTTTACCTCTATCCCAGCATCGTTAAGAATGCCTATTGCCCGGCTGGCCGCCTTCTGTCCAGCCTCATCCGAATCAAGCGAGAGCACTACCGAGCTTTTATACCTGGAGATAAGCTTGGCCTGCTCCTGCGTAAAGGCAGTGCCAAGCGCCGCAACAGCGCTGTCAAAGCCCGCCTGATGAAGGGCAATAACGTCCATATACCCTTCTGCCAAAATAAAATAGTCAGCCTTTGAATTTTTGGCAATATTCAGCGAATATAGATTCCTGCTCTTCTTAAACACCGGCGTGTCTGAGGTGTTTAGGTATTTTGCCGTCCCCTCGGACCCCGGCAGCAGCCGGCCGCCGAAGGCTATGACGTTGCCTCTGAGGTCGATTATCGGAAACATTACCCTGTCAAAAAACCTGTCTCTGTATCCGCTGCGGCCTCTTACCGCTAAATTCGCCAACTCCGCCTCCTGTGCAGAGTAGCCGAGCGACTGCAAATGCCTGAGCAGACCGTCGTAGCTCTTCAGTGCTGCGCCGAGGCCGAATCGCTTTATAGTCGACGCCGTCAGCCCCCGCTGCTTGAGATAGCCCAGATGCGCCGATGCCTCCTTTGTCAGCAGGCAGGAGTGATAATATCTCGCCGCCTCCCTGTTTAGCTCCAATATCCTCGCCTTGCGGCGCACCTCGGCTGCGTCCTCGTTCGTGCTCTCCGGCATGCTCATGCCGGCCCGCGCCGCCAGAAAACGAACCGCCTCCATATAATCGAGGCTTTCTATCTGCATTACAAAGGTGATAACGTCGCCGCCGGCGCCGCAGCCGAAGCAGTAATACGACCCGCTGTCGGGATACAGCGTAAACGAGGGCGTCTTTTCGTTGTGGAAAGGGCAAAGCCCGACAAAATTTGACCCCCTGCGTTTTAAATTCACATAGGAAGAGACTACCTCCTCTATGCTGTTCCTGAATTTCAGCTCCTGCAAAAATTCTTGCGGCAAAGGCATCGGCATATCACCTCTTTTCTCTAAAATATAAGCTCAAAAACCTTATCCGCAGGACATAAGCCCTGCTGTATTATTAACCGTCCTGCAAGCCGTATCTCGTCCTATGCCCGTCCGTTTTTACCAAGACCCGCGGCGGTTCAGCAGAAAAGATACGCGCCAAATCGTGCGGATCCCTATCGGCGCAGAACAAAGCAATAAAAGGCTGAAACGTACGATGTGCCGTAATTGTTAAAGCCGTGCTCCGTCACAAACCCGGCCGTGGTTTTGGCAGCTGCGGTTATACGTTCAAAGAAATACGCGTCAAATTATGAAATCCCCTTAGCTCTGCACAAAGCAATAAAATATCGCATCGGACAATGCGCCTAATTGTTAAAGCCATGCGGCAGGCTTGTCCGATATATTCCCGTACAGTCCCGCCAAAGCGCCTGCGAGCAGTGCTCCCGGCTAATACTGCCACGATTTGGGTATGAACAGCTCACTGTAAACGTGCATCGCAAAACGGTCTGTCATGCCGGCTATGTAATCACAGGCGGCGCGCTGCGCCCCCTCCCGCTCACATATTTTCTTATACTCTCCGGTAAATTTATCATTGTGGTTTACATAATATTCAAAAAGCCTGCTCACCAGATCCTCTGCCTTGCCCTCTTCGCTTTTGGCCCTGGAGTTGAGATAGACATTGTCAAATAAAAATTTGTTAAGCCGGTAAAAGGCGCCCTCCGCCTCTCCGCTGAGAGAAATCTGATTTTTGCCTTCGCTGCCTGCTATAACGCTGTTTATGAGGGAGGTTATGCGCTGGCTTTTCGTATATCCGAGCACGTCCGACACATCCTGTGGAATATCGTCCTCTTTTATAACACCCGCGCGGACGGCGTCGTCGATATCATGATTCATGTAAGCTATCTTGTCGGCTACCCGCACTATCCGGCCCTCAAGTGTAAAGGCCTCCTCGCCGCGCGTATGGCAGGCGATGCCGTTTACGACCTCTCGTGTGAGATTAAGTCCGCGGCCGCCCTTTTCCAGCAGCTCCACCACTCTTACGCTCTGCTCAAAATGGCGGAAGCCGCCCTCACAGCAGCGGTTGAGTGCCCGCTCACCGGCGTGGCCGAACGGAGTATGGCCAAGGTCGTGTCCGAGCGCTATCGCCTCCGTCAGATCCTCATTCAGCCGGAGCGCACGGGAAATTGTGCGGGCAATCTGCGACACCTCGAGCGTATGTGTCAGGCGGGTGCGGTAATGGTCACCCTCCGGCGCCAAAAACACCTGCGTTTTATGCTTTAGCCGCCTGAAGGAATTGCAGTGCAGTATCCTGTCCCTGTCACGCTGATAATCCGTGCGTATGTCGCACGGCTTCTCCGGGCGTACCCGGCCGCGGCTCCCGGCGCTCAGCGAAGCGAATTGAGACAGAAAGCTCCTTTCAATTTCCTCCGTGCGCCGTCTTATGCAGTTTTCCATCGCAATTCACCTCTTTCTAATTTTATTTATACGAAAAAAAATCGAAAATACCTCTTTTTAAAGCAAAAAACATATAAACGGGAAATCGGACGTCCTTTTGCGGTAAAACTTCCGCTAAGCAGATATCAATTCCGGGCACCGGCTAAGATGCGCAAAAGGCGCTGCCAAATCGCGCGGTATGCTGACGTCTATTTTCACGTCCTCGGCAAAAACGTTGTCGTTTACTATTCCGACGCAGTCGTCCGTGCCCATACCCAAGGAAATTTCAAGTGGCAGCAGCCGCTCCCCGCGGCCTGCTCAGCGACGAAGCCTTTGGCACATTGCCGCCGGCGTTATGGCGCAAAAATCGCCGATCCATGACACGTCACCTTCTGTAATCGGACTACATATACAGCACCTGATTTTCGTGCCCTTCTGGCTTTCCAAAGCCGGGATTTTTCAGGCAAGTCAGAATCGTCATCTTTCGGTACCGGAATCTGATGAGGCTGTAAAACGAACTCCGGCCTTTAGAAAAGCCCGCCGAAGCCTTTTTTGTCACCCGCCTTTGCACCAGCCGCCATAAAGCTCACCCTATAAAGAATTGACTGCCTCACGTAAAGGCACACAAATTCACGGGTTATAAAACATATGCCAACGCCGCTCTGCCGTCTTTGATGCAAATTCTCCCTGTCGGCCGCAGGCATATGCGCCTGACGCCGTTCGGAATATTCCGGCTTATCGCAATCAGTATGTATAAGTAAATTTTCATTGGATTTTCTCTCTGCGGCAGATGCCTGCCAGCTCCAAATATTTAAATACATATGCCTCAGCAAATAATTTGTTTTTATATAATCAGCAACGGCCCGCTGCCGGAAAAAGTGCGTAGAATTGTCTTATATATTGGCACAGAAGTCGTATAACAGCATGACACGTCTAACATTTCTCTGCGCCGGGCACCGATTCTCAGTATCACGTACATTAGGAGCGTCACATGACGGCCGCCTTCACGTAGCCATACAATCCCACGCAAATTAGCCTCGCACCAAGTCAGACAGATACCCTGCAGTATACCTCCCCGGCATATTCCGGCATTATGCCGCCGGAGGTAGCAGAATATACCTGTTTTGCAAAATGCTCCGCCAAATCGTGCGGTATGCTGACGTCTATTTGCACGCTTTCGGCAAAAACGCTGTCGTTTATTATGCCGCCGCAGCCGCCAATCAGCGACGCTATGCTCCCGTACAGCTCGTAGCCGCAGCTTATGACGGCACGGCGGTGCAGCTTCATATGCACAATCTCCGCTCTCTCAAGGCTCAGCCTGGCCGCCGCCGAATATGCCCGCTGAAGGCCGCCGGTGCCGAGCAGTATTCCGCCGAAGTAGCGCGTCACGACTATAGCGCAGTCACAAACGTCAAACGAGCTTATCACCTTGAGTATCGGCTGCCCGGCCGTGCCCTGCGGCTCGCCGTCGTCGGAATAGCGGATAGTCCGGCCGTCCTTTAAAGCATAGGCGTAGACGTTATGCCGCGCGTCCCTGTGCTCCGACTTGACTGAAGCTATGAATTCGGACGCCGCCGCTGCGTCCGCCACGGGCGTCATGCTGGCGATGAATCTCGACCTCTTCTCCGTAAGCTCCGCTGTCACGGGCCCGGCAGGCGTTCTATACTCGGTTACTGTCATCGGCTCTCTCCATTCAGGAAAACATTAATCCGCCGCCCGCATGCTCATGCCATTATATAAAAATGTTTAGTTCTCAGCACACGGCGGCGTTTTTAGCTTCAGGCTTTGCATACAAAGCAATGCGTTTTTTGAGCGCAAAGCATAAAAAACGCAAATTTTCCCTTATATTCGATATTATACCATAAAGTCAAGCTTTTGTTAACGTCTAATTTTTTACAACAACAAAACCGCGACTGTCGATAAAGACAGTCACGGGCAGTTGATAAATATTAAGCTGAAAAGCTGCGAGGCTTTACTTGCTTTCCTCCATGCCGAAGCGCTTCTTAAAGCGGTCGACACGTCCGCCGGTGTCTACCAGCTTTTGCTTACCTGTGAAAAACGGGTGGCACTTAGAGCAAATATCAACCCTTATCTCTTCCTTGGTAGAGCCGACTTCAAACTCATTGCCGCAGGCGCATCTAACCTTCGCCGTACCGTATTTAGGATGTATGCCTTCCTTCATCTTGGTCACCTCTTTCACGTAAACCTGTTCACAGTAGTATGATATTACCACAACGCCGCCAAAAAATCAAGCTTTATTTTGCCATATTCCGCGCCGCAATAAAATTTATATGTGTTTTGCCCTTTAAACGGATTATTTCTCATGTCGATTTTATCATGCCGCAAACAGGGCAAAAAGCGGCAAAGCCAGCAAATGTGTCGGTCCGACGTTATATAAGGAGGCAAGCTTCCATAAAATTCGGGTATTTTGGCAAATTACAAAAAAACACTTGCATTGTCAGAGTCAATCTGTTATTATATTATTTGCTATTTAAGTTTGGTTTGTTATTTAAAGGAGGTGCAGACAAATGGCAAAATGCGATATCTGCGGTAAAGCCCCTTCGTTCGGTATAAAGGTTTCTCACTCTCACAGGCGTGCAAACAAGATGTGGAGGCCCAATATCAAGCGTGTCAAGGCGGTAGTCAACGGCACTCCGTGCCACATTTACGCCTGCACCCGCTGCTTACGTTCCGGCAAGGTTACAAGAAGCGCATAACAAAAGGGTTTATACAATTAGCCGTGCATAAAGCACGGCTTTTTTGTTTTTCAGCTTTATATGCGTATAAATAAACATTTCAGATATTCCGTGCAGGCAAAGTATAAATATAACACAATTTTTATACTTACACAGCATTCTGCAATGCCTTTTTATCATGATAAACTGATTAAATTGATAGAAATTTCAAATGTTTGTTAAAGACATAAACTTTTTAATGAATTATATCTGTGCACATATTATAAAAATAGTTAATTTATTGACAATCTGCAGGTTTTGTAGGATAATATATGCATATAATTAAAGGTATAAGATTAACAGGAGGATATCATACATGGGCTACACTATTGCTGAAAAGATAATAAAGTCGCATCTGGTAAGCGGCGAGATGACTCCCGGCGCGGACATAGGTCTGAAGATTGACCAGACCCTCACGCAGGACGCAACCGGCACCATGGCCTATCTCGAATTTGAGGCCATGGGCATACCGAGGGTAAAGACCGAGCGCTCGGTCGCTTACATAGACCACAACACTTTACAGACAGGCTTTGAAAACGCCGACGACCACCGCTTCATACAGTCGGTAGCGAAAAAGCACGGTATATATTTCTCCCGTCCCGGCAACGGCATATGCCACCAGATTCACCTTGAGCGTTTTTCAAAGCCGGGCAAGACGCTGATAGGCTCGGACAGCCACACTCCCACCTGCGGCGGGATAGGCATGCTGGCGATAGGCGCCGGCGGCATGGACGTCGCCGTTGCCATGGGCGGCGGCGAATATCATATAAACATGCCGAAAATGACGAGGATAAACCTCACCGGCAGGCTGCGCCCATACGTTTCGGCCAAGGACGTTATTCTCGAGGTGCTCAGGATAATGAGCGTTAAGGGCGGCGTCGGCAAGATAATCGAATACGGGGGCGAGGGCGTAAAAACGCTGACCGTGCCGGAGCGCGCGACTATTACCAACATGGGCGCCGAGCTCGGCGCTACCACCTCTATTTTCCCCGCTGACGAGGTTGCGCGCCAGTTTCTCAAGGCGCAGGGACGCGAGGAGGATTTTACCGAGCTGTATCCCGACGGCGATGCACACTACGATGAGATAATTGATATAGACTTGTCATCCTTAAAGCCGGCGGCGGCAATGCCCCACTCCCCCGACAACGTCAAGCCGGTAAGCGATATAGGGCCCATAAAGATAGACCAGGTGCTGATAGGCTCCTGCACCAACTCCTCCCTCACCGACATGCTCAAGGTGGCTGAGATACTGAAGGGCAGGACGGTGCACCCGGATGTAAGTCTCGGCATAGCGCCCGGCTCGAAGCAGGTGTTCAACATGCTGGCTGACTGCGGCGCGCTGTCGGTGCTCATCGCCTCAGGCGCAAGGATATTGGAATGCGCCTGCGGTCCCTGCATAGGCATGGGACAGTCGCCCAACTCCGGCGGCATATCGCTGCGCACCTTCAACCGCAATTTTGAAGGACGCTCCGGCACGCAGGACGCCGGAATTTACCTTGTGAGTCCGGAAACGGCGGCAGCCTCCGCAATAGCCGGCGTGCTGACCGACCCGACCACGCTCGGCGGCGAGCTCAAGATAAGCGTTCCCGCCAAATTCACCATAAACGACAACATGATAGACCCCCCGGCACCGGAGAGCGAGGCCGACAAGATCGAGATACTGCGCGGGCCGAATATAAAGCCATTCCCTCAGAGCAAGCCGCTCGACGACATGACTCAGGGGCGTGCCGTGCTCAAGACCGGCGACAACATCACTACCGACCACATAATGCCGGCCGGCGCGAAGATACTGCCCTACCGTTCAAATATACCGTATCTTTCAAAGTTCTGCTTCGGCAGCGTTGACCCGGATTTCTCCGACCGCTGCAAGGAAGCGGGCGGCGGCTTTATTATAGGCGGTGCAAACTACGGCCAGGGCTCGTCGAGAGAGCATGCAGCACTCGTCCCGCTTTATCTCGGAATAAAGGCGGTAATAGTAAAATCCTTTGCGAGAATCCACAAGGCCAACCTCATAAACGCCGGCATCCTCCCGCTCACATTTGAAAACGAAGCGGACTACGACGGCATCTCGCTGAATGATGAGCTTGTCCTCAGCGATGTGAAAAACGGCATCAAAAGCGGCTCTATCATTCTGCACAACAAGACGACCGGCAAGGACATAAATTTGGCGGCCGACCTTACCGACAGGCAGAAGGATATGATGCTCGCCGGCGGGCTGCTCAACTACACAAAGAAAAACTCCTGATAAACACAGCCTTTACGCAGCAATGCCCGCTGTGCAGACATAATACCGCATGAGTAAAGGCCGTATGGCTGTAAGGATTGCATAGCTGTAAGGACCGTATGGCTGCATGTCTGTAGGGATCGCATGGCTATAAGTCCCGCATGGCTGTAAAGTGCGGCAAAACTGCACGCGTGTAATGTTAAGTATTTCAGGCTGCTCAGGGCGAGGAGCACTGGCACTGAATGCGCAGTCTGATTTCTCAGGACAAAAGCGTAATTATGGCTGTATGCGGCTTACATTGCCGCGGCTCTGAGCGCGTAAGGTCCCTGATATGTAAATGTCAGCGGCTTCACTCTCGACCTATCAAAGCCATTATCAGCCGGCTGAACGGTGCTATAATACGGAATTTAGCGGATATCGCGCACCTCCAGCGTTTTTGGAGCATAGTCTGCGGCAAAGCTTGAAATTGGAAAATTGATTCAATTTTACTTTAAAATAAAAATAAGAAAGGACATTTTCTATGACAGAATACATTAAAAATGCCAGCAAAAAATTTGAGGAGCTGCTGGAGCGTCAGCTTAAAAGAGTGGAAATGATAAACGCCAGCAAGGATTATATTGACTACGCAGGGCTTGACAAGATAATCATCGGCGTAGCCGGAGGCGACGGCATAGGCCCGGTAATCACGAACGAGTCGGCAAGGGTGCTCAAATATCTCCTTGACGACGAGGTCAAGGCTGGCCGCGTGGAATTTAAGGACATAGAGGGTCTGACGATTGAAAACCGCGTAAAGCACAACAAGGCTATACCCGACGACGTACTCGACGAGATAAAGAAGTGCCATGTAATACTCAAGGGTCCGACCACCACTCCGCGCGCAGGCGACGAGTGGCCAAACATCGAGAGCGCCAATGTCGCTATGAGGAAGGAGCTTGACCTCTTTGCCAACGTGCGTCCTGTCAAGGTGACGGAAAAGGGCATTGACTGGACATTTTTCAGAGAGAACACAGAGGGCTCCTATACGCTTGGCTCCGAGGGCATCAACGTCACCGACGACCTTGCCATTGACTTTACTGTTACGACCACCGAGGGCACGCGCCGCATCGCCAAGATGGCGTATGACTATGCACGCAAGAATCATAAGGACCATGTTTCAATAATAACAAAGGCGAATGTGGTAAAAACTACTGACGGAAAGTTCCTCAGGATATGCCAGGAAATAGCTAAGGATTATCCGGAGATACGCACCACCGACTGGTATATAGACATAACCACCGCCAAGCTGATAGACGAAAAGCGCCGCACGGACTTTAAGGTGTTCATACTCCCCAACCTCTACGGCGACATCATCACCGACGAGGCGGCGGAATTCCAAGGCGGTGTCGGCACGGCCGGCAGCGCCAATTTAGGCAAGCGCTACGCAATGTTCGAGGCCATACACGGCTCGGCTCCGCGCATGGTCAAGGAGGGCAGAGACAAATACGCCGACCCCTGCTCCATGCTGCGCGCATCGGTACTGCTGCTCAGCCACATAGGCTATCAGAAGCAGGCCGACCTGCTCGAGCGTGCGCTCGACATCTGCATGTTTGAAGAGAAAAAGATATCCATCACCGGCCGCGACACCGGCTGCACATGCAGCGAGTTCGGCGACTATGTAATGGATACGGCCATGAAGCTTGCCGCAAAATAAGCACAGACAAAGCCGGACACAGCGTTAAAGGCAAGCCTGTCCCAAGTCCGGGATTCAATTCCTGCTTTTGCATTGTCCGGACTTACAACGTTTTTGCTCTGCCGGGCAGGCGGCATGGCTTTCCTTCATAGGTACGACCGGATTATACGCACCTCCGCTTTGTTTAAGAATCTGACAAGCTGAATAAACTATAAAAGGGTTTGATTTATTATGAACCGCGACGGCAACATTTCCATGTCGGTTATAAAACGCCTGCCGAGATATTACCGCTTTTTAGACGACCTGAAGTCGCTCGGTATGGAGCGCATTTCGTCAAAGGAGCTTTCCCGCAGGATGGGGCTGACGGCCAGCCAGATACGCCAGGATCTCAACTGCTTCGGCGGCTTCGGCCAGCAGGGGTATGGGTATAATGTGGCGCAGCTGCACAAAGAGATTGCCTCCATTCTCGGACTGGACTCCGCGCTTAAGACGGTAATAATAGGTGCCGGCAACCTTGGCCGCGCCATAGCTACGCATATGGAATTTGACAAGCGCGGCTTTTCACTTATCGGGATATTTGACAATAAGGAAGCGATATGCGGCCAGCTCATAAGGGGTCTTCCCGTAAGGCATATCGACAGCCTGGACGATTTCTGCCGCGAGTCAAAGCCGCAGATAGCCGTGCTGTGCGTGCCTAAAGATGCAGCGAAGGAGCTTGCCGACCAGCTTATATCGCTCGGAATAAAGGGCATATGGAATTTCAGCCATTACGACCTCTCGGTCATGCATCCGGAAATTCCCATTGAAAACGTGCATTTAAGCGACAGCCTGATGACGCTTTGCTACAGGGTCACAAGAGATGGCGAAGCGCCAAAGCATTGACGGACGTTTTTTCCGCAAGCGGCCGTCACAACATCAGCAGGCATCGGGAAGCGGAGCGTGCTTTGTATTTGTCACCTCGATGGCTGCTTGTGCAAGGCTGACTATCCTTATATGGCCGGCGGCAAGCTGCTGCCGCAGATTTTATTGCAATTAATAAAAGCAGTCACGGCTATGACAAAACAAGACTTAGGAGACTCTAAAACACTTCTCCGTGCAGGCCGTTGATAGCTGTATGATTTTCTTTTTACTGCCGCTGCCTACGGATGGTCCTTATTCCAAACAATACAGAAGTTATGATTGGACTTTCCTGTTTGTTAATTTTCCGGCATCCTTGCCTGTGGTCTTTTACTGTCTGTATATTTCATTTAAAATTAACACAAAAACGCCGAATGCTGCTTTCAGCACTCGGCGTTTTTGTGTTGAATATACATTTTGTGAAAAAATGTACATTGTAATAATATATCAAAAAAGGTCGAAAAATCAAGAACATTAAGTACGCTTTTTAAAAAATTTTTTAAAGAAATTTAATCATTTGACGGTATATAACATTTATTTCAATGAAAACTCCGCCTTATCCGCCCGTCTCACACATATCAAAGCATAAAAGCACAGCCACAGGCAGACCGATTTCAAAATCTCAAACCGCTGCTTCCAATGTCTAATTTTACTGCTCTCTGTATCCGCAGGGCCTGAGGAATACAATATTCATCAATTATATTGCAATTGATATGTGATAGCTCAAAAGGTATTTTCCGATGCCGGTATATATGCCTAAAACACTGCAGCGAGCAGCAAGTACACATGTATCGACACCCTGCCGCGCATGTCCGTATTTTTCTGCCGGTGATTTTCTGCTGCAAAGGCCGCTGATATCTTTATATATTTACTGTTCCGGCTGTTTTATATAGCTTTTGTATATTTGCAAATTGCGGCAGAAAAAGCCGGCTGGCCATACTGCTATAATGACCGCCGGCTGATAAATTAGAAAAGTATTTAACATTGTGGCTATTCGCCGGCTGCGTATTTTGGCCCCTCATAAGCCTTTGATTTGCGCCTCTCAATTTTGTCAAGCACTGTAAGCCATACTGCATATATCAGACAAGAAATAAAAGCGCCCAAAAACAGTCCGCCCATTATATCTCCCAAAAAGTGCACACCGAGATACAGCCGGCTGAACATCACCGCTGCCATAAGCACGGCCGACAATACTGTGACTATCGTTTTGGCCTTCACGCCATGCATAAATATAACAGACGCTATTATTATAGTAATAAACAAAACGGCGCTGCTTGTCGAATGTCCGCTCGGGAAGCTGTAGCCCGTCTCCTCCACCATGTGATATATTTCGTCCGGACGGGCTCGCCCTATCGCGAGCTTAAGCAGCTGATTTACGGCAGTGGATATGATGAGTGCGGCCGCCAGCGGCGCTCCGAGCCTGAGTCTTGTTTTAGGCCACAGTAAAAACACTACACATATTGCTGTTATCATTATTCTGTCGCCCAAGCTGGTTATAACGGTAAATATCGGAGTGGCTATGTCATTTCGCAGCGACCTTGCGAATTCTCCCGCCGCCATTTCCAAGTCCGTAATTATGCCGAGGCTTATAAGCAGGTAAATAAAGACAAGCAGTATAAGACTTACGGCGGATATTATCATCAATCTGGCCTGTTTTGTCATTTTGGTGTCCTTTCAATTACAATATAGTGATTTTATGTAAATTTAATTATATTAGTTTACAAAAAAGAAATCAACATTTTTCTTGAAATTATCCAAAGGCACGAAAATGCGTCATAAGGCGCAAAATGGCGATTTAGGCGTAAAAAAAACTTTATTTTTTTTGTAACATATGGTAGAATAAATGTGTTTACGATTAAATGAATTTCAATATATCAGGAGGAAATGTCTGTATGAAACAAGGGAAAAAAATATGCGTGCTTGGCACGGGTAATGTTGGCGCGACCATAGCATATACCATTGCGCTGTCCGGCATGGCTGCTGAAATTGTACTTATCGATATAGCCAAGGACAAGGCGTTCGGCGAGGCCATGGATATTTCTCAGGGCAACTCACATATAACCCCGGTAAATATATACTCCGGCGATTATCCTGACGCAAAGGGCGCCGACATTGTCGTTACGACCGTCGGCGTGGCGCGCAAGCCCGGCATGACGCGCATAGATTTGGCGCAGACAAACGTCAACATTGCAAAGGACGTTATACCGCAGATAACTTCGGTATGCCCCGACGCTGTATATGTTATTGTAAGCAACCCCGTTGACGTTATAACTCACGCCTTTTCAAAGCTTTCGGGGCTTGACAAAAGTCAGATAATCGGCTCCGGCACTACTATTGACACTTCACGCCTTCAGGATAACCTTGCATCAAAGCTTGCTATAGACCCGAGAAGCATAAACGCTTATGTCCTCGGCGAGCATGGTGATACGTCGTTTATACCGTGGTCGGTAAGCAACATAATGGGCATTCCCCTGCTTGACTACTGCAGAGAAAATTCTGTTGAGATAAACACCGACACGGTGCTCGATGAGGTCCGCAAGGCCGGCTCTGTCGTAATCAGCAAGAAGGGCGCAACATATTACGCCATAGCAATGTCCGTTGCAAAGATATGCGACGCCATAATAAAGGATACAAAAACAGTGCTTCCGGTTTCAAATTATCTTGACGGTCAGTACGGAATAAGCGACGTATGCGTAAGCCTTCCGCACGTCATCGGCGCAAACGGTGTTTCAAAGACACTGCTCCCGCCTCTCACTGACGGTGAGGTCGCTCAGCTCAGGAAGAGCGCAGACGCGCTGAAGAGCGTTATTTCCTCTCTCGATATATAAATAAATATTACGGCTCAGTGGTGTATGAGGCACAGCGCCGGATTAATATCAGCTTAGGCGCATCATACGCACTAAAGCCCGTCAACGATATAAATAAAAGGAGTTGTTTTATAATGGATTACGCTGCAGAATCACTCAAAAAGCATAAGGAATGGAAAGGCAAGATTGAAGTAATCTGCCGTGCACCGCTCAATACGAGGGATGATTTGTCTCTCGCTTATACTCCCGGTGTTGCACAGCCCTGCCTTGAGATTCAGAAGGACGTAAATATGAGCTATGAGCTCACACGCCGTTCGAATCTTGTCGCTGTGGTAACCGACGGCACCGCCGTTTTGGGACTCGGCGATATCGGCCCTGAGGCCGGTATGCCGGTTATGGAGGGCAAATGTGCACTCTTTAAGGCGTTCGGCGATGTTGACGCCATTCCGCTCTGCATTCGTTCAAAGAGCGTGGACGATATAGTAAATACCGTTGCGCTGCTTGCCGGCAGCTTCGGCGGCGTCAACCTTGAGGATATTTCCGCTCCGCGCTGCTTTGAAATAGAGCGCCGTCTTAAGGAAATATGCGATATTCCAATATTCCATGACGACCAGCACGGCACCGCAGTCGTCACCCTTGCCGCCATGCTCAATGCTCTTAAGCTTACCGGCAAGAAGATAGATGACATAAGGGTTGTAACCAGCGGCGCAGGCGCTGCGGGCATAGCGATAATCAAGCTGCTCATGTCCATGGGTCTTAAGGACGTTATACTCTGCGACCGTCACGGCGCTATATACGAGGGACGCGACAATCTCAATCCGGAAAAGGAAGAAATGGCCAGAATATCCAACTTTGAGAAGAGGAAGGGCACGCTCGAAGAGGTGCTCAAGGGCGCCGACGTGTTTATAGGCGTTTCAGCACCCGGCTGCGTAACTGAGGAAATGGTAAAGAGCATGAACAAGGATCCCATACTCTTCCCCATGGCAAACCCTGTGCCGGAGATAATGCCGGATCTTGCCAAAAAGGCCGGCGCTGCTGTTATCGGTACAGGCCGCAGCGACTTCCCGAACCAGATAAACAACGTGCTCGCCTTCCCCGGTATATTCCGCGGTGCGCTTGACGTAAGGGCCAGCGACATAAACGACGAGATGAAGATAGCCGCCGCGAAGGCCATTGCTGCCTTTGTAACGGACGACAAGCTCTCTCCCGATTATATCATACCCAGCGCACTCGACAAGAGCGTTGCCATGGCCGTCGCCAAGGCGGTTGCTCAGGCCGCAAGGGATACCGGCGTAGCCCGTATCTAAGCATACAATATTGAGTTAAACAGCGCAGCATATGCTGCGCTGTTTTTTATTAACTGCCTAAGAAAAAAAGGTCTCAATTCTACTTGAATCGGCAAAGACTTTATTTGGAAAGACTTTTCTTTGTAATGCCTTTCTTTTCAAAGCAAAAGTATATAAATAGCAAGCAGCGGTGTATCACATAGGCTGCCGGTGTATGATAAAACCCGTTTACTGTAAAGCACATGTATGAGATGGTATAGGAGCCACTTAAGAGGCCGAGTCGCTACTGTGCCTTATCGCAAATGCAAGTCTCTACTTCAGCGGTGGTTTTGCTTCTGTGAAGTTCCATTAGAGAACACAAAGCAAATACCCTCATATCCGAAGATACAAGGGTATGCTTAATGGTCATGGGTTTAGGTATTTCTTCATCTCTGCCTTTACCTTTTCTCTGGCGGCAGTTACAGCACGACCTACGGATTGTTGACTGCAATGCTCGATTTTCCCTATCTCCTTATAAGTCATTTCATACTCATAGTGGAGCAGAAAACGCCGCCTTTGCATTTCTGGCAGTTTGCTAATAATCCTCTGGAGCAGTTCTGTCCGTTCTTCCTCAAG
The DNA here is from genome assembly GCA_944412495.1 of uncultured Clostridia bacterium. GTDB lineage: Bacteria > Bacillota > Clostridia > Oscillospirales > Acutalibacteraceae > Timburyella. The sequence continues at coordinate 163 of CALYBL010000023.1, read as the reverse complement.
AATAACCTCCTCAATGCTTTTAGGCTGTCTTACAGCCCGCCAGTTCAAGGTTTCCTCCATAATCTCCGAAAACTCTCTGTGACGGTAATCCCATCCCTCAATTTTTCGTTCATCAAGTTCCAGTCTCCGAAACGCCATGTAGAAGTCATAGGATACGCACAGC
>CALYBL010000022.1 GCA_944412495.1 uncultured Clostridia bacterium | reverse complement strand
CATCGTAAGATTTCCTTCGGATTTGAGGATGTTGCGAAAATTCCTTGACACTACCCATTTCATGCAACCTTTCCAAACCTGTGGCCGGCAATTTGGGATGAATTGCCGGCTGTTTTTATTGTGTAGCTCAATCATAAACGAAATTTATTTTGTATCGCTCTTACGTTGAGAATCGACAATTTTCAATAGAATATTGTTGATTCTTTGTTTGTTTCAGGATTTTAATACAGCTGATAAATACAATTTTATATTTGTAAGTTGACAATATTTTACGCATTCTTTATAATATATTTGAAAGAAAGCGAGGTGGACAAAATGACAAATACCATTCTGATAAAATCAAACGCCATTTTGTCCGCTGATTAAGTTACCTTTTTCATATGGATAAAGTTGTCGCCTCTGATTTTATCAGAGGCGATTTTTGTATCCTAAATTATATGAAAGAGGTAATGTTATGAACGAATTGAAGTTTGTACAAGTGACAAAGGGCAACGAATGTCAGTATCAGCAACTGCTAAACCTGATGATCCCCTATAATAAGGAACTCGACAGTCACCAAAAACGGGAAACGAACCTTGACTTCATTCAGAAAGTTGCGCAAGGGATGATAAATATGCAAGGGCCGCGTGACCGTCATCTTGAACTTTGCTATGAGAGCAAGACATTGATCGGATTTTTTTACTGTAAAGTAGATCATTTAGGACATCAAGGCTTTATTAAGCCTGAATATGGTTATATCATGGAGTATTATGTGATTCCTGAGTATCGACGCAAGGGCTATGGAAAAGCCATGTTCGAGCGCATAGAATCATTATTCCGGTCGCACGGCGTACAACGAATGTACCTTACAGCCGATCCTGTTACTGGGAAGCCATTCTGGGAGGCGCTCGGCTTTCAAAGAACTGGAGAAACATCGCCAGAAAATGGACTGGATATTTATGAAAAAGACATTCCGAAGCAAGAAAAACTTATCACCATTCAAATCAGTAAATATCTGACACATACTCTTGCGGAAAAGATTGCCGCAGCACAATGGCATTCCTGTACGCCGGAATGGATTAACCAAATTCGTTGGGCAACCTATGATGATAGCTGTTTTTATGACTGTTTTGAGGTAGTTGCGCTTGAAAAAAACGATACTGTGATCGGTAGATTGCATTGTATTCAAAATGAAAGCGATCAGACTTTATGGTATTACGGAGATTTATTTGTTATTCCAGAATATCGCCGCCTGGGAATCGCGACTGAAATGATCAATGCAGCGATCAATCATTTGAGGGAACTGGGGGCAAAGACACTCCGTGCATATGTTTCTCCAGATAATTTACCGAGCATAGCGCTTCACAAAAGCATCGGTTTTGATGAGAAACCTTGTCAAGGCTTTAATAATCTCATTCTTGACGGAGAGCTTATGTTTGAGCTGGATTTACCGTGCCCCTATTCTGTCATCCCGGCGAAAACAGATGAGGCAGTGTTTGTTATGAAGTTTTATTGGCAAAATATAGAAAGCTTGCACGGGAAACCAATATCACTGGACGAATGGAAAGATGTATTATCCTCAAATGACGAAGATGAACAGAATTTTCTTGTTTGCTGCGGTTGTATGCCGCTTGCATGGCTGCGTATTAACGGGCTACTTAATAAAGATATGGCATGGATCAGTATGCTGGTGGTAAGCGACAGGCATCATCGTCAAGGTATCGGCAGTTATGCAATAGAATTTTCCGAGAAATTTGTGAAAGAAAAGGGCTTTCGTAAATTAGGTGTCCACACGACCGAAGATAATATTCCGGCCCAAAACCTATATAGAAAATGTGGGTATGCTGTTACGGAATACGGTGAATGCACAACCGGGGACGGAGTTAGGCGTATGGGATATACTTTTATGAAAGAGATGTAAAACGATTGAATCGATATAAACGGTGTTGTATACACTCTGAAATATCCGCCATATCCGCTTAGATTTTGACATGAAAACACACTCGACAGGTCTTTCGGCCTGTCGGGTGTGTTTTCATATTGCGTCCAAAAGGCTGTCCAAGCTGGTAGTAGCGTCCGGCAATTCCTCTTGCATGAGATGAATATAGATGTTGTATGTAACCGATACGTCCGAATGACCCAACAGCTTGGAAATCACTTTGATGTCCACCTTGTTGGCAAATAGCTGGCTGGCGAAGGCGTGCCGCAGGGCATGGATACCGATATGGGGAATCCCGGCCCGTTCCAGAATACAGTCATGCGCCCGGTTCAGATTGCGCGGATTGATCGGCTTTCCCTTGGCGTTGGAGAATACATAGTCAAAGCCGCCGTTTGCCTTTTTCAGTTCCAAAAGGGCACTCAATGCCGTTTGATTCAGCGGAATTGTCCGCTCGCTGGACTTGGATTTTGTCGTGCCCTCCACTAGCACATAATGATTGCTGTTTTCGTCTCCGTCCCGGTTTTTGACATATTCCAGCGTCCGCTGCACTTTGAGCGTCCGTTTCTGAAAGTCGATATCGTCCCACATAAGCCCCGCCGCTTCTCCCAGACGCAAGCCGGTAAACAGGATCAGCACAAGGCCGTATCCCAGCCGATAGACGCATTTCCCGTTTCCATAGCGTTCTGTGGCGTGTTCACAATACAGCTTGATTTGCTCTTTTGACAGCACTTGAATGGATTTCACATTCTTCTCGACCTTCTTCGTCAGCTTGACGCCAAAGCAGGGATTCTTCAAAAGCTGGTCTTTCATCATGGCGTATTTGTAAACGCCGTTGAGAGCCAGATATGCTTTTCGGATAATGGAATAGGAACGCCCGTCATCATTGAGCTGATTGATGAATTTTTGGATATCCTCATGGGTGACGGAAAAGAACTGCATTCCCTTGAAATAGGGGATAATCTGGTGTTGAATGGTGCTTTCCAGCGTATCGTAGGACTTGGGTTTCAGTTCGATTCGCTTATATGTGGTCAGCCAGTTCAGCATATACTCCTCAACGGTCTGTTTTTGAATTTCCGTATAGGTGCCGCTGGCAATCTGTTTGGTAAATTCCTTGTATTTCTTGTCCAGCTCCGCTTTGGTCTTGGCGTAAAGGTACTTTCGCTTTCCGGCGCCTTCAATCCGAATGGCTCTGTACCAGATACCGTCTTTTCGTTGCCGGGGAGCGGTGCCTTCTCCGTCGCTGCGTTTTCCCATAAAAAACACACTCCTTTAACCGTAGTATGCATTTTTATGGCAGGGAACACGCTCGCCCTCATCTTCCGCTTTTACTGCAACCACACTACAACCACAGGAGGGTAAAAACAGAATAAAAAGGGGGAAAATCGGACAATTTGGCTGGGGTGCAGCCGCATGATTTTCAGACAGAAAAAGTGCGCCAAACCCGCATAAACGCTGGGTTTGGCGCACTTTTCGTTTTGGCAGGGGCAGAAGGACTTGAACCCTCGGCACGCGGTTTTGGAGACCGCTGCTCTACCAACTGAGCTATACCCCTATATGTCGTATAAAACATTATATTACCAGCTGTCAGTTTTGTCAATAAAAAAACTTTCGCATTATTATTCGAAATGGATATACTTTTTTGCGAATAATAAGGAGTATTAATCATTAATGTGTTGTTGTTTTACGACAGACATATTCGGTAAAACTGCAAATGCTATCTGCATCAAATTTATAAGGTGCAGACAAAGGTAAAACGCGTAAATTGAGTTGTCACTATAACTGCTTATGGCTGTTCGAAATCAGGCCTAAAGATAAAAGCTTTTTATATCTTTGTTCAAGGTCGTTTATATCCATTCCCCATAGCTCATATGCAGTCTGAGTATGTACGTCTGATGCTTTCCAGCACCTGATATTTCTCTCCTCCATAACCTTGCGGACCTGCTTTTTTATGTTGAATGCGGTAGAGGGGCTCACTCCAAACAGTTCTGAAATTTGTTTTGTACCGAGTCCCGAGGGATATTCATAATATATTCGGATAGCAGTTCTTAAATCTGGTATTTTCATAGATTATATCACCTTACGTGAGCATTTGTTTTATTATATAAAGCTTATTTATATAAACAAAATAATAAAATGAGCAAAGTGCTAAAATCCAATGATAATGTTACAACATACTTTCACAAAAAAAGAAAGAGATTTATATTGACCAATTAGTAGATTTATGATAGACTATTGTCAGATGATATCAACCTTTGTCATTTATCGCAGGTAAAATCATTGAGATCCAAGTTTAATGCCTGACAAAGTACAATAAAATCGGAAGCCGTAAGCTTGGCTGTACCGTTGAGGCAGTCTGACAGATAATCCGGCTCAAGCCCGGTTTTTCTTGAAAGCGTTGATATTGAAATATTATTATTTTTTAAGCAGGTGCGCAGTTTTTCAACAACCATAATATTAAATCACCTCTTAAAAACAAGTCAAAAAACGTAATATTCGTTTTTATACAAACGAATATATAGTTATTATCAAATATTACCATGTATAAATTTGTTTGTCAATGCTATAATAAAACGAAAAAATCGGTTTGTTGAAAATAATAGTTATGTATGATAAAATTATCACAGGGGTGGTAAAATGGCGGAGTTTAATTTAGCAGGCAAGTTAAAGCAGGCGCGAATTATTAAGGGCCTAACCCAAAAACAGGTTTATCAGCAGCTTGGCGTGGTTCAGTCTACCTTCAGCTCATGGGAAACGGGCAAGGCTGAGCCTGATGCAGAGACGCTTATTAAACTATGCCAGATATACGGAATAACAAGCCTTGATTATTTTATCAGCAATGATTCCGAAAAGGAAAAATTATACTTAAACAATTTAAGCTTGATAGAAAAAGAGATAATTGATGCATACAGAGCAAGTCCCGATATGCAGAAGGCTGTAAACAGACTGCTTGGAATTTCACCGGGCGGATTTGAACGCAACGGAGGCAGAAGCTACAGAGTGGGTAAGGCAATAGCCTTTGGAGGGGCATCATCCAAGACAATGCTTGATGAGTCAAATGACGAAGAAATAGCGGGGCTTTTAAATAAATTAGAGGATGATTAAAATATTTTAAATTATTAGTGCTTTTTGTCGAATGCTGTTGTAAGATTATTGTGAGGAAATAATTTTACAGGAGGGCAGCAATTGAAAAGCGATAAAAAAGCAAGAAGCTTCGTGAAGGAGTATAATCTGACGGCTCCGATAAAGGTAAGTGAAATAGAAAGGATAATTAAGCTTCAGGGCTTTAGGATAGTAAGATACGGCGATTCCGGAACTCAAGAAGCTTTGAGGCTTATAAACCGCCTGAAGCTGGATGAGTATGTACACCTTGTTAACTGTTTTACATATTTTGACGAAAAATACAAAATTGTATTTATCAGAAGCGGCCTTTCGGAGAAGGATGAGAGCCTGCTGCTCCTGCATGAAGAGGCTCATATCTATTTAGACCATTTTCACACGGATGACAGCAGAATAACCGAGACCGTCAAGGAACAGGAAGCACATCGTTTTGCGGAATATGTGCAAAAATATGTCAAAATCAGCTCGCGGATGAAAAACATATTTATACCGATATCGGTAAATGTGCTGATATGCGGCATATTTCTTGCTGCATGTATTTTGATTTTGCATAGCGGAACAGGCCGTACAGAAATTATTGCTGGAGGCGTGTCAGACGCCGATACTGCCAACACATCCGAGCAGGTGTTATCAGAAGCTATGCCTGTCTCTGACATGTCGAGGCCGGATGGTCAGGATGCAGATGAATCCGGTTCTGACGAGTCAAATACGGCTTCACGGCCTGAAGGTCCGTATTCTTCTGCGGCCTCATACAGCGGAGATACATCTGCATCTGAGGCGCCGGAGACGGTCGATGCCGATGTGTGCTACTGGACTCAAAACGGTGAGGTTTATCATTTATACAGTGACTGCCAGCACATAAGGAACTCGTCAAGCGTATCTTCTGGCACAGCCTCAGAAAGCGGCAAGGAAAGAGTCTGCCGTACCTGCTACGGCCGTTGGATTATAGAGGAATATGGAGATGATGAGCCAAATCAGTAGATGGTGGTTTACAAGGCTCATTCTTAGATAAAGCTTATGGCAGAGTACGGTCTATGTCCGTAAGCAGTGTCTGCTTGTGGTTAATTTCATAAAAATGCCGGTATGCACAAAATGGGAGAGGGCATAAGCGGCCTATAATAGCCATAATAAGTATTTGATAAGCGCTTCTCCGAACAAAGTTAAGCGGATAAAGCTTATATACATCCGGCACAGAGTAGACTTTGTTTTGCTTAAGAGTGCCAAATAAAAAACGTGCTTTAAACATAAAGCACGTTTTTTTTATTGGTGGACGCTAAGGAACTCGAATCCCTGACCCTGCGCACGTCAAGCGCATGCTCTACCAGCTGAGCTAAGCGTCCTTATTCGGTTGCTATGTATTATAAACCATTTTTTGCTTTATTTCAATACCCATTTTTAAAGGAGAAGTCATAAATTTACACAAGCCGAATTATATTTTTATAACAGAGATATATGTGACACGGGTGAGGATATGACCCTAAAGGACATACCGCCGGGGAAGCGGTGCACGGCGGTGAAAATTTCCGCAGCGCCGGCGCTCAAAAGGAAGCTGCTGAGCATGGGCATCGTCCCCGGCACAAAAATACTGGTAAAAAAGTCGGCCCCGTTCGGCGGCCCTGTACAGATATATCTCAGAGGCTATGACCTGATACTCCGCAGGGCGGAGGCGGGCGCCGTAACGGTGAACTGACAACTGCTTATACACTGCAAATGGCCGTTACACGCTTGCTTGAATAAGCGGCAGGTGCTTATTTTACATATATGCCGATATGCCGGATGGAAAATATAAACTATTACCGCTTTGCGTGAGCTATGCGGCATTCGGGAAAATGCTGGGAGGGACGGTATGACTGTAAAAGCAGCGCTTATCGGGAATCCCAACTGCGGCAAAAGCACGCTTTTTAACGCGCTGACCGGTGGACGTGCACACACGGGCAACTGGCCGGGCGTCACTGTGGAGCGCAGAGAGGGCAGCTACAGGGTAAGCGGCGAATATATTAGCATTACCGATTTGCCGGGGATATATTCCCTGTCGCCGTACTCTCCCGAGGAAGCGATAGCCCGCGGCTATATAACAGACGACACTCCGGATGTGATAATAAATATAATCGACGCGACAAGCATTGAACGCAGTCTGTACCTCACCACCGAGCTTATGGAAACCGACATACCTATCGTAGCGGCGCTGAACATGACGGACGCGGCGGAAAAGAAGGGGATAAGGATATCGCCCGAGCGGCTGTCCGAGGCGTTGGGAATAGAGGTGCTGCCGATATCTGCGGTAAAACGCCGGGGGATGGATACTCTTGCGGCAGCTGTGCTGCGTGCGGCAAGGTCGCGCAGGCGGGGTATTTGCATGCTTAGCGGCCGGACAGGAGAATATGCCGGGCAGATATTGCGGCTGCTCGGCAAAAAGGTGCAGCATTCGGCATATTATGCCTCAAAGCTTCTGGAGGAGGGAGATGTTCCGGACAATGGCCTGGGGCTTAGCGAGGGCGACCGTCAGCGAATAAAGGCGCTGCGTATTGAGGCGGCGGACGGCCTGCAGGACAAAGACCTTGAGACGGCCGTGGCAGCTGAAAGATACGCCCTTATAAGCAAGTGCTGCGCAGGCGCCGTGAAAGGTCCTCCGATTTGCTCGCCTATGCCGTCAGACAGAGCCGACAGGCTTTTGACTCACCCGGTGCTTGGCATGCCTATCTTTATCGCCGTAATGGCGCTTGTCTTTGCCGTTACGTTTTCAGACAGCCTGTTCGGCATACCCATGCCCGGCGCTTTGCTGCGCCGTGCGGCGGAGTACTGCGCCGACATAGTCCTCAGCTGCCTTAAAAATCTGCTGCTTGCCACCGGCGCCGCGCGCTGGCTTATAAGCCTGCTCATCGACGGAATAGGCGGCGGTGTAGCATCAGTCATATGCTTTCTGCCGCAGATACTCACCCTCTTTTTATGCATAACGATAATGGAGTCGAGCGGATATATGGCGCGGGCCGCATTTTTAACTGACGGCCTGCTGCGCCGCGCCGGATTGTCCGGAAAAGCCTTTGTCCCAATGCTGATGGGCTTTGGGTGCAGCGTACCGGCTGTTCTGGCCTGCCGGACTATAGAGAATCAAAAGGACAGGGCACTGGCGATAACGCTTATACCGTTTATGTCCTGCAGCGCCAAGCTGCCTATATACGGGCTGTTCTGTGCCGCCTTTTTTGCCGGCAGCCGCGGTATTGTAACTGTGCTTATATATGCGGCAGGCATATCGGCGGCGCTGGTATCGGCAGCTGTTATAAAGAAAAGGGTGCTCAAAAACGGCGATGCCGCCTTTATCATGGAGCTGCCGCCATACCATATGCCAAGGCCGCATGATATATGCGTCAGCCTCTATGAAAAGGCGAAGCATTTTCTTATAAAGGCCGGCACCATAATAGCTCTGGCGTCCGCCGCAGTATGGATTATGCAGAATTTCAGCTTTTCATTCAAAATGGTGGATGACGCATCGCAGAGCATGCTCGCTTCGATAGGCAGAGTATTGTCGCCGCTGTTTGTGCCGCTTGGCTTTGGAGACAACTGGCAGCTTCCGGTGGCACTCCTTGCCGGCATAATCGCCAAGGAGGCAGTGGCGTCAACGCTCGGCGTGCTTTACGGCGCAGATGTGTCATCGCCGGATGCATCTTTGGCCGGCGCCGCGGCGGTCCTTTCATCCGGTATAATAAGTCCGGCGGCGGGAGCGGCGTTTATGGTATTTGTCCTGCTTGCCCCGCCGTGCTCGGCCGCACTGGCCGTTATATACAGGGAAATGCCGTCGGTAAAGTATTTTTGGGCGGCGGTGGGCTTTTACGTGACAGCAGCCTACATTGCCGCTTTCGCTGTGTACACACTCGGCTCGGCGGCAGCGGCATTCCTGTAACGACTTGCACCTTGGCGGCTGCCGCCTGCCCAAAAAGCCGTTTGCCTCACCGGGAATCGGCAAAGGCGTGCCTCCGGAGCGCCGCAGAGGGATGGCACAAGCACATTTCCGTACCGCTTGGTAAAAAACGCTGCATGAGAATAGTGCTTTTAGAGTATATTTTGCCCGGCGCAGAAAGTGCCTGCGGCTCCGGCGCGAAATAACGCTGCAAGAGACATGCGGATATATGATAGCAGGGTCAGGCAAAAGTGTATGGATGAGGCTATAGCGGCAGTCCAAAAAGAGGTGCATGCATTATGCAAAACAGATATGCTGATTTTCGTAAAAAGTTCAAATGACGAATTTTTATAAATATCCGCGCAAATAAAAAATATTTACGCTTGCACAAGCATATATTTTAGACAGACGGCAAAGCTGCGCGGCGTAAAAGCAAACCTCAAGCGGACCTGATATAGAAAAGGGGTTTTGACCTTGAATCTTAATACTTTGTTACAGGCGGTAAGGGATGGTACCATAAGCGTTGAACAGGCAGAGGAAAGCATAAGCTCCGTCTGCAGCGGAAGCTTTCCATATACTCCGGTGGAATATGCGGGACCGAGGGTGATAAACTGCTCCGGCCGCAGGTGCGATGAGTTCAGAGATTTGTTTACCGAGCTTGCAGCCCAGGGCGACAATATAATTGCGATACATGCATCTCAGGCATATTACCGCGCAATAATGCAGAATTACCGCAAGGCGAGATATAATCAGACAGCGCGGACGATATCGCTTCAGCAGACGGTACCGGCCGAAAGCGGGCTTATCACCATTGCTATATCGCCGGTAGCCGGTATGCAGCCGGCGCAGGAGGCCGCCGAGACCTGCCAGATGTTCGGCGCAGCAACTCAATGCATATATAATCTGGATGCCTCCTGCATAGGACGAATATATGCGGATGAAAGGATAATGCAGTCGTCGTCGATAATAGCGGTTATGGGCGTCGGCGATGTGACGGCGTCAATGCTTGCAAGCATCACACAGAAGCCGGTGATTGCGGTGCCGACCGACAGCGGCTCCGGCTCGGACATTAACGGCATTGCAGCCCTGCTTTCATCGGCCGAGGTGCAGACGCCGGGCATTGTAACAGCGGGAGTCAACGGCGGGTTTGCCGCAGGGTATTTTGCAAGCCTTATAAACAGTGCAATAGAGGAGGGCAGGAAAAACGTCCTTCAGGGCTTCTTCAGGACAAAGTAGAGGCACTTTGTTATCCTCTGCGGAGGCTTTGCTTCCAAAATCCCCGGCATGGCGGCCGATGCGGCATGCTTATTTGAGTAATATCCTGCCGCTTGAAGGCACCGCGGAAATCGGCGCTGCACAGCTGTACGCCTGGAGCAGCATTATCGTGCGGGAAAAGCGGCTGCGGCATATGCGTAAACAGGCACTATAAGCAAGCTTTGCTAAAAACGTCGCGGATTTTCAGAGGCATGGCAAATCAAAGCAGCGTACGTGGAATAAATTTACAGAGCGGGAAGGCCGCACGCTTTGCGTGCGGCCTTTTTAATATTGCTTTTAGCACAAGGCCCCGGCCCTGCGTGTTAAAAAGCATTAGAAAATGTTGTCTAATTATCGTTGAGCATGAAAAAGAATTATGCTTAAAGGCTTGTCTAAGAGATTTGGATTTGTGAAAAATGGTTCCGATATAGAAGCAAAAGGGCATGCAAAGCAAATGGTTTAGCAAAATTGGAGCTGAGTGCGCGATGACAAAGCCTCTTTATGGATTCATGCAGCCGGGGTTAGACGACGACGGACCTATCAAGCCCAGTCCTTAACGTATCAGCAGCACGGAATTATAACGTGTTCAAGCAGCACAGAGCTTCAATGCATTCTGCTCTTTTAGCTTTGACGCATCATAGGCCCTCTGTCAATCCCATTGGCGCCTCTGCCGAAGTTTATGTGACGTAAAAGCGTAGGCGCCGCTATGCTTTGCTATTTTTCCTATAATATTGGACGGCCGCTGAAAGGGAAAGGCGAAAATCCGCGCTTTTGCATAAAATTACAGCCGTAAAAATGTGGGATTTTTTGAAGCTCTGAGGTCAAAAATATGTTGATATATTTATGGCTATATATTAAAATAAATAGGTTAGCGGGCGGCAAATCCCGCAGCATAGCTAATTTTTATTGCCATAGAGGCAGAGGGAGATATACAGCATGAGATTTGACCAAATGTCCAAAGCGGAGCTTGCAGATGTGCTCGGACGCGAGCAGGCGCGCTATGACGCTTTAAAGGCCGAGGGCCTTAAGCTGAACATGTCGAGAGGAATCCCGTCGGTTGAGCAGCTGGCGCTGAGCAAAGAATTTTTTCATAATGTCGATTTCGACGACGCATTTTCGGAGGACGGTACCGACTGCCGCAATTACGGCGTGCCATTCGGGCTGCCCGAGCTGAGAAGGCTCTTTGCAGAGATTATGGGTGCTGATGCGGACAATGTAATTGTCGGCGGCAACTCCTCGTTAAATCTTATGTTCGATATGGTTTCACAGGGTATGCTGTTAGGGCTTGGCGGCGAGCCGTGGATGAAGCAGGGAAGGGTAAAGTTTCTGTGCCCTGTGCCGGGCTATGACCGTCATTTCAAGGTATGCGAGACGCTTGGCATTGAAATGATAAACGTGCCTATGACACCGGCCGGCCCGGACATGGACGAGATAGAGAGGCTTGCGGCCGGAGATGATATGATAAAGGGTATTTGGTGTGTGCCGAAATATTCCAACCCGCAGGGCTATATATACAGCGATGAGACGGTAAAGCGCCTTGCATCAATGAAAACGGCTGCAGCAGATTTCAGGATATTCTGGGACAACGCATATGTTGTTCACAGCCTCTATGGCGGCGACAGCCTTGCATCTATTATAGATGAGTGTGCTGCGGCCGGCAATCCAGACAGACCCATAGTGTTTGCGTCGACCTCCAAGATAGTATACGCGGGCGGCGGTGTGAGCGCAGTGGCCTCCAGCGCCGGAAACATGAAGCTGATAAAGTCGAGGGTAACTGCGCAGACGATAGGCCCGGACAAGATAAACGAGCTGAGGCATGCGCGCATGTTCAAAACAGTGTCTGACCTTAAGGCGCATATGGAAAGGCACGCCGAAATACTGCGCCCGAAGTTTAAGGCAGTTATAGAGGTGTTTGAGAAAGAGCTCGGCGGCACCGGCATAGCGGAGTGGACAAACCCGCGCGGCGGGTATTTTATAAGCGTTGACACGCTCGGCGGATGTGCATCTGAGACCGTCGCCATGTGCAAGGAGGCAGGCGTGGTATTTACACCGGCCGGTGCGACGTATCCATATGGCAAGGACCCGTCGGACAGAAACATCCGCATAGCGCCGACCTCGCCGTCGGTTGACGACCTTAAAAAGGCTATGGAGCTGTTCTGTGTTTCGCTTAAGCTTGTGTCGGCCAAAAGGATTATGGAAAATGCATAATAAATAAATGTTTACATTTAATATGTTAATATTATTTGACAATTGCCGGTTTGCAAAATATAATAATATCTGTAATGCAATTAAAGGCCAAGGCTGAATAATATTATTTTTGGAGGATGTGCCCATGAAAAAGGCGGGTAAACCTATTTCTATCATAGTTATCCTGCTTGTATTTGCCTTTACTTATTTGTCTGTGTTCGGCGCAGAGAATTATTTCGGCGAAAAAAGGATAATATATTTCAGAGATTACAGCGACATACGCTTGGGTATGGACGTAGGCGGAGGATGGCAGACGGTATTTACTCCTGAGACGGAGGACGGGACCGTGCCGGAGATGGAGCAGCTTGAAGAGGTCAAGCAGAAGCTTATGAAGAGAATGGTGGCTCTCGGCCTGACCGATTTTGACATCAATATAAACGAGGAATCCGGAAGTCTTACGGTGCATCATCAAAATTACGATAATGACAATATAATAGTCGCTGAGGCACTTTATAACATGGGGCAGACAGGGCTTGTACAGATTTGCAGCGGAAGCTCAAATACAACTGTTCTGGCTGATTCAAACAATGGGATAAAGCGTGCTGATGTAATGTACGATGCGGTAAACGGATATTATTTGCGTATATATTTCACCTCCTCCGGCTCTGACGCTATGGCGGCAGGGACGAACGGAGCAAGCAGCCTGTCGGTGTGGGTTGACGGACAGAGCGTCGCATCATCTTCTGTTTCCGAAGCGGTTACAAACGGACAGATTAATATAACGATGTCCGATGAGTATGACGCATACCGTCTTGCGGGACTGATGAATTCCGGGCCGCTGCCGGTGGAATTTACTACTGAAACCTATGATTCGTTTGCCCCGACAATGGGGGACAGCGCCGTGCTTGCGCTGGTTATAGCTGCAGGCGTGCTTATACTGGCGGCAATAATACTGCTTATCGTGAAATACAGGCTGCCCGGCATTGCGGCGAGCATTGCCCTTATCGGTCAGGCTGCCGGAATTATGGCGGTACTGACTGGCTTCTTCTCTCCGATAAGCCCCGCGACGCTTACGCTGCCGGTCGCTGCGGCGGTTCTGATATCGATGTTCATGGGCGTTTCTACGGCAATGGTTACGGCTTCCAATATAAAGTCTGAGATAAATAACGACAGGACGATAGACGGCGCCGTAATAACGGGATATCAAAGAGCTCTTCCTGGCCTTATAAGCAGCAGCGTGGCAATAGCGATAATCGCTGTTGTGCTGATGGGCGCATTCGGACCTGGCAGCAGCTTTACGGCGAGAATATTCAGCAATATATTCTTCTTCGGAGCCCCGACTGAGGGACATGTATATTACTTTGCATATGTGCTCTTCGGAGGCGTGCTCTTTAACCTCTTCATGAACGCCGTAGTGTCAAGAATAATACTCAGGGGCTTGTCCAGCTTCAGGGCATTGAGACGCCCGTCGCTTTACGGAGGTGTTAACAATGACTGATAAAAAGACATTTGCCGGAAGAATGAAAATTGTTTTGCTTATATCGCTGGCAGTTGCGGTAATCGGGACAATAGTTCAGCTGATATTCGGGTTTTACGCCGAGGGCGGACACAGCTCCATTATAGCGTCCGGCTTTATCGGGATGTTTGCGCTTAGGTGCTTATATGCAGCAGTGATACTTGCAGTGGCGCTGTTTATATACGTATGGATACGCTTCAGAAGGATGAAATGGTTCAGTGCATTTGTGGCAGCCGGAGCAACTGCCCTTATCGCTTGTGCTCTGCTGTTCTTTATATATGCGATAATACGCGTTCCGTTCAGTGATTTCTTCTTTGCTTCTCTTGCTGCGGTGTTCTGCTATACCGCTTATGCCGTATCGCTCATATTTGAAAAATATGCGGAAAGAAAGGTCGAGCTTGTCGATAAGACCTCAAAGGAAGAAATTATGAATATGTCGATAGGTCAGGCATTAAAGCCGCTGCTTATGTCTTCGTGCATTATTTTTCTTGCACTCATAGCTGTGATAGTCGTATCGCTTATCACAGGCAGCTTCGGTGTAGCGACATACATGCTGCCGCTTCTGCTGGCTATGGCGGCTGCGCTCGTGCTTGCATTGTTTGTGGCGGGCCCGCTGTGGATTAAGCTTTCGCGTTCGGACGCTCACAAAAAAGCTGCAGTAAAAAATAGCAAGAAAAAGTAGGACATGGCATCCAGAAGTGCAGATGCTGAAAATAAGAATTAAGGCATTTGGCAAAATTAGGGCGTTAAACGAGGTTTGGCTATTTATGTGTTGGCAAATTATATTAAGAGGACAGCACCTTGGCTGTCCTCTTTTCGTTGTATAAAATAAATTGTTACGACCGGAATGCTTTTGACAGGCTATTAATTTTAAATATCCGGGAAAACGGGCAATAATCGTATTTATATCAATGCGGGTTAAAATCCGAAGCCTTGCTTTCATATTTATCACAACATATGAAGCAGAGACGGCCTGCGCTTTTTGCCGGAGCACCGATGCGGGATGCTTTTATGAGATGCTTCCATATTCAGGCGTTGCCGTGGTTGGCCGCGTATATTCAAGCGGGCGGCTGTGAACAGGAGAAAAGGCTAAAGAAGCTCTCTTTTATATATTTCCGTATAAACCATTTGGCCGTTTTTCCGCTCGGATTTCATCAGGCTTATTTTTTTAGCGTGCGCGGCTATGCCTGTACAAAAGATATGCTTTGCTGTATAATAATTATCATCGCTTATGGCGGCACGCCGGACAAGCGTTATATGCGGCTTAAACTGACGCTCCTCAGGGCAAAAGCCGCGCGACATCAGTTCGTCTGCCAAAAGACGCTGCGTCGTTTTCATTGCCGTGCTGCCGTCTATGCCTGCCCACAGAATGTCCCCGTCGCTGCGTTTAAAGCGGCCGAGGCCCCGTATGGTATAATCAAAGCATGGCGCGCGCAGTGCGTCCATGGCATCCATGATTTCCTTCACACGCTCCGTTTCGCCTATGAAGCTTAGGGTTATATGCATGCTCTGCGGCGGTATAAAGCGGCCGCGACAAAGCTGCGAAAGCTTCTCTGTGCGTGTAAGAATTTCATCGGATACGCCTTTGTCAAATAATATTGCGGTAAACAGCCTCATGCTTTCTTCCTCATTTGCTTTTTAGCTGAGCGGCTTTTTTTAGAAAACCGCTCGGTGACATACATAAAGTTTAACATATATCAGAGCATTTTAAAAGTGAAAAGGAGCTTTAAAAAATGGATGAAAGGCTTAAAGGACAGGTCGGTTTTCTGCTTGAGTGCGATAAAATGAAGAACATACTGCGACAGACGCTCACAATTAATGACCGCCGCCGCGAAAACGACGCCGAGCATTCGTGGCACTTTGCGCTCACGGTACTGGTGCTCAGTGAATATGCCTCTGAGGAGGTAGATATAAACAGGGTCATAAAAATGGCGCTTGTGCATGACCTGGTGGAAATTTATGCCGGCGATACATACGCCTATGACGCCGAAAACAATAAGAGCAAGGCTGAACGCGAGAATGCAGCGGCAGACAGACTGTTTTCCATGCTGCCGCGCGGGCAGGGGACAGAAATAAGGAGCCTTTGGGAGGAATTCGATGCAGAGCAGACGCCGGACGCATGCTTTGCGGCGGCGATAGACCGGCTTCAGCCGATGATAAATAATTACTACACCGACGGCGAAAGCTGGAAAAAGCACGGCGTGGAAAGCGGAATGGTGTATAAGCGGATGGAGCCGATACGTCGCGCGTCGGATAAGCTTTGGCAGTTTGCCGCCGGTATGGTGGAGGATGCGGTGAAAAAGGGCTGGCTGATAGACAGCAGCGCACAGTGACTCGTTATTTTCTTGCCAGTGCAGCAGATTTTGCAAACAGAGCGTGGATTTGCCAAAGCAGTGCCGTGCTCAAAAGCGTGGTCCATTGCCGTGACATGGCGAACAAGCGAATCGGGTTAATTCGATGTCATGTAGGGTATTATAAAAACGAGCTCACATATTCACGCATGCTTTTCGCATTATAACAGCTTATGCAGCGGCTCTTTAAAAATAGTGTATACAAAATGAATGTCAAACGGCATGCAAAGAAGTGTACGCGCAGGCCGACAGGCACCGGCCAGCGAAATCTCACAGCAATGCTTTTGAGCTTACAAAGGCCTGTAAACGTAAAAATATCTTTCTTATAAAGTGGCTTGAGGTTAAAAGCGGCTCTTGCACTTGACGGCTAAAGATGAATATAAAAACAGCCATATGAGAGACTCTCTAAAGGAGCGGTCTCTCATTTTTTATTTGCAAATGCGAAGTCTTTGGTACCTAAATTTGAAAATTACTGTGTGTGCGGGCATAAAATAAACAGCGGCATAGCATATCGGCGCCGCTGTTCGTGTGATTATAAAATGTGCCTTAAGGTCTGCTTTACTCTTTCAGAAATTTTTGTCGTTGCGACACCGAAAATTGATGTGTGCAGCGTATCGTTTATAGGCTTTTTCCATACCTCGTCAATACTGTCTATGCCATTTGCCATTCCCAGCACAGAGCCTACGGTTGCACCGTTGCAATCGGTATCAAAACCGGTCTCTACTGCCATGCAGATAGATTTTCCAAAATCACCGTTTCCATAAAGCAATGAGGCCGAAACTATCATAGCATTTGAAATTGTATGGCACCAGCCGTGAGTAGTATATTCATTATACCGGCGGTGTATGTCAGCAAAACAGTCACTTTGAGATACGCCTTGCTCTGCACCAATTAAAATATCGGTTATTGCTTCGTACAGCCTGGAGGTATAGGGTATCTGAGAAAGGCCGCTTAATATAATATCCCTGATATTATCGGTACAAGCGGCTGCCGCCAGCATTGACGCTACAAACATTTCACCGTATATACCGTTTTTGACATGAGAGATGGATGCATCACGGAATGCCATTTCCGCAGCCATTTCGGGATTTCCGGGATTAATATAGCCGAAATAATCGCCCCTAATCTGTGCGCCTATCCATTCCCTGTACGGATTTTTGTAAGCCGCGGACTCAGGAGGTGCATAGCCCTTAACAAAATTGCAAAAAGCAACTCGTTCAGCCGTACAGTAGGCATCTTTGCTTTGCAACGCCAGCCACGCTCTGGACACGTCGTAGGGAGTGAAACTTCTTCCGTATTTTTCAATTATTTCCTGTGCCAATACGGTGTAATTTGTATCGTCATCTACAGGCATACCGTCGACATTATCGGCATAACAGCTGTTTTCAAATGGGAATTTATACTTATTTATTATATCCTTGCTTAGATCGCTGCGCAGAATATACCTATGCATGGGATAATTCCCTGTTTCCTTTAAAAAAGGAATTAATTCATCGGTTCTGATGCCTTCGACCGTTTTGCCTAAAAGACATCCGCAGATTCTGCCCATCCATGCTCCGTAAATCTTACTTTCAAGTGAATTGCTGTCAACAGGCGGTAAGGGCTGAAAGCCCTTTCTCAGACTTCTTATTTCTTCAAGCTCAGACGGCTCAATATACTTATACCCCTTAGCTCTCTCTGCATTTAATACGGCATCAAATAAAACATCTCCAAGCTTTTCCTTAATCTCATTTTTAGGAAGCTGGGATACCGCGGCGAATACGGCTTCATATTCTGATAAATCCAATCCCTCTTCTACAGCCTGCTGGTATTCTGTAGCAAGATTTGAGGCATAAAATTCCCATTCATGTATATTTTCATATTTAGGCTTCAAGGCCTTAGTTGTATTATTACTATCTAATATAAGAGAATCAAGTGAAATATTAAAATACTCAGAAATTTTGATTAATTTTTCCAGCTCCGGTGTTACAGTACCGTTTTCCCAGCCTTGTACCGATTGCACCGAAACAGCTAATAATTCAGCAAGCTGCTCCTGCGATATATTTGAACTCATACGCAGCTTGCTTATCATATTGCTGACAGTCATAACAAGCACCTCCGTTGATTGTTTTGCCTTTATTATATCAGACAATAAATGTAAGCACAACAAACAGAAATATAGATTACAAGGCATTCGTTTGCCAGCGTGCTTCTTATATAAAAACAGAGCGGTGCTCTCAGCGGGAAAGAGCGCCGCTAAATGTCTATTTATCCTCATTTACCGAATCCTCTAAAAGAATTGGCTCATCAATTATATGCATTTCTCCATTATCTCGGATATTTTGTCAGACGGCAGCATGCCTATCGGAGTAACCGGATCCGGCCGACAGTACTCTGACAGCGGCTTTTCAAACCATGCCACGTCGTGCCGCCTGCCGCATTTATATCCGGTGCGGTGATATATGCCAATCGGCCTGAAGCCCTTCGCCTTTTATGTTGGGCAGAGTCACTCCGGCATAGACCGTTTTTATGCCCGGAAGCTTTAATATTTCCATCAAAGCGCAGTAAAGCCTTCGCCCGGCTCCCCTTGATGTAAAGGCCGCGTCGACATAAACAGAGAGCTCGGCGTTCCGGTCATACGCTTCGCGCGCTTGATGCCTGTGCGCGTAGGCATAGCCTATTATCCTGCCGTCCTCCTCACAGACCAAATACGGATAGAAGCTTATAATTTCTCTTATGCGCTCGGCAAATGCTTCAGTGCTGGGAAGAGTGCATTCAAAGGTAATTGGTGTGTTTTTATATATTGTGCATGGATTTTCAGAAGATTGCTGCTGTCATTCGGCGATGCAGGTCTTATTTTCATACCTGCCTCCTTAAAACAGGACGGTCAATTTATGTTCACACCTCTGTCCCGGTAATTCCCGAGCACCTTGAAGTCCTGCAGCTCGTTTTTAAGCGCCGAAAGCAGCCGCCATGTTTCCTTACGGTCTATATTTCCGGTAAAATCGAGATAGAACATGTACTCAAACTTGCCGGCATGCTTGGGCCGGGACTCTATTTTTGTGAGATTAAGCCCCAAGGCCGCAAACCTTGCCAGTGTGCGGTAAAGCGTGCCGGGACGATGGTCGAGCGAGAATACTATGCTTATCTTGTCGGCGTCATCGGATGAGGAAAGCTTTCTCGACAGTGCGACAAACCGTGTGGAATTGTTGGAGGTGTTCTGTATGCCTTCTTTTATAACTTCAAGCCCGTACTGTGACGCTGCGAGCTTGGATGCTATGGCGCCGACACGCACATCGTCTTTCTGTGACACCCTGAAAGCGGCGGCGGCGGTGCTCAGCTCCTCCACCTGCTGCATGCCGTGTGCCTTTATGAATTCAGAGCACTGAGAGAGCGCCTGTTTGTGCGAATACACTGTTTTGACAGAGCTTTCCGCCGCGCCGCTGACCCCCAGCAGGCAGTGTATCACCGGTATCTCTATGCCCGCGACTATATAAAGTGGGTTGTTTATCAATAAATCGTATACCTCGAGCACCGAGCCGGCAGTGGAGTTCTCCACCGGCATAACAGCATAATCAAAGCGGTCATCCCTGAGCAGTGCATCGGCCGTGTCGGCAAAGGTGGGGAAAAATTCGATTTCGGCAGCCTTGAAGATGCTGCACGCTGCTATGTGCGCATAGGCCCCCTCTCTGCCAAAGCAGGCGACATGGCAGGGAAGAGATGCATCAAACCGCACCGTCTCCTCTGCCGGAACAGCGCCGGCGGAGTCAATCACATCGTGCTGCAGCGCTCGGCTGAGATCCATAAGCGTGCCGTATAATACGGAGGCATAGCCCTTATATTTTCCGGCCGATTCCGAGAGACTGTCAAGTATCGCTTTTTCGCGCTCGGCGTCAAATATCGGCATGCCGTTTTCCTTTTTATACAGCGCGACGCTGAGCGATGTGTCCATCCTTTTGCAGAACAGCGGCACTAATTTTTCGTCTATTTCGTCTATCTGCTTTCTTAAAGCCTTCAGCTTATCCTCAGACATAGGAACCTCCAATCAGCAGCGCTTTATATTGCCGTTTTCCAGCAGCAAATCGAAAACGGCGATTGCCGCGGCGCTCTCTATGACCGGCAGTGCGCGCGGGACTATGCACGGGTCGTGACGTCCCTTTACCACGAGCTTTGTGTTCTGCATCGTGGCGAGGTTTACGCTGCGCTGCTCCGTCGCTATCGATGAGGTAGGCTTTACGACCGCGCGGAATATTATCGGCATGCCGGTGGTTATTCCGCCAAGGATGCCGCCGTTGTTGTTTGTCATTGTCTTTACGGTGTTGCAGGACATTTTATACTGGTCGTTGGCGGACACGCCCGTCATGCAGGCAAGGTCAAAGCCGGCGCCGAACTCTATGCCCTTGACGGCGGGAACTCCGAACACCGCCTGCGATATCACATTTTCTACACCGCGGAACATGGGAAAGCCTACGCCCGCCGGCATTCCGCAGACGGCAACCTCCACTATGCCGCCGACGCTGTTGCAGTCCTTTTTCGCCAGCATTATAATATCCTGCATATCGACCCTTATATTATCGTTTATTACGGCAAAGTACTCGGAGGAAAGCCTGTTAAGCAAATCCTTGTCGACCTCGCACATATCGAACCTGTCATCATACGCATTGCCTATGGAGTATACGTGCCCGCCTATGGTTATGTCATAGTCCCTGAGTATACTGCGGCAGAGCGCGCCTGCAAACACTATGCATGCCGTGAGTCTGCCGGAAAAATGTCCGCCGCCGCGTATATCGTTGTGGCCGCCGTACTTTACATATGCCGGATAGTCCGAATGCGACGGACGCGGCACAAGCTCGATGTTTTCATAATCCGCCGAGCGGGTATTGGTGTTTTCGATAACTGCCGTCAGCGGCGCGCCGGTCGTTTTGCCGCGGTAGCTTCCGGTCTTTATCACGGGAATATCCGGTTCGCGGCGCTGTGTGGCGCCGGGGTCGTTGCCGGGCGCGCGGCGGGACATCTGCTTGTTTATGTACTCCATGTCTATGTCGCAGCCGGCCGGCAGACCGTCTATGCACACGCCCACAAGCGAGCCGTGGCTTTCGCCGAAAATGGATATCTGAAGACATTTACCGAAATTAGATGACATTATATTTACCTCCAAGTGCTTTAAAATCCTCAAAAAAGTTGGGGTAGGACTTTTTTACCGCCCCGGCGTCGGATATCTCCACACCGCCTATATGACTGCCCAAAGCGGCAAAGGCCATTACTATACGGTGGTCGTTATAACCGTTTACATGCCCGCTGTGAAGCTTTTTGCCTCCCGTTATCGTCAGGCTGTCGGGCCCCTCAATGACGTCTGCGCCGAGAGCCGTCAACCCGTTTGCCATGGCCGAGAGCCTGTCGCACTCCTTTATCCTCAGCCGGCCGGCGTTGACTATGCGCGTCTGCCCGTCGGCCATTGCCGCCGCGGCGGCGAGCGCGGGAATGAGGTCGGGGATGTCGGATGCGTCTATGACCGTGCCGTGCAGATGAGCGTGCCGGCAGACGAGCACGCCGCCCTCGAAAGCTATGCCGCAGCCCATGCGCCGGGCAATATCCAAGACGGCGCTGTCGCCCTGAACGGAGCTTTCCTTCAGTCCTTTCATACATATCTCACCGCTTATCATGGCAGACTCGATAAAAAACGCCGAGTGCGACCAGTCGGATTCGACGGTATAGCTGCAGGCGGCATATTTTTGCTTGCCGGGCACAAAATAGCCGTCCGGCGTTTTTTCTATATGTATCCCAAAGCCGTCGAGAACGTCCAGTGTGATATCCACATACGACGATGACTGAAGCGGTGACGAAAGCTTTATTCGGCTGTCGCCGTCAAGCAGCGGCAGCGAAAGCAGCAGCCCGGTTATGAACTGGGAGCTTATAGAGCCGTCTATAACATATTCTCCGGCCGTCAGCCTGCCGCTTATCGAAAGCGGCAGCGAGCCGCCGCTTAAGGCCGCCCCGTGAGAGGGAAGCGTGTCAGTAAACACATCAAGCGGACGCTGCGGCAGCTTTCCGCAGCCGGTAAAGCGGGTGCTGACGCCTAAGGCCGCTGCCACCGGCATCATGAATCTCAGCGTCGAGCCGGACTCGCCGCAGTCTATGTCGGCACTCTCAGCCGGGATATTTATACCGGTGATATCAGCGCAAAGCAGGCTGTCAAAATCGCTGTTTGCCGCTTTGCCGCAGGCGTCGGCACTGCCGCCGGATGATACAGTGCCGGCCGCACTTTTGCCTCCGACGGCCAAAGCAGACATGCTTTTAGACAGAGAGTCCGGCTGCATATCACCTGAAAAAGCGGGAGATTGCTTTCGTGCACCGGTTTCGCATCCGCCGCCGTATAAGCGGCCGCCGTCAGAAGCCCAAGCCGTGCCGTACGGAGCAGCCGCCTCATATTTTTTGAGCACTGCCTTTGCACCCAGCGCCGTTACCGCGTTCAATGTGCGGATTATATCGTCGGACAGTATTATCGGCGCAACGGTGCTGTGCCCGTGGGAGAGCGCCGCGCATATCAGCGCCCGGTGCATACAGCTCTTTGACGGGGGGAGCAGCACGCTGCCGTTAAGCGGGCTTTTTTCTATAACGACCTTATCCATTAAAAGCCCCCTTAACAAAGTCAAAAAGCTCATCCGCGCGCAGCTTGTGTATAAATGCGCGGCCTATATCCGATATCAGTATAAAATTAATTATATCACCCATTCTCTTTTTATCAAGAGCGGCTATCTGAACAAGCTTTTCCGCCGGCGCTTCGGTGAGCGTAGGAAGGCCGTACTTTTTAAGCACAGAGCATATCCTGTCGGCTGTGCCTTTTTTTGTGAGCCCGGCGTTTTCACCCGCTCTGGCGGCAATTACCATTCCCATTGCGACGGCCTCGCCGTGCGAAGGACCGGTAAAATTATAGTACTTCTCAATGGCGTGACCCATGGTGTGCCCGAAATTGAGCTTCATGCGCTCAGAGGTATCAAACTCGTCCGCTTCGACAAACGAGCGCTTTATATCCACGTTGCGGTAAAGGACGTCCTCCATGTCAAGGCTGCCGCGTTCAATGATGTCGAACAGCTCGGCGGATGCGATAAGCCCGTGCTTTATCACCTCCGCCATTCCATCCGACCTGTACCTCTGCGGCAGCGTGCCGAGCGTGTCCGGGTCGATAATCACAAGGCGCGGCTGCTTGAAGGCACCGGCAAGATTTTTGCCGTACGTCAGGTCGCAGCCGGTCTTGCCGCCCACTGATGAGTCTGACTGTGCTATAACGGTGGTGGGTATCTGTATGTAGTCTATTCCTCTTAAATAGACAGCGGCGGCAAAGCCGGCCATGTCGCCGGTAACGCCGCCGCCGAGTGCTACTATTGCGTCTGAGCGGGTAAGGCCGTGTGACGCCGCTGCCTCCAGCATGTCCCACACGGTTTTGACTGTCTTATTTTCCTCGCCCGCTTCAAAAATGTAAGTATATGCGTCAATGCCGCTGTCCCTCAGCGCCTCGCATACGCCGCCGCAGTAGAGGGGAGCAGTGTTGGAATCACTTATTACGAGCGCCCTCTTTCCGCGCATCACCTGTGATACGAGCGTTCCGGCATTGCTGAGCAGACCGCGCCCGACCACTACATCATAGGGCGGTTTGACATTTACTGTAAGCTTTCTCATTTGTCTATGCTCTCCTTTCTCTTGCATGCTTCCTTAAGCAGTCGGCGCAGACCTTCTTCGTCGCCCTGAGCAATGCACTCTTTAAAGACTGTAAGGTTATCGACAAGCTTGTCAATCTTTTCGGTGAGCGGGGCGGAATTTTTAATAAAAAGTTCGCTCCACAGCTTATCGTTTATCTCCGCAACGCGCGACACATCACGGAAGGAGCCGCCGGAAAAGCCGCGGTGAAGCTCAGCATCAGGGTCGAGCACATACGAGCATGCCAGCACGTGCGGAAGCTGCGAGGTCAGCGCTATCATCCTGTCGTGATATTCCGGCGAAGCCGTTATAACCCCGCCAAAGCCGAGCTTTACGGCAAGCGCTGACATCACTTCTACGGCTCGGCCGCTTGCCTCCCCCGGCGTTATTATAAAGCTGGCGCCCTTAAACAGGTCCGCACGGGAAGCGGCAAAGCCGGATTTTTCACTGCCGGCCATTGGGTGAGCACCCAGAAAGCAGAAGTCATGCTCCCTTGCCACCCGGTTCAGGCTGCCGCATATCTCGGATTTTATGCCGCAGGTGTCCGCCACGATTCCGCCTTTTTTGAAGCTTGCGGCGTTGGCGCATACGAAATCTACGGTGTCGCCAGGATACAGGCATACTATTACTATATCCGCCTCACTAAGCCGGCTCATGTCCGTTATCACGGCGTCGGCGGCGCCGCAGGAAAGTGCCGCGTCCAGCACGCTTTTGTTTTTGTCTACGGCATAGACCGTGTGACTTGTATATGCTTTTACGGCCTTGGCAAGCGAGCCGCCGATAAGCCCAAACCCTACTATTGCAATCTTCATAAAACCGACCTTTGCTTTTTATTTGCTTATTCGCCCCATAAACGGTACCGCTGTGCTGCGGAGCGCCTTGCGGCAGATATTAGCCGGAACGGCGTTAATATAACCGCTGCACTGCTGCGTTAAATCTCGGCAAGCGCTTTTTTGAGGTGAAATATCTTTTTGGCTATACCGTCAAAGGCATCCGGAGTTACCGACTGCGCGCCGTCCGACAGGGCGTGCGGCGGGTCGTTATGCACCTCAATTATAAGTCCGTCCGCACCGGCTGCGACAGCCGACAGGCTCAGCGGCTCAACAAGCCAGTCAATGCCGGAGGCGTGAGATGGGTCAACTATAACAGGCAGGTGCGACAGTCTTTTGAATATCGGCACTGCCGATATGTCAAGCGTGTTGCGCGTATAGTCCTCAAAGGTGCGCACGCCTCTCTCGCACAGAATGACCTTTTCGTTGCCGGCACTCATTATATATTCCGCGCTCATGAGCGTTTCCTCTATCGTATTGGCCAGCCCTCTCTTTAAAAGTATCGGCTTGCCGGTGGCGCCAAGCGCCTTGAGCAGCTCAAAGTTCTGCATGTTGCGGGCTCCGACCTGAATTATGTCGACGTCGGCGAACAGGTCTATGTGATTAATGCTCATTATCTCGGTGACAATGGGAAGACCGGTTTGCTTCTTGGCCTCAAGCAGCAGCTCTATTCCCTCGGCCCTCAGTCCCTGGAAGGAGTAGGGAGAGGTACGCGGCTTGAACGCACCGCCGCGGAGGAAAGCCGCGCCGGCAGCCTTTACACGCTCGGCTATGCCGCATATCTGGTCGCGGCTTTCGACAGAGCAGGGGCCGGCGATAATGGTTATATTCCCGCCGCCTATCTTGCGGCCGGCAACATCTATCACGGTGTCGTCGGGATGAAACTTGCGGTTAGCTTTTTTATACGGCTCCTGAACGCGCTTGACGGTGTCGACTATATCGTTTGCCTGAATGCGCTCTATATCTACCGACTGCGTGTCGCCGATAAGTCCAAGCACTGTTGAATGGGTGCCGAACCATGAGTTTACCTTTACACCGTAGTCGCGGCTGAGCTCGTCGGAAAAGGCTTTTATCTTATCCTTTCCTATACCGTCCTTAAGTACAATAATCATAAAAATAACTCCTTTTTAGCGCGGCGTAAAACCTGCGCCCGAATTTAGCAGGCAATATATTTATGTGGCGGCTCACAGGGCTCCCGCTGCATAAAAATAGGAGCCCATTGCCATGAGCTCCCGAAAAAAACACGGTTTTAAATCTCACGGCCTGTATTTCCCAAACGCAAAATAGCCCTGCCAAAAGCAAGGAAAGTAAAAAAAGAAATAATTCATTTTTGCGCTTGAAATATGCATACAGGTCAGTCTCCAATAAATAACGCGGATACATAATCCGCTGCCTTTACAAATAATATAAAGTATACAAAACCGTTTGTCAACCACCAATTTTCAGCTGTTCGGCAATTTTCTCAGCGACCTTGGCCGCACTGCCGCGCCCATCAACTACTATGTCGGCTGCGGCCTCATAAAGCGGCCGGCGCTCTGAGAGAAGTGCCTCCGCCCGTTGCTCCTTATCCGGACCGGCAAGCAGCGGCCGCGAGACGTCACATGAGAGCCTGCTTATCACTGTGGCGGCGTCAACATCAAGCAGCACAACTTTTCCGCATGCTTTGAGAGTGCGGACGTTTTCCTCGTTCAGCACTGTACCGCCTCCGACGGATATCACAACCCCGTCAAGACGTGCCAGCTCTTTTATGACCTCGCTTTCCATGCGGCGGAAAGCGGGCTCGCCCATTTTTTCAAATATCTCCGCTACGGTCATTCCGGCGCGGTTTTCAATCTCTGCGTCAGTGTCGGCAAAGCTGAATCCAAGCCTTTTCGCGAGCGCTTTTCCAACGGTTGTTTTGCCGCTGCCCATAAATCCGCACAGCGTTACGTTCGGCATAATATTCTCCCCTTATACGTATAAATTGTTATAAATTTGCAGCGGGCTGCGCATGCCTATTTTGCCAGAACATAGCTTGAGTTAAGCCTGCCGCATATATCCTGTGTCGGCACAGAGCCGTCCAAAAGTATAGTGTACCAGTGCTTTTTGTTCATATGATATGCCGGGAAAAAGCTTCTGTTGTCTACAGCGGTCAAGACCTCCTCCGGCAGCGCGCGCAGATCTATTATTTCCGCTCTGCCGGTGCCGTCAAGGCCAAGCTTTGCCCTTTCGACCGTCAAAAAGGCGGCGTACCATTTGCCTGTGTCCTTCCGTCTCAGGACGGCGTTATCGGGGAATTTGTCCCATAAAAATTCCAGCCTGTCGCCGTATTCGCAGTAAGCATATTCTATAATTCGCCTTGCCTGCTGACTTTTAAAGACCTCGCGGTCGAAGCAGTTTTGGGCAATAAGCCTCAGATGCTCCTCGCAGGCGTATATAACCGCCCCCACAAACTCACCGCACGCGCCGGGAACGTATGCGGGGGTGTATTCAGTAAGATTTTCTGCATCTATGACCTTTACGGACACTTCACCTGCGTCGGAGATAAAAACCGACATTTTAAACTGCCCGTCAAGTATGTCACATTCCGCGTAAAAGCCGCTGTCTGAGTGCGAAAACCCAAAATCAGCAAGCCTTGCGGCGTTTGGCGTGCGGCCTTTGAACATGCTTTGAGTATCTATCAAGCCTATCCCCTCCGGCTCAGCTGTGAAAATGCTGCTCCATATAAACGCGCGAGTCGTTTATCAGCGTGTCAATGTCAGACCTGTCAAAGTCGGCCCCATACCATATCCGATGTGCCGCCGCAGCCTGCCATACCAGCATGGGCATGCCGCCCATGGCCGCTTTGCCCATGGCCTTTGCCGTTTTGAGCAGCTTTGTCTGGTCGGGATTGTATATCAGGTCAAACACCGCGCCGCAGCGGCTTACCGCATCGTCCGGCACCGGCATTGCATCAGCATTTGGGTACATGCCGACGGGTGTTGCGTTTATGATGATATCGTATTCTCCTGTAAGTGTGCTCAGCGCGGTGACCGATATGGCTGCGCCGGTTTTCGTGCGCACCTCCCCGGCAAGTTTTTGCGCTGACTCAGCGCTCGACTCTCTGACCGCTATCGTGATATCGCAGCTCTTGGCCGCACATTCGTAAAGCGCAGTCCTCGCAACGCCGCCGGCGCCGAGCAGGGCGACCTTGCCGCAAAGCTTTACACCATAGTGCTCAAAGGTCCTTAAAAAACCCTCGGCGTCGGTGTTGTAGCCGACAACCTCATCACCGCATTTTACGCAGTTAACGGAGGAATATACCTCGGCGGCGCCTGCAAGGCGGTCGCACATTTTTATTATGCCGAGCTTATGCGGTATGGTCACGTTAAAGCCGCTGTATTCCCTAAGCAGGTCAAATTCGCTTTCAAGCTTTTCCGGAGGTATCTCCAGCATTTCATAGACGGCGGACATGCCGGAAATATCAAAGAGCCGGCGATGTATAAACGGCGACATGCTGTGTGCAAGCGGGAATCCTATTATTGCATATTTGTTCTGAGACATGAAATCATCTCCAAGTATAAACTGCAGGATAAAAAATATCCATTCTGCCGCCCTGCCTTAAAATCAGCGGCCGGCCTCAACCATGCGGCAAAAATGCTAATCAAGCCGCAATAGTTAACAAACAGTACATAAAAAATATTTGATAGGGTATTGACAAGAGGTGAAAAATCTCATATTATTTATGCAAGTTACCTGTGAGAATAATATCATACACTATCGGATTTGTCCACGACTGTCCGATTATAATTTTAAGGGGGATATATAAATGGTATTTGAGAAAATCAGAGAAATTCTTTGCCAGCAGCTCGACGTTGAGGAGGACGCCGTAACCATGGAGTCTTCAATCATGGAGGACCTTAATGCTGACAGCCTTGACGTTGTCGACCTGCTGATGACAATGGAGGATGAATTTGACATAGAGGTCCCGGACGAGGATGTTGAGAAGATGAAAACTGTCGGGGATCTTGTTAAGTATGTAGAGGCGCACAAATAACTGCTTGTGCTTTTAACGGGACGTCCGCAGACATAGCGGACGTCCTTTGCGTTGTATACGCACTTTAGCCGCACGCAGTGTGATTGTGAAGGAAGAGCATCAGATGCTAAAGCGGCAAGCCCGTGCCTGAAAATCATTAAATACCTGACGGCGAACAGAATCCGTCGGCGGAGCACTTTCTGCCCAACAGGCGAGTGGAGCTGGAGCTTTGCGCAGAACGGAGCGCAGCGCAATGAGCGCACCGGCGGCACGGCAGCGGTGTGATACAGGATAGCAGACCTGAATGCCGGCCGATTGCGGCGGCATTATGCCCTTGCGCGGCTTGTGCTGCTGATAATGAAGCCGGGCGGCCGCCATCGGCCTGCCTCAAGGATGAGAAAGCATGCCGGACTGATTTCCAAACCTTTGATTTGAGAGCCTTGACGGCGTGGCGGGCGCGAAATATCCGGCAGTATTGAGGCATGTATATGCGATTGTTATGGCGCGGCACTCAGAATTTGAAAAGACTCATATGTGGAATATGGGCAAAACGGTCGATTAATACATTTTATTGAAAATCTGAGTGCACTATAATATAATAAAAGTTGATATGCTTATAATAGCTTGAAATTCAGCCGCGGCAGAGGCGTTGTCTATGAATGCGCCGGACATCAGCCTGTTTGCCTTGTATATGCCTGCTTGAAAGGGGAAATATAAGTGGATGACAAAAAAATGGTAGAGGCGATAACTCCCATGGAGGAGGATTTTGCGCAGTGGTACACCGATGTTGTTACCAAGGCCGAGCTGGTGGATTATTCCAGTCTGCGCGGCTTTATGGTGCTGCGGCCGTACAGCACCGCCATATGGGAGAATATCCAGAGCGACCTCAATAAAAGATTTAAGGAGACGGGGCATGAGAACGTCCTAATGCCTATGCTCATACCCGAGAGCTTTCTGCAAAAGGAAAAGGAGCATGTCGAGGGCTTTGCACCGGAGGTTGCACTCGTTACACACGGCGGCGGTGAAAAGCTTGCCGAGCCGCTCTGCATACGTCCCACGTCGGAAACGCTTTTTTGTGAGCATTATTCGCATGTAGTGCATTCATGGCGCGATCTGCCCAAGCTGTACAATCAGTGGTGCAGCGTGGTGAGATGGGAAAAATCGACACGCCCCTTCCTGCGTTCACGCGAATTTTACTGGCAGGAGGGACATACTATACATGAGACGGCGGAGGACGCGGTTACCGAAACCTTCAGAATGCTCAACGTATATGCCGACTTCTGCCGCGATTCTCTGGCCATGCCCGTCATTAAGGGAAAAAAGACCGACAAGGAGAAGTTTGCCGGAGCGGAGGACACCTATACTGTAGAGGCCATAATGCACGACGGCAAGGCGCTGCAGGCCGGTACCTCGCACTATTTCGGCGACAAGTTCTCGCGGCCGTTTGACATCACCTTTACCGGCCGCGACAACAAAATAAATTATCCGTTTCAGACATCATGGGGCATGAGCACTAGGATAATAGGCGCCATAATAATGTCGCACGGCGACAACAGCGGCCTCAAGCTTCCGCCGAGGATAGCGCCGTGCCAGGTGATAGTCGTTCCCGTGGCCGCGCACAAGCCCGGAGTAAAGGAGGCGGCCGTAAGGATAAAGGAAGAAATATCGAAATATGCAAGAGCCGAGATAGATTTGTCGGAGCAGTCGCCCGGCTGGAAGTTTGCAGAGTATGAGATGCGCGGTGTGCCGCTGAGGCTTGAGATAGGCCCGCGCGACCTGCAAAGCGAGCAGTGCGTGCTGGTCCGCCGCGACACCGGCGAGAAGGCTGTGACCCCGCTTGCAGAGCTTGAGCGCGAGATACCCCGTCTGCTTGACGATATTCATAACAATATGTATAATGCGGCTCAAAAGCGTCTTGACGACATGACCTTCACCGCAAGAACATATAATGAATTTAAGGAGATATTCGAGCACGGCAACGGCTTTGTGAAGGCCATGTGGTGCGGTGACAGGGAATGTGAGGAAAAGATAAAGGAAGAAACCGGCGTCACCTCACGCTGCATGCCGTTTGAGGAGGAAAGCGTGTCGGATACCTGCATCTGCTGCGGGAAAAAGGCAAAAACGCTGGTATATTGGGGAAAAGCCTATTAATAGTTAATTACTTGTAAATTAATAAGATTTACGGTTGTAAAAACGTATATTAAGTGATAAAATAGCATTTACGAAAGTTTATTGGGAGTGGTTTGTTTGGCTCGGTCGGGAAAGCTTGCAGCAATTTATATGCTGGTTATTGCCATGCTGTTTTCTGCTACAATATGGACGTTTGCCGATGAAAATTCCAGCAGCTCCGACTCTGAGGCTTCCAGCTCGTCGCCATCGTCGGCTGTTGTATCCGAGCCGGATGAGCCGTCATCGTCAGAGCCTTCGGAAGGCTCGTCTTCCTCTGGCGGCGGCTCTGTGTCTTCAATAGCATCTGAGCCGGACGAACCGTCTGAGGCGCCGTCTTCAAGCTCACAGCAGGTGTCGTCGTCCGAGCCGGATGAGCCGGCTTCATCATCACGGCCGTCATCCTCGTCACGTCCCTCATCATCATCGCGTCCATCGTCTTCGTCACGGCCGTCATCCTCATCAAGACCGTCGTCATCATCACGAAATGAGTCTGATGATAACGAAAGCGAATCATCGGAGAGCAGCCGTGCTTCAAGCAGCAGTTCACCAAGCTCATCGGGGACTGCGGCGGCCGGAACCGCCAGCGATGCCTCGAGCGCCGCAAGCAGCCAGACAGGAGGCTCAGGAGGGCTGGCATCAAGCATAAAGTCGTGGATTTGGCTGCCGATACTTATTATAGTATTGTCCGTTGGCGTGCTTATATTTGTGAATGTTAATGCGTACAGACAGCGTAAGCTCCAGAAGGCGGCCGACGCAAAGCTTGACCGCTACCGCAAAGGGCTTGTCGGGGACGGTGAAATGATATACAGCGACGAGGACGGCTCTGGTATGGGTGAAGACGGAGAGGAAGCACCCGAGGATGAGGAACGCGAAGAGTTCTATATCGACGACAGGTACTTTGATGATGATTTTAATGCAGACGGCGAGCTGCCAGACGACCAGCATCCGGAGAATGACGGCGACTATGACAGGTATGACATCTATGACGAATCGAAGGATGACACTGACAGGTCCGACAGCGTGAGAAAAATGAAAAAAAGGATAGATGACAATCCGTTTGTTTAAGGCCTGATTAAAACGCCCGCTTTATATTAAGCGGGCGTTTTTGCTTGTATGATTCCGACGGGTTATTAAATTTTTCGTATTGCCGGTATCCCCTGAGCCTTTAAAATGGCCCGAGCGTCAATGCTCGGGCCATTTTTGATTCTATGTTTTATGATGTACTCTTACAACGTCTATATATCATTTTTAATAAAAATAATACTATTTTTTTAAAATAATATAAGTTTATTGACATTTTTTCGCGCCTGATATATACTAATATGTAACAGTGTACGCTTTAGTGTAATAGAAAGGATGTTTGATATGAAAAAAGATATCGAGTTATCAATTGTGTTATGGTACTCATAATATGTATTGTCGGTGTTCCGCTGTCGCAGCTTCCTGCTTCGGCGGCGTCGATAGGCAACAGTGATGCATATTATGAAGGTTTTGTAGATTTAGTGGATGGTCGTTATATTAAGGGATGATGTTATTTAAAAGGCGCGCCAAACCGCATTATTGACGTTCACATTTATGTTTACGACGGTGACAATATAGTCAGTTTTCAAAAATTAACCGCTGGCATTTACCGGGCTGATTTGCAGGCAGCAGGTAAGGGAAACGGATATCATGGATTTGAGTGGGAATGGAACGGCGGTGTGACGACGGCTGGCAACACTTTGCGCATAGAGGTTTATGCGGTGGGGGAAATTGTATGCCATCATCTTCACATTGCAACCATTAATTGGGCCGCTCCGTATTTAAAGAACAGCAAAGGCTGGCCAAGCTCTAATGTGACCTATAGATTTCATAGTAATATGACGGATTCATGGAAGACTGCTGTCAGGGACGGCGTAAGCTTGTGGAATTCATCCGGCGCAGGAGTTACGATTACCGAAAAAACAGCAACAGCATCAGATCCGGGCTCGCAGAATATCATAGGATTGTATTATGATAAGAATACCGATGTTTTAGCATATTACGATCCGTCATATTTTCTTGGTGTGGGAAAAGTTGTGTCATTTAATATAGTGATTAATGATGCTTTGCTTACTGCAGGACTAAATAAAGCAAAAGGTACCGTTGCGCATGAATTCGGGCATGTTTTTTGGTTAGACGATAATCCCGAAACGCCGTTTCCTACAATAATGGATTATAGGGACTTTGCCGGCTCGATATACACGCCGCAGGCGAGTGATATTGACAACGTATATGTAAAATACAAGTATGGAGTGTGACGGCTGCTGCTGGCATATAACAATATTAGGGAGGATTATGATGAAAAGATTATTGATGTCTTGCTGTAGCCTTGCCATGGTTTGTTGCATTTTTTTAACTTCATGCAAAAGCAAAACCATAAACGCTTTGTGGATGACATACAGTCTTGAAGACTTGGCGGAAGTCGCTGAATTGGTATTCACCGGGACGGTCGAAGATGTTTACTATGACGTTCGTACGGTTGGTGCCGCTGATATGTCGATAGAAGAACCTTACGCTTATTATACAATTGATGTTGTTGAAATATTTAAGGGCGAGGATAAGGTGAATGACGGCCGTGTTAATATAAAAGTCCCCGGTAATGACCCGTCTGAAAACGGACATGCCGCTGTTGTCCTAAATGATACACCGGTCCCGTTGGATATAGGTCATGAATATTTATTTGTCTTGTCTGCCTATGATGATGTTGAGGGATATGATGAGAATGACCCAAACGATTATCCGTCCATTTTGAACCCATATCAATCGATATTCGACATGGAAACGGATAGGCCGGTCGGTCGTATAAAAGCGACCGGCAACGGCAGCTGGGAGGAAGACAGTCATATAAATCCTTATGATGATACCGCCAATATGAGCGCGGCAGAGGTTATAGAGCAGGTAAAAGCGGTAGTAAACGCCGGCGAATGGGGCAACTCTATAACGCTGAGCCAGTTGCTGGAGGGGTACGATGTAACCGAAATAAAGCTTACGAAAGCCTATAATGGCGGATGCTATTCAATCAACGGGGATAAAATAGATGATTATATAAGCCTTTATGACGCCCTGCTTATGAAAAAGGTCGTAAAAATGAATGGTGATTATCCTTATGAGGAGCCGGACGGCGGATGGCCTGAGGTTACCGTTGAATTCTATGCGAACGATACTAAGATTGTAAGCTTACTGCCGCTGGAGTATTTATCATCAGAGAGTGATAGATACAGCGGGATATTATCTGTCGGTTATTATGATGAATCCTGCGAAGATAACTGGGGAGTAAAAAATTGCAGGTACAATGTTGATTATGACGAGCTTGTAAATATTCTTTCATGGAACGGATTCAGCTCTCTTGAGTTGAACGCGCAGTAGCATCCCGATAAAAGCTTCGCTTCTCACATGGCGGAGCTTTTATTTATGCGGAACAAAATGCAGCTTCTGCTTTGAAAATATAGTTTCAAATGAAAAAAACAAAAAAAGAGCTTGCAATATGGCAAATAGTGTGATAATATTATCAGGCATGCTGTAGTAGTGTGCACTGATATGCGTTGATGCGGTAGGTGGCCGTCCTGTGAGACGGGGAATTACCGCGGAGTATGTCCGATTTTAAACCGGGCGAAATTATCATATACTATTATAATGTGTATATGAAGGCTGAAGACCCGGATGCAGCCGCAAGGCTGGTCCGGTTTTATCATTGAGGGTGATGAAACACCCGGCACAATGTAAGGTTTTTAGCAAGCCCGCCATCTAAAATTTTTGGGAGGCGACGTTAAGTGGCAGTAAAAGCAAAGATAAGGATAAGGATTAAGGGCTATGACCACAAGCTTGTGGACCAGGCGGCTGACAAGATAGTCGAGACGGTCAAGCGCACAGGCGCACGCGTGTCCGGCCCGGTGCCGCTGCCGACGGAGAAGGAAGTTGTAACGATACTCCGCGCAGTGCACAAGTACAAGGACAGCCGTGAGCAGTTTGAAATGCGTACGCACAAGAGACTTATAGATATTTTGCGCCCGTCGAACAAGACGGTTGAGGTCTTGACGGGCCTTGAGCTTCCGGCAGGCGTGGAAATAGAAATGAAGCTGTAATTTTACGGCTTCAGGTCAAGTTGGCAGACGCCAACCAATAACCAAAGGAGGAAAGGATTATGCAGAAGAGCATAATAGGCAAAAAGCTCGGCATGACTCAGATTTTTGACGAGAACGGCAAGTTTATCCCCGTTACCGTTATAGAAGCCGGGCCGTGCGTAGTCGTTCAGAAGAAGACTATGGAAAAAGACGGATATGAGTCGGTGCAGATAGGCTACGGCGACATGAAGGCCGACAAGGTCAAAAAGCCGCTTGCCGGTCACTTTGCAAAGTCTGACGTAGCACCGAAGCGCGTGCTCAGGGAGTTTCGCTATGATGATGTATCGGCTCTCAACGTGGGCGACCTTATAAAGGCCGACATCTTTGCCGAGGGTGAGCGCGTCGACGTTGTAGGACGCAGCAAGGGCAAGGGCTATGCCGGCGTAATCAAGAGATGGAACTTTGCAAGGCTTAAGGAATCGCATGGTACCGGTCCTGTTGCCAGAAAGGGCGGCTCTATCGGTATGAACAGCACGCCGTCCCGCGTATTCAAGGGCAAGAAGATGTCCGGACATCTCGGCAACGAGCGTGTAACAGTACAGAATCTTGACGTCGTCAAGGTAGACGCTGAGAACAACATTATAGCCGTTAAGGGCGCCGTCCCCGGCC
Source organism: uncultured Clostridia bacterium (assembly GCA_944412495.1). Lineage (GTDB taxonomy): Bacteria > Bacillota > Clostridia > Oscillospirales > Acutalibacteraceae > Timburyella. The sequence goes on along the minus strand of CALYBL010000022.1, from coordinate 62,105 downwards.
CCAAGGGCGGCATAGTCGTAATATCTGACAGCGTTAAGAGAGCGTAAGGGAAGGAGAGTATACAATGCCTAATGTAGCAGTAATGGATATGGCGGGCAAAAAGGTTGAGGAAATTACCCTCAGCGATGCCGTATTCGGCATAGAGCCCAACGCAGCGGTAATGCACATGGCTGTTGTCGCTTACCTGGCCAACCAGCGCTCCGGGACGCAGTCGACGCTTACAAGGTCTGAGGTCGCCGGCGGCGGCAAAAAGCCATGGCGCCAGAAGGGCACCGGTCACGCAAGGCAGGGCTCCATAAGGGCTCCGCAGTGGCAGCACGGCGGTGTGGCGTTAGGCCCGAAGCCGCGCAGCTACCGCATGGACATGAATAAGAAGCAAAGGCAGCTGGCAATTAAGTCCGCGCTGTCTGACAAGGTTAACACAAACGACCTGATAGTGCTCAGTGAGCTTGTGGCCGACGATTACAAGACGAAGCTCATAGCGGCCATGCTCAGCGCGCTCGGCGCGGGCAAAAAGGTCCTTTTGGTTCTGGACAGCAATGACAAGAAAGCCGTAAACAGCGCACGCAATATAGAGGGCGTAAAGGTTGCGCAGGTGAACACCATAAATACCTACGACATAATAAACGCCGACACTCTTATTATAGTGAAGAACGCTGTCGCTATGATTGAGGAGGTATATGCCCGATGAAAATAGCACAGGATATCGTAATATCGCCTGTTATAACTGAAAAGACGATGGGCACAGCCGACCAGAGGAAATATACCTTTAAGGTTGCAAAGGACGCCAACAAGATTGAGATAGCGAAGGCTGTCGAAACGCTTTTTGACGTAAAGGTAGCAAAGGTAAACACATCAAACGTCCGCGGACAGAAGCGCCGCATGGGCCGCAACGAGGGCTATACAGCCAGCTGGAAAAAGGCCACTGTAACGCTTACCGAGGATTCCAAGAAGATAGAATTCTTTGAAAGCATGATGTAATTTGCCTTTGAGGCACATATGGGGTAAGGCATGCCCCGCAAAGCCAATAAGAGGAGAGTGAATCCGAATGCCAGTCAAACATTACAAGCCGACGACGCCCGGCAGAAGAGGGATGTCGGTTATCGATTATTCCGGCCTGTCGAAGACCGGACCGGAGAGAAGCCTGCTGAGGCCGCTCAAAAAGAATTCCGGCCGCAACAGCTACGGCAGAATCACCGTCCGCCACCGCGGCGGCGGAAACCGCCGCAAGTACAGGGTCATAGATTTTAAGAGGCTCAAGTTCGATGTACCTGCCAAGGTCCTCACAATAGAATACGACCCGAACCGCACGGCGCACATTGCGCTTATACAGTATGAAGACGGCGAGAAGAGCTACATCTTAGCTCCAAACGGACTCAAGGTAGGCGACACCGTTATAAACGGTCCAGGGCACGACATTGTCACCGGAAACGCCATGCCGCTGAGCGCAATTCCGACGGGTACATTTGTACACAACGTCGAGCTGCATCCCGGCAAGGGCGGCCAGCTGGCACGTTCGGCCGGCAACATGGCTCAGCTGATGGCGAAGGAGGGCAAGCTTGCCCTGCTCCGACTTCCGTCCGGCGAGCTAAGAAACGTTCCCGACAGCTGCATGGCAACTATAGGCCAGGTCGGCAACATAGAAAAGGAAAATGCAAGCCTCGGCAAGGCAGGCCGCAAGCGCCATATGGGCATAAGACCTACGGTACGCGGCTCGGTCATGAACCCGGTCGACCACCCGCACGGCGGCGGTGAGGGCAAGGCGCCGATAGGACGTCCCGGCCCTGTAACCCCGTGGGGCAAGCCGGCGCTTGGATATAAGACCCGCAAGAATCATAAGCAGTCTGACAAGCTTATAGTAAAACGTCGCGGCACTAAATAGTCGAAGGGAGGAACCGAGTAATGGGAAGAAGTGTTAAAAAGGGACCATACGTACAGCCTGTACTTTTAAAGCGCGTTCAGGAAATGAACAAGAGCGGAGAAAAGCGCGTGCTTAAGACCTGGAGCCGCGCGTCTACCATATTCCCTGATTTTGTCGGCCATACCTTCGCGGTACACGACGGACGCAAGCATGTCCCGGTATATGTGACGGAAGACATGGTAGGCCACAAGCTGGGCGAGTTTGCCCCGACAAGGACCTTCAGGGGTCATGCGGGCTCTAAGACGACAGCCACCAAAAAATAAACAGGCGTAGAAAGGAGAGTTTAGACTATGGAATCAAAAGCGGTTCTGACTTATGCGCGTATATCGCCCCGCAAGGTACAGATAGTGCTGGACCTTATACGCAATCAGCCGGCGGAAAAAGCCATGGCAATACTCAAGCATACGCCTAAGGCTGCGTGCGAGTATCTTATAAAGCTGTTAAAATCCGCAATGGCAAATGCCGAAAACAATCACAATATGGATGTGTCGAGGCTTTATGTGGCGTACTGCCACGTTGGCCCGGGTCCGATACTCAAGAGGATACGTCCAAGGGCGCACGGACGCGCATACCGTATAAACAAAAGGACATCTCACATCACCCTTGTGCTAAGGGAAACGGAAGAATCTGTATGAGGAGGAAAATAGATGGGCCAGAAAGTTAACCCGCACGGTTTACGCGTAGGCGTCATTAAGAACTGGGACTCGCGCTGGTTTGCCAAGAAGAGCGAATTCGGCGACATCCTGGTAGAAGACTACAATCTGCGCAAGATGCTAAAAAAGGACCTTTATGCCGCCGGCGTACCGAAGATAGAGATTGAGCGTGCCGCTTCCCGCGTGCGCATATTTATCCACTGCGCGAAGCCCGGCATGGTAATAGGCCGCAACGGCGCCGAGATTGACAAGCTCAGAGAGAAATGCGAAAAGATGCTTGGCAAGCCGGTATCGATAAACATTGTCGAGGTAAAAAGCCCCGACCTTAACGCTCAGCTGGTAGCTGAAAACATAGCTTCACAGCTTGAGAGGCGTATATCCTTCCGCCGCGCGATGAAGCAGGCCATAGGCCGCGCGATGAAGCTCGGTGCAAAGGGCATAAAGACACAGGTTTCAGGCCGTCTCGGCGGTGCTGAAATAGCAAGAACGGAACATTATCACGAGGGGACAATCCCTCTGCAGACACTGAGGGCTGACATAGACTACGGCTTTGCCGAGGCAAACACCACTTACGGCCGCATAGGCGTAAAGACCTGGATATACAGGGGCGAGCTTTTGCAGGACGTAAGACGGCCTTCACGCAGGGAAGGAGGCAAACGCAATGCTGCTCCCAAAGCGCGTTAAATACCGCAGGGTCCAGAGAGGCCGCATGAAGGGCAAGGCGACCCGCGGAAACACGATAACCTACGGCGAGTACGGACTGCAGGCACTTGAGCCGGCATGGATATCCTCAGCACAGATAGAGGCGGCCCGTGTCGCCATGACACGTTACATCAAGCGTGGCGGTCAGGTATGGATAAAGATATTCCCTGACAAGCCCATTACGCAGAAGCCTGCCGAGACCCGCATGGGTTCCGGTAAGGGTTCACCGGAATACTGGGTGGCGGTGGTAAAGCCGGGCAGAGTTATGTTTGAGCTCGGCGGCGTCAGCGAGGACTTGGCCCGCGAGGCTATGAGACTTGCAGCCCACAAGCTGCCTATAAAGTGCAAATTTGTAAAGAAGCAAGACGAGACGGGTGGTGAGCAATAATGAAAGCTAAGGATTTAAAGACAAAATCTGCCGAAGAGCTGAACAAGCAGCTTGTAGACCTCAAGGATGAGCTTTTTAAACTTAGGTTCCAGCATGCCATCAACCAGCTTGAAAACCCTATGCGCATCAAAGCCGTTAAAAAGGATATTGCTCGTGTGAAGACGGTCCTTAAGGAGCAGGAACTTAACGGCGCTGAATCGTAAGAAAGTGAGGGCATGTAAGTGAGTGACAGAAATCTCAGAAAGCAGAGAGTCGGCCGCGTCGTAAGCGACAAGATGGACAAAACCGTAGTGGTCGCCATAGAAGACAGCAAAAGGCACCCTCTGTATAAAAAGATAATCAGAAATACGGTCAGGATAAAGGCCCACGACGAGAAGAACGAGTGCGGCATAGGCGACCGTGTTCAGGTGATGGAAACACGTCCTCTCTCAAAGGACAAGAGATGGCGCGTAGTAAATATTATCGAGAAGGCAAAATAAGCCTGGACAAAGGAGGAAGACACTGTGGTACAGCAGCAGAGTTACCTCAAGGTTGCCGACAACACCGGCGCGAAGGAAATCATGTGCATTCGCGTGCTCGGCGGTTCCGGCAGGAGGTATGCAGGTATCGGTGATGTTATCATTGCATCTGTAAAAAAGGCAGCGCCGGGCGGCGCAGTCAAGAAGGGCGATGTCGTCAAGGCTGTCGTGGTGCGCTCAGTTCGAGGCGTAAGGCGCGATGACGGCACGTATATAAGGTTTGATGATAATGCCGCCGTTATTATAAGAGAAGATAAAAACCCCAGAGGCACCCGTATCTTTGGCCCGGTCGCGAGGGAACTGAGAGAGAAAGATTATACAAAGATACTCTCTCTTGCCCCCGAAGTGCTTTAATGGAGGGTACGAGTATGAAAAATAAGCTTAATATAAAGAACGGCGACACCGTTATGATAATGACGGGCGACAAGGACTCCAACAGGGGCAAGACCGGCAAGGTCATCGGTGTAAGCCCCAAGGAGGGCAAGGTCATCGTCGAGGGGCGAAACATGGTATCAAAGCATGTTAAGCCCCGCAAGGCAGGCGACCCGTCCGGAATAGTAAAGGCGGAGAGCGCCATATACGCATGCAAGGTGCAGATAGTGTGCCCCAAGTGCAACAAGCCGACACGCGTCGGAAAGAAAATAAACGAAGACGGCACAAAAGAACGCATATGCAGAAAATGCGGTGCTACATTGTAAGCAGAGGAGGAAACATGACATGTCAAGGCTTAGGGATTATTATATGAACGAAGCCGCACCAGCATTGATGAAGAAATTCTCATACAAAAGTGTTATGCAGATTCCGAAGCTCGATAAAGTAATCATCAATGTAGCATGTGGCGAAGCAAAGGACAATTCAAAGGTTATGGATGCCATAGTAAACGACCTCAGCGTGATAACCGGCCAGCGTCCTGTAATATGCAAGGCGAAGAAGTCGGTTGCTAACTTCAAGCTGAGAGAGGGCCACCCGATAGCCGCAAAGGTAACGCTGCGCGGCGACCGTATGTACGATTTTGTCGACAGGCTGTTTTCACTTGCCCTGCCGAGGGTAAGGGACTTCAGAGGAATAAATCCGAACTCCTTTGACGGAAGAGGAAACTATTCCATGGGTCTAAAGGAGCAGCTTATTTTCCCGGAAATAGATTTTGACAAGATAGACAAGATACGCGGCATGGACATAAACTTCGTAACGACGGCGAAGTCGGACGAAGAGTGCAAAGAGCTGCTCACTATGCTGGGCGCTCCGTTTTCAAAGTAAGGAGGCGAAGATATGGCAAAGACATCTATGAAGATTAAACAGAAGAGACCTGCAAAGTTCTCTACAAGGGAGTATAACCGCTGCAAAATATGCGGCCGCCCGCACGCTTATCTTCGCAAATACGGTATATGCCGCATTTGTTTCAGAGAGCTTGCATACAAAGGTGAAATTCCCGGCGTAAAGAAGGCAAGCTGGTAAAAAGCATACGCAAAGGAGGTTAATGGCATGCAGATAACCGATACTATAGCCGATATGCTGACAAGGATACGCAATGCGAATTCCGCACGGCATGAGTCGGTTGATATACCCGCCTCGAATATGAAAAAGGCGATAGCGCAGATTCTGCTCGACGAAGGCTATATAAAGAGCTTCAGCGTCATTGACGACGGCAAGCAGGGCATAATCCGCGTCGTACTAAAGTACGGAGAGAACAAGACACAGGCCATAACAGGGCTCAGAAGGGTTTCGAAGCCCGGTTTGCGCATATACACCGATGTTGAAAATATGCCCAAGGTACTTAAGGGACTTGGCATAGCGATACTTTCTACATCGAAGGGTATTATGACAGACAAGCAGGCCCGCCGGGAGAACGTAGGCGGCGAAGTGCTTGCATTTGTATGGTAAGGGGGATTTTACATGTCAAGAATAGGTAGGAAACCCGTAGCTATACCTGCAGGTGTGGATGTAAAGCTCAATGGCCATGAAATGACGGTAAAGGGTCCCAAGGGCACGCTTACCCAGAAGTTTCATGAAAATATGATAATTGAAGTTACCAAGGAAGAGATTACGGTTAAACGTCCCGACGACGAAAAGGAAAACCGCGCTCTGCACGGACTTACCCGCACGCTTATAGCGAACATGGTGGAAGGCGTGACCAACGGCTTCTCAAAGTCGCTTGAGATAAACGGCGTCGGCTACCGCGCACAGAAGCAGGGCAAAAACCTTGTTATGAACCTTGGATATTCACATCAGGTAATAGTTCCGGAAATTCCGGGAATAACCATTGACGTCCCGGCGGCTAACCAAATAGTAATATCCGGCCCGGATAAGCAGATGGTAGGCCAGTTCGCATCAGAGGTGCGCGGCAAGCGCCCGCCGGAGCCGTATAAGGGCAAGGGAATTCGCTATGCAGGCGAACATATACGCCGCAAAGAGGGCAAAGCAGCTAAGAAGTAAGGAGTGAATTTGAATGGTAACAAGGACTGATTCCAACAAGTCTCGTCAGAAGAGGCATGCGCGTGTCCGCGCAAAGATTACCGGCACGTCAGAGCGTCCGCGCCTGAATGTTTTTCGCTCCGAGGCGCATATATATGCCCAGATAATAGATGACACAAAGGGCGTTACCCTTTGCAGCGCATCATCGGTAGAAAAAGATTTCGACGGCAAAGGCTCTAACAAGGAAGGCGCACGCAAGGTAGGCGCAAGGATAGCCGAGCGTGCGGCGCAGAAAGGCATAACAGATGTTGTATTCGACAGAGGCGGATACATTTATCACGGCCGCGTCAAGGAGCTGGCCGAAGGCGCCCGCGAGGGCGGACTCAAGTTCTGATAAAGGAGGAGATTACTTTTGGCTAACATTGACGCAACGGCAGTTCAGGAATTAGAAGAGCGCGTAGTATCCATAAACCGCGTTGCCAAGACGGTCAAGGGCGGACGCATATTCAAGTTTTCGGCGCTGGTAGTTGTCGGCGACCGCGAGGGCAAGGTCGGCTTTGGACTCGGCAAGGCGGCTGAGGTTCCGGATGCAATCCGCAAGGGCATAGAGGAAGCCAAGAAAAACATGATAACGGTATCGCTGAGAGGCACCACAATACCTCATGAGGTAATAGGCAAGTTCGGCGCGGCATCCGTGCTGCTCAGGCCGGCTGCTGAAGGTACCGGTATCATCGCCGGCGGTCCCGTCCGTGCAGTGCTTGAGTGTGCCGGCATACAGGACATACGTTCAAAGGCGCTGCGTTCCAACAACCCGAACAATGTCGTAAGGGCTACGGTAAAGGGCCTTGCTTCGCTTCGCAATGTGGAGCAGGTGGCGGCCATGCGCGGCAAGACCGTGAAAGAAATATTAGTATAGAAGGGGGAGCAGTGAAATGCCGACCAAAAAAGCAGCTGACAAGTCTGGCAGCGTAAAGGTAAGGCTGACGAAGAGCCTGATAGGCTCCGGTGAGAAGCAGATAGCTACTGCAAAAGCTCTTGGACTGCACAAAATAGGTGACGAAACTGTTCAGCCCAACAATATGCAGACACAAGGCAAAATAAAGAAGATATGCCACCTCGTAGAGGTAACCGAAGCGTAAGCAAGGAGGTGCAAGCTATGAAAATACATGAACTTTCTCCGGTGCCCGGCTCAAACAGGCCGAGCAAGCGCGTTGGGCGCGGCGCCGGCTCGGGTCAGGGCAAGACTGCCGGCAAGGGACACAAGGGCCAGAAGGCGCGTTCCGGCGGAAGCATAAGGCCGGGCTTTGAGGGCGGCCAGATGCCGTTTTATATGAGATCGCCGAAAAGAGGGTTTAACAATATCTTTGCAAAGAAATACGCAGCTGTTAACGTATCTTCTCTTGATGCGTTTGAAGACGGTGCGGTTATCGATGCACAGGCCCTGATGGAAAAAGGTATTATTAAAAAAGCTTTGGACGGCGTCAAAGTATTGGGCCGCGGAGATGTTACAAAGAAATTTACTGTTAAGGCTGTGTCTTTTTCAGAGTCTGCAAAACAGAAGATAGAGGCGGCCGGCGGTAAAGCGGAGGTGCTGTAATGCTACAGACTCTAAAAAACGCCTGGAAAATAGTAGATCTTCGTAAAAAAATATTATTTACACTGCTTATAATAGTGATATTCAGGATAGGCTCTCACATGCCGGTTCCGTTTATAGACGTAGATGCTTTAAGCAGCAGTGCGACTGCCGGAGGCGACTTTTTCAGCTATCTGAATATACTCACAGGCGGCGCTATGAACTACGGTGCGCTGTTTGCGATGTCGGTAACACCGTACATTAACGCGTCTATTATAATGCAGCTTTTGGCGGTAGCTATTCCGGCGCTTGAACGCCTGAGGAAAGAGGGCGAGGAAGGCCAGAAAAAGCTTTCTACCATCACCCGCATAGTTGCTATCGCAATAGCGCTGCTTCAGGGCTTTGGATATTTCATGATGCTGAGCAACGGCGGATATCTGAACATAGGCAGCAGCTGGTTTGATCTTATATTTGCAGGAATAGTAATAGTCACAAGCTTTACGGCGGGCTCAGCGCTGATAATGTGGCTGGGCGAGCAGATAGACAACCGCGGCGTCGGCAACGGTATATCAATTATACTTTTCGCCGGTATTCTGTCGCGCGCACCTCAGGCTTTTGCCGCTTTGTGGACTTACTTCTTCGATTATCAGATGTACATTCCGGTCATTGCGATAATTCTGGTATTCTTTGCGGTGATAGTCTTTATAGTCTTCATGACGGACGGCGAACGCCGCATACCCGTGCAGTATGCGAAAAGAGTAGTCGGACGCAAGATGTACGGCGGACAGAATTCGCACATACCTATAAAGGTAAATATGTCGGGTGTTATGCCGATAATCTTTGCAAGCTCGATACTTGCACTGCCAAGCACCATACTTTCGTTTATGAGCAACACTGAAAGTACGATGTACAGAGTGCTTTCGGTAATGGGATACAGAAGCGTATTCTATGCTATTGTGTATTTGCTGCTCATTATAGGCTTTGCATATTTCTATGTACAAATCCAATACAATCCTATAGAGATGGCGAACAATCTGCGCAAGAACAACGGCGCCATACCGGGTTATCGTCCCGGCAAGCCGACCTCTGACTTTATATCAAAAATACTTTCAAAAATCACGCTGGTTGGAGCTTTGTTCCTTGGTGTGATAGCTGTACTTCCGATAATAATAGGCTCGGTCGGCGGTATAAACGTATCGCTCGGCGGTACGTCAATACTGATAGTCGTTGGTGTTGCGCTCGATACTGTAAATCAGCTTGAATCTCAGATGCTGATGAGGCATTATAAAGGTTTCTTGGATTAGTCTGAAGGGGAAGATTTTTATGAATCTTATACTTTTGGGCGCGCCGGGAGCCGGCAAGGGCACGCAGGCCGATGCCATACGCGATGCTTTTTCGATACCGGCGATATCAACCGGGAACCTGCTGCGGGAGGACATAAAATTAGGTACTCCGGCAGGCCTTAAGGCTAAGGATTATATGGATGCAGGGCAGTTAGTGCCCGACGACATAGTTGTAGACGTGCTCAAAGAGAGAATAGTGCAGGATGACTGCAAAAAGGGTTTCATTCTTGATGGCTTTCCAAGGTCAATACCTCAGGCCGAGGCTCTTGAGAAAATGGGAGTAAATATTGACAAGGTTATATCTATAGAGGTTGACGACGACGAGATAATTCGCCGCATAGCCGGCAGGCGGACCTGCTCCGCCTGCGGTGCCTCATATCACGTAACCGATAATCCGCCAAAGCATGAAAACATCTGCGACAGATGCGGAAGCAGGCTCACTGTTCGTGACGACGACACTGTTGAGACGATAAAAAGCCGGCTGGAGGTTTATCACAAGCAGACAGAGCCGCTTAAGTCCTTTTACGAAAGTGAAGGAAAGCTTATAATTGTATTTGGACAGAAAGATGTTAAGGACACAACAAGACTTACTCTTAAAGCCCTGGAAGGCTGATACTTATGATAATAATTAAGAATGAAAGAGAAATACAGGTGATGAAGGAGGCCTGCCGCATATCGGCCGGTGCGCTGAAGGCAGCGGGCGAGGCTGTAGAGCCCGGCGTCACCACGGCTGAGATTGACAAGCTGGCGTATGACTATATTAAAAGCCAGGGCGGCGAGCCCAACTTTCTCGGCTACGGCGGATTTCCGGGTACGGCGTGTATATCGATAAACAATGAGGTAATACACGGCATACCCGGCCACCGCAAGATAAAAAACGGCGACATAGTATCGATAGATCTTGGAGCCAAGATAGGCGGTTACAACGGCGACAATGCTGCCACCTTTGCCGCGGGCGATGTGTCTGAAGAGGCCAGGCGGCTTATGGAGGCGACAGAGCAGAGCCTTTATGAGGGCATAAAGATGGCGGTCGCCGGCAACAGGATAGGCGATATATCATATGCCGTACAGCGGTATGTAGAGGCGCGCGGCTACTCGGTGGTGCGAGATTATGTCGGCCACGGCGTAGGTGCGAGCCTGCACGAAGAGCCGGAAGTACCAAATTTCGGCCGGCCGTCGCATGGGCCGAGGCTCGTGCCGGGTATGACTCTGGCTATCGAGCCTATGGTTAATCTGGGCGGACCGGAGGTAAAGGTGCTTAAGGACAAGTGGACGGTAATAACCCAGGACGGCTCGCTGTCAGCTCACTTTGAGCACTCGGTGCTCATAACGTCCGACGGCCCCGTGATACTGACGCAGCCCTGACACGGAGGAATTATATGGAACTGTGCAGGGGACGCGTGGTAAAAGTCAGGGCCGGACGCGACGCGGGCAGCTTTATGGCTGCGGCCGGGTTTGACGGCAGCCGGGTGTATCTGGTAAACGGCAAGGACAGACGTCTCGACAAGCCGAAAGCTAAGAATTACAAGCACATAGCGCTGACCAAAGAGGTCTTGGACGAGGAGTCGATGTCTTCCGACAAGCTGATAAGCAGGAGACTGCGAGAAATAAGAGAGAAAGCAGACGCCTAAAGGAGGTATTTGATTGTCAAAACAAGATATGATTGAAGTAGAGGGCACCGTAACGGAGGCACTGCCCAATGCGACGTTCAAAGTGGACATAGGCAACGGTCATACCATATTGGCGCATATATCCGGCAAGCTGCGAATGAATTTTATACGCATACTGCCCGGCGATAAGGTAACAGTGGAAATGTCGCCTTATGATTTAACAAAGGGACGCATTACGTGGAGATCGAAATAATCAGCGCCGCGTATTGTAATATTTTAACTGCTGAGAAGTGGAGGTTAAGGTTATGAAAGTCAGACCTTCTGTCAAAAAGATGTGCGATAAATGCAAGATAATCAAACGCAAGGGCCGCGTAATGGTAATATGCGAGAACCCTAAACACAAACAGCGCCAGGGTTAATCTGGCAGCCTAATTAATGGAGGTGCAAAAATGGCACGAATTGCTGGTGTTGACCTGCCGAGAGAGAAGCGTGTAGAGGCAGGCCTGACTTACATCTATGGAATAGGAGCAACAACGTCAAAGAAGATATTAGCTGAGACGGGCATAAATCCGGATACGAGAGTAAAGGATTTGACCGAGGACGATGTGTCCAAGCTGCGTGATTATATTGAAAAGAATCTGCAGATAGAAGGCGACCTCCGCCGCGCAGTAGCTTTCGATATCAAGCGCCTTATAGAAATCGGCTGTTACCGCGGCATACGTCACCGCAGAAATCTGCCGGTAAGGGGACAGCGCTCCAAGACAAATGCAAGAACGCGCAAGGGCCCGAGGAAGACTATTGCAAACAAGAAAAAGTAATTAATTATTTTCTGACAGGAAATGGAGGTCATGAGTTTAAATGGCTACAGCAACAAAGGGCAAAAAGGCTGTTACCCGCCGCCGCAGAGAAAAGAAGAATATTGAGCGCGGTGCAGCCCATATTCAGTCATCATTCAATAATACCATTGTCACAATAAGCGACATGCAGGGCAACGTGATATCCTGGGCGTCGGCCGGCGGACTCGGATTTAGAGGTTCGAGAAAATCCACGCCGTTTGCGGCGCAGTCGGCAGCAGAGACTGCCGCCAAGGCAGCTATGGAGCATGGGCTTAAAACCGTAGAGGTATATGTAAAGGGCCCCGGCTCCGGACGTGAGGCTGCAATACGTGCGCTCCAGTCAGCAGGACTTGAGGTAAGCATGATAAAGGACGTTACGCCGATACCGCATAACGGCTGCCGTCCGCCGAAGCGCAGACGCGTATAATTACCGTTAGTTTATATGTGATAACGGCAGTATTACCCACAATCTGTCGTAATAATTCGACAAGGAGGGTTTTAAGTGATAGAAATAGAAAAGCCCAGAATAGAAGCTGAGGAACTGTCCGCAGACGGTAAATACGGCAGGTTTGTCGTAGAACCGCTGGAGCGCGGTTACGGGACCACGCTTGGCAACAGCCTGAGACGTGTTCTGCTTTCCTCAATGCCCGGCGTGGCGGTCACGGCGATAAAGGTTGACTCGGTTGTACACGAGTTCTCCACACTGCCAGGTGTAAAGGAAGATATGACGGAGATAGTCCTGAATATAAAGAGCCTGACGGCCAAAATGCACGGCGACGGACCAAAGACCGTATTTATTGAGGCTGAAGGTCCGTGCGAGGTAAAGGCTGAAAATATAAAGGCAGATTCCGAAGTTGAGATAATAAATCCCGATTTGCACATAGCCACATTGGCAGAGGGCGGCAAGCTTTACATGGAGCTTACGCTCAACAGGGGCAGAGGCTATGTCCCGGCCGAGAAAAACAAGCTGATATACAATGCCATTGGCGTTATACCAGTGGACTCCATATACACGCCGGTGTCAAAGGTGAATTATACGGTGGAAAACACCCGCGTCGGCCAGGTCACGGATTTTGACAAGCTTACGCTTGAGGTTTGGACCAACGGCACGATAACGGCGCAGGAGGTAGTGTCGCTTGCGGCGAAGGTGCTCATCGAGCATCTCAACCTCTTTGTTGACCTTTCCGGCGATACCTATAACGGCGAGATAATGGTGGAAAAGGATGACAAGAGCAAGGAAAAGGTCCTGGAAATGACGATAGAGGAGCTTGACTTGTCGGTAAGAAGCTTTAACTGCCTCAAGCGCGCCGGTATAAACACGGTAGAGGACCTTATAAGCAAGAGCGAGGAAGACATGATGAAGGTCCGCAACCTCGGCCGCAAATCGCTTGAAGAGGTAGTATCGAAGCTTGAATTTTTGGGACTCAGTCTTCGTTCAGAGGATGAATAAAAATCTTAGATAAGACCTTTATTGAAAAGGAGTGAATATAATGCCCGGTACAAGAAAGCTTGGCAGGACAACTGACCACAGGCTGGCAATGCTCAGAGGGATGGTGACATATCTGCTTGAGAACGGCAGGATAGAGACCACCTACACAAGAGCAAAAGAAGTACAGTCAATGACGGAAAAGTATATAACATTGGCAAAGGAAAATACTCTTCACAACAAAAGGCAGGCATTGGCCTTTGTGACAAAAGAGGATGTAGTAAAGAAGCTGTTTGACGAGATAGCCCCGTCATATTCCGAGCGCAACGGCGGATATACGAGGGTCACGAGGATAGGTCCACGCCGCGGCGACGGCGCTGAAATGGCAGTAATTGAGCTTGTAAAATAAAACAATCGTTGTTTACAAATAAAACGACCCTGTACTAAAGGTACAGGGCCGTTTTATTGTCTATTAAACAGAAACGGCAGAAAAGCTTTTATTGAAAGCATTACAAAAAGACAGGCTTGCTCTAATAATGATGTATGATTTTTGAAGTTTCAAAACAGAAAAGCCGTCATCGACTTGCAGAAGCATAACAATAATCCCCGGATTGTTTTTGACAGACACATTAACAGTAACCATATCACCGATATGAGTTGTCGTGCTGTCCACAATGATCTGCGGCATAGCCGCAATAGGGTCAATTGCTCGTCTTTCTACTTCACTGTACACGAAATAAGTGCGCTCCCTTACGCCGTTGGCATTGTCGGCGGGAGAAGCTGTTGTTGGTAGTGGCAGAGGAGGTGCACCCGGCAGTTTTATCTGATAAATCAAATGGAACTGTCAAAGACAGTTCCATTATCCACAAGGCCGCATGTAATTTGATTTAGTTTAGTTCAGATAATCGTTCAATACGTCTTCTGCATTTTCCAAGGCGTCTTCGGCATAGTCCTGAAGATCGTCCGCCGGATCGTTTTGGCATCCCCCTAAGAATAGACAAGTTGTCGCAATCATAACAGCCATTCCAGCAAGCAAAAGTTTTTTTCGAATCATCGGTCATCGCCCTCCTACAAATTTTATCAAATCTATCAATCAGTGCACAGCCTTGTAACGGATAGCAAATTAGTTTTGTGTTTTGTTGCCTGAACCGCATACTTGTAATCCATGGCTTTGTAAAAAATTACAGTTTTGTGAAACCGTCAATCAGCTCAATTTTGGTGTTTACAGTAGCTTCAATTGCCTTCCCGGCCAGAGAAGCCTTGGTAGTACAAATACCGTTGTCGAACTCAACCGTTACTGTCATCATAGGGGCTCCTAATTTAAAAGTTTTACCCTTTTCGCTAAGGATAGCAACATTTCCAAGACCCTGTCCCATAAAGCCCTTCTTGAATGCGACGATCGCTTCTTCATCTGTCATTGTATAAGAAAATTTAGCCATTTGACTTACCTCCGTTAGTTTTAATTTTTATTGTGATGTCAATCAAATTGATGACAGTATCACCATTCTTAAAAATGTATATATTGCGTTTTTTGTTGAACACTATTTACCATTTATATTGTTATTCTATCATAAAATATAAATATTGTAAATACTATTCAACAAAAAATATGGGGAATCTGTAATGTTTAAAATAAAGGCCGCAGACGGCACAAATAATCTATGTGGCCGGCGTATTGCAAGGATACGGAAAGAACAGAATCTTTCTCAACGCAAACTGGCCGCAAAAATGCAGCTGATGGGGTTTGATGTGGATCATTATTTTATTCGCCGGGTAGAAAATGGAGAGCGCTTCGTGACCGATATCGATCTGGTGCTGTTTTCCCGTGCGCTGGACGTGCCGATTTCTGACCTGATTTCTTCCGATGATGCCAATCTATGAGCGCATTATGCTTCTCTTGTTCCATTATTATAACTTCTGCCGGCAAAGAAATCTTATGCTGCCAGCATAGTTGAAAAAATTTACGGAATTTGGTATGCTAAGGGTAATCGAAGCGGAAAGATGGCGAAAAACGGTGGGAAAAGATACTTCAAAGATCGTGGAAGAGCTTAAGCTCTGCCCTGATTTCAGCACATTTTATAATGAAAATAAGGAATATATGATTTCGGAATCACTTTCGGAGCTGCTTGCGCGTCTCCTCGCTGAAAATGGGCTGAGCAAGGCAAAGGTGATCCGGCGGGCGGAGCTGTCGGAGGTGTATGCTTACCAAATTTTTTCCGGGTTGCGTGTGCCCGATCGGAAAAAGCTCCTGTGCTTGGCGATAGGGATGAGCTTGACTCTTGAGGAGGTACAGACGCTTCTGAAATGTGCCGGGTACTCTCCGCTCTATGTAAAACTTCCGTTTGACAGCATCATCATTTACGGTATTTGCAAAAAAATGTCTGTCATGGAAATCAACGAGCTTCTGTTTGCATACGATCTGGAGACATTGGGGTAAAGCGGCTATGAAAAAATGTCCGGTTTGCAAGGCCGAGATCGAGGATAATGCCCGATTCTGCTTGTATTGCATGACCTCCCTTGATGAAAAGCAGGCGGTGAAAAAGCAAAAGGAAAAAGGTAGGATGAGGACGGCGATCATAGCTGCCCTTTTGGTGCTTGTTTTGGCGACAGGCTCTGTTTGGTTTGTTCTGAGGAGGAATCCCGCCTCAGTCACGGCAGGACAAAACTCGTCGGCCAGCATCGGCGTTTCTGCATCACAGGACACAGACTCGCCGAGTGCGGACATGAGCAGATCGAGAGGCACGGAGGCATCATCTTCCATGAGCGATGGCGCGGATATAGGAGGCGAAGATCCCCAGAGCGAGGATCCGACGGGCTCCGGCTCTGTCAGCGATACAGACTCTTTGGCGTCCGCACCCAATACCGGCTCTCAAACGGCGGACTCGAGCACAGCGAGTTCTGCCGCCCAGGCTCCCGTCTCTTCTGTAACATATGTATACAGGCAGGCGCAAAAGGGTGATGACTACTTATCATGGCTTCCGATAGATGAAAACGATATCGTTATCACGGGAGTAAGCACCGTATCGGAAAGCGGTGAGTATGTGATCCCTGAAACTATAGACGGCAAAACCGTGATCGCCATTATGGGAAACGCGTTTAACGATGAACAAATCAGGGATACTGTAAAAAAAGTAGTGGTTCCCGCAAATGTAAAATCCATTTGGGACCATGCTTTTTCCATGTGTTATAATTTGACGGATATTTATTTCTGTGGGAACGCCGTCTATACTTCACCATATGCTTTTGCGCTTGCCTCCAGGCGCACTGGTACGCTGACCATATATTGCTCTGCCGATTGCACTGACCGAAATTTTCGATACTATAAAAATTGTGCCGATGGCAGCTATGACGCCGTATATGAAGAATGGAACGGTTGAACGATGACGGTAGAAGGATATATAAAAGGACTTTTTGACACATATTCCCTGGTGTCGGTGCTGAGCGAAAAAAACGATTGCTGTGTGCTGCGGATACGCAACAAGGAATTAGGAAAGGATATGGTCGTCCATAGCTTTCCAAGGTCTGTTGCCGCCTATGAAGAATTATGCCGAATAACCTGTGAAAACCTGCCGATGATTTATGACGTCATCCCCTTAGAAGACGGACAAGTAGTTCTGGAGGAATTTATTGATGGGATCACGGTGGCGCAGGTGATGGAAAGCGGTAAGTACAAGTATCTCGGCGCAAGAAGGGTTTTAAAAGGCGTATTAAACGCACTGACTGTTTTGCATGAGAGGAATCTGGTGCATCGGGATGTCAAACCTGAAAATGTTGTTATCGATAAAAACGGCCGGGTGGTTTTGATCGACTTTAACGCCTCCCGCAGGATTTCGGCGGCGAGCAAAGACACGGTCGTCATGGGGACCGTCGGTTATGCCTCTCCGGAGCAGCTGGGCGTGGCCCAAAGCGACGCGCGCACCGATATTTATGCCGCCGGGGTGCTGCTGAACGTAATGCTGACCGGTAAGCATCCCAGCGAACAAATAGCTAAAGGCCGAGCCGGTGGCATTGTCCGCAGGTGTACGCAGGTGAATCCGAATGACCGTTATCCCACTGCCGCCAAGCTGGCAGAAGCCTTAAACGCATTCCATTTACGATAAAAAAGGGAACAGAGACAGCCGTCTCTGCTTTGCTTACCGATCATCAAAAACGTGTACGGCGTATTGATCTGATTGGTTATAAAACGATATGAAACAGCCAAACGACAGAATATGGCAAACAGTTGGTTTAGGCACGCCAAAGGTTAAATAATGGTATTTAAAAAAACAAAGTGTGTAGTATAATCATTGTAAAATAGCAAATATGAACATCGGAGGTGCTCGAATTTGTCAAAAGTAAAAATTGGTGTAATAGGCTGCGGCACTATTGCCAACAGCGCACACATACCAGCATATGTAAAAAATGAGGATGCAGAGATAAAATATTTCTGCGATATCAAGCTCGACAGGGCGGAGAAGGCTGTGAAGGATTATAACTGCGGAACAGCGGTTGAGGATTATCATGTGGTTATAAACGACCCGGAAATAGATGCCGTTTCCGTATGCACGCCGAACGACATGCACAGCATTATATCTATAGACGCTCTTCGCGCCGGCAAGCACGTGCTGTGCGAGAAGCCGACTGCGAGGGTGCTCAGCGAGGCGCTGGAAATGCAGAAGGTCGCTCATGAGACCGGCAAAATACTCAATATAGGCGTGGTAAACCGCTTCAGCAAGAGTGTAAATATGATAAAGGACCTTATTACCAAGGGCGAGCTTGGTGATATATATCATGTGTATATTGCTTTCCGTGCACATCGCTCTATTCCCGGACTTGGCGGCGCGTTTACGACAAAGGCCATAGCCGGCGGCGGCGTGCTTATTGACTGGGGCGTACATTATATTGACATAGCCATGTACTGCCTTGGTGATCCTGAGCCGAGGGCGGTAAGCGGTAAGGCATACTGCAAGCTTGGCAAGAATATTGAGGATTATA
Organism: uncultured Clostridia bacterium; assembly: GCA_944412495.1. Taxonomy (GTDB): domain Bacteria; phylum Bacillota; class Clostridia; order Oscillospirales; family Acutalibacteraceae; genus Timburyella. The sequence continues at coordinate 43,749 of CALYBL010000022.1, read as the reverse complement.
CATATGTGAATATGTGGGCCGGCCCGCCTGTGCTTGACGGTACGGGAGTTTACGACGTAGACGACTTTGTCACCGCTCTTGTAAGGACTGACAATGCAACTATATCCATGAATGGTGCATGGGCTCAGAATATAGGCGTAGGTGAGGACTATATTGACTTTATTGGAACTAAGGCCGGCATACGTCTCAACTACGGCGGATATTTCACCATGTATTCCGCACAGAACGGTGCTCTGACCGAAATGAAACCGCAGTACAAAGCGGAAAATATGTTTGAAAATGAGATAAACGCCTTTGTTAAGTGCGTACAGACCGGTGAGCATATACAGTCTTACATAGACTCCGCCATAATAACGGCAAAGCTTATGCAGGCTATATATGATTCTTCCGACAGGAATGAGGAAGTCAAGCTGTAATAATAAATTTTGAGCATACGGGCTATCCTGCTGGACAGCCCGTATGTCCTGACATTTATTGACATGTCTCATATATTATGGAGGATAACATGAAAAAGGTAGGCTTTATCGATTATTATCTTGACGAATGGCATGCAAATCATTATCCTGAATGGCTGAAGGAGTATTCGGGCGGACGTTATGAAGTGGCGTATGCGTACGGCGACATCGACAGCCCTCTCGGCGGCATGAGCAATGCGGCGTGGGCGGAAAAAAACGGGATTGAGCTTTGTGCAACAATAGATGAAGTGGTCGAAAAAAGCGATGTGCTCATAGTATTGTCACCGGATAATCCGGAACAGCACGAAAAGCTCTGTGCAAAGCCGCTTATGTCCGGCAAGCTTACTTATGTGGACAAAACCTTTGCGCCTGACGCAGAGGCGGCAAAGAGAATATTTGCAATTGCCCAAAAAAGCGGGACTAAGCTGTTTTCGACCTCTGCTCTGAGATATGCCTCTGAGGTACAGGAGCTTAAAAAGGGCGAGGCTATATATGTATCCAGCATAGGCCCCGGTGTTGAGGAGAACTACTTTATACATCAGTTTGAGCCTATTGTGTATCTGATGGGTCCGGATGTAAAGCGCATAATGTATACCGGTTCGATAAACTCAATCTCTTTCACGCTTGAGTTTTCGGACGGCCGCCGCGCATATATGAACATGCCGCGCACATGGAGTGCGCCGCAGATACTTGCTGTGAAGTATGAAGACGGTTTTGTGTGGAAGAATCTTGAGTCCGACTCCTTTAAGAATTTTATGTATGCTATGATAAAATTCTTTGACGACGGCATAGTGCCGGTAGACCCGCAGGAGACGATAACGCTCATGGCGATAATCGGCGCGGCGGGCGAGGCTGTGAAAAAGCCGGATGAGTGGGTAAATTTATAGCTCCTTCTGCTTTGCGGTACGGCTTTGCAGAGATGCAGAGCGCTGATTATATATTAGGCTTATGTGCGCCGCTGGCTTTTGGAATTTTGATTATTTAAGAAAACGCAAAAGAATTAAGGAGGAAAATTATGAGCATATTCAAGATAGGCGTAATTTCCGACTGGTTTCACCTTGGATTTAAGGGCGGAATAGAAAGGGCAGCCGAGATAGGCGCTGAGGCTGTACAGCTTTATGCAGTCAGCGGCGAGATGTCACCCGAGAACATGACGGCTGACAGCCTTAAGGAAAAAAAGGATATTTTGGCGTCAAACGGTATAAAGGTATCGGCGCTGTGCGGAGACTTCGGCGGACACGGCTTTGAGCGTGCCGACGACAACGTCTGGAAGGTTGAAAAATCAAAGAGGATAGTCGACCTTGCCCTTGAGCTTGGCGCTAATGTCGTAACGACGCACATAGGCGTTGTCAGCGGCAACGAGAATGACGATTCTTATAAGAATCAGCTTGAGGCGTGCAATCAGCTGGCGGAATATGCCGCAGGCGTTGGCGCATATTTTGCAGTGGAAACCGGCCCGGAGAAGGCGGTTACCCTAAAGGCGTTTCTTGACAAGCTGGATTCCAAGGGCGTTGCCGTCAACTTTGACCCTGCTAACCTTGTAATGGTGACGGGCGACGACCCTGTTCAGGGCGTATATACGCTTAAGGACTATATTGTTCATACCCACGCAAAGGACGGCATAATGATAAAGCAGACCGACCCGCGCAACATATACGGCTTTTTTGCCGACGGCGGCATAGAGGATATGCGTCTTGAGGACTATTTCAAGGAGACTCCGCTGGGTCAGGGCAATGTCGACTTCACTGCATACCTGAATGCACTCAAGGATATCGGATACAGGGGATATCTTACTATAGAGCGTGAGGTCGGAGAGGATCCCACGGCAGACATCAAGATGGCGGTGGACTTCTTAAAGGAAAAAATGGCTGCCATGAATTAAGTGACAGGGGAATGTGGTTTAGCAAATGAAGGACAGATACGGCGTGGTGCTTGTCGGCTGCGGTTATATAGGCGCTACGCATCTCGACGATATTTATTACAGGGATAATGTAAAGATTGTCGGCGTAGTTGATGTAAACGAGGATTCGGCAAGGCTTTTCGCCCGCAAGTACGGCGCTGAGTCGTGGTCGTCTGATTACAGGGATTATCTTGAAAACGCGGAAGCGGATATCTTTATAATAGCGACCTATACCGAAACCCACCTCGAGATACTCAAAGCGTGTATAGCCTGCGGCAAGCATGTGCTGTGTGAAAAGCCGGTGGCGGATACTTTAGAAGGCTCGCTGGAATTTGTAAGTGCCGTGCGCAGTGCGGAGTCAAGGGTGCTTGTGGGGCACATACTCCGCCATAACGACTCTTATAAAAGGATTGCCGCCATGATAAAAGGCGGTGCGATAGGCAAGCCCAGAGTATTCAGAATGGTACAAAACCACAATGCGGTCAACTGGGAGAGGTACCGGCATCTGCTTACCTTTTGTCCGCCGATAGTGGACTGCGGCGTGCACTACATAGACGTGGCGCAGTGGTTCACCGGCTCGAAGATAGTGCAGGTATCGGGTATATCGACGAATATTGACGCTGACGTGCCGGAGGGCTCGTACAATTACGGCATGATAAACGCAGTGCTTGACGACGGCACAATATTCAACTATGAGAGCGGCTGGTCAAAGAACATGATGGCAGGCAATCTCAAGGAGTTTATCGGTGACAGCGGATACATCAAGCTGGTGCTTGCCTGCGACCGCAGCGACGGTCACGAGCTGGGTGATTTGCTGCGCTGGTACGACGGAAAGACCGGCGAACATCATATAATAAACGTTAAGAGCATATATAAGAATATGTATGGCCAGCTTTTGGAGCTAATACATATGATAGAGGACCCGGAATACGTATCCAGTCCGACTATTGACGACGTTGAAAGCACCATGCGTGTCGCCTTTGCTGCCGATATGGCTGTAAGAAGCAATCGTGTCCTGCATCTTGACAGAAATACGCAGGAGGTCATTGACGGCGGCAAATAATAAAAAGCAGCTTTTATTATTGATAGCTTGAGGGGTAGTAATATAAGAAAACAGGCAGCGAAAGCTGCCTGTTTTCTGTTATTATTGCCTTTAGGCTTAAGAAAACCCCTGATTCTACCAAGGGCAGATAAAAGGATCTTGGCAAAGACAATGCCAAAGAATCGCATAGTTATGAAAAGAGAAAGGAGCTGGTCGACTTATAGGGACACGGAAATTTCGGCGTGAGGTATTCTGCTTAAAGAGATAAACTGGAAAATCAAAGAAAACTGGTTTGCCGGCAGCAGAGCAAGCGATGCAATGATAGCTTTTCAGTACCCCTTACAGGGATCAGCAGGTTCTGACCACTCTGGGGCCTGAGCAAACCACTAATTTGCTGGCAGCTTTGATTTGTTTTTTAGATAAAGCCATAAGATAAAGGAGAATACAGCCGTGTCGCTTTTACTTGAAAAGGCTTTAGCGGACGAGCTTTCTTAGAACAAACATTTTACGATATATAAAAATTTCTGATAACTGCCGGCTATTGATTTGAGGCGGCGTGCAATGCGGCAGGCAAAGCAACGGCAGACTCAGCATCTCTTGAGCGGTCAGGCGGCAGCAGGCTCGTATGGCCTATGCAGATATCGGTTCACAAATGAAGCCTACTGCAGCCTGACGGGGCGGCCAAGCTCACAGAGGAAAATTGCAGAGCACTGTCCGACAATGATGCTGCCAAATTTTTTAAACCCTGAAGACCAACACCTCCGGCGTTGTGCCGTCGTAATATTTTTCATTACCGTACGTCAGCTCGTATTTTCCGCGTGCATGCCTGTCAGCAATCTTTGTCCAAAAGGCCTTGGACGCAAGATTATAGGGATGATATTTTATATGCCAAATTCCCCTATGCATTTCAAACAGCCTTTTGATGGTGCTGCTGCCGATTCCCTGACGCCGGTATGGATATGCCACAAAAAATTCCGCTACCGACCAATCTGCATATCTGTCGCATTCAGCGCGCTTGCTGACCATGGCGAATCCGATGAGCTGCATATCGGCAAATATAAAATACGCAAAGCGATTCTCTGATGTAAAGTAGCAGTCGAGATAAGAATAATTATACAGGCCATCCCGGTTAAAGGGAAGCTTGTCATATTGCGAGAATTCGTAGCTGTATTTTTCCAGCAGATTGCTGAGAACACTCTTTTCTCCGTATTCCACCATTTTTAAGGTTATTTCCATGAATATCGCCCTCCGTTGATATAATAGCATAAATCTATATTTTTTAAAGCAAGTAAAATTCGAATGTAAAAGTTTATATATGCCTGTAATATAACCCGTCCTTTTCTCATATGCTTGAGTAAGCAGAAAAACGGAGGATATACATATGCAGGTACTGAAAATAATTTACATAATATATGCAGTTATAGCGGGCTTGGCGATTTTGGTTGCGGCAGTAAGAAGCAAAAGAGCAAGACATTTTCTTCTGCTGTCTGCGGGGATAGGGCTTGCGGCATTGATAATAGCCTCGATCGTCGACAGCTTTACGGGCTTTGGCCTGCCCATAAATTTGTGGACGGTTATATGCTCTGCGGTGCTGTCACTGCCGGGTGTTATACTCATGATAATACTGAGGCTCGTTTGGCTGTTCTGATACGAGATACACAATACAGCGGCTTTACAGCCGCCTTTTTGATTTTACAGGAACGGCCGCGGCTTATCAGATTTTATATATTGCATAGAATAGAGCACGTATTTTCCACCCGCTTAAGCCCAGGACCGTAGCTTTGCCAAAAGCTTTGACGTAAGGCTTTTCAGAGAAAACGGCCGAAGCTTGCAGAGTATAAGCACACGAACAGAAAGCAGTGTACAGTACCGACCGTTTCTGATTTCACCAATGACCGGCATAATCTATATGTCAGGCCTATCTTAAGTAACCGGGCCGGAAGGAGCTATGCAGACAGCTGTCCTCCCGGCGGCATTTTTAACATGAGGGCAGATGTTTTGGTATAAAAGGTGCTTGGCTACATTAGGAGTGACGTAAGCCCGGCAGGTGTTTGTCGGAAAATGAGACAAAAAATATGTGCAAAGACGCAAACGCCTTTGCACATATTTTTAATTGAATAAATTGCATCAGATTGATATAATAAAATAGAGGAAATATGCGGCAAGGCATAAACATATATTTAGGCAGCTTAAATGAAGGATGTGGATGATATAAAGATGACGGAACAGCAGCTTTATGAGATTTGGTGTGAAAAGGCGAGGGACGATGAAGCTATAGTAAAGGAGCTTGAGTCGATAAAGGACGACAGTGACGCCATATATGAGCGCTTTTATAAAGACCTGGAGTTTGGCACGGGCGGCATGCGCGGCGAAATGGGCGCGGGCACAAACAGAATGAATATCTATACCGTCGCCAAGATTGCTCAGGCCATGGCGGAGCATATAAACGGCGTTACGAGCAGCGGCAGCGCCGTTATATGCTACGACTCGCGCAACAACTCGACGCTGTTTGCCAAGCGCACGGCAAGCGTTCTGGCGGCAAACGGCGTTAAGACGTATATTTTTAAGGAGCTGGCGCCGACTCCCGTGCTTTCATACGCCGTAAGATATCTTAAGTGCAATGCCGGTGCGATGATAACGGCCAGCCACAATCCTGCAAAATACAACGGCTTTAAGGCATATGGCTCCGACGGCTGTCAGCTCGGACTTGAAGAAAGCCGGCACATAATGGACATAATAGACACGCTCGATATTTTCGATTCCGTTAAATGCGGTGATTTTGAGCAGCTTATGAAGGACGGCATGATAGAATATGTAAGGTCTGAGCTGTTTGATTCCTATTATCAGTGCGTGCTTTCCTGCATGGTGGATAAAAGTGCGCTGAGCGACGGTGGGCTGAGCGTTATATATACACCGCTCAACGGCACCGGCAACAAGCCTGTGCGAGAGGCGCTGGCGCTGGCAGGCATAAAGGATCTGCGCGTTGTGCCGGAGCAGGAAAAGCCTGACGGCAATTTCCCGACAACTCCCTTCCCGAACCCTGAGTTCAGGGAGTCGTTTGAGTGTGCGATAAGGCTTGCTGACGAGCGCCCGGCCGACATACTTCTGGCTACAGACCCCGACTGCGACAGGGTGGGCGCCGCCGTTAAGGAAGGCGGCGAGTATGTGCTGCTCAACGGCGACGAAATGGGCATCATTATGCTGGATTATATCCTCAAAAACCGGCCGGCCGGACTTAAAAGGCCGGTATGCGTAAAGACTATAGTGACCAGCCGCATGACGGATAAGGTGGCTCAGGAATACGGCTGCGAGGTAATAGACGTTCTCACCGGCTTCAAATTCATAGGCGAGCAGATAGCGCTGCTTGAGTCGAAGGGCGACGCCGACAGGTACGTCCTTGGTTTTGAAGAGAGTTACGGCTACCTGCCGGGCACTTACGTTAGGGATAAGGACGCCGTCGCGGCGTCGCTCCTGCTGGCGGAGATAGCGGCCGTGCTCAAAAGGGAGGGCCGCACGCTCGCCGGTTATATGGACAGCCTGTACAAGGAATACGGGTATTACACAAAGCTGCTTATAAACAGCTATTTTGAGGGCTCGAGGGGCATGGCCAAGATGAAGGCCATTATGGAGGATTTGAGGGAGAATCCGCCGGCAGAAATAGGCGGCACAAAGATTGTGTCCGTTTCTGACTATCTGACCGGGACATGCACCTCCGCCGGCCATACGTCAGAGCTTACGCTGCCTAAGTCCGATGTGCTTGCATACAAGCTGGAGGACGGCGCGGACGTCATAATACGGCCCAGCGGCACCGAGCCTAAAATAAAGGTATATATAATAAGCGTTTCGTCCGACAGGGAGACAAGCAGAAAAGAGGCCGAGCGTCTCGGCGCTTATATGGATACTCTGCTCGCGAAGGAGCATTGATATAAAAATAAACAGAAAGAAGTGAGTTGGAATGAAGAAATACGCAGGAGTTATATCCGTAGTCATGACGCTGGTAATGGCAGTGCTTGTCATGCTTCCGGCCTCAGCCTCGGCCGCCGATTATGCCCAGACAGCAAACGAGGCGGCAAAAAGGGCAATGGAATATCATAAGGATAATCTGTCTTACCTGTTCGATGAGGATTACGACGGCGCTGATGCGGTAACGGCCGATATGGAGCACGTGCTGGCAGCATACGCTGCGGGTGTATACGGCACCGAGGGCTATGAATATCTCAGTGTACAGCCGGATTTGGCGTCTATAACGGAGGACTCTTATTCCCGCGAATATGCCAAGGGCATAATAATATCAATAATAAACGGCGACACGGACTCCGTAGAGCAGTTCGCCGACGCTCTCTGCCTGAGGCAGGACGATTCCGGCTCCTTTAAGACGGCCGGCACGGCTGACATAATGGACGACGCGTGGGCGCTCATATCGCTTCAGGCCGCAAAGCTTTACGGATATGAGGCTGAATACGACGCGGCGGCTGCCATAGATGCCATTATAGAGCAGAAAAAGGCCGACGGCGGCTACAACAACTACGGCGATGACGGCGTGGTGGACGTCACGGCGACAGTGCTTATGGCGCTTTCCTTCTTTGAAACAGATACCGCGGATGCAGAGCGTGAGAGCTGCATAAGCTTTATACATTCAAAGCTCGGCTCAAACGGACTTTTTGAATATTTCGGCGCCGACAGCAGCTGTGCGCAGGCTTATACTATAATAGGACTTATAATGGCGGGCGAGGATGTTACGTCCGACACTTGGACGACCGAGGGCGTTAATATAGTTGATGCTCTGCTCACCTTCCAGGACGAAAACGGCGGCTTCTGGTCAGACTCTGCGTCAATGAGCGGCACCGGCTGGTTCACCGCTCCCGATGATTACAGCACGCGTCAGTGCGTGATGGCGCTGGGCGCCGTAGCAAACGCTGAGGAGCTTTATGCAGCGGTTTCCGGCCGGACCGAAACATCCGAGGATGCTTCTCAGGAGGGAGAATCGGGAAGCAGTGCACCATCGGATACGGAGAGTACCAGCCAGTCAGAAGACTCTAAGGCCGCTTCTCAGACGGACAGCTCAAGCGTTGTGAATCCTTCAACAGGTCAGGGCAACGAGCTGTACTGGGTAATAGGCATAGCGGCGGTTGCTGTTGTACTGGTCGCGGCGACGGTTATTATAACCGTGATAAACAATAAAAAGAAGAATAAATAAGGGAATCACTACTTGTACAGTATAGAATAATGTGTTATCATAATGTATATACTATATTTGATAAGTAACGGGAGGTATGGTTATGATAATGCTTGATACTGCTGATTTTGAAAGGGAAGTTATGGCGGAAAGGGGTCTGGTGCTGGTTGATTTCTACGCCGACTGGTGCATGCCCTGCAAAATGCTTTCGCCTATACTTGAAGAGCTTTCCGAGGAAATAGACGACGTAAAAATAGTAAAGGTAAACACCGACAAAAATCAGGAGCTTGCCTCCTCCTTCGGTGTAATGAGCATACCGACGCTTCTCTTTGTAAAGGACGGCAAGGTGATAGATACACTGGTCGGCCTGCGTCAGAAAGAGGAGCTGGAGCGTGTAATCAAGTCATATATTTAATGTCGCCTGATCGCATAGGCTTTTGACGCATATAATGACCGTGCCGGCTTCGGCGGCAAACGGCTTATCACAGCGCATCAGGCGGCCGGCGTATGGGGCTATTGTTTTTAAGAAAGAGTATTATGCATTTGGTATGGGCCTTTGTAAAAAAAACGGGATATTTAAGAGGCTATATCGGTGCGGCCGGTTTAACACTAAACGCGGCACGGCCGGCGGAAAGCAGCATCATGCATGGACTTGAAGCTTCGGTAAGCGTATGGCTTTGCTGTTTATGAACTGCCCGCGGATGAGAAAATAACTGCCGGTAATGTGACATTAATGGGCGGTGCACTCTGTATTTGCAGCTTTGTAAATTCTTTGCTTCCTGCAACGTTAAGCAAATTTAACAGGAATAAAAAAGCAGCCCAGATAAAATCTGGACTGTTTTTTTGTTTAGCAAGCATCAAAGATAATAATCATCATTCATAAAGTCCGACATATCGGTGTATTCGTCAGCGTTTGGTATGTCGAATTCAACCGGCTGGCCGGGATTATCAAATGTCATGGTCATAACCATTTTTACACTTGCTTCCTGCTCCTCAACCGTCATTGACATTCCAAAATCGAGGCTTGCCCACGTAAAATATCCGTCTTCATTAATGGTGTATTTCATAGTGACGTCGGATATATCTGTTACTGAATTCATATCCTCAATAGCAGACATACCGGTGTCGGACATGCCTGAAACCGAATTGCTGTACATATCAATAAGCTGCTCTTTTATCAGGTCGCCGTCGAAGGTAACGGAGACATTCACAACGCCGTTTTCCACAGTGCGCTCGGCGTTTTTGAGAATATCCTCACTCAGCTCCGGCAGTGCCGGCTCAGCCATGCTTTCATATTCTGAAGCGGTAGCCGTATCAAACGGCATCCTGACCTTTGTGCCAAGGGTGTCTATATACATATATTCTCTGTCAATATAAGCCGAGGCACTTATTTCCTGTCCAAGCAGGCTGTAGCTCATATCCATTGACATTTCGGCGAGTTCGTTATTTTCCATGCGCGCTTTATAGTCTGCAGTTATAGGTACGCTCATGGTAATGCCCATGGCTTCCATTTCAATGTCATAGTCTATACTGCCGCTTACAGCCTCCAGCATTGACATTTTTTCGTCAGCGTTCAGATATTCCTGATATATGTCCTCGCCGCAGCCGGTCATAAGCAGTGCCAGCAGGAAGACAAGCGATGCCGCCAAAATTCTGATGTATTTCATATTATTCCTCCTAATTTTAAGCAGTCTCAGGATGCTTGTTTTCTATATTATACGGTAAATTGAGTATATATGTCAATAAAATTGTGCATAATTCAATAAATTGGCATATTGGCTTGTCAAAATATGATTTTAAGCAAGTATTAAGCGGCTGCATATGCCGGAAAGAATATCTTCCGACATATAATGACGTTAAAACAAGTTGATATTTGTGCCTTGCAAAAGTATAATATTTTTTATAGGCATCAAACGACAGATTATTGACCGACTTGGACCATATAATATAATAATATTTTAATACATTAGTTTTGGAGGAAAAGCCATGGACAGCAGAGTGGATAAATTTTTCAGCTTTATAAAAAATAAGGAGATAGCGATATGCGGGCTTGCTGTGAGCAACCGTCCGCTGGTCAGGCTTTTTAGGGAAAGCGGCGCCAATGTTACTGTATATGACCGCAAATCAAGGGAGGAGCTTGGCGACGCGGCAGACGAGGCTGAAGCCTGCGGAGCAAAGCTTGTGCTGTCAGACGGTAATTTTGAAAATATAGAAGCGGATATACTCGTCCGCACGCCGGGGCTGTATTTCAACTCTCCTGCCATAAAAAAGACGAGAGAGCGGGGGATAATAGTCACCTCTGAAATGGAGATATTTTTTGACATCTGCCCGGCGACAAAGATAGCCGTTACCGGCTCAGACGGAAAATCGACAACCACGACGCTGATTTCAGAAATGCTTAAAAGGGACGGCAACACGGTACATCTCGGCGGGAATATAGGAAAAAACCTGCTTGCCGGTATTTTTGATATCAGGCCGGAGGATTACGCCGTTGTCGAGCTTTCCTCCTTCCAGCTCATATCCATGCGCAGCAGCCCGGACATTGCCGTCGTGACAAACGTGAGCCCAAACCATCTTGATGTCCATAAGGATATGCAGGAGTATATCGACTCCAAGAAAAATATATATCTGCACCAGGGCGCATTTTCCAAAACGGTGCTCAATGCCGACAACGACATAACGGCCTCCTTTGCGGAAGAGGTGCGCGGCAGGGCGTACATGTTCAGCATGAGGGATGAGCAGGCCTTCGGCGCTTATTATAAGGACGGGGCTTTATATATGTCCGAAAAGGGCAGGTCCGAAAGGATAATGGATGAAAGCGATATACTGCTGGTCGGCAAACACAATGTTGAAAACTATCTTGCGGCTATATCGGCAGTGTACGGCATATGCAGCGCCGACAGCATGAGATATGTAGCGTCGCATTTCAAAGGGGTGGAGCACCGCTGCGAGCTGGTGAGGGAGCGCGGCGGCGTCAAGTGGTACAACGACTCAATCGCCACCAGCCCGACGCGTACGATAGCGGGCCTTAAGGCGTTTAAGCAAAAGGTAATAATGATTGCCGGCGGGTATGACAAGCATGTCCCGTTCGAGCCTCTCGCACCGTATGCCTGCGAAAAGGTCAAGGCACTTATACTCATGGGGCAGACGGCTGACAAAATAGAAAGGGCCGTCACCTCATTTGAGGGCTATGACGCCGATAAGCTCAAGATATACAGGGCATCGGATATGGAGGAGGCAGTAAAAACAGCCGACGATATAAGCGGCGCAGGCGATATCGTTTATCTCAGCCCGGTCAGCGCGAGCTTCGATATGTATCCCAATTTTGAGGCGCGCGGCCGGCATTTCAAGGAGCTGGTAAAAAAGCTGTCATAGTCATTTTATATGCTTTAACAGCGTGAAAAGATGCTGGCCGATTCATAACGAAAAATGTTAAAGAACAAGCGGGGTAAGGAAATGGATACAAAGGAAATACTGTTTAGGCTTTCGGCGGCAGCCGGCGCCGGCGGGCTGTGCGGCGCCTCCGACACGGCGGCGGATATGCTCAGCGGGTACGCCGATGTTTCAAGAGATGCCGTCGGCAATGTCATAGCAAAAATACCGGGCGGCAGCGAGTACAACATAATGCTGGACGCGCACATTGACGAAATAGGCTTTATGGTCACCTCTGTGGACGAAAGCGGATTTGTCACGGTGACAGACAGCGGCGGCATAGATTCAAGGCTTCTGCCGGCCATGGAGGTAATAATACACGGTAAGAGAGAGGTATACGGCGTGTTCTGCAGCACGCCGCCGCACCTCAGCAAAAAGGACGACGCTCCGCCGAAGCTTAGCGAAATGCATATAGACACGGGGCTCGGCGCCAAGGCGGCGCAGGTCATATCCGTCGGCGACAGGGTGACGTACAGCACGGCTCCGGCGGCGCTGCTGAACGGCTGCATGACGGGCAAATCACTTGATAACCGGGCGGGCGTAGCCTCGCTTATACTTGCCGCAAGGCAGCTTTGCGGACATGGCGGCCTGCCGTGCAGTGTCACCATACTTTTGTCGGTGGAGGAGGAGCTTGGCTGCCTCGGTGCCGGCAGTGCGGCATACGGAATAAGGCCGGATGAAGCCGTTGCGGTGGATGTATCGTACGCGAAAAGCCCGGGCACGCCGCAAAACAAAACCGGCATACTCGGAGACGGGCCTATGATAGGCGTATCGCCCACGCTGTGCAAAGAGATAACCGAGCGGCTTAAGGCCACAGCAAATGAAAACGGCATACCGTATCAGATAGAAGCCATGGGCGGAAAGACCTCCACAAATGCAGACGTTATATCGATATCCGGCAGCGGCATTAAAACGGGACTTATATCCATACCGCTAAGGTATATGCACACACCCGTTGAGGTGATAACGGAGTCGGATGTGGAGGCCACGGCAAGGCTGATATGCGAATATATTCTCAAGGGCGGTGTTAAAAATGCTTGAGCTGTTGGAAAAATTCTGCAATATAGACGCTCCCTCCGGCGGTGAGGAGCCGATGCGCAGCGTCATAATAGAGGAGATAGCTCCCTTCTGCGAGTATAGGATAGACGCGCTTGGCAGCATAATCGCCTTTAAAAAGGGCAAAAGCCGCAGCACAAAAAAGATAATGCTCGACGCGCACATGGACGAGGTCGGCATAATGCTTACCGGCATAACTGAGGAGGGCTTTTTAAGCTTTACGACAGTCGGCGGGATAGAGGAGACGGCGCTGGTCGGCTCAAGGGTGAAGATAAACGGCCTGACGGGCGTTATAGCGCTGACGCCGATACATCTGCTCACATCGTCGCAGCGCGAGAAAAAAGTATCATCGGACGAGTTGTATATCGATATTGGGGCAAAAAACCGCTCTGATGCTCAGAAATATGTATCGGCAGGCGATACAGGGACGTTTGAGAACACCTTCAGGCGCATGGGCAGCATGGTAAAATCCAAGGCGCTTGACAACCGCATAGGCTGTGCGCTGTTAGCTGACATCATAAAGCAGGGCACGGAGCACGACATGTACTTTACCTTCACAGTGCAGGAGGAGGTCGGCCTGCGCGGAGCGGCGGCCGCCGCATTCAGCGTAGCGCCGGATTACGCAATTATATTAGAGGGTACGACAGCGGCGGATATCCCCGGCGTGAGCGAGCCGAACACCGTCTGCCATATCGGGAAAGGCCCCGCGGTTTCGTTTATGGACAGGGCCACGCTGTATGACAGGGAGATGTATGACGAGGCCTTTAAAACGGCAGCCGAGATGAATATTGCCTGCCAGCCCAAATCGCTTGCATCGGGAGGCAACAACGCCGGAGCCGTCCAGAAGGCGGGCAGCGGGGTCAGGTGCCTTGCGGTAAACGTGCCGGTAAGATATCTTCATTCGCCCTCATGCATGGCAAGCATAGACGACATTGAAAGCGCCGGCAGGCTTGCAAAGGCCATAGCCGAAAAATACGCCGTAAAATAGCCATATTGTCTATGATGCTATTATCGAAGCCGTTATAAAGCAGGTAAATTGCCGGCTGCGTGCGGCATATGAGCTAAAAATATGCCGCTTCGGACGGAAGTTGGGGTGGCTGTGGACACAAAGCGGGCGTACCGTCCGGCCGCTCTGACTTAATTTGGCGGATGCCGTGGGTATATCATGTGCTCACCTGCTTTGTGGTATGCCCTATATAAAACCTGCCTAAGCGGGCGTACCGGCAAACATGTCGGGGCTCAAACGTAATCTGACATTTGCGGCCGTTGTGAGAGAAACGGATACTGCACACAGCTGCGTTAATCGGGTCTGTGCACGGTTATGTGTCAGATATGCTTTTGGCGGGATTTTAAAAAGAGAACAAATCAGGAACACTGGAAACGGGGAAATAAAGCTTGTATAATGATTTTTTTGATATATCACAGGAGATTTTAGACCTTTCGGCTAAGGCCGAACGCACCGCAGAGGCGCAGTTTAAAAAAATAGACAGTATAACCGAATATAACCAGCAGAAGGTGCTGTCAGCCTTTATAAGCAACAAGGTAAGCGAGGCTCATCTCGGCTCTACAACCGGCTACGGCTATGACGACATGGGCAGGGACAACCTCGACCGCGTGGTGGCGGAGATATTCGGCGCCGAGGACGCACTTGTAAGGCACTCATTTGCGTCGGGTACGCACACCATAAGCACGGCGCTGTTCGGCCTGCTCCGACCTGGCGACAGGATGCTGTGCGCCTCCGGCATGCCATATGATACGCTGCTGCCGGTGCTTGGAATAAAGGAAACGCCCGGCTCGCTTAAGGACTTCGGAGTAGAAATTGACATACTCAAGCTGCTGCCGGACGGCTCAATTGATATTGAGGGGATAAGGCGTGCGGCCGGCAGCGGGAAATATAAGATGCTTTACATACAGCGCTCAAGGGGCTACACTCTGCGCCCGTCGTACACGGCGGAGGAGTGCGCCGAACCGATAAGGGCGGCCAAGGAGGCGGACGGACGGATAATAGCCATGGTGGACAACTGCTACGGCGAATTTGCGGGGCTTTGTGAGCCGACGCAGCTCGGTGCAGACGTAATAGCCGGCTCGCTGATAAAAAACCCCGGCGGCGCGATAGCGAGATGCGGCGGCTACATAGCCGGTCGCAGAGACCTTATAAAGCTGTGCGCCTACCGCATGACGGCGCCCGGCATAGGCCGAGAGGTCGGCGCCACGCTTGGGATGAACAGGGAGCTTTATATGGGCTTTTTCAACGCGCCGCACGTGACGGGCGAGGCGAAAAAAGCGGCGGTGTTTGCGTCAGCGCTGTTTGAAAGGCTTGGCTACGAGGTGCACCCGTCTCCTTTTGCCGAGCGCGGCGATATAATACAGAGCATAGTTTTGGGCGATGAGCGGCGGCTTATTGCATTTTGCCGCGGACTGCAAAGCGGCGCGCCGGTGGACTCATTTGTATCGCCTGTGCCGGCGCCAATGCCCGGCTATGACGACAAGGTCATAATGTCGGCCGGCGCATTTACGGGAGGGTCGTCTATTGAGCTTTCGGCCGACGCGCCGCTGAGAGAGCCGTACGCGGTCTGGTTTCAGGGCGGATTTAATTATCACAGCGCCAAGGTCGGTATAATGCTCGCCGCGGAGAATATGCGTAAAAACGACTGCCTTTACAAATAGCGGCGGCATTGGAATATATTTTTACGATACGCGTTTTTACAGTGACTTATTATCCTCTGCAGAGCTGTGCAGCCGTGTCAGAAGCTTGCTTAAAATTTTCGGCGGCCGGAAAAATTGACACACCGGTTCCGATGTGCCGCCGCCGACGACGACTGAAATCCGCACACCGGCTGTGCAGCAAACAGGCTTTTATACAGCGTCTGCATATTTTTGAACGGCTGACCGGAATATACATACGGCCTTTTGTTGTCGCACCGGGCCGGCCGTTATTTGTCGGAGTTGTTGCCGTTTTGTGCGGCAGGCAAATTTGTGTTGACTTTTTGTAAATATTGGGTTATCCTGCATTTTGTAGTAATTTAACAGAAATCGTGAGGCGAGAATTATGCTTAAATTAAAACTCATAGGCGACATAGACAGCTTTAAGCCCGGCATCAAGGAGTTTGAAGGGGAGCTTCCGCTGTGCTTTGGCGACGACGGCCTTCCCGTCACGGTCGAGAAGGGCGACAAGCTGTCGGTCCGGATGTCGGAGGACGGCGGACACATAATATACGGCGAGAAGGTGCACTTCTTCCGCGCCTTGTCCTACATAGCGCAGTACGGCACCCTTTGCTTTGTTGAGGAAAGCTCCTGCTTTAAGAAAAGCGGCATTATGTTTGATTCCTCGCGCAACGCCGTGATAAAGCCGGAAACGCTCAAGTTCATGTTCCGCAAAATGGCGCTGATGGGTCTTAATATGGGTATGATGTATACCGAGGATACATATGAGGTGGAGAATTATCCCTACTTCGGCTACCTCCGCGGCGCGTATACCAAGGCGGAAATAAAGGAGCTGGACGACTATGCCGATATGCTGGGCATAGAGCTTGTCCCCTGCATCCAGACGCTGGCACACCTTGAATGCGTGCTGAGATGGGAGGCGATGGCCCCCATACGCGATACCGCGAGGGTGCTGGAGATTGACAATGAAGACACCTATAAATTCATAGCTCAGATTATAAAGGATGCAAGCGAGCCTTACCGCACCAAGCGTATTCACATAGGCATGGACGAGGCGGAGCTGCTGGGGCTCGGCAAATATCTTAGGGAAAACGGCTATGTTCCTGCACACGACCTCATGCTCAAGCATTTGACGAGGGTAAACGAGATAGTAAAGGAGCAGGGCCTGGAGCCGATGATATGGAGCGATATGTTTTTCAGCTCCTGCTCTCCGGATGACAACTATTACGACCTTGTCGCGCCGATACCGCAGCATGTGATAGATTCGGTGCCTGACAATGTTACTCTGGTTTACTGGCATTACGGAAGCGTAGATGAAGAGACAGACGATATAATGATAAAGCGTCATAAGCTGTTTAAGGCGCGCACGACGTTTGCCGGCGGCCTTTCGACGTGGAGCGGCATGACTCCGGGCTACGGCTCTGCGGTTTACAGTGCAAAAATAGCGCTGCGCCAGTGCTTTAAGCACGGTATCGACGAAGCAATAGCAACAGCGTGGGGCGACAACGGTCAGGAGTGCAACCTGCTCAGCGCGCTGTACGGTTTCCAGGTCTGGGCCGAGATGGGGTATCATGAGGGCATTTTCCACGACGAGTATACCAAAAGCCGCTTTAAGGCATGCGTTGGCGTCGATGCGAGCGCATTTATAGATATAAGCCGGCTTGACGCGGTAGACGGAGTGGTGCCTCCGCCGAACTTTTATGTCGCCGACCCGACAAAGTACATGCTGTTTGAGGACCCGATGTTCGAGCTGCTCGGTGATGATAACCAGCAGTTTAAGCTTTCGCCCTATTATAAAAAAATGACGGCGCTTATGGAAAAGCACAGGGACGAAAACCCACGCTTTAGGACCATGTTCGAATTTTTCGCACGGCTTTCGGCGGCAGTAGAGAAGAAGTGCATCTGGCACGAGCGCGCCTCCAAATGCATACGCGAAAAGGACCGCATGACGGCGCAGATGCTGTCGGAGCTTGTGCCGGAGATAATTGCGAAGCTTAAAGAGCTTAATATCGCATGGGAAGCGTTCTGGATGGAGACGCATAAGCCGTACGGCTACGATGCGATTGAAGTGCGTCTCGGCGGCGTAATGGCTCGTATGGAGACGGCGGGACGGCATATGAAGGAATTTGCCGACGGAATAGTAGATACCATACCCGGTCTTGACGGTGAAAGAATAGTGTATAAGTCATATTACCAGCAGGGGCATCTAAACTGCTTTAAGTTCTGGCATAATATAGTCACCAACGGCTATGCCGGGGTGCAGGAAACCTTTTAATATGACGGTACAAAGCTAAATGCTGCGATAAATCTTGCTGAAAGGACATGATTGATATGCTTAAAATCAGGCTTAACGGCGATATTGCCGAGCTTAAGGAGGGACTTGAGCTGGTCCTTCCGCAGCTTAATAATACAGTAATAGATGACTCTGGCATCCCCGTAAACGTGAAGCGAGGAGATGGCCTTTTAGTCACCCTTAATGAAAATGAGGGCAGCATAACCTACTCAAAAAGAGCGGAATTTTTCCGCGCGCTTTCCTATATCGAGCAGTACGGCACCTCCTGCAGAGCGGAGGAAGCCGCAAGGCTCGAAAATGTAGGAGTTCTGCTCGATTTGACATTAAACGGAGTAATGACTCCCGAGGGACTTGCGCGGTATTTTGCGAAAATGGCGCTCATGGGACTCAACACGGCGGTAATAAAGCAGTTAGTGGAGGTCAAGGAGTATCCATTGTGCGGCTATCTCCGCGGCCGGTACACCGCTGAGGAAATGAAGCAGATAGACGATTACGCATACTCCCTCGGCATAGAGGTGATACCTGCAATGGACACGCTGGCGCATCTTGACCGCGAGCTCTGCTGGCCCGAGATGGGCGGACTGGTGGATTCCAAGGGCGTGATTTGCGTCGGCGAAGAGAATACCTATCAGTTTCTGGAGGCATGCCTCAGTGCGCTGACGGCGCCTTACCGCAGCAAACGCGTGTTTATAGGTCTTGACGAGACGCTGAGGATAGGCCGCGGCAAATATCTCAGAAAGCACGGCTTTAAGGAGACGGCCGAAATCATAAGCGAGCATGTGGAGCGGCTGTGTCCGATACTCGGCAAGCTCGGACTTAAGCCGATGATGTGGAGCGATATTTATCTTGACAAGCCAAACTCGCCGGCAGTCATGTCGACGGCGGAATCGGTTGACATAATGCTGCGCGCAGATAGCTCAGCGGATACTAAATCGGCGCTTGAGACGTTGAAGAAATTCCCGTCTGAGGTTGTTTACGTTGGCGAAAGCTGCTTTAAATACAGTGCGGTGCCGCGCTATGACCTCACGGCAGGCTCTGCTGCCTCAGACCTGGCGGAGTGCATATCCGGCGGCATAAAGGAGGCGCTTGTGCTCATGAGCTGCGAGGACGGCGCTGAGGCCGATTACTTTGCCGGGCTTTATCTTTTGCAGGTTTATGCAGAAATGGCTTACACCGGCAAAGCGGATGACGCACAGATAAAGGCGCGCTTTGCCGCTTGCACCGGCGCTGACGCCGAGGCTTTTCTCGGGCTTAACGAGTTTGACACATTGGGCGGCGTAAAGGGAAATCCGTGCAGGCTCCTTATGTATCAGGACCCGATTATTCCTATGTTTGAAAAGGACTGCGAGGGCTATAAATTTTCTGAGCTTTACGGCGTCCTGAAGACAAAATGCGCAGCATGGCGCAGGGAAAATCCAAGCTTTGCCGTTATGTTTGAATTTTATGAAAAGCTGGCGGCCATGCTGTCAAAGAAATGCGAATGGCACGAGGCAGCCGGAGATATTGTCCGCCGCAGAGACTGCGATATGGCAAAGGAGCTTGCCATGACGGCGCCGGCCATAGTCACCGCGATAGACGAGCTGCGGCAGGCTTGGCGGACGCTTTGGTATGATACACGCAAGGCGGCCGGCTTTGAGGTTATTGACGTCCGCCTCGGCGGAGTTAAGCTGAGAATGGAATCGGCCGGACGCAGGATGCAGAGATTTGCCGAAGGCGAATTGGACGATATAGAGGAGCTCAGTGCACCCAAGCTGCCGTATGCAACCTTTAAGGACGGCACAATAGGACGTGTAAATCTCTGGAGGGACATCTCAAGCTCGGCCAATCTCATAATCTGAGCCGCACAGCTGAGCTTATTGTATACGACATATAGACGCACCTAAAAGTATTATTAAATAAAAGCACCCATACCAAGCCTGTTTAGACGGTATGGGTGCTTTTATCCGCTTAAGCAAGAGAATGCCGCGGTGAAAGCAAAAAGCTCAAGCAATAGAGCTTATGCGTTAAGCCCTTAATAAATAAAGAAATGCCGGAATTTATTCTGCCCGTTTACGCGCGTCTGTGCTTCAATGATAAAGCCCGGCGCTACTCAAGCGGTCAAGCCGCTGTGTAATTTAAGAACTTTACATGCTGCTGTTTTTAGCGGCTTTTCCGCAGTGTAATACACGGCCTATGCATTATAAAATTCAAAATAAGCGCGGCGGCAAATTTTCGGAAGCACTTGCCGCTGGGCAGCTTTTAGAGAAAAAGCGTGCCCGGCTGTTCCTTCGGCAAAAAGCTTTGACTTAAGATGTCCGGCGCAGGAGACAGGGGTGAGTAAAATTCACGTCATAAACGCCGGCCGGACGACGAGGCCCCGCTTGCTTGATGTGGGTTATAAAGGCGGCAGCAGGAGGCTTTGACTCCAGTTCTGAGAATTGCCGGTAATATGACTCTTGGCTTCCTCGTGTGCTTCGCCGGGTGCGGATATTATCGGCCGTTTATAAAAGCCGGTTTTGGTAATTGTGATGCTCCGAATACGGTAAATGCATATAGCTTGCTGTATAATCAAACATGGTAAATAGTGCAGATTTGCCAAGGGTGTACGGATGGGCTGTACCCAGAGGAAAGCCATATTAGCATCAGGCCAAAGCGGGATAGAAAGCGGAAGGACTGTTTGCTATAAAGAGCGCGCCGGTCGAAAAAGCTTTGCCGCTGAGCCGGAGAAGCTTTGCGTCTGCCGCATAATTATATTTAAAGCTTCCTTCTCCGCCAAGCTTCCTCAATTAAGGCCGGCTGTATAGAGGGATATGTCCACTTATCAGGCAGTCCGTCAAGAAGGATAATCTTTTCAATCTCACTGTGCAGCTCCGGCTCGAGAGCTTTAATTTCCGCATAATAAAGCATGCCGTAGGTTTCCTCGCCGGTGGCGTTGACTCTTGTTTTCCCGGTGACAGAATATACGCATACAGGCTCAATATCAAAGCTTAGAGCACCGGTCTCCTCGCGAAGCTCCCTCTCGGCGGTCTTTGAGATGGCTTCTCCTGCCTCTCTGCGGCCGCCGGGAATTTCATAGGTGTCCCTTTCTTTGTGCTTGCAGAAAACCCACCTTCCGTCATACTTTGCTATTATTACCGCAAATTGTAAAAGACTGTCCTCTACACCGTCATAAAAGCGTATTTTCATATATGCACCTCCGAAGCATGGTATGAATATATCAGCCTGCCGGATAGTATAATCAGGGCGGTGGGGCATATCGGGAATCCCGAAAATTGTTGCCCTGGCGGAGGGCATTCATCAGAGCGCCGACGCATAGTGCACGCTAAGCTAAAAGCCCTTTTATACGGCATATAATCATTAATTTTGCAGCTTTAATTTTCGTATGTTCTTATAATGTCCTCGGCAATTTTTCTGCGCTTTACACAGGCGTCCATTGCGGTTTTTTCGATATACCTGTGCGCTTCCGCCTCGCTCATTTTAAGATGCTCTATCAGCAGCAGCTTTGCGCGGTTGATAAGGCGTATTTCCTCCATTTTGCTCTGCAATGACGAGGTTTTTGCCTCAAGCGCCCTTATCTTATGGCGCGCCGCGACAAGCAGATTTACCGACTGAAACACCATTTGACGGCTCACGGGCTTAGCAAGCGTCAGTATGCCAAAATCCTCGGCCCTTTCGCTCACGGCATCCAAAAGCTCCGACTTTACCAGTATAAGCACGCCGCAGTTCTGCGCATCCGACGCCTCGACGGCAAATTCCACACCAAAATCGTCAGGCAGCGGCGTGTTTATTATGACAATGTCTATGTCTCTGTCAACAAGCAGCCGCCTCGCTTCGCCCACCGTCGGCGCCACAAGAAGCGGCGAAAACCTGTCCGGCGGTAAAAGCCCTTTTAAAAAATCGTTCACCTTCTGGCTTGACGAAACAATCAAAACACTGCTGATATTTCTTTCGTGAATCAATTATGCCCTCTCCCGTCCGTTTAACATTTGGCGCTTAAGCCACGCCGCCGCGGACTTCGTATCGTTTGCATCGGCGCTTTTTTTCAAAGCAACCGCCGCTGTACATCACTTAGCCGCTTCTTCTCTTCCGCAAAGAGTCACACCGCGCCGTCACTGCCGCCCTAAAACGCACTCACGACGCTCTGGTCCGCTGCTGCTTTTTTGCAGGCTTGAATCCTTGAGTCCACACCCAATTTTTACGCGGCATCTCTTGCAGCCTATTGACATGCGGCGCCTTAACTCAGAATACAGGGCAAATATTTATTTATAAGCTCGCTTTTTTTAGCAAGCCTTAACGCCTCGCTAAGGCTTGCCGGAAGCGTGTCCAGCCTGTCTGTCACAGAGCTGTCGGCCGTAAAAAGATTTATATCGAGCGGGTCGCACAGCCTCATGCCGCTCTTTATTCCGTCTATTCCGGCGTAGATAAGCAGCGCATAGGCAATATACGGGTTTGCACACGGGTCAGGCGAGCGCAGCTCAAAGCGTTCATACTCGCCGTACGCAGCCGGAATACGGATAAGCTGCGACCTGTTTTCGTGCGACCATGTTATATATTTCGGAGCCTTTCTCTCACCTAAGCGGAGATACGACTCCTCTGTAGGATTCAAAAAGGCGGTTATCTCTTTAATATGGTGGAGTATACCCGCGATAAAGGCATCCTTTTCCGTCTTTTCTCCATTGCTCTTAATTGAAATGTTTATGTGCAGACCGCTGCCGCTCTCCTCCTCCAAGGGCTTTGGAGAAAAGCAGGCGTAAAGCCCGTTTTGCATTGCTATCGTTTTTACTACCGACTTAAAGGTCACGGCATTGTCGGCTGAGGTCAGCGCGTCGCTGTACCTGAAATCTATTTCGTTTTGTCCCGGCCCCTCCTCGTGATGTGAGGTCTCCGGACGTATATCCATGTTTTCCAGCGTCAGGCAGATGTCTCGGCGGACGTTTTCGCCCCTGTCCTCCGGCGCAATATCCATATATCCGGCGTTGTCGAACGGTATATTCGTGGGGTCTCCGTTTTCGTCCGTTTTAAAAAGATAAAACTCAAACTCCGCGCCGAAATAGCACGAAACGCCAATCTTTGCCGCAGCCGCTATCGCGTTTTTGAGTATGTGCCTGCTGTCCCTTTCAAACGGAGCACCGTTGGGGCGGCGTATGTCGCAGAACATGCGCATAACCCTCCCGTGCGCCGGCCGCCAGGGCAGCGCAGATAATGTAGAGGGGTCGGGAAACAGGAACAAATCAGACTTGACCTCATCACCAAAGTCCTGTATCGCCGAAGCATCCAGCGAAATGCCGTACTTAAAAGCGCGCTCAAGCTCAGACGGCATTATGGCGACATTTTTCTGATTTCCCTTAAGGTCGCAGAACGCCAGACGGATAAACTTCACGTCCTCCTCTCTGCAATAGGTTATAACCTCGTCACTGCAATACATAGCCTTACCTCTCCCATAACATACTTTTGATTTTATATATTTATTGTAGCATATATATAATGAAATAAAAACAAAATTTTTCACGGCAATCGCCGGCATTGTCGTCTATGTGCTGATAGGCATTTTCTCATGAAATAATTTAAGATGTGATAAAAAACCTCGGCCTGCATATCCGGCAAAAATCTTTGCGCCTGACGCCGGCATTAACAATAAAGCACGTTTTTATGCTCTGGCTGAGGAGTATGTGCGGCGTGAATCACAACGAATTTAATAATATTTTTATCATATGAAATTTAATTTAGTAATCAAATAACAAAGATTAACGGAGACGGGATTTTTTTGAAAACAGCCCTTGACATTAGAGGTGCAAATGAATATACTATAGCTGTAAGTGGCAATGATGTCGCAGGATATTAATTCTGTAATATCATTGTTTTTTTATTTTTTGGGAAAAGACTTCCCGGCTTCTGCCTGCAATCCAACGGGGGATTGAAGGAGAAAATTTATAATTTATATGGCTAAAAGCGGCAAAGGCGTCGTAGAGTATTTGTTCTACAGCTTTTGCCGCTTATTTTTTTGAAGTGAGGGTTACATATGAACGCAATCACAGAGGTATTCGGATCAAACGTCTTCAGTGACGCCGTGATGAGAGAGCGTCTGCCGAAGGAAACCTACAAGCAGCTTCAGCGCACTATTAAGGACGGCCGGCATCTGGACAACGCCGTCGCTAATGTAGTGGCCAACGCCATGAAGGACTGGGCCATAGAGAAGGGCGCGACGCACTTTACCCATTGGTTCCAGCCTATGACCGGAATCACGGCCGAAAAGCACGACAGCTTTATTACTCCGACCGATGACGGCAGGGTTATCATGGAATTTTCCGGCAAGGAGCTCATACGCGGCGAGCCGGACGCCTCCTCCTTCCCCTCCGGCGGACTGAGGGCGACCTTTGAAGCAAGGGGCTACACCGCTTGGGACCCGACGTCGTATGCCTTTATCAAGGAGCGTACCCTTTGCATCCCCACCGCCTTCTGCTCATACGGAGGAGAGGCACTTGACAAGAAGACGCCGCTGCTGCGCTCAATGGAGGCTATCAACCGCCAGGCGCTGCGCGTATTAAAGGTAATAGGCGACGAGGATGTCAAAACGGTAAAAACGACCGTCGGCCCTGAGCAGGAATACTTCCTCGTCAGCAGGGAAATGTTCGACAAGCGTCCAGATTTAGTTTATACCGGCCGCACACTGTTCGGCGCAAAGCCCCCGAAGGGACAGGAGCTGTCCGACCATTATTTCGGCACGATAAAAACCAAGGTCGCGGAGTTTATGGCCGACCTGAACAGTGAGCTGTGGAAGCTCGGTGTGCTTGCCAAGACGGAGCATAACGAGGTGGCTCCGGCACAGCATGAGCTGGCGCCGATATTCACCACAACTAACATCGCCGCCGACCATAACCAGCTTACAATGGAGCTTATGCAGCGCATAGCCAAGCGTCACGGCCTTGTCTGCCTGCTGCACGAAAAGCCGTTTGCCGGAGTTAACGGCAGCGGCAAGCACAACAACTGGTCGATATCCACCAACACCGGCGAAAACCTGCTCGACCCCGGCGACACGCCGTATGAGAACGCGCGCTTTTTACTGTTCCTCTGCGCCGTAATAAAGGCCGTGGACGACTATCAGGATTTGCTGAGGCTGTCGGTGGCCTCTGCCGGCAATGACCACCGCCTCGGTGCGAACGAAGCGCCTCCGGCAATTATATCGATATTCCTCGGCGCCGAGCTGACTGAAATCCTCGACGCAATTGAAAAGGATGAGCAGTACGGCAGCAAGGAAAAGGAGATATTTAAGGTCGGAGTGCACACATTAGCGCGCTTCCCGAAGGACGTTACCGACCGCAACCGCACCTCCCCCTTTGCCTTCACCGGAAACAAGTTCGAGTTCCGCATGCTCGGCTCCAATGACTCCATTTCAGGCGCGAACATAGTGCTCAACACCGCCGTTGCGGAGAGCCTGCGTCAGTTTGCCGATGAGCTGGAGGCGGCCGACGACATTAATTCTACGCTGCACGATTTGATTCAGAACACCATAAAGGAGCATAAGCGCATAATCTTCAACGGCAACGGCTACGACGACATGTGGGTTGCCGAGGCTCAAAAGCGCGGCCTGCTCAATCTCAAGACCACGCCGGACGCACTGCCGTATTTTATAAAGAAAAAGAACGTAAAGCTGTTTGAGTCTCACAAGGTGTTTACCGAAACGGAAATAAACGCTCGGTATGAGATACTCCTTGACAATTACAGCAAGACGCTGCACATTGAGGCGATGACCATGCTCGACATGGCCAACAAGGACCTGCTGCCCGCTTATTCCGAGTACACGAAGCAGCTCAGCGATGCGCTGACGGCTAAGAAGGCGGCCGTGCCGGACGCCGACTGCAGCTTTGAGGAGGACAGGATAAGAAAGATATCCGACCTCTGCGGCAGGATGTATCAGAAGACAAAAGCGCTTGAGGAGACGCTGATGAAGCTCGTGCATATGGAGTGCGACGAGCTTGAGGAAGCCAAATATTATCAGACGCAGGTCTTCGGCGCGATGAACGAGCTGAGGATAGCCGCTGATGAAATAGAAA
Organism: uncultured Clostridia bacterium; assembly: GCA_944412495.1. Classification (GTDB taxonomy): domain Bacteria; phylum Bacillota; class Clostridia; order Oscillospirales; family Acutalibacteraceae; genus Timburyella. The sequence continues at coordinate 17,701 of CALYBL010000022.1, read as the reverse complement.
GCATCACCGACAGGAAGGCATATCCGTATCCGAGCTACGGCGACCTGCTCTTCGGCGTACGCTGAGCCGCCTTTTCCGACGGCTGCCGGTACTAAACAGGCGCGGCAAAGCTTTTAAGCGAATCGACAGCCGGGAAAGCTGCTGCTTAAAACCGGCGGTATATATTAATACTATACAACACGGTGTGTACACATCAAAACAACACGGTGTGCACACATTAAAAAGCGGGCCGCCGTGCCAGCGCTTTAGCACATATGACCGCGTATTATACTGTATGAGTCAGCTGACATGTATGCGCAGCCCGCCGCGACGGCGGCGCTGCGCATATGGTGCGATAGGAATATGCGGCAGAACAGCTGCATAAAATTTATGCCGGGCAAATCGCGAATCGATTATGGCCTGTGCTTGGCATATTAAAAAAGTAACGTATCAATTGCAAACGGGGGAATTATAATGGAACAGGTGCAAAAGGGGCTGTATCAAAAATCCTTTGAACATGACGCCTGCGGCATAGGCGCGGTAGTAAGCGTCAAGGGCGAAAAGAGCCGCAGCGTTGTCGACAACGCCCTTAAAATAGTGGAAAAGCTTGAGCACCGCGCCGGCAAGGATGCCACCGGAGAGGTTGGCGACGGTGTTGGGATAATGCTCCAGATACCGCATGCGCTTTTCGAGGGCGTAGCGCAGGAGCACGGCTTCCTGCTCGGCAAAGAGCGCGAGTACGGAGTGGGAATGTTTTTCTTTCCGCAGGATAAGCTGCTGCGTACTCAGGCTCAGAAAATGTTTGAGATAATAGCCCAGAAGGAAGGGCTTGAGTTCGGCTTTTGGCGAGAGGTGCCGGTAAACTCAAAGATTTTGGGGAAAAAGGCGCTTGACTGCATGCCGAAGATATATCAGTGCTTTATTAAAAAGCCTAAAAACGTAAAATGCGGCATAGATTTTGACCGCAGGCTTTATGTTGTCCGCCGTACCTTTGAACAGAGCGACAACAATACATATGTTGCATCTCTCTCCAGCAGGACTATTGTATATAAGGGCATGTTTTTGGTAAGCCAGCTTCGTAAGTTTTATCCGGACCTTCAGGATAAGCGCTGCGTATCGGCAATGGCTTTGGTGCATTCACGCTTTTCCACCAACACAAACCCAAGCTGGGAAAGGGCGCATCCTAACCGCTTTCTGCTGCACAACGGCGAGATTAACACTATACGCGGCAATATAGACAGGATGCTTGCCAGAGAGGAGACCATGTCCTCGCCGCTTTTGCAGGACGACATGGACAAAATACTGCCGGTGGTGGATGAAAACGGCTCAGACTCCGCCATACTCGACAACGCCATTGAGTTTATGGTCATGAACGGCATGGACCTGCCGCTCGCCATGATGATTACCATCCCAGAGCCATGGAGCAGCGAGGACAATATCAGCCGCGAAAAGCGGGACTTTTACCGCTATTATTCAACCATGATGGAGCCGTGGGACGGGCCCGCATCAATACTTTTTTCCGACGGCGACATAGTGGGCGCGACGCTTGACCGCAACGGCCTGCGTCCGTCGAGATACTACATAATGGACGACGACACCGTCATACTCGCGTCGGAGGTCGGCGTGCTGGATATTCCGCCGGAGAAAATTGTCAAGAAGTCCCGCCTTCAGCCCGGCAAAATGCTTGTTATAGACACGGTAAAGGGCAAGATTATACCCGACGGCGAGCTTAAGGAATATTATGCAGGCCGTCAGCCGTACGGCGAGTGGCTGGATCAGAACGTCGTAACGCTCTCATCGCTTAAGGCGCCGAACCAAAGGTCTGAGACCTATTCTCAGCAGCAGCGCGACAAGCTTTACAAGGCCTTCGGCTATACCTACGAGGACCTTAAAACTGCGATACTCCCCATGGCGCGCGACGGCATCGAGAAGACGGCGTCTATGGGCATAGATATCCCCATCGCAGTGCTGTCCGACAAGCATCAGCCGCTGTTTAACTATTTTAAGCAGAGCTTTGCGCAGGTCACCAATCCGCCGATAGACGCCATACGCGAAAAAATAGTGACAAGCACCACCGTTTACGCCGGCTCCAACGGCAACCTGCTTGAGGAAAAGGCGGAAAACTGCGCCGTGCTTCAGATAAACAATCCGATACTCACCAACGTCGATTTAATGAAGATTAAAAGCCTAAACCAAAACGGGCTTAAGGCGGATACGGTATCGCTGCTGTATTACAAGAATACTCCCGTTAAAAAGGCGCTGGACAGACTGTTTGTGCAGGTGGACAAGGCATATAAAAACGGCGCCGACGTCATCATATTGTCCGACCGCGGCGTGGACGAAAACCATGTCGCCATACCGTCGCTGCTGGCGGTGTCCGCTATGGAGCAGTATCTCATAAGGACAAAGAAGAGGACGGCAGTGTCCATAATACTTGAAAGCGGTGAGCCGCGCGACGTGCATCATTTTGCAACGCTTTTGGGCTACGGCGCCATTGCGATAAATCCATATCTTGCGCACGAGGCGATAGCCGAGCTTATCGAAAATGATATGCTCAACAAGGATTTGTACATGGCGATTCAGGACTATAACAACGCGATAATAAACGGCGTGCTCAAGATAGCCTCGAAAATGGGGATATCCACGCTGCAGTCTTACCAGTCGGCGCAGATTTTTGAGGCGATAGGCATCAAAAAATCCGTTATAGACGAGTACTTCACCAACACCGTCAGCCGTGTAGAGGGTATAGGCCTTGAGGAGATAGATCAGGACGTGCACGTGAGGCATGCGCACGCCTTTGACCCGCTTGGACTTGGCGTCGATACGACGCTCGACTCCTCCGGCAGCTATAACCTTAGGAGCGGTAGGGACAAGGATGACCACCTGTATTCGCCGGAGATAATCGTCGCACTGCAGCAGGCGACACGCACGGGCAGCTATGAGAAATTCAAGGAATACACTGCAATGGTGGACGATGAGACCAAGCCGCACACCCTGCGCGGCCTGCTGGATTTCGTGTTCGATAAAAACGGCGGGATACCAATAGACGAGGTGGAGCCGGTCGATAGCATAGTAAAGCGCTTTAAGACGGGCGCCATGTCCTACGGCTCTATCTCAGAGGAGGCGCACAAGTGCATGGCCGCTGCCATGAACAGGATAGGCGGAAAGTCCAACTCCGGCGAGGGCGGCGAGCTGCCGGAGCGGCTGTCTTCTCCGGAATACTGCAGCGCCATTAAGCAGGTGGCGTCCGGCAGATTCGGCGTTACCAGCGAATATCTGGTATCCGCTAAGGAAATTCAGATAAAAATGGCGCAGGGCGCAAAGCCCGGCGAGGGAGGGCATCTGCCCGGCAAGAAGGTATATCCGTGGATTGCAAAGACGAGATACTCGACCCCGGGAGTGTCGCTCATCTCGCCGCCACCGCATCATGACATTTATTCGATAGAAGATTTGGCACAGCTGATATACGACCTTAAAAACGCAAACAGCAAGGCCGATATATCCGTAAAGCTCGTTTCCGAGGCTGGCGTCGGCACGATAGCGTCCGGCGTTGCGAAGGCAGGAGCCAGCGTGGTGCTCATTTCGGGCTACGACGGCGGCACCGGCGCCGCGCCCCGCAACTCCATCCACAACGCCGGCATGCCGTGGGAGCTGGGCCTTGCCGAAACGCATCAGACGCTTATGCAAAACGGCCTGCGCTCGCGCGTGCGCATAGAGACGGACGGCAAGCTGATGAGCGGACGCGACGTGGCTATTGCCTGTATGCTCGGCGCCGAGGAGTTCGGCTTCGCCACTGCACCGCTGGTGACCATGGGCTGCATGATGATGAGAGTCTGCAACCTTGACACCTGCCCGTTCGGCGTTGCAACGCAGAATCCGGAGCTGAGAAAGCGCTTTACCGGCAAGCCGGAGTACGTTATAAACTTCATGTACTTCATAGCGCAGGAGCTGCGCGAGATTATGGCAAAGCTCGGCATACGCACGGTAAACGAGATGGTAGGACGCTCCGACCTGCTCAGAAAGCGCGAAAATTCCGCAGCACCGCGCGGAAAGCTGGTCGACCTTTCAAGGATACTCGCAAAACCCTACGAAGGCACCTGCCATTACAAAGCCGAGGACAAATATGACTTTGAGCTTGAAAAGACGGTCGACGAAAGGGTCATAATACCGAAGCTGCAGCAGAATCTTATGAGCGGCGAGCCGGGCGAGGTCAAGCTCAGCGTGTCCAGCACCGACAGGACGGTCGGCACGCTGTTCGGCGCTGAGGTCACCCGCAGGTTCGGCGGCGAGCTTGAGGACGACACCTTCCGCATAATATGCACAGGCGGCGGCGGACAGTCGTTTGGCGCTTTTCTGCCTAAGGGCGTTACTATAGCACTTTCCGGTGACAGCAACGACTATTTCGGCAAGGGCCTGTCTGGCGGAAAGCTTGTAGTATATCCGCCCAAAAAGAGCAGATTTGCAGCTGAGGACAACATTATAATAGGCAACGTCGCGCTGTACGGCGCGACAAGCGGCAAGGCGTTTATAAACGGCGTGGCCGGCGAGCGCTTCTGCGTCCGCAACTCCGGCGCGACGGCTGTTGTCGAGGGCGTCGGCGACCACGGCTGCGAGTACATGACGGGCGGAGTGGCAGTGATACTCGGCCCGACAGGCAAAAACTTCGCTGCCGGCATGAGCGGCGGCATAGCATATGTCCTCGACAGTAATCATGACCTGTACCGCAAGGTGAATAAGGAGCTTGTCTCGGTCGAGAATCTTTCGGACGACGCCGATATAGAGCAGCTTAAGAGCCTTATAACCGAGCATTACCAGAACACGTCGTCGAAAAAGGCAAAAATGATACTTAACGATTTCGAGGAGTATATACCTCAGTTTAAGAAGATAATGCCGAACGACTACCGCAGGATGTTTGCCGCCATAGCCGCACTTGAAAAGTCCGGTATGGGCAGAGAAGAAGCGCAGATAGAAGCGTTTTATCAGAATACGGGGAGGTAATGTCATGGGAAAGCCAACAGGTTTTTTGGAATATAAGAGAGATGAGATGCCGGGAAAAAGCCCCCTTGAGCGCATAAAGGATTTTGAGGAATTTCATATTCCTCTGCCCGAAAGCGAGAGGCGCGAGCAGGGCGCGCGCTGCATGAACTGCGGCGTGCCGTTCTGCCAGTCGGGCATGATGCTGCACGGAATGGCAACCGGCTGCCCGCTGCATAACCTTATCCCCGAATGGAACGACGAGGTATATCACGGCAATACATGGCATGCCCTTTCGAGGCTGCTCAAGACCAACAATTTTCCGGAGTTCACCGGCAGGGTGTGTCCGGCGCTGTGCGAGGTCGCCTGCCTGTGCGGGGTCAACGACAGACCCGTTACGATAAAGGAAAACGAGCTGGCCATAATCGAGGAGGGCTATGAAAAGGGCTATATGCGCCCGCGCCCGCCGGAGCTGCGCACCGACAAAAAGGTGGCTGTCATAGGCTCAGGCCCCTCGGGGCTTGCCTGCGCGGACATGCTCAACAAGCGGGGGCATCACGTCACGGTATATGAAAAAAATGACCGCATAGGCGGCCTGCTGATGTACGGAATACCCAATATGAAGCTTGATAAGAGCGTTATCGAGCGCCGTGTCAGCCTTATGAAGGCGGAGGGCGTCAGATTTATCACGAACACCAATGTCGGCAAGGATGTGCTGCCAAAAACGCTGATGCAGCAGTTCGACGCCGTGGTCCTATGCTGCGGTGCCGAGCAGCCGCGCGATGTTCAGGCAGAGGGCAGGGACGGCGCTAAGGGAGTATACTTCGCCGTGGATTTTCTTACGCAGAATACCCGAAGCTATTTAAACTCCGGCTTTAAGGACGGCGAGTATGTAAACGCAAAGGACAAAAACGTGATAATCGTCGGCGGCGGTGACACCGGCAACGACTGCCTCGGCACAGTCATACGGCACGGTTGCGCATCGGTCGTGCAGCTTGAGCTTATGCCCAAGGCTCCCGATGAAAGGAGCGCCGACAACCCATGGCCGGAATATCCCAAGATATGCAAAACAGATTACGGCCAGCAGGAGGCCATCGCCGTGTTTGGCAGCGATCCGCGCGTTTACAGCACGACGGTTAACAAGGTGATAGCCGATAAGCAGGGCAATATAACGGCGGTCGAAACGATTAAAATGGCTTTTGACGAGAATCACAAGCTCGTACCGGTAAAGGACAGCGAGGAAACGCTTCCCTGCGAGCTGCTTATAATAGCTGCAGGCTTTACCGGCTGCCGGAAATATATATCCGATGCTTTTAAAATAGAGCTTTCACCCCGCAATACAGTAAAGACGGAAAGCGGGAAATATGCCTCAAGCGTGCCCGGAGTTTTTGCCGCAGGCGATATGCACCGCGGCCAGTCGTTGGTGGTCTGGGCGATAAATGAGGGAAGAGAATGCGCAAAGGAAGTGGACGCATTCCTGGAAGGCTACTCAAATATGTAGATATATTCTGCATATTTTGAGATATAATTCCCCGACAACAGACGGGCGGAGATATCCGCCCGTCTGCCTTTTTTATCCGATTAAACGAAGCAACCCCGGTTTTATCTGAGACTGAAAAGGAAGACCTTCCAAGGAAAGCCTTTCTTTACTAAGCAAAAGCATATAAAACAGCAGACAACGGTGCATCGCACAGGCTGCTGCCTGATGAAGCTTGTTTCTTACAGCGGGGAATGCAATTCGATAGCATGTTGGGTGTCCATTTAGGGCTTGAGTCCGGATCCGGCTCTGCCGCAACCCGCTTAAACTATCAGTTCAGAGGAGGGCAACTATACTGACGAAACAGCCGCCACGAAACATGGCTATATATTTTCTGTATAAATTGAGACGTTGCATTAATTTGCTGCTGTAATAAAATTGAAAAAGGGATTTGGGCGGGGCCTCTAAGCATAGTTTTCGAACAATCCTGTCAGCGATGCAGCCGTTAGTCATGAGAAGATACGCCCAAAGATACGTCCACTGAAAACCTATGCAGTCCTGCGATGCTTTAGCGTCTTTCTTATAAGGAGTACTATTCCCGCCGCAGAGCATATGATGCCGGCTGCCGACATGGAAAGAAAGGTTATCTTGTTTGCATAATCTGCGGCGTCATTCCACACCAGCGGATTGACATAGGCGTCGAAAGGGCTTGCAGCGCCATTTCCGGCAATCATGCCGATAAGCGCGGCCGCTGCCGCTATTAGAAGGCTCAGCCCGACCTTGAGAGTAATGTTTACAGGCAGATATCTGAATATCAGCATTATTGCAAAATATGCTAAAACAACAAGAGCAATCGGTGCTGCTATTTCTTTAATGCTGTCAAAGCCACCCGTCTGCCATGCAATCACCGCAAGCATAATAAACAGGGCCGCAGCAGCGCATAGTGATGTTATAAGCAGGGTGTGCTTTGTCCTTTTGACTAAAATAAACGGAAGATTTGTTATGCAAGCGGAAAACAGAAGAGCGGAGAAAACAATCCAGAACCAGCTCAGCGTATGGTCAATGGCCAGATTGCAGATAAAGCACGGAATAAGAGCACATATATAGCCGGCGGCAAATATAAGCTGTAGCGTGAGTATTATTCCGCGGTAACGGCGCGCCTGAACCTTTTCCCTGCGTGACTGCTGGTCCTCGCAGGCAGTGAGGAATTCGTGCTCGCTTATCGAAAGTATCTGACATATTTTCGATATCAGAGTTATGTCCGGGTAGCTTAGCCCGCGCTCCCATTTTGAAACCGTGCTGTGATCGACATACAGCCTGTCGGCAAGCTGTTTTTGAGTAAGCCCGGCCTCCTGCCGCTTCTGTGACATGAATCGGGCGAATTCTTTTTTATCCATATAAGTCCAACCTTTCGTAATTGTTAAGCGCGCTTTAAAATTGTCTGTTCAAATTTTGCTCTTTATTCTGGGATAAGTCAATACTTTAATACCAAATATGCCGGTCGACCGTCGCGCCAGCCGCATTAGAATGCGGCTTTGCCGCATGTCTTATTAAAACATATTATATCGCGCGAAAGGCTGAAATGAAATTTTATTACAGCTCAGCTATTATTATGTAAATCAAAATTGATGCAATACAGAATAAATTCCCAAAACACTAAATTAAAATTACCTGAATAGTTTTAATTTTCCTACGGATAATAACATAGAAAACTTTTTAGTTGATAATATCCACAGGAGGGTTAATATAATGAAAGCAACAGGCATAGTGAGAAGGATAGATGATCTCGGCAGGGTAGTTATCCCTAAGGAGATACGCAGGACGATGAGGATACGCGAAGGGGCGCCGCTTGAGATATACACCGACGGCGAGGGCGAGGTCATATTCAAAAAATACTCGCCTATAGGCGAGATGTCGCCGTTTGCCGCACAGTACGCAGAGGTGCTTATCAAGGGCACGGCGATGCCGGTGCTTATATGCGACAGGGATCACTGCATAGCCGCTGCAGGAGTATCAAAAAAAGAGATGCTTGAGCGCAGGGTATCGCCGCAGCTTGAAGAGATAATGGAGGCGCGCAGGTCATATATATTTAAGCAGGGCGACGTAAAGAGGGTAAATCCGCTTGAGGGCATTGACCGCGCGGCGGGAGTAATAATGCCCATAATTTCCGCAGGCGACATCATGGGTGCGGTAATAATGCTGGAGCCGGAGTCGTCGAATACAGTACCCAGCGAGTCGGATATAAAGCTTGCGCAGGTTGCCGCCGCGTTTTTGGGCAAGCAGATGGAGGAATAGGCGGTGCTGAGCAGAGAAAAAGAAACGGAAAGCAGACGTGACAAAGCAAAATCCGCCGTGAAATTATTATTTGCACTGGGTATAATATACAATATATATAAGACGTGCAAAATTGTTAAGAATGGGCTTGCAATTATAAAAGAGATGTGATATACTTCTATAGAAGTAAGACTGAGGGAAAGAGTAGGGTAACCTGCTCTTTCGTTTGTTTTGGCATGTTTGGATAAGAAAGGAAGATAATATGCCTTCAGCGGGTGTAGCCGAAAGAACCATGGAGCTTGCGAGGCCGGTAGCCGAAAGACTCGGCCTTGAGATATGGGATGTGTGCTTTGTCAAGGAGGGCGGCGACTATTATCTTAATATAATAATAGACAAGCCCGGCGGCATAAACATAACCGACTGCGAGAATATGAGCAGAGAGATAGATCCGCTGCTTGACGAATATGATTTTATCGATAAGCAGTACTGCCTGGTTGTAACGTCACCCGGCATAGGCCGCGAGCTGAGGCGTAAGGAGCACTTTGAGAAAATGGCCGGCAGGGACATAATCGTAAGCCTGTATAGGGCGGTAAACGGCGCGAAGAAATATGCCGGCACGCTGCTTGGGTACGGTGAGAACGGCGACATATCCATTCGCTCGGATGGCGAAATACTGAGCTTTTCCGGCAAGGACGTATCAAAGGTCAAGCTCGACGAGGACATATAAAAGTAAATATAGAACACAAAACAGCCGCGCTAAAAAACAAAATATTATTTTGGAGGGTGAGGCCGTAAGCGGCACGGCGACATAAGATGAACAATAACGAGTTTTTTGAAGCTTTAAGCCAGCTGGAAAAGGAGAAGGGAATACCGGCGGAGTATCTTGCGGAAAAGATACAGAATGCTATAATAGTGGCGGTAAGGCGCGATTACGGCGGTAAGGATATCGTTTTCTGTGATATAGACATACCTGACGGCACCTTTGACGTGTATGTACGCAAGGAGGTAGTCGACGAGGTGGAGGACGTATATTCACAGATACTTCCTGCGGATGCAAAAAAATACGACTCCAAGGCCAAGACCGGCGATTTCGTGGAGATTCATCTTGACACAAACCAGTTTGGCAGAATAGTTGCGCAGACGGCAAAGCACGTCATAAGGCAGGGAATAAGAGAGGCCGAGCGCGGCCAGATGATGGAGGAATTCCAGAGCCGCCAGCAGGAGCTGGTCACGGCGGTGGTGCAGCGCGTCGACCCGAAAACCGGCGCTGTGACTGTAGAGATAGGAAAGGCGGAGGCGATACTTCCGCGCTCCGAGCAGCTTGAGAGTGACGAGTTTCAGGAGGGCGACCACATAAAGGTATTTATAGTGGACGTCAAGGACACCGGCAAGGGCCCGCGCGCAATGATATCGCGCACGCATCCCGGACTTGTAAAGCGTCTGTTCGAGCTGGAAGTCCCCGAGATATACAGCGGGGAGATAGAGATAAAGGCGATATCCCGTGAGGCTGGGTCACGCACAAAGATGGCGGTTTATTCAAAGGATGAAAATCTGGACGCAGTCGGCTCCTGCATAGGCCAGCGCGGCGCACGCGTGAACAAGATAGTTGAGGAGCTCGGCGGCGAGAAGATAGATATAGTTAAATACTCAGAAAATCCGGAGGAGTTTATAGCCGCTGCGCTTTCTCCGGCGGACGTAGTAAACGTGGAAATAGTAAATTCCGAGACCCGCTCCTGTCGTGTATCGGTGCCGGACGAGCAGCTTTCGCTGGCTATAGGCAACAAGGGCCAGAACGCCCGTCTTGCTGCGCGCCTCACCGGCTGGAAGATAGACATACTTCCGGCAAGCGGCTTTTACGGCGAATAGAAAGCATACGGCCTTAAGGGGACTGATGACATATGAAGGTTAGGCACATACCCGAAAGAATGTGCACCGGGTGCTCGGTGCGGCGTCCGAAGTCGGAGCTTATACGTGTTGTAAAATCGCCGGACGGGGAAATAAGTATAGATAAAACCGGCAAAAAATCCGGCAGAGGTGCATATATCTGCAATGATGCCGAATGTCTGAAGAAAGCGAGAAAATCCCGGCGGCTTAACAAGGCGTTTGAGTGTGAGATTCCTGATGAGATATATCAGCGGCTTTTGGAGGAGATAGAAAATGGATAAGCTGATGCTGTTTTTGGGGCTTGTCGTAAAGGCTGGAAAAATGACATTTGGCTATAATATGACTGAGGCCGATGTGAAAAAGGGCAGATGCGCGTTAGTGCTTGTTGCAAGCGATATTTCCGACCGCACGCTGAGAAATACGGCACGGCTTTGCGAGTCAGGCGGCATTGATATGATAAGGCTTAATATGGATATGGACGGCGTGGCACGGGCGCTGGGCAGGCGTTCGGGGGTGCTTTCGGTAACAGACATTAATTTTGCCAAGCGGATAAGAGAGCTTTGTGCGGCGGATTAAAGGACACAAGGTAAAGCATTAGGCGCACAGCTTTGCGCTGAGGGCGATGACTTTGGTACCGCATACGGCTTAACGGCTTTTGACAGAGTTCTGCTGCAGTACGGCGGTGCTTTACAGATACAATATTAAATGCGGCGGTGCGCCGGTTAATGGAGGTTATATATGCTTATCAAATATAGGGTGCACGAGGTGGCAAAAGACTTCGGACTTCAGAGCAAGGAGATAGTCGAGCTGCTGAAAAATTATTTTCCGACTGCCAAAAAGAGTATGACGGCGCTTGAGGAGGAGGAGCTCGACGTAATATTTGACTATCTGACGCAGAATAATCAGGTAGAGAGCTTTGACGAATATTTTGCCGAGGGTGAAAAGGCTCGTGAGGAGAGCAAAAAGACCAAAGAAAAGGAAAAGGCCGACATGCTTGCGAAGCAGCAGGAAATAGCGAATATGATGAAGGCGGCGAAGCAGTCGTCAAGCGCTGCTGCTGAGGGGAAGGCTAAGGCAGACGACACGGCCGAAGACGCCGGCACAGATAAGGCAGCCGAGAAGGACGACAGGCCGAAGGAGCATCCGAACCGCGGCCCGGCTAAAATGCGCACTATAGACACCAGGGCCTCGCAGGTGGAGCTTGACAAATACAACGAGAAATACGAGGAAATAGCCTCGCAGAAGGCCACAAAGGACAGCGGCGTGCACAAGCAGAAGATAGGCCGCAGGCCGAACTCCAAAAAGCAGTATGGCAGCAAGCGCGAGACGGAGGCGGATAAGCTCCGCCGCATGCAGCTTGAGCGCATAAAGAAGACTCCGATAAAGGTGACTATAGGCGACGAGATAACGGTTGGCGAGCTGGCGTCAAGGCTTAAGAAGACGGCGGCCGAGGTCATAAAGCAGCTCATGCAGCTTGGCGTTATGGCCACCGTTACGCAGACGATAGACTTCGACACGGCGGAGCTGGTGGCGACAGAGCTCGGCGCCAAGGTTGAGCGCGAGGTGGTCGTAACCATTGAGGAAATGATAATAGACGACACCGACGACGCGGCCGAGAATCTTGAGCCGCGCGCCCCGATAGTAGTCGTGATGGGACACGTTGACCACGGCAAGACCTCGCTGCTGGACACCATACGCCACGCACATGTTACGTCGACTGAGGCTGGCGGCATAACCCAGCACATAGGCGCTTATATGGTAAAGGTCAATGACAGGGACATAACGTTTATAGATACTCCCGGCCATGAGGCGTTTACCTCCATGCGCCAGCGCGGCGCACAGGTAACGGACATAGCGGTGCTGGTGGTTGCGGCCGACGACGGCATAATGCCGCAGACGGTGGAGGCTATTAACCACGCCAAGGCAGCGGATGTTCAGATAATAGTTGCGATAAACAAGATGGATAAGCCGGAGGCCTCTCCGGAGCGTGTGATGCAGCAGCTCACCGAATATAATATCGTGCCGGAGGAATGGGGCGGCGACACCATCTGTGTACCTGTATCGGCGCTTAAGAACGAGGGCATAGACAAGCTGCTTGATAGCATACTGCTTGTGGCGGATATGATGGAGCTCAAGGCCAATCCCAACCGCCGCGCGAAGGGTACTGTTATTGAGGCGCGGCTGGACAAGGGCCGCGGCCCGGTGACGAGCGTGCTGGTACAAAACGGCACTCTCAATGCAGGTGACGTTATAGTAGCCGGCACCTCTGTCGGACGCGTAAGGGCAATGGTGAACGACAGAGGCGAGAGAATTAAATCGGCAGGGCCGAGCGTGCCTGTGGAGATAATAGGCCTTGCGGAGGTCCCGGAGGCGGGCGATGCATTTGACGCCGTATCTGATGAAAAGCTGGCCCGCGAGCTGGTGGAGCAGCGCAAGCAGAAAGCAAAAGAAGAGATATGGGGCAAGCGCGAGCAGGTCACGCTGGAAAACCTCTTCTCCCATATACAGAGCGGCGAGGTAAAGACGCTGAACATAATAGTAAAGGCCGACGTTCAGGGCTCGGTGGAAGCAATAAAGCAGTCGCTTGAAAAGCTTTCCAACGAGGAGGTGCACGTTCAGGTTATCCACGGCGGTGTCGGCGCGGTAAGCGAATCCGATGTAATGCTGGCAAACACCTCAGGTGCGATAATAGTCGGCTTTAACGTCCGTCCAGACCCGGTAGCGTCGGAAAATGCCAAGCGCGAGGGCGTAGACATGCGCTTCTACCGCGTGATATACGACTGCATAGATGAGATAAAGAGTGCGATGAAGGGCATGCTGGCGCCAAAATACAGGGATGTCGATATAGGGCGCATAGAAGTTCGCGAAGTGTACAAAATATCAAGTGTGGGCACCGTTGCCGGCTGCTATGTGCTGGACGGCAAAGTGACGCGCGCGTCCAATATAAGGGTTGTCCGCGAGGGCATAGTTGTGGCGGAGGACAAGATAGACTCACTGCGCCGCTTTAAGGACGACGTCAAAGAGGTAAACCAGGGCTATGAATGCGGTATAGGTCTTGAAAAATTCAACGATATAAAGGTCGGCGATATATTCGAAGCATTTATCGTGGAGGAATACCGCGACTGATAAGGCACAGCGCCCGGCCGTGTGCGGCTGTGGCGTGGAGAGCCTATGAAGCAGATGCTAAAACAGGCGGTGAAAAGCCGCCGCTAAACGGAGGAATTTGTCATGCCAAGCTATAAAGTCGGGCGCGTGGCGGAGGATATAAGACGTGAGCTGGCGTATATAATAAGGGACGTCAAGGATCCGCGGGTGACAGGTATGCTCAGCGTGGTGAAGGTCGACCTCACGAACGATTTATCGTATGCAAAGGTATATATAAGCGCCGTTGAGGGCGGCGACACGGCAAGAAAGGCAGTCGAAGGGCTGCAGCATGCCGCGGCCTTTATAAGAAGCAGGCTGAATGAGAATATACGCCTGCGCAAGATGCCGGAGCTTAAATTTATAGCCGACGACAGCGTGCAGTATGCCGAGGGTATATCGAAGATAATAGACAGCCTGCATAAAGGGCAGGATATGCAAAAGGACAAGGCGGATTAGCTTTGCTGCTGCGATATTTTAATTGCGGACTAAGGGCAAAAAGGGCAGACATGTCTGCCCTTTTGTTAAAATACGTACAGCGCTTGAGCTGCGATGCTTTTGCCGGCACCGCGCCGTTAAAACAGGGACAGGGCTTAAATGAAAAATATTCCTGCCGCCGAATACCGTGGCCAAGACTGCAATGGTCATAGCGCCCATGCTGAGGCTTGCCGCTTAATATTATGTGTGTGACGGTAAATCAGCTTGATTGAACAGAAAATAATCAAATGCCGTATTGCTGTTTCCTTAAACAAGCGCGAAGACGTTTAACGACAATTTATTTAACAGAGGTGGACAATATGTCTGGACTTCAGTCGGTGATAAATTATATTAAAGAGCATGACAATTATCTTATACTCATGCACGCCTCGCCGGACGGGGACACGATAGGTACGGCCTGCGGTCTGTGCGGAATAATAAAGAGGCTCGGCAAAAAAGCGTCAGTAGCATGTGCCGATGATATTCCGGCGATGTATTCCCGCCTTGTCGGCGACGCAGTGACGTGTAATTTTGAAGTGGAAAGCATAATCGCCGCTGATGTTGCTGACGTAAAGCTGCTGGGCGAATACAAATCATATGCCGGAAAGATAAATCTCTGCATAGACCACCATGTGTCAAACACCGGCTATGCTGATATAACCTATGTCGATGCCGAGAGCGCGGCGGCAGCAGAGATTTTGTACGATATTGCGGAGCAGTTAGGCGTTAAGCCAGACAAATACATAGCCGAGTGTATATACACCGGGATATCGACTGACACCGGCTGCTTCAGGTTCTCCAATACCACCGCACGCACGCACTATATAGCGGCGCAAATGCTTGAAGCGGGGATAGATATAGAAGAAATAAACCGCCGCCTGTTTGAGACCAAGAGCAAATCGGCAATAGAGCTTGAGCGGCTCGTCACCAATACGCTCGAATATTACTGCGGCGGCAGGGTAGCAGTTATAACGGTACTGCGCTCCATGCTTGATAAGACGGGCGCGTCCGATGAAGACATAGAGGGGCTGTCTGCCTTCCCGCGCCAGATAGAGGGCGTAATAGTGGGAATTACGCTTAAGGAGTCGGAGGAGGGCGGCTTTAAGGCGTCGGTGCGGACCCATCCGCCGGCAGACGCCTCCGAGCTTTGCCGGGCGTTCGGAGGCGGCGGGCATCTCAGGGCGTCCGGCTGCCGCATAAAGGGCAGCGAAGCGGAGGTCAAGTCTGCGCTCGTGAAAAAGGCGGAGGAACTGCTGTCGCGGCACGGCCTGTGACCTCCGGCGCAGGAAAGTGCTCTGCCGATTAACGCATCCTTAACATCTGCGCTTTGTGAAATTGGCAGATTGGACGGTAAACTTATTTTATGAAAATTAAGCAGGAGAGTGTATGAACGGATTCCTGATAATAGACAAGCCGGAGGGCTGGACGTCGTTTGACGTTGTGGCAAAGATACGCGGCATAACCGGGGTTAAGAAAATAGGCCACGCCGGTACGCTCGACCCTATGGCGACGGGCGTCATGGTGCTGATGCTGGGCCGCACGGCAAAGCTGCTTGGCTACCTTCCGGATACCGGCAAGCGGTATACCGCGGGGGTAAGCTTAGGCACAAGGACTGATACGCTGGATAAGACAGGCGCCGTTGTCGCAAGGTCAGATATGGCTGTGGGAGAAGACGACATACGGCGTGCGCTTAAGGGCTTTACCGGCGAGATAGAGCAGGTGCCGCCCATGTACTCTGCCGTCAAAAAGGACGGAGTGCGGCTGTATGATTTGGCACGCAGGGGAAAAGAGATACACCGCGAAAAGCGGAGGGTAACGGTATACAGCATAGACCTGCTGTCGTTTGACAAATGCCGGCAGCAGTTTTTGCTCGACATAGCCTGCTCGTCAGGGACATATATACGCACGCTTGCCGATGACGTCGGAGAGATTCTGGGTACATACGCGCATCTCGACTCGCTCAGGCGCACGGCTGCCTGCGGCTTTGGCGAAAGCGGCTGTGTTAAGATAGAAGACGTGGCGTTAGACCCTCTTAAAAGCGTGATTCCGGCAGATGCTGCTTTTTTTGCATATTCCGCCGCCTTTGTGACGCCGGCGCAGTCGGCGCGGCTGTCAAACGGCGGATGGCTGAGCATGGACAGAGTAAAGCTTGACGGCACGCCCTCACAAATCGTGAGGATATATGATGACAGCGGCTTTTTGGGCCTTGGCAGTGTGGACTCTGAGCGCGGTGTTTTAAAGCACGCCTGCCTCATAAGAGTATAGCGCCGTGCGTCGAGCTTATTATTAAAAACGAGCTATTGAAAACGGCTTCTTCTTGCCTTGGACTATTGCCTTGCCGTTACAGAGCCTAATACCGAAATCTGAGATAAGCTCATATTTATTTTTACCGGGTGATTTATTTGGAGATATACAGGGATATTTGCAGCCGTGATAAGTCTAAAGGGCTGAGCCTTGCCATGGGATATTTTGACGGCGTTCATATAGGCCACCGCCGTGTGATAGAGTCCGCGCTGCGATATAAAGGCACTATGCGCACCGGCGTGCTCACGTTTGATAAGCACCCCCTTTCAGTGCTGACGGGAAGCGCGCCGCCGGCAATAGTGAGCGAGGATGAAAAGAAAGATATCATCCGTGCGCTTGGCGCCGACTGCATGTACATACTTGACTTTGCAGAGGTGAGGGCATATACGGCGGATGAGTTTATGGATATCCTTGCAGACCGGCTTCATGTCAGGGCTATAAGCTGCGGCAGCAATTTTATTATGGGCTCCGACCGTATGGGCAGTGCAGAGCTTGAGAAGATATGCTCTGCGCACGGCATAGCTTTGAATGTCAGCGGCATTTTAACCTATAACGGGATGCATGCTTCCTCCACTGCGATAAGGCAGGCTGTAGGCGAGGGCGACATGGCGCTTGCCGGCGGCATGCTCGGCCGACCGTTCGGCTTTGAGGCTGAGGTTATAAAAGGGGACATGCGCGGCCGCACACTCGGCTTTCCGACGATAAACCAGAGATATCCCGAAAATATCGTGCTGCCGAAATACGGCGTGTACATATCGCTGGTGAATGTGGACGGAAGCTGGCTTCCGGGCGTGACGAACATAGGGCTGCGTCCTACATACAGTGTGGATTATCCGCTGTCGGAGACGCATATAATAGGCTACCGCGGCGACCTGTACGGGAAAAAGGTCCGGCTGCAGCTGTTTGATTTTCTTAGAGATGAGCGCAAATTTGAGAGCGCCGACGACCTTGTGAACACTGTTAATGGAAATATTACTCAGGCGCGTCAGTGGTATGAGAAGTACATGGCCGGCAGATGCGACATAGACGAAATTAAATAAATAATGCATATAAAAAATCCGCCCTTGGGGCACCCTCCGTAAGGAAGGTGCCCCAAGGGCTTTTGTATCTCAATGAAATATTGTTGTGTGAATGCGGTATAGCCTTGTGGCTATGCCGTTTTTTCCTTTAAGAATGGCTTTCTGCCGATGT
>CALYBL010000021.1 GCA_944412495.1 uncultured Clostridia bacterium | reverse complement strand
TAAGCCAGTAAGGCCCCCAGTAGACTACTGGGTTGATAGGCTGCATGTGTATGTGCGGTGACGCATTTAGCTTGGCAGTACTAATTGGCCGAGGGCTTGACCTTTTTCCTTCCTTTCGTTCTGTTTTGTAAGTGCTTTATGGCTGTGTTTTCACAGCCTTTTTTATTTTGCTAAAAAGGCCCGGCTGTTGCCGGGCCTTTGTTTTTTATACTGCTTTTGCGGACGCTTTTAATATATAGTATGAGCCGTATCGCATACTTGTCTGTAGCAATATAGCGGCCGCCGTTCTGGAGGGTATGTCAGAAGATCACTTTATAAATAAAGCATCCCTTCGGGAGCGTTGTTGTAATATCGGACATATATTTTATCGTCACTTTTGCAGGGGCGGGTATTCGTATTTGATTTAATGATACTGTGAATTTTCCAAAAACATCCGGCCTTAGACCATTGTGATTTATTTTTTCATTTTCTTATTTGCAGAATAATCTATTTTGTGTATGTTTAATTTACTCCTTGCGTTGCGACTTAGAGCTATTATATTTTATAAGGGAAAATATCGATAATGCGATGTATGTCAGCGGAAATAGGGAAATTATATTTGCCGTTTCAAATTGCTTTTGCATTTTTAGTATTATACGATAAAAGGCAAAATGGCAATAGCTGTTTTTTATTTGCTTAAAGAAAGCGAAAATTAATGTTCAATATAGATAAATGTACGAATTTTTAGATGATAACTGCAAATAATAACCTCAAATGTTTTTAGAGGTATGCATATGGATAAAATTCAGAGGACACGGCCGCGCAATAAATCCAAAAGCAAAATATCCAAGTTTTTTAAAGTGATTTTTATAATCCTTTTCTGCGTTGTGCTCGTAATACTCGGCTATCTTTTTGCCGACATAATAGACAATATAGTAAATTATATCACTTAATATTTATATAAGCAGTGCGTATGACCGCTGCTTTTTATTTTTATATGGATTGTACCTTTTAAACTTGTCAGCAGTATATGAGAACAAAAGTGCGCATAAATTAAAGAGGCACATAAATGGCGGCGCAAAAAGTCAAGTCTGTTTTCACAGATTGTTTACATAATATTAAACAAAAGACATAAGATACAGCCGCCGCATGTGGTACAATAACAACAAATAAATTGGAAAGGGTGATATATATGAAAAAAAGGCCCGTACTTGTCTGTGTTACGGCACAGTCCTCATGCGATGTACTGATTGAAAAGGGACGGGCTGTCGCGGAGAAATTGGGGGCACCGCTTGAGGTGGTAAGCGTTCAGCCCGTAGACATGACGGCGCAGCAGCGTGCCGATGCATTGGATACGCTGTATGCCATATCAAAAAAATCGGCCGCTGATATAGTAGTGTATTACAATGATAACCCGGCCGAAACAGTAGCACTGCATGCTAAGTGGTCGAAGGCGTGTCATATAATAACGGGTCTGCCGAGAAGCTCAAGCAACGGCTTTGCACATAAGCTTGAGGCAATGCTTACGGGTATACCTGTTATTTCCGTTGATGAAAACTATGTATTTTCTGAGCCAGAGGCCAAGGTAATCGGCAAAAAGTCAGCCGCAGCAGCAGAGGCATAGGAAATATAATCACAAAAAGATACTGTCTGAATAGACTATTATCAGGGGGGCGTTCAGGGCCCGACAGCGCCCGGTGGCGGTTAACCGCCTTTGGGGAGCCGAGCGCATAAAAACGCGTCCCTTTTTAATAAAGCGAGCAGTGCCGCGCAAAGCGCGGCACTGCTCGCTTTTTTAATTAATTAATAGATTCAGGCTTTATCAGGAACAGCAGAAAAACTGCCTCAAAGTGAGCCAGATCCTGCCGGATTTGTCAAGCTAACGTATATACGCTTACTTTCGTGCATAATGGCGTAAAGCAGTATGAAGACTGCGGCCGGATTGCATCCAGACTCAGTCTGTTAATTGGATTAACGCATATACGCTTACTTTCGTGCATAGTGGTGAAAAGCAGTATGAAGACTGCGGCCGAATTGCATCCAGACTCAGTCTGGATATACGAAACCGCTCATTTAATGTGTCTTTATGCAAATTAGTCCAGATTATTGTATTGACCTTTGGATAACCATACATTAAAATAAAGTAAGAAAAAGGGGAGACGAGGTATGATAAAAATTTCTCCGTCGATTTTGACCGCTGATTTCACGGTGCTTAACAGGACGCTTGATATGCTTGAAGACTGCGGAGCGGATATGCTTCACATAGACGTTATGGACGGGCTGTTCGTCCCTAACATTTCAATAGGGCTGCCGGTGCTGGAGTCTATAAATAAAACCTATAAGACTGTGCTTGACGTGCATTTGATGATAGACCGCCCGCATAGATATATAGAGCAGTTTGCGGCGGCCGGTGCAGATATAATAAGCTTTCATTATGAGGCCGGATCCGATATAGGAGAGACCATTGACTTTATCAGGTCCTGCGGTGCAAAGCCCGCATTGGCGATAAAACCGGCGACGGCTGCGAACGTGGTGTTTGACTATCTTGACAGACTCGATATGGTGCTGGTGATGTCGGTCGAGCCGGGATTCGGCGGTCAGTCATATATGCCTGTCGCGGAGGGCAAGATAAGCGCTATAAGAGCCGAGGCGGAGAGACGCGGCATAGACATTGATATAGAGGTTGACGGAGGCATTGATAAAACTACCTGTGAGTATGTAAAGGCCGCCGGCGCAAATGTTTTGGTGGCCGGCAGCGCCATACTTAAATCTGACGACCCAAAGTCGCTTATGGAGCATATGAGGCGTGAGTGCCGATAGTCAGACCTTCTGCCGCCTGTACACGTCTGTTATGACTTATGCAGCGGGCAGATGAGAGTTGCAGCCGGCTGCTCTGTACGCTTTGCTGCCGAACATTCACGGACTTGTACTGTATATGCATTGAATGCATGCTCCTTCGCAGGACCGGCTGAATGAAACGGTCTTGTATCCAGCGAGCCTGCGTACCGCAAATGATTATTATATAGGAGGCAGACGCAGAACAGTATCATAGGCTTGAGCTTTGACGCGGGAGCATTTATATTCAGATACACGACAGACGTTAAATAAGCAGGCCGCCTATTTTTTCTACAACGTCGCCCTCGGCCAGCACTTTTCCGTGCTCTGACAGATATGCTTCTGATGCAGCACTGCCGCCGGCCCTGCGGCCGTATTCCTCTAAAATAAACAGCATACTGCTTTTATATTCTCCGGCAGGATATATTACAAGCCTATATCTGCCGTCAATAAGATACAAAACGCTGTATGCATCTTTATCAATGTGAATGCCGGCTTTGGCTAAGGTCCTCAGCGAGTCCAGCAGGTCGGTGCTGTTTTCAAATTCGTATATATACGGGCTGCCGCAGCGGCGCTTGAGGCGAAGTCTTGATTTTTTGCCTGATTCGCGTTCCTCAACGCAGGTGAAATATATTACGCAGCCGAAGCCGGGCGAGGGAAAAACCTCAATAAGCATTTTGGAAAAGCAGCGGTACTTAAAGCCGTTTTCTTCATTTGCTCTTTTGAGCAGTCCAAGCAGAAAGCTTCGGGCCGCCTCATCACCGTAGTCCAAATCCTTATATGAAAGCCCGTGCTGCTTAAGCTCTTCGGCAGACATCTCAACCTTAAGCTGTATGGGCGATATTATTTCTATATTCAAAGCAAGGGCTCCTTCCGTATAAAGCCGTTATTATCAAACAAAAGCAGGCATACTCTACACCCGGCAGCGCGGGCGAATTGCCGCCTATTTATATAATATTAATGGGACAGGCAGTATGCAAGAGGTGATTTTAGGTTGTTTAATTTGCCACATAGTGGAATAAAATTGAATTTGCGAAAGGAACCCGCGCTAAGCGGGCCGGTTTTCTGCGCAGACATGCCGAAAACGGCTTTTCTGCCGCTCAAATCCGGCGGAAAAGATTTTTATCCCGAAGGGCTGAAAATAGGAAGCGAGGTCCAGCGCGGGCAAATATTGGCATATGCGAGGGAGGACAGGGAGCTGCGCATTATTTCTCCCTTTGACGGTATATATGAAGGAATTGCAGAGAAAAAGCATCCGTACTACAGGCGGATAAGCTGCCTGCAGATATCGACTTCCGGCGGAGGCGGTGAGGAGACTACTGAGGATGAAGCCGCGGCCGAGGGGGTAATAGCTGACGCGGCAGCTATCAGCGGCACGGACGCTGTGCGAGGGACCGCACAGGATAGCGGCGCCACGGAGGATGTCACGGCGCAGGGTGAAGAGACGAGTGCTGCGGGCTCTGTAATGAGCGAAGATGATAAGACGGCTCTCGAGGAAGAGGACATACTTGACATACCGCTGCCGGATATGACCCTTTCCCAGCTCGCGGAGAGGGCCAAGGCGGCGGGGATAATAGACGAGACCGACGGCGTGTTCCTGTACGAAAAGCTGCTTGAGGCAGATGAATCGTGCTGTGCCGCCGCGGTATCGTCGCTCGATTCCCGTCCCTTTGCATCAAGCGGCACGGCTGCGCTTTTGAAATACAAAAAAGAGGTTTGCGGCGGACTCCGGCTTATTTCCCAGGCAATGGGCGGTGTTAGCAAGCACATACTTATATACGGTGAAGAGTGTGCCGGCAAGATAGCGGGCGACAGTATAGGCGATATAAAGCTTGTAAAGCTTGTCGGAAATTATCCGTTTATGCCTATGCTGCCGGACGGAGCCTTTATAATAGGGGTGCAGGCCGCCAAAGCGCTGTACGATGCCTGCGCAGACGACAAGCTGAACTTTAAGCAGATAATAACGGTCAGCGGGAGCGCGGTGGGAAATCCCCAGAATATTGAGGCGTATATCGGCACCCCGATAATAGAGCTGATAGAGCACTGCTCGCTCGATTTAAGGCCGGGCAGAATACTCGCTGATAATGTCATGATGGGACAGTCTATATCCGCTTCGTCTGTGGTGTTCCCGGGGCTTTCCGCCATAACGGTGCTGACGGACAAGGAGACGCGCCATGCGACAGCGTGCATCGGCTGCGGCAGATGCGTGAATGTTTGCCCCAAAAAGATAATGCCATGTTATATACTAAGGGATTATCAGAACGAAAACATAAACGGCGAGGATTTCAGGCGCGCGCAGAGCTGCATTGGCTGCGGACTGTGCTCATACGTCTGCCCGTCTGGTATAAATGTGGCGAAAATAGTCGCGAGGTCGGCAAATGTGCTTCGCAGGGCTGCGCTTTATGAGCACGCCGCACGGCAGGGCGGCCAGCAGGAGGAAAGCGTGTAGCTAACGGTGCAGCACCGGTACGGCATGACATACGCCGAATACTGTCCCGGATAAAATAAAGCCGATGCCATATGCTGCATGCCGGTCAATATAGGCGTCCTTTATCTCTGATGTTGTGCGGCAGCCGGTATTGACAAGTGCGGAGCGCCCTTTGCGTATGTATACAAATGAACGGCTGATTGATTAAAAAAGCAGTGAAATCACAAAACTGTTTTTAACACACGGCAATAGGCGTCTCGAAGGTGAGGAAGGCACAAACAAATACAGTCCGTCGAATAGGCGGACGTAAGAGGACGGCACGGTCTTCCGATATTTGCCGCGGCAGTGTTGTGCGCAGGTGCGTACATGTATTGTTTAACAAGGAGGAAAAACGGCAGTGAAAACAGGTAAGCTACCGTCGGCGGGATACAGCTACGGCGAGTCCAGCCGAATGATAATGCTTGATATAATCATATGTCTTGCTTTTATAAACCTGATAACGGTATTTTATTACGGGCTGCATGCGCTGCTTGTGACGGTGTCGGCGGTAGCAGTGTGTATAATATGTGAAAGCATAGCCTGCCTTGTCATGAAGCGCAAAAATACGATATCTGACCTTTCGGCGGTTGTGACGGGAATGATAACGGCGGCCCTGTGTCCGGCCTCAGCGCCGCTGTGGCTGCCCATACTGGGCGGTGCGTTTGCAGTTTTAATATGCAAAATACCGTTTGGCGGCAGGGGAAATAACATATTTAATCCGGCGGCGGCAGCATGGCTTTTTATGTCGCTGGCCTTCCCGGCGATAATGTCGTCATATCCCGACCCGGTAGTCTTTTCCGCATCGACAGGCGCGCCCGTCATGTCTGCGTCTCCGCTTACCGATGTGGCGCTGGGCATAACCCCAAATATAAGCGCATTTGAGCTGGCGTTCGGCGGGTTTCCCGGCCCGATGGGTACTACGCCGACAGTGGTGCTCGCTGCATGCGCGCTGTATCTGCTTGTCCGCCATACGGCACCGTTGTCGATAATGCTGTCATTGCCGGCCGCCTGCGCCGTTATAGCTTTTATATTTCCGCGCCTCGACTCAAGACTTTATTCCGCCGTGTTCGAGGTGTCGCTCGGCTGCCTTTTGTTTGCGGCAGTGTTTATGGCAACCGACCCGGTCACCTCGCCGAAAACGACGGCGGCGCGCATTTTATTCGGCGTCGGCTGCGGCATTATAGCCATGCTGTTCAGATATCTTGGAGCAGGGAGCTGTGACGGCGTGCCGATAGCAATACTCATAATGAACTGCCTGTCCAAAGCGCTTGACGAGCTTGTGTCGGATTTCAGGACAAAATGGTTGGGCCGGATATTCAAAAGAAAGGCGGTGGCAGCAGAAAATGCAGAGGATTAAGGGGCTTTTTAAAAGCATCATACGTCCCGTGCCGCTTTTTTCACTGGGACTTTTCCCGATAATACTCATGGGCACCTCGCTGATAAACGCGCTGCTTCTGGGGCTTGCCTTTGTTGTTTCGGCGTTCGCGGTGACGGCCGTCAGCATATTTGCCTCACGGGTGCTTTCAAAGCGGCTCATGCCGGCGGTGTGTGTGGTTACAGGCGCGGCCGCCGTGTGCTTTGCGGGATTCGTGTTTACCAAGCTGTCGCTGTTTGATATGTACACCCTTGGCGCGGTGCTGCCGCTGACGGCCGTAGACCCGCTTATAGTGACAGGCCTTGTCCGGCAGAATGAGGAGGAAACCGTAAAGGGAGCGTTTATAAGCGCGGCGGTGTTCTCGGCGGCGTTTTTTGCAGCGGTACTGGTGGTATCTGCGGTACGCGAGCTTTTATATACCGGTTCTCTGCTCGGAATAACGCTTTTAGATGAAGCTCACAGGATGCCCGCTGCTGTTATGCCGTTTTTTGGAATGCTGATGCTTGGCGTCGCGGCGGCGCTGGCAGCGTGGATAACGGAAAAGCACCGCCAGCGGCGGGATGCGGAAAGGAATATAGGCTATGATGACTGAGCTTTTATTGCTGTGCCTGCTGCTTGTGCTTGCGCAGAATCTGCTGCTTAGCGGCGGGTATGGAATATCCGAGGCAATAAGCATGGCTGTGACAAAAAAACGTGCGCGTTTCTGCTCAATGACAGCGGTTTGCTCGGTTGCACTGTCAATACTGTCGTATTTGGCGGTAAGCGCCGTAAAGCTTGTCACCGATAACATTTATATAGTGTACACTGCGATAATAATATCGGCAGCGGTGCTTTATATTATCATGCTTATAGTGCTGCGGCTGCTTGGCGCAAAAAAGAGCACACTGAGCATTATGCTCCTATCTGCCTTTAACTCCGCCGTACTGGTCATCCCCTTTGCTGCCGAGCGCATGGAGAGCGGCTTTGCCGGCGCGGTCTTTTTGGCAATAGGCGGTGCGGCCGGATATTCTCTGGCGTTCTTCCTTGTGTCGGAGGGAATGAAAAGGTTAAATTTTTCAGACATGCCGAAGGCGTTCAGAGGAATACCGATTATCCTGATATTTATAGGCATACTGGCAATGGCATTTTCATCCTTCGGCGGCATTCCGTTCGCTGTTTGATTCGTGCTGATATCGGGGAATGTCTGCTGAGCGTGAAAAAGAGCGGGCATGACCGCTGTGATATATTGCGGGACAGCGTGCGATGCTTTGGCCTTCTGCGCCGGAGCGAGGGACAGCACGCGCATGACTGAGCTGTGAGGTGCGGACCACGGGTGAAATTAATTTACGGGAAATATTTGATAAATGCTAAAAATATAAAATCAGGTATTGACATCCGGCTAAATTTAATGTAGAATATTTAGGCTGTTAGTAAACAGAAGGGCCTTTAGCTCAGTTGGTTAGAGCAACCGGCTCATAACCGGTAGGTCCCGGGTTCGAGTCCCTGAAGGCCCACCACCAGACTGAGTCTGGACGCATGTTCGCGTTTAGACTCAGTTTTTTATTTTACTACTCCGCCCGCGGAATTAATCCTGCGTTTAATAATCTGAAAAAACCACACGAGCTCACGTCTATATAACGAAACGGTCAAATATCTTTTTTGTTGTCTCTTGACACGTCGCCGGCGTACTAATTCTGCTGAGCCTCCTTTTCCGCAAAAGGTCATGCTGCGCCTTTGCTGCTCGCTCCAAAACGCGTTTGCGCCGCTTCGGCTTGCTATCAACATTTTTCGGGGTGCGAAAGCTCAACTCCTGCCGCTAAAATGCCGAAAATGTCTTTTTTGCGTATCTCTACACGCCGGGCAAAATCCTTTTTGCTCTGACTTTTTTGCCTTCGGCATAAAAGAACGTCATCCGTCAGATTCTTGTCTGACCTCCTGCGATACTGTCGCGCTTCTTGCTGCCGCGTCGAACCGCTCTGTATTGCTGCGCCAACAAATCCCCCTTCATCCGCTTCAGGCGGCCGGATGTGTTGCCCTCTTCCGCAAAAGTTCACGCTCGGCTCACCCGCTTGGGCTAAAACGTCCTCGTGACAGGCTGCTGTCGCTGCCAACCTTTTGCGGCTCAAGGCCGGAAGCAAAAAAGAGCGGGGAATCCCTTTTACTGCCTCTTTACATCAGAATGAGTCTGGACATGTTTGCATTTGGACTCAGCTTTTTATTTTACTTTTGTACCAGCAAATTCAGCCACACGTTTAATAACATTAGGAATTTACACTGCTTCATCTCCATACTAAAAATGGCAACAATCTTATTGTTTCTGCTTAACCCAGGCTGAGCCTGGACGCATATTCGCGCACCTTACATTGTGCGTTTGTTTTGCTTTTATGCCCGCGTTTTCAGTGAGCGCTTTGTTATAGAATGTTTTTAAGGCTGAGCCTGGACGCATATTCGCGCACTTTACATTGTGTAGTTCCTTTTGTTTTATGACGGCTTTTTTTTGATAATATCTGCTTCTATGCCGGCAAATGCCGCCGGTAAATCCTGCCCGACGACACGGAGCATAAAAAAGAGTGGATTGCGGCGGATATGATTTATATGTTATAGGCAGAGCCAGGCCGCAGGGATTAGCCGTGTTGCAGAGAATAACTTATGTGTTAAAGAAAAATTTAAAATTTTTTAAAAAAGTACTTGCATTTTAGATTGTGCTGTGTTAAAATACCTTTTGTCATCAAAAGTCGGTGTTTATAACGGTGAGGGTCCACCCGTTCCCATCCCGAACACGGAAGTTAAGCTCATTCGTGCTGAAGATACTTGGCGGGCGACTGCCTGGGAAAATAAGTCGATGCCGACACTTAATATCCTGCATTGCAGGAGGTAGAGCAATCGCCCAATAGGGCGGTTGTTTTTTTGTTTTTATGTTGACGATATTTGAGGGATATAGTATAATCAAGATATAAAGAGCAAAAAAGAGGTGAGACCGTTGGCAAATAAGATAAAGCTGGTTGTCGGCGGGATAGATTATCTGATAAATACAGAGGAAGACGAGGCGTATGTCAGGGCGCTGGGCAGTGAGCTGAGCAGATGTCTTGACAATCTTGCAAAGGATAATCCGTATCTTTCGACGACAATGGTTGCGGTTTTGGCTGCACTGGATTATTTGGACGACTCCAAGAAGGCCAAGGAGGATGCCGAGCAGCTGCGCATGCAAATGAAGGAATATATAGAAGAGGCGGCCTGCGCACGCTTGGAGGCGGATGAGGCGCGCCGTGAGGTCGAACGCCTTAACCGTGAGCTTAGACAGCTCAGGGACAAGATGAACAAGGACAGATAAGCGATAATATTTTCTGAATCCGAGGCGGCGGCAGAAATGCCGCCGCTTTTATGATACGGGAGAGGAAGGACAGCTATGATAAGACGCATGAGCATAAGCGATAAGGACAGCTTTTTTAAGATGTCACGTGAGTTTTATTCGTCCGGTGCAGCGCTTAAAAGCATACCGGAAAGCAACATACTGCGGACCTTTGACACGGTTATTTCCGGCTCGCCCTACGCCGACGCATATATTATAGAGCACGACGGCCGGCCGGCGGGCTACGCACTGCTGGCGATAACCTATTCCAACGAGGCCGGCGGCATAGTGGTATGGATAGAGGAGATATACATACTGAGCGAGTTCAGGGGCCATGGCCTCGGCGCAAGGCTTATAAGCTTTATCGAGGAGGAATGCAGTGACAAGGCAGTAAAGCTCAGGTTAGAGGTAGAGGAGTCAAACAAGGGCGCGTCAAGACTGTACGAACGGCTAGGCTTTAAATATCTTGATTATATACAGATGCACAAGCCGCTTGTAGCGGAGGAATAACAATGGACATTAAGGTAACGGTAAAAAAGCTTAATGAAAGAGCAGTTCTTCCGTCATACGCCACGCCGGAGTCTGCCGGCATGGACCTTTACGCTCTGCTTGACGAGGAGATAAACCTGCTGCCCGGCCGGCGTGTGACAGTACCAACGGGGCTTTCAATACAGCTTCCGCAGGGCAGCGCCGCTTTTATATATGCGCGAAGCGGGCTTGGAATAAAGCACGGCATAGTTCCCGCCAACTGCGTAGGAGTAATAGACAGCGACTACCGCGGCGAAATAAAGGTCGGGCTGATAAATCAGTCGGACTCGCCTTATACCATAAGGCCGTTTGAGCGCATTGCTCAGATGGTGATAGCGCCGGTTTTAAAAGTGCAGCTTATTGAATCCGATGCTCTAAACGAGACCGAGCGCGGCGAGGGCGGCTTTGGCTCTACCGGGCGCGGCTGAAAAGCGAGCACCGGCAATATAATAATGCCGCCTGCGCAGTCGGGATAACAACTCATGTTTTTTGGCCGCCTGTTTGTGCGGTGGCGTCCGCGATGTTGATATATCGGCGTAAAGTCATACAGGTATGCTTCTTTAGCGATATATAATCAAGCATGTTTGTATGCAACGCGACGGCTTTTTAACTATCGGATGCCTTTGAGCAGAATAGCAAGCTTAGGCGTTGGGTGGTTAGGGCGTCGGACAACGGTCGTGAGATGAGCGGCATGATACAGGCGGAAAAATACTTCGCTGGTAGGATATTTATCTTTGGAGGATATAACAAAATAGAAGAGAGCGCCGGCGGACGTTTCAAAACAGACGGCGTATTCCGGCAAAAATATTAAGGAACAGGCAGTGACAGCATGAAAAAGAGCAAGGACATATTCATACTTTTATTTCTGATACTCGCAGCAGTGGTCATAGGCGGCTTTATAGCGCAGCTCACCTCCGGCATACCGGCGCTTAAATGGCTGACCTACGGTGAGGCTATCTCATTTAATTACGGCAATACCAACCCTCTGCTTGATTTGGGAATCTTTAAGCTTAATTTCGGCTTCCAGTTCAACGTCAACATATTGCAGATAGTGCTCATCTGCATAGCGCTGCTGGTATACAGGAAGGTTAGGTAGAGCTGCATGGGCACAAAGGTGATACTTGCCTCTGCTTCGCCGAGGCGCTCCGAGATACTGCACATGATAGGCATCGATTTTGCTGTGCGCCCCGCGGATGCAGACGAGAGCGTTGACTGCACCGAGCCGGGCCGCATGACCGAGCTTATCGCAGAGAAGAAGGCGTCGGCGGTTTACGGTGAATATGACTCTCTCGTGATAGCAGCAGACACTGTGGTCGCGATAGACGGCAAAATTTTGGGCAAGCCGTCGGGAGAAAAAAGTGCGGCGGAGATGCTGCGCGCGCTTTCGGGGAAAAGGCACACGGTCTTCACCGGCGTCTGCCTGAAATACAGGGACAAAACCGCGCTTTTCCACGAGGTCTCTGAGGTTGAGTTCTGCGACATGAGCGAGGAGGAAATATATTCCTACATCGCTACGGGCGAGCCTATGGACAAGGCCGGAGCGTATGGGATACAGGGCCTCGGCAGCAGGTATATAAAGGGAATAAAGGGAGATTTCTTTAATGTTATGGGCTTCCCTGTCAACTCGTTTTACCGGCATCTTCTGGATATGGACGAAGCACTCGGAAGAGAGCTCTTTAAATTGTAAATAAATGTGAAATTATGTAAATTTTATATTGTTTAATATCCGGCTCAAGGTTATAATAAAATGAGAAAAATGAACTGCGGCAAGGTTTATATACTTTAAATAATGTATTATTTGATAAATAAACAGCAAACTTATAATATACGCGCATTAAATACATTATGTAAACTTATTTGCCGCCGTGTCATGTTTTCAGTGAAATCATGCTTAGTCGGCAAACGCCGTGCTGGGCTGTTTCGCTGTCTTGACATTACTTAGATTATGTAAATCGACAACGGCGGCGGCCGTTGGGCGGGACGTCACATAAAGTCTACTATAATTATAAAGGGGTATGAATTGATGTTTTCGAGGGATATCGGCATAGATTTGGGTACAGCAAACACGCTTGTGTGTATAAAGGGCAAGGGCATAATAATGCGCGAGCCTTCGGTTGTTGCGGTGGACGTGAGGAACGATGCGGTAAGGGCAGTAGGCACCGAGGCGAAGGAAATGATAGGCCGCACGCCGGGCTCGATAGTGGCTGTGCGTCCTCTTAAGGACGGCGTTATAGCCGACTTTGACGTTACCGCCGCGATGCTTAAAAAGTTTATCAAGGAAGCGCTCAAGGGCTCGATGTTTTCGCGCGCGAGGATTGTTATATGCATTCCGTCGGGCGTGACGGAGGTGGAGAGCCGTGCGGTTTACGACGCGGCGCGTCAGGCTGGTGCCAGCATGGTAGATCTTATAGAGGAGCCGATGGCGGCGGCGATAGGCGCCGGCCTTCCCGTGTCTGACGCCACAGGGAGCATGGTGGTCGACATCGGCGGCGGCACCTCGGAGGTCGCGGTGATATCGCTGGGCGATATTGTTACGGCGCAGTCGGTGCGTGTTGCCGGCGACGATATGGACGAGGCTATTATCACCTATATACGCAAAAAGCACAACCTGCTTATAGGCGAGCGGACAGCTGAGCAGATCAAGATACAGATAGGCTCCGCCTATCATTTTAACGGCGAAGAGGAAGCGTCAATGGAGATAAAGGGGCGCAACCTTGTCGACGGCCTGCCGAAGAACGTAAAAATAACCTCGCAGGAGGTACGCGAGGCTCTGTCCGACCCGGTAAACCAGATAATAGACGCGATAAAGGGAACGCTTGAGAAGACGCCGCCGGAGCTTGCGGCGGATATAATCGACAGGGGCATAACGCTTACCGGCGGCGGCGCTCTGCTCAGGGGACTTGACATACTTGTCTCCGAAACTACGAGCATGCCGGTTAATGTGGCTGACAATCCGCTGGACTGTGTGGTCGAGGGCACGGCAAAGCGGCTGGAGATGGATTTGCCGTTTGACACATATCAGCATCGCAACAAGTATTGATATAAAGCTGCTGCATTGCGGCGGCGAAAAAGGAGAGTGCGTGGTTACACATGAGGATATTCTTAAGAAGCCGCCGTTTTAAAATACTGCTGGCAGTAATAGCGATTCTGCTTGTAGTCATGATACTTACCATTACCATAAGCAGATATGCCTCTCCGCAGAGCAGCTTTATCAGCGTGATAACAACGCCGGTGCAGAGATTTACCTCCTTTCTCTCCGGGAAGGTTGGAGAAATATCCGATAATTTTGCCAACAGCGAGGAGATAAGTGCTGAAAACGAGGAGCTTAAAAACCGCATAGCAGAGCTTGAGAATCAGCTTACGGATTATGAAAGAATGAAGCAGGAAAACGAATATTATAAGCAATTTCTCGATTTAAAGCAGGAGAATGCAGACTTTGAGCTTGAGGAAGCCAATGTAATAGCACGCGACCCGAACGAACTGCTTTACAGGACCTTCACCATAGATAAGGGCTCGCTCAACGGCGTTGCGCAAAACGACCCGGTGGTGGCGCAGGGGCGCTATCTTGTCGGCTATGTATATGAGGTGTCTCCGTCGCAGTCTACGGTAATGACGGTGCTCAACCCGAACATAAGCATAAGCGCTGTTGTCAATAGGACGTCGGACATAGGCAGCATATCGGGTGAGGTGACGCTGGCGGAGGATGGGCTGTGCAGGATGACGGGGCTTTCGCGCAGCAGCGGCGCGGCTGCCGGCGACAGAGTAGTCACGACGAGTCTTGGCGGTACATTCCCCGACGGGCTTATAATAGGCACCATAACCGAAATATTGCCGAGCGGCAGTGATATATCAAATTACGCAGTTATTGAGCCGTCGGCGGATTTTGACGATTTAAGCTTTGTAATGGTGATAAAGGGCTTTGAGGGGCAGACCGGCGCATAAAGGCCGGGAAACTGCTGATATTTGGAAATCTCTTTATGCGAATGGGCTTAATTGCTTGTGACAGGATTGAGGCAGTGCCATAACGGTATAAAAATATTAAGTATTGCAAAGCAAGCGGCGGACGGACTAAAATCGACTGCATATACTCAGATATTTTACAGCGAAATGGCATAAAACATTTTTCGGCCATCACAGCCGGAGGCGGGGGAGGAGTTAAACATTGAGGCGCGAAAGCAGTTCCGGCTCTAAATTCAGATATATAGCTCATTGCCTTCTGCTGCTGGTGTGCTTTTTGCTGGAGGTAACGCCGGGGATGTTCCCTGTAGTTTTCGGCGTGCTGCCGAAGCTGGTCATAACGGTTGTGATATGCGTCGCGATGTTTGAGAAGGACCTTGCGGGAGCCATCTTCGGGCTTGCCGGGGGTCTGCTGCTGGATTTGAGCTCCATGCAGCTTCCCGGCTTTAACGCCATTATACTTCTTATAATGGGCTGTGCCGCTGGACTTATCGTAAGCAATCTGCTCAAAAACACCTTTTCGTCGGCCATACTCCTTTGCGGCGGAGCCGTGCTGATTTACGATATAATATACTGGCTCATTTTCTATGTGTTCAGGGGAATAGACCACTCGCTGTATTACTTTGCGCGGTATATGCTGCCGAATGTTTTATATACTCTGATTTTACTTATACCGATATATTTTATAATGCGCAGATTTCTGAAAAGTGCCAAAGCGTAAGCACTGATTTTTTGAAGGGAGGCGGCTAAAGTGAAAAAGAAGCCGATTTTTAAAAGGCTGGCGGTTATATCTGGGCTAATGGCCGTAATAATGCTTGTATATACGGCGAGATTCGGGTATATGCAGCTTGTTCAGGCGGACTATTACAGGAGCCTTTCCGATACTACATATTCGCAGACGGTCAGCATAAAGGCGGCTCGGGGCGAGATACTTGACAGGTACGGCCGCCCGCTTGCGCAGAACAGGCAGTCGCAGAACATAGTGCTCAATGCAATATATCTCCAAAACGCCGATTTAAACGCCACGCTGCTCACCATTATCAACCTGCTGAATTCCAGCGGTCAGACCTGGCGGGATGAGCTGCCGCTAACGACAGACAATCCTGCGGCTTACACCACCGATACCGCCGAGATTGCAGATATGAAGGAATATCTGGGCCTTAATGATTATGCTACGGCGCAGAACTGCTACGACGCAATGGTGCAGAAATACGGCCTTGCGCGCTATTCCGCCGAGGAGCAGCGAAGCATAATGGGAATAAGATACACGATGGATGCCAGAGACTTTTCCATAGCCAATCCGTTTACCTTGGCTGAGGACATATCCGATGCGACCGCACTTAAAATAAAGGAGCTCAACATACCGGGTGTTCAGGTTGACATAGTGCCGGTGCGTGAATATGTCGAGACGGACATTGCACCGCATATCATAGGGACTATAGGCCCTATATATGCAGAAGACGACTGGGAGACGCTCAGGCAGCAGGGCTATGCATATGACGACAGGATAGGCAAAAGCGGTATAGAACAGGCCATGGAGGAATATTTGAGGGGCGAGCCCGGCGTACAGAGGGTGATAATGGATTCAAGCGGCAACGTAGTAGAGGTCGTGACGGAATCCGAGCCGGTTGCCGGCAATACCGTTATGCTGACTATAGACAGGGATTTGCAGAGGGTAGCGCAGGATTCTCTGGCAGAGCTGGTAAATTCGCTTGCCGGGCAGGAGGACAGCGACTCGCATGCCGGTGCAGTGGTGGTGCTGGACGTAAACACCTTCGAGGTGCTGGCAGCTGCGACGTACCCATCTTACGATATGGAAACCTACAACAACAACTATAGCTCGCTTCTGCAGAATGAGTATAACCCGCTTTACAACCGTGCACTTCAGGGAGTGTATCCTCCGGGCTCGACCTTTAAGCCGGCGATAGCACTTGCGGCACTGCAGGAAAATATAATAACGGAGCAGACTACATTCAGATGTGTCCACACATTTAGTGCGAATGACATGACCTTCAGATGCCTTGGCTATCACGGCAGCATCAATGTGCTTACAGCACTGGAAAAATCCTGCAATTACTTCTTTTTTGAGCTTGCCGACAGGCTTCAGATAAGCAAGATGAACTATTACTGCCAGCTGCTCGGACTGGGATTGCCCACCGGTATTGAAATTTCGGAAAGCAGCGGTGTGCTGGCCGGACCGTCGGTGCGCAGCAGCTGGAACTACGGTGATACGATACAGGCGGCAATAGGCCAGTCGGACAATGTGTTCACGCCGATTCAGATGGCGGCATATATATCGACCATAGTCAACGGAGGCACGCGCTACAGCGCACATCTTGTCAAGGAGATTCGGTCGTACGATATGCAGGAGACGGTAAAAGACGACACTCCCACTGTGCTTAACGAGACGGGATTTAGGGCTGATGCGATAGAAACCATAAAGAAGGGCATGCTGTCTGTTTCACTTGAGGGTACCGCAAGGTCAATATTCAGCAATTATCCCATTGAGGTTGGAGCAAAAACCGGGACGGCGGAGATATCGAATGGCTTAGACCACGGCGTGTTTATTGCCTTTGCACCATATGACGACCCCGAGATAGCGGTGGCGGCGGTGATAGAAAACGGTGGTCACGGCTCATCGGTCGCGCCGCTGGTGAAGGATATATTCGACCAGTACTTCTTCGCCGAAAACGAGGTGTATAATGACCAGCAGGTCAATACGCTGCTGCCGTAGCAGCATGAAATTATACTCAGCGTATTATTTTTTACATGATTTAATTTGTCGGCGGCAGATGAGAGATGCATCACCGTATTATTTTTAGAGATTAATCGGCTCCCATACGGCTTTAAACGCTATACAGAGTTTTGCCGGCGGAAAATGAATTGCCGACGAAAAGCAGTAGAGACAGGATTTATTTGCTTTACAGGAAAGGTTTTATATGATAAACTATTTTATATGCAGAACACTTTATTTGCATGTTTTGAAGGAGCTTTGAGGTGGGCAAGTTAATATTGCTGACCTCCGGCAAGGGAGGCTCCGGCAAATCGTCGATAACATGCGGCCTTGGCGCTGCACTGTGCCGCCGCGGCAACAGCGTGCTGCTGGTCGATATGGACGAAGGTCTGAGAACGCTTGATCTGATGCTCGGCCTTTCATCGCAGACGCTGTTCGACTTAAGTGATGTATATAATTCGCGGTGCACCTTAAAGGCTGCGGTAAAACAGGCTGGCAAAGACGTTTACGGCAGGCTTTATCTGCTGCCTGCGCCGCTTAAGGCCGGGGAAATACAAGGTGACAGCAGGCTTGAGGAGCTCAAGCACCTTATGGCGGCTTCATATGATTATGTGCTCATTGATTCGCCGGCGGGGCTTGATACGGGCTTTATGTCCGCCGCGGCTGGAGTAAGGGATGTTATAGTAGTCGCAACTCCTGACCCGGTGTGTGTAAGGATAGCGGCCTCCGTGCGCGAAACGCTGTTTAAGGCAGGTGAGCACAACATCAGAATGCTCATCAACAAATTTTCAAAGGACATGCTGTATCGCGGCACTGTATTTAACATTGATGAAGTGATAGATGAAACCGGCATACAGCTTATAGGTGTTGTGCCGTATGACAGAAGCGTGCAGCAGGCGGCGTCGGCGGGCGAGCCGCTCGATTATGGCTTGGCTGCACGGGCGTTTGACCGCATAGCGGCGCGGCTTGACGGAGAGCATGTTTCCATTAACGAGAGGGAATTATAAATATTAAAATTGCCGCAAGGCACGGAGGTGTATTATGAATATTGCATTGACAGCACACGACGCAAAGAAGGAACTGCTTGTACAGTTCTGCATAGCTTACTGTGGCATACTCAGCAGACATTCAATATGCGCGACGGGCGCAACCGGGAAAATAGTCTCGGAGGCGACAGGTCTTGATATTCAGAAATTTTTAAGCGGACCGCAGGGCGGTGACCAGCAGATAGCGTCGCGAATAAGCTGTGATGAGATTGATATGCTTATATTTTTCTGCGACCCGAACAAAAGTGAGATGAAGGATTTAGATATTTTGCGTTTGTGTGACGTTCACAATATACCGTATGCTACGAATATAGCCACGGCGGAGATGCTTATCCACGGCCTCAGCCGCGGCGACCTCGACTGGAGGAATATTGCAAAGCCCTTATAATGCTGGGATGGGCTGAATTTGGGCCAATGTGCAGGCGCAAAGCGGGCATGTGCAGGACATAGGAGGAAATGGCGTTTTTATGGCGGAAATAAACAGAGCGGTCAGGGGGACTATGGACGTCACCCCTGCCGGCAGCTATAAATGGCAGTATATTGAGCGGATAATAGCAGACACTGCCGGACTTTACGGGTATTCTGAAATAAGAATACCTGTATTTGAATATACGGAGGTTTTCAAGCGCTCGGTCGGAGAGACCACCGATGTTGTGCAGAAGGAGATGTACACCTTCGACGACATGGGCGGGCGCTCGATAACGCTGCGGCCGGAGGGCACAGCGGGAGTTGTCAGGGCGTTTTTGGAGAACGGGCTGCACAACGAGCCCATGCCGCAGAAATTGTATTATATATTATCCTGCTACAGGTATGAAAAGCCGCAGGCCGGCAGGCTGCGCGAGTTTCATCAGTTTGGCTGCGAGTGCTTCGGCGCTGCGCTTCCGCGGGCCGACGCGGAGCTTATAAGGCTTGCGTATGACGTCATCACACGCCTCGGCGTCAGTGATTATGTCAGCCTTGAGATAAACTCCATAGGCTGCAAAAAATGCCGCGCGGACTTTTTAGACGCACTTAAGGAATATTACGAGCCGCACAAATCCGAGCTGTGCGAAACCTGCCTCGACAGGCTGGAGCGCAATCCCATGCGGCTGCTCGACTGCAAATCGCCGGTTTGCTCGGCGATAGCGGCCGGCGCGCCAAATATCACCGATTATCTGTGCGAAGAATGTGCCGAGCATTTTGACGGCGTCAAGGCTGCACTGGACGCATACGGAATAGCATATAAGATTAACCCCAAGATAGTGCGCGGCCTGGACTATTACAACCGCACAGTGTTTGAGTTCATAACCGACAGGCTGGGCGCTCAGGCTGCGGTGACTGCGGGAGGCAGATACGACGGGCTTGTTGAGCAGATGAACGGTCCCGAAATGCCGGGCCTCGGCTTTGGCATGGGAATAGAGCGCATGATAATGCTCATGGAAAAGGTGGGCGCGCCCTTTCCGCAGAGGAAGGTATGCGACATATACATCGGCTCTGCCGGTGCTGCGGCCGAGCAAAGAGCAGCGCAGATAGCAGATTATCTTCGCGGCAGGGGAATATTTGCTGAGACGGATATTGTCGGCCGCAGCGTTAAGGCGCAGATGAAATATGCCGGCCGCCTCGGCGCGAGATATACTGCAATAATAGGCGACAGCGAGCTTGAGAGCGGCTGTGTCAATATAAAGGATATGGAAACCGGTGAATCGGTGCAGATAAGCCTTGACGGCGAATCGGTGCTCGGCGCCGTTAAGCAAAAATAAAGCGGGGAGGGCAAGGGCCGCTGTACTGCGGCCCGTTACATATGTCTGAGACAATTAAAGGAATGAAAAGGACGCATTACTGCGGAGAAATAACCGAGAGTGATATCGGCAGCGAGGTCACGGTATTCGGCTGGGTGCAGCGCCAGCGCGATTTGGGACAGCTCATATTTATAGATTTGCGCGACCGCACCGGTATAATACAGCTAAGCTTTGACGACAGCACCGACAGGGAGGTTTTCGACAAGGCGTGGCGCATGCGCTCGGAATATGTCGCCGCCGCACGCGGTATCGTCATGAAGCGCGCGTCGGTGAACCCGGAAATTCCGACCGGAAGCGTGGAGATAAAGGTGAGCGAGCTGAGGCTGCTCGCTCAGTCCGAGACAACGCCATTTGAGATAGTGCGTGATTCGGACGTAAAGGAGGATCTGCGCCTTAAGTACAGATACCTCGACCTCCGCCGCCCCGAGATGCAGGAGGCTATAATATTAAGAAGCAAAATAGTAAAAACCGTACGTGACTATTTTGACGACAACGGCTTTATTGAGATAGAAACGCCAATACTCATCAAATCCACACCGGAGGGTGCGAGGGACTATTTAGTCCCGTCGCGTGTGCATAACGGCAGCTTTTTTGCTCTGCCGCAGTCGCCGCAGCTTTACAAGCAGCTGCTCATGGTGTCGGGCTTTGACAGGTACTATCAGGTAGCCCGCTGCTTCAGGGACGAGGACCTGCGCGCCGACCGTCAGCCGGAGTTTACTCAGGTGGATATAGAAATGTCCTTTGTCGATGAGAACGATATCATGACGGTTAATGAGGGTCTTGTGAAGCTTCTTATGAAAAAGTACTGCAATGTGGATATCAGTCTTCCGCTTCGCAGGATAACATATAAAGAGGCAATGGAGAGATACGGCTCGGACAAGCCGGACACGCGCTTCGGACTGGAGCTTATCGACCTTGCGGGAGAGCTGCAGGGCTGTGGATTCAAGGTGTTCTCCTCCGCGCTCGAGGCCGGTGGGAGCGTTAAGGCGATAAATGTCAAGGGCGCGGCCGCGGTGCTTACACGCAAGGAAATAGACAAGCTTACGGCGTGGGTGAAGGACTACGGCGCAAAGGGAATTGCATTTACGCGCGTGACTGATGATGCGCGTTCTTCCTCCTTTGAAAAATTTCTCACTGATGAAGAGGTTGGCAGGATAAACAGCAAAACCGGCTGCGAGACGGGCGACGTTTTGCTTATCATAGCCGACGCGGATCCGAAGGTCGTCAGCGCATCTCTCGGCGCTCTGAGGTGTGAGCTGGCCCGCCG
Source organism: uncultured Clostridia bacterium (assembly GCA_944412495.1). Classification (GTDB taxonomy): domain Bacteria; phylum Bacillota; class Clostridia; order Oscillospirales; family Acutalibacteraceae; genus Timburyella. Next base: position 56,239 of record CALYBL010000021.1, on the reverse strand, counting down.
GCTTGGTCTGATACCGCAGGGGACGTTTGACCTGCTGTGGGTGACGGAGTTCCCGCTGTTTGAATATGACAGGGAGACGGGAGAGTATTCCGCCATGCATCATCCGTTCACGGCCCCTATGGAGGAGGATATCGCACTGCTGGACAGCGATATCGGCAGTGTGCGCGCCCGCGCCTTTGACCTCGTTATAAACGGCAATGAGGCGGGCGGCGGCTCGGTGAGGATAAACGATACCGCGCTTCAGGCCAAGATGTTTGAAAAGCTCGGTTTTACCGATGAAGACGCGAACGCGCGCTTCGGCTTTTTGATAGACGCCTTTAAATACGGTGCGCCGCCGCACGGCGGCATGGCGTACGGGCTTGACAGAGTCGTCATGATTATGCTGGGCCGTGAGTCCATTAGGGACGTTATAGCATTCCCGAAGGTGGCGAGCTCTGCCGAGCTTATGAGCGGAGCGCCGGACACAGTCGATAAGGAGCAGCTTGACGAGCTTGGAATAATGCTTAAGCCTGATAAGGAATGATTTTTGCCGAGGTCGTACACCGGAGATATATAAATTAAAGTCCAATAACTTTGGGGCGCCTTCCATATGGAGGGCGCCCCGTTTTTGCATGTTTAAGCAGGCTGTTTGGATGTATCGTCTCCAAAAGACGTTTTAGACGGCTATAATAAGGAAAGCATCTATGAATCGTGAAAAATATCAGTAACTGACGAGATATTTCTGTCCGTTTACCGGCAGTAAGTCTGTGATGCAATGATAAAACTTGACGCCTTGATGGCCAAGACGGTAGCAGACCTTTTGAAAATCGCACAAAACAATAAGTCCGTAGTTTGATAAAAACGGCACATGTCAGACCTCTCAAACGGCTTTGAAATCGCTATGCGGAATCAGGATCAAGGCTTGCGCACTAACTGTAAACAAGCCGGCAGGTGCTGACGCCCCTTGTATTTTACACGTATTTTAAATGATAGCACTATCCAAATCCCCGCACATTATTTTAACTTTGACGGCTTAAATGAAAGACCTGAGACAGGAAAGCTTTTATAAGCTTGCATTACTTGGAAGCTCTTGCGCGAAGAAGGCAGGCGGTACATATAAAACAACGGCGGCAATCTGATAAAGGACTTAAGCTGTCTGTACCTAATATTATCTCAGCAGGGCTCTGAAAAGCACAACTGCAAGCACGACGGCGAGCGCCGCCGCGGCAACAACGGCAATCGCGGCGGATATTTTCACCGCTAACCGTGCCGCCCTGTGCTCTTTGCCTGCGCGGCGGGAGCTTTTATTATAGCCGCCAATTTGCCCTGCGGGCTGTTTTTGCGGACGTACCCTTGATTTTGATAGCTTATACAGCATTGCCAGCGGGTCTGTTTGATTAAGTATGCGCTCGTGAAAGGCTTTGACAAAGCTTATGTCGTCCTGCGTGCACAGCTTTTCTTCAAACGCACCGGCTTCATGCGCCAAACGGTTGCGGATATACCGCACGTGCTTGAGCTGCCTATAATCGTCAGTCCAGCGCGGAATGCTTTGGGTGCCTCTCGTAAATATACGCTCCATATCGTCGATATAAGAGGTGACACCGGTCTTGCCGGCGGAGCTGCCACCGACAAGCTCGCTGCATAATTTATCAAGACGGGCATATTCGTCAAAAAATACATAGTTCAAATTGCTCATCATATTCTCCTAAGTCACCACCGGCTAAGCCGGCAGCTTATGACCCCGTAAGGTCCCTATTACCGGCAAGCGTCTCAAGACGTATCGAACGAGGTATCTTGAACTTTTATTTTCTTGTATGTATCGCTTGCCCCACAGTCCGCAGACGGGCTATAACCGTTCTAACGGCAGCCTTCTATCACCGAGAAATTTTTGTTAGCAGCTTGCTGCGCTCAAAGTCTTTCGCCAAAGCTTTTTTGCAGTCTCCGTAAAACCGGCCCCTTTTCGGTCAGTCGTACAATATTAATAACCACCGGCATAGCCGTGGTTTTCCCAAGCCGACAAACAGCCGCAAAGCTTTCTTTGCGGCTGTTAATCAATCTGATATTCCGCCTCGTCCAGCAGGCCGGACGGCGTAAGCAGCGTAAGAGGGTTGTCGTATTCGCCGTTTATATCGTTTATGCAGTCCGCTATTTCGTTTAGAACAAGGTCATTGGTGCTGCCGCCGTCAAGAAGGATATGTGCAAAGACGGCATCGCGTCCCGAAGCCTCAGCCAGCCAGTCAAGCGGTGCCTCCAGCTCGGAGGCATCCTCAGCCGATACGCAGAAAACAATATCAGAGGCTGACAGTGCATCACCCGCCGCATCGGAGTCCGAACCGGATGAGGCCGGTGAGGAGCCTTCGGATAAGCTGCCTGAGGTATCAGAAGAAGTATTATTATCCGATGGCACATCGCTTGAGGAATCAGATATTGTGCTGCTTCCGGAAGCGGGAATCATTGGGATAGGATTTTCCGAAATGCAGAAGCAATCAGCATCAAGGCCGTCGGAAAAATCAGCGCAGGAATCTGAGCTGCCGGACAGCGGCAGAACAGTTATTCCGCTCTCGCTTAAAAGCGTGCTGTTTGCACTGCGCAAATCGTCGATATATTCTGAGTTAAAGGAGGACCAGTCTACCATACCTATGCCGTCGACACTCGATATTATTTCATGCCCCGCCGGCTTATTCTGATAATACCAGCTGAGTATAGGATGTGCCAGCTCAAGCAGCAGCGGATTTACCGAAATGCCAAGCTGTGCTGAGGCGAGCTCTTGTGACTGGAGTATTTTGCGGTAATTTTCAGTGCTTTCAAGGGATGTCGAATTGAGCAGGCTTATGGATATAAAAGCCCTGCTTTGACCATGAGCGGAATTGTCCGGCACCTCCTGAACCATCTGCGTGTTCAGCCGCGGCAGTGATGAAAGCATTGTGGAATTTGAGAGCTTGTCGGCCGGTACGAGTATAAACCCGTTTGCCGACAGCGTTGAAACGAGCGTTTCATGCGCTTCGCCGCCGAAAAACAGGCCGAACGTATCCGTAAGCAGCGCCTGCGATACACGGCCGATATCGCCGCCGTAGGATAAATCTATGCAGAAGGTTTTTGTCGCATAAAGATAGTCAAGCAGGCAGGTGTCTGTGCTTACGGAGGAAAAATATCCGGGAGTACACTGCGAGACCAAATTTTCAAAGGCATAGTTTACGGCCTCATCATAGGAGGACCACAGGTTTCGTACGTCCTCCGTATCCTTTCCCTTGAGCACGTCGGAGTCAAGCTGCCTTATAGCATCGCCGTCAAGGCATATGCCGCTCTGAACAGCCGCCATTGTAAATGCGGTATTAAATTCATAGCCTTCGTCGTCATATATGATGATTTTTTGAATAAGGTCGGAATATCGCAGAAAAAGCTCATTAAATGTTACGCTTTTAAAAAATACACCGTATTCTGAAGCGCAGTATTGCCGCCAGGCATAATCATCGTCGCCATCCTCAAGGAATACGGCGGCGTCCTCTTCGCGCGACACAAGCCCCTGCAGACAGCGCAGTGCGCTTTTTAGACCATCGTCTAAATCGCTTATGTCCACCACATATACGGTTACTGCCTGCTGTGACTTATAAATAAGGCTTTGCAGTGTCATATTGCCTATGCTCTCAGGACCTCTGAAATGTACCTCTTCGGCTCCGGATACGGATGAGGACGACGGCTGGCTCTGTACAGGATTATTTGTTCTGATATCACAGCCAACTGCTGCCGAAACAGTTAATATAATTATTAAAGCAGCCATAAGCCTGCGCAGCATAGCCCTACCTCCGTTAAAAAATATATATAATAATATAATACAAAAATAAAGTAATTTCAACTCAATAATTGTACGCCGGCCGATATGGACTATAGGGCCTTTTCACTTGACAATATTTTTTTGACAATATATACTTTAATGTGCAGAATTGTTGTTTGTCAGTATAGGCGTAAAGCTGGTTTCCGGCAGACTTAAATGAAAGGAAGATGTTTATGAGCAAGGTCCCGTACAGGCTGTATCTTGAAGAAAAGGAGATGCCGGAGACTTGGTATAATGTGCGTGCCGATATGAAGGAAAAGTGCGCTCCGCTGATAAATCCCGCCACCATGAAGCCGGTTGAGAAAAAGGATTTGACGCCGGTTTTCTGCGACGAGCTGGTGGATCAGGAGCTTGATGATACCACGAGATACATTGAGATACCCGAGCAGGTGCGCGAGTTTTATAAGATATACCGTCCCTCCCCGCTGATACGCGCATACAATCTTGAAAAGGTGCTGGATACACCGGCGAGGATATATTATAAATTCGAGGGCAACAACACCTCCGGCAGCCATAAGCTTAATTCCGCCGCGGCTCAGGCGTATTATGCCAAAAAGGAGGGCAAGACCTCTCTTACGACGGAAACGGGCGCCGGACAGTGGGGCACGGCACTGGCGATGGCCTGCGCATATTTCGGTATAGACCTTACGGTTTATATGGTCAAGTCCAGCTATGAGCAGAAGCCGTACCGCAAGGCCGTTATGAATACCTTTGGCGCTAAGATAATACCCAGCCCGAGCGACACCACCGAGGTCGGCCGCGCTATTCTCAAAAATCACCCCGGCACCTCCGGCAGCCTCGGCTGTGCGATATCAGAGGCTGTGGAAAAGGCGGTATCTACCGAAAACTGCCGCTATGTTCTCGGCTCGGTGCTCAATCAGGTGCTGCTGCACCAGTCGGTGATAGGACTCGAATCAAAAACAGCTATGGAGAAGATAGACGAGTACCCCGACATAGTTATTGGCTGCGCCGGCGGCGGCTCTAATCTCGGCGGGCTTATGTCGGCCTTTATGCAGGACAAGCTGCTCGGCAAGGCCAACCCGTATTTTATTGCGGTTGAGCCGGCCTCCTGCCCGTCATTGACACGCGGCAGGTTTGCTTATGATTTCTGCGATACCGGCCACATTACCCCCCTTGCCAAGATGTACACGCTGGGCAGCGACTTTATACCGTCGCCAAACCATGCCGGCGGACTGCGCTATCACGGAATGTCACCGGTAATATCCAAGCTGTATCACGACGGATATATAGACGAGGCCGTGGCTGTAAAGCAGACGGATGTATTCAAGGCTGCGACCTTCTTTGCAAAATATGAAACGATACTCCCGGCGCCGGAATCCTCACACGCGATATATGCGGCTATTGAGGAGGCCAAGAAGTGCAGGGAGTCGGGCGAGGCAAAGACAATACTCTTCGGCCTTACCGGCACTGGCTATTTTGACATGCAGGCGTATATCTCCTATCAGGAGGGCACGATGAACGACTATATCCCAACGGATGAGGATTTGCAGAGAAGCTTTGGCCTGCTTCCCAAGGTGGACGCATAAATTTTGTTTATTCTAAAGAGCGCAGGTTTTACTGCGCTCTTTTTTGCATTGTCTGCTTTAGCGAAAAGACAACCCCCGGCTATGCCGGGGGTCCTGACTATTAGAATGTTTTGCCGGACAATATAAGCAAACGCCCTGCATGCGGCTGCCCAGAAAGCAACTATAAAACTCACAGTCCGCCGGCAGCTTGATTTAAGACGCATAAGCGCCATACATTCGGCAGTATTATAATCCGGCACTGTAGCTAACAAGCCCTGAAAAAGCCGCAGACTTTTAAAGCCTCTGATTTATATTTGCGCTTGCAGGCGCCGAGGCGGAAAGCTGAGCCATGATTTAAGGCGGCGGAGACTGAAAAAGCAAATAGCAGCGTATAGCAGGTAAAATTTTGACAAATATTATAGCTAATTCAATATTAGTTAACAATTAATATATAATTATAAATTAAAATAAAATAAACAAAACTTTAACATGGATTATGTATCCTGATAGCTATATAAATATCGGCGATGGGAGGGTGAAAAATGAGCTTCATAAAGTTTGACAATGTGACGAAGGATTATCATAGCGGAGAAGTCTCCGTTCGAGCGCTGAGCGATGCGAGCTTTGAGGTGGAAAAGGGAGAAATATGCATAATAGTAGGTGAGTCGGGCGCAGGCAAGACGACGCTGCTGAACATTCTCGGCGGAATGGATTCGCTCACCTCCGGAAGCGTTATTGTCGACGGCGTTGACATTTCCAAGTTCAATAAGCGCCAGCTGACAGACTACAGACGGTACGACATAGGCTTTGTATTTCAGTTTTATAATCTGATACCCAATCTTACGGCGCTGGAGAACGTAGAGATAGCGGCGCAGCTGAGCAAGGACTCTCTTGATGCCTCTGCCGTGCTTGAGCAGGTAGGGCTTAAAGACAGGACTGAGAATTTTCCGGCGCAGCTTTCGGGCGGTGAGCAGCAGCGCGTTGCCATTGCGAGGGCGCTTGCCAAGCGTCCCAAGCTGCTGCTGTGCGACGAGCCCACCGGCGCTCTGGACTACAAGACGGGCAAGGCCATTTTAAAGCTGCTTCAGGACACGAGCCGCGCAAGCGGCATGACGGTAATAATTATAACTCACAACCATGCGCTTACCGGCATGGCCGACCGCGTTATTAGCGTGAAAAGCGGTGAAATATCGTCGGTGGAGAAAAACAGGACGGCAACGCCGGTTGAAGAGATTGAGTGGTGATGCCGCATGAAGAATTTTACATTTAAAATGCTTATGCGCAGCATACGCACATCTATTGGGCGGTATTTTGCGATACTCGCTATAATCGCGCTCGGCGTTGGCTTTTTTGCCGGGCTTAAAAACGCTCGTCCGGCCATGGAAAAAACAGCGGAGAATTATCTCGGCGGGCATAATTTATACGATTTTGAGCTTATTTCGACGCTCGGCTTTACCGACGACGACGTAGAGGCGTTTTCCTCGCTTGACGGCATACTTGCGGCAGAGGGCGGCAGCAGCACCGATGTTCTTGCGTATATCGGGGATACCGACGAGCAGGTATACAAGGTGTATGCGCTTCCAACGAAGATAAATACCGTTGAGTTTATGTCCGGCCGTCTGCCTCAGTCGGAGTCGGAGTGCGCAGTTGACGCGGATATGTTCACAGAGGAGGATATAGGCAGGACAATAACCTTTGAAAGTGAGAGTGAGGACGGCGAATATGTTCTTGACCGCACGGAATTTACTATAACGGGTCTTGTCCAGTCTCCGCTTTATATCAGCAATGAGCGCGGCACCTCGGCTCTGGGCGACGGAACGGCGCGCGGATTTATATATGTCAGCCCTGAGGTATTTACCGCTGATGTATATACCGAGCTGTGGCTGGATGCAGATATTGAATATTCGCTTCTAAGCGACGGCTATACCGACGCCGTAAACGAGCTTGAGGGCAGTGTTGCCTCACTGCTCGAGGAGCGCGCCTCTGCACGCCGCGACGACCTTGTTGAGGAGATGGAAAGCCAGTACGGTGCTCAGGCTGCTTTTATGACGGAGTCCATACCGCAGCCGGAAACCTACGTACTCACGCTTGAGGAAAGCGAGCAGATAATATTTTTCAAAAACGACACCTCCATCGTCGACAGCGTTGCGAATGTCTTTCCGCTGTTCTTTCTTCTTATAGCGGCGCTCGTCTGCATGAACAGCATGACGCGTATGGTCAACGAGGACCGCACACAGATAGGTACGCTGAAGGCGATGGGCTACCGCGCGTCAGTGATATGCTTGAAGTATGTGGCATATTCCGGCAGTGCTGCGATAATAGGAGCACTGGCAGGCTTCTTCCTCGGCACATGGGGCCTTCCCGAAATAATATGGATGGTGTACGGCATTCTGTATCACTTTGCCCCGCTCGAATTTGAATTTGTGCCGGCTATGCTTATCGGCTGTCTGGCAGTGGCCATAGTATGCACGGTGGGCGTTACGCTTTTTTCCTGCATAAGAGAGCTTATGGAAAAGCCGGCGGAGCTTATTCGCCCGAAGGCGCCCAAGAGCGGCAAGAGGATATTGCTTGAGCGGGCCAAGCCGCTGTGGAATAAGCTTTCCTTTTTGGGAAAGGTCACTATAAGGAATGCCTTCAGATATAAAAAGCGCATGTTTATGATGCTGCTCGGCATAGGAGGATGCACTGCATTGCTGGTAGCGGGCTTCGGGCTGCGCGATTCTATATCGCATGTGCTTGACGACCAGTATGAAAATATCCTGCATTATGATTTATCTGTGTCGGTTTCAGACGGAAGCGACGAAACAAAGCAGCGGCTGGAGGAAATATGGGGAAACTACACAGACGACTCCTGCTTTTTGTATCAGACGACCGCCGATGTGGCGAACGGTGACGAGAGCCAGAATGTCACAGTGGTAGCAGCACAGCCCGGCACGCTTGACGGATTTGTTACGCTGAAAAACGACGATGAGGAGATAAGAAGCCCGGGCAGCGGTGAAATAGTATTAAGCAGCAAGCTTGCCGATAATCTGAACGCAGAAGCTGGCGACGCAATATCGCTGACCGACTCGGACGATAATATTATAAGTCTCACGCTTATCGGCGTATGTGACAACTATGTCGGACATTTCGCCTATATTTCCGAAGAGTCCTTAAGCAGCACGCCTGAGGACAATACAGCATACCTTATACTCGGTGACGGGCAGGACGAGGGCGAGCTGTCGGCAAGGCTGCGTCAGGATGAGTCGGTTGTCAGCGTGACGAGCAGCGCGTCGCAGCGCGAGACGGTGCAGTCGTCCATGTCAAGTATGAACTATATAGTTTTGGTCATCATAATATGCGCCGGTGCGTTAGCATTTATAGTGCTGTTTAATCTGACGAATATAAATCTTATAGAGCGTACGCGCGAGGTGGCGACGGTGAAGGTGCTTGGCTTCCATAAAAAGGAACAGGCCGCGTATATCCTGAGAGAAAATCTTTTCCTTTCAGGAATAGGAGGGGTAATAGGGCTTGCGCTGGGCAAGCTGCTGCACTGGTACGTTATGACGCAGATTAAGGTCGATATGGTGTCGTTTGATATCAGGATAACGGTATTCAGCTATATATTTGCGTTTATACTGACCATGGTGTTTGCGTTTATAGTCAACTTCCTCATGCGCTTCAAGCTCGACCGCGTTGATATGGCGGAATCGCTCAAATCCGTGGAGTAGCCGCGCATATATTCAAAGACGCTCACAGGTCTTTAGAAACACCGCTGTAGAAGTATATACAGGTTATCAATTAAAAAATCCGCATGAAAATCATGCGGATTTTTTTGTGTCGTATCTCCTTATATATGTCAAAGCCGTGTATATAGCGTACAAGCATGCTTTTCTGCTGAATATTATTTTTTGCTTTGCAGATAATAGTAAGGAAAACATATTGGAGGAAAATAAAATGCAGATGACAAAACAGGAATACAGCAAGCTTGTGGACAAAAAATCCCCGCCGTCGAAGAAGCTCAAAAACTGCATATTTGCATTTTTGATAGGAGGAGCAATATGTACGCTTGGCCAGCTGCTCATGCTGCTTTATGAAAAGGCCGGGCTGAGCGAGACGCAGGTAAAAATGGCTGTGCCGGTCACGCTGATATTTTTGGCTTGTGTTGCGACTGGGTTTAAGGTATTTGATTCCATTGCGCTCATAGCCGGAGCCGGCACCCTGGTGCCCATAACCGGCTTTGCAAATGCAGTGCTGTCGCCGGCAATAGAGTTTAAGTCAGAGGGCCACGTAATGGGAATAGGTGCAAAAATGTTCAGCATAGCCGGCCCCGTGCTGGTGTTCGGGCTTACCGCCGGAGTGGTATACGGGCTTGTGCTGAGCATTTTCAGACTGTTCTGATATAAAAGCGCCTATAATGGCGAAAGCGTGCAGAACAGGATATGCAGAATATACTCAAAAAATCCGGCAAAGCGCAGGGAGCATTGAGTGCACATACATGAATGTGGCTTCCCGCGGAGGTGTACGGCGGGAGGAACGCGAAACGACCATTGACTCCTGAATCTGCCGAATTCAAATAAGAAAGGATGATTGCTGTGCCGCAGAGAACAGGGCACACGCTTATGCTGCCGTCAAAGCCGTCTGTTACGGGCTACGCGGCGGTTGTGGGCAAAAAAGAGGGAGAGGGACCGCTGGCGCAGTGGTTTGATAAAATAAACGAAGACACTACGGTAGGTGAATCCTCGTGGGAAAAGGCCGAAAGCGCACTTGTAAGGGATGCGCTCGCGCTCGCGCTTGATAAGTCGAACAACCCGCCATCGGCGATAGATTATCTTTTTGCGGGCGATCTGCTCAATCAGTGCACAGGCACTGCATTTGGACTGAGGGATTATAATATACCGTATGTAGGAATGTACGGCGCATGCTCAACTATGGCGCTGACGCTTGCACAGGCGGCGATATATGTCGACAGCGGCGCCGCACAGAAATGTGCCGCTGCCACCTCCTCGCATTTCTGCTCTGCCGAGAGGCAGTTTCGCCAGCCGCTGGAGTACGGCGGTCAGCGCCCGCCGACGTCGCAGTGGACGGTAACGGGCGCCGGTGCGGCAATAGTCGAAAATGCCGGACCAGGTCCATATATCTCCGCCGTCACGCTCGGCAAAATGGTAGACTACGGCATAAAGGACGCGAACAATATGGGCGCCGCCATGGCACCTGCGGCGGCGGATACAATAAAGACGTATTTTGAAGATACGAATACATCTCCGAACGATTATGACCTTATCCTGACAGGAGATTTGGCAAGGATAGGCTCTGACCTTTTATACGAGCTGCTGGGCAGGGAGAATATAAACATAAGAGACAAGCACAATGACTGCGGGCTTATGATATTCGACCTCAAAAAGCAGAAGGTAAATGCCGGTGCGTCGGGCTGCGGCTGTGCTGCAACGGTGCTGTGCTCATATGTTTTCGAGCAGCTGCGCCAAAGGTCATTAAGGAATATACTATTCTGCGCCACCGGTGCCCTTATGTCTACTACTACCAGCCAGCAGGGGGAGTCGATTCCGTCGGTCGCACATCTGCTCAACATTACGATATAAGCGGCGGAGCAGAAATGCTGGCATTGCCGGAAAGACGATGTCAGGGTGCAGCATAGGCGCCGTTCTATAAAGAGAAAATAAATTTTTGTGCCGGAATTATACCAAATATGTAACATGTATTTCATGTTGCCGGACGGGCTTGAGATTTTCATTTCAGTTTGATAAGGTATATATGTAAATTAGCATTTGTTTAGGGGACTGGTAGAATGATTTCTCTCAAAAGCGGCACAGATATAAGAGGAATTGCATCTGAGGGGGTACAGGGCGAGCATATAAATCTCACCGACGATGTGATTGGAAAAATTGCGGCGGCATTTGTAAGATGGCTTTCGGACTATACGTCAAAGCCGGCGGGCGAGCTGACGGTCTCTATCGGGCACGATTCAAGGATATCGGCTGAGCGCATAAAGTCTGCGGCCGTTTCGGCCATGGGCAATGTCGGTAAGATATACGATACGGGGCTTGCCTCCACGCCGGCGATGTTCATGTCGGTCATAGACCTTGACTGTGACGGAGCGATACAGATTACGGCGAGCCATCACCCGTTCAACCGCAACGGACTCAAGTTTTTTACGAAAAACGGCGGACTTAATGAAAAGGATATTGAAGATATACTGGAACTGGCAGGGCACTGTGAAGTTATTGCGTCGCCCGGCCGTAATGTAGAGAAAATCGACTACATGACGGACTATGCTGCCCGGCTGAGGGAAATAATATGCAGCGGGCTTGGCAAAGCAGAATCCGATCAGCCGCTCAGCGGCATAAAGATAGCGGTGGACGCGTCAAACGGCGCGGGCGGCTTTTTTGCGGAAAAGGTGCTGCACGCTCTTGGCGCTGATGTCAGCGGGAGCAGATATCTTAATCCCGACGGCATGTTCCCCAACCACGTTCCTAATCCGGAGGATAAAGCAGCAATGGCATCCATTTCCGAGGCTGTGCTGGAAAGCGGGGCGGATTTCGGCGTGATTTTTGACACGGACGTCGACCGCGCGGCCTGTGTGGACAGCAACGGCATGCCGATAAACCGCAACCGGCTTGTTGCGCTTGCCTCTGCCATAGCGTTAGAGCAGTGCCCCGGCGGTACAATAGTGACAGACAGCACGACCTCTGCCGGACTAAAAACGTTTATAGAGGGCACGCTCAAGGGCAAGCATCACAGATACCGCCGCGGCTACAGGAATGTAATAAACGAGGCGATAAGGCTTAACGAAAGCGGAGAAAGCTGTCCGCTGGCGATTGAGACATCGGGTCACGCTGCGTTCAGAAATAATTATTTTCTTGACGACGGCGCGTATCTCATAACACTTATAATAGTCAAGATGATGCAGCTGCGCAGCGAGGGCAAGAGCCTTGACGACCTGATAGAAGCGCTTGAGGAGCCTGCGGAGGAAGCAGTGTACAGGTTTGACATACTATGCAGTGATTTTAGAAGCTACGGGCAAAAGGTAGTGTCGCTGCTTATGGACTTTGCGGACGAAACTCCCAAATGCAGGATAGCTCCCGATAATTATGAAGGAGTAAGGGTATATTGCTCGGAGGATGAGAGAGATTGGTTTTTACTGAGGCTGAGCGTCCATGACCCCGTTTTGTCGCTCAATATTGAAAGTGCGCACAAGGGCGGCGTCGCAAAAATAAAGGGCCTTTTAAAACCCTTTTTCGTAAGCTTCAGCGGGCTGAATATATCTTCTCTCTGCCGCGAGGCGGAATAGGTCAGATATTAGCGGTGAAGTGTCTTGTTTGGGACTTTATAAGCAGCTAAGTAAATTTTGATTGAAAAATGAGCAAAGGGGAACGATTAAACTTTAATCGTTCCCCTTGTTTTATTATGCGCCTTTTAAATGACATATCAAGCTTTACAGAATCATGCTTCTTTGCAGGTATTTTCAATATTTTCCCGTCGGCTAATATTTGCTTGAGGTCGGCCACAGCTCTGCTTCGGTGTATTCGCCGTTTTGGTCGATGACATGCTTTACGCTCGTGATAAATAAATCCGATACATTACCGAAAACAGTGTCATTAATAGTCGCCTTTTCCCATGTCAGGAGGCTTTTGTAGCCCGGAACGCGCACGGTATATGCGCGTGTGCCGGCATTGCACTGCTTGAGCTCATAGCCGCAAAGCTGCATGGTTGAAGGCTCCTGAAGATTAGGATAATCCATAAGCTTGCGTCTGTTAATCTGTTCTGAGCTTTCGGTGCTGTTAGAGGCCATTGACACATATTCTTCGGTTGCCTCGCTTATTCCCCATATTGAGCTGTATCTTTTATCGCGGTTATCCTTATAGCATAAATATGAGAATTTGATTCCGTTGCTGACAGAATTTGAGAAGGTATGCGTGGTAGTCAGAAAGCCGGGCGCAAATACGATATTATCCTCCTCATCGACATCGGGAGTACAGCCGTAGGAAAACAGCACAATCGTGGCCAGCGCCTCCCATTCAGACATTCCTTTATAGGTGGCCGTTTGCAGCAGCGTAGATGCATTCAGAGATGTTTTATAGCTTACGCCATACGGCTGAATATACGTTTGATAATAGTCCATTACATAGGTATTATGCGGAAATATTTTTGGGATGGACTCATTGTCCGCCAGAAGTGCGCCCTTTGACCGAGCAGTTATATCCATATATTTACCGCTGTCATCTATATAAGTGTATACTTTATCCGCGTTGCCCTCAAAAATTTGATTATTGTCATCATCATATACGCTGAGCTTCATAGCTCCAATCCGCTCAGACACAGGGAAAACTATATTTACCGAGGTGTAGGGCTCGTATATTTTTTTCTGCATTTCAAATTTCACTGCATTTGTTATCTGATGATTTGCAGAAGCCAAGTCTGTTATAGTAAATTTCATTGCAGGCTTATCTCCTTGCCCGGAGTAAGCACGGTGTCCTTGATGGTCGGATTAAGCTTTACAAGGTCATAGACGGATACGCCATAAGCATTGCTTATACTCCAAAGAGTATCGCCCTGCTGAGCCGTGACTGTGCTGACGGGCGGATAATACGGAGTTGAGGGACTGAAGACATCTTCGATGAACGTAAACGTGTATTTAACTGTTTCAGGTCCCGGTTCTCCGACCAGATTAAACTCCGTGAGATAAGCCATATAGTTTGCAAAGCCCGGAACGAACAAGTCCTTTGGTATGCCTGCTTCAAACAGACTATAAATCCTAAAGTAGCTTACAAATGCAGTTGTGCCGAAAAATTCGCCCTCACCGGTAAGAATACGCGCATTTTGACCGAAGCTTTGAAGCTGGTCACCTTTATTGGGTATAAAAAAATCCTTTAAGTTTTTTGTGCATTTAAAAGTCATTTTAGTCGGATTGTTAGGCCAAGTAAAGCTTCCGAAAATTAATTTTTTCATATCAGGTCCTTTCGCAGATTTGAGATTTCGCCGCTATGATTGAGTAATTTCTCTGCTGTAAGATAGAATTTGCATCTTTTCTATTATTCGTCCGTTATTGTTGCAGCTTTCCTTCAGGCTTAAAAGCCGGCAGTCGCTGAAGGTGATGCTGTATTCTGGGAGATCGGCCTTAAGAGTGAAGGTTGAATCCTTATATGAGCTGAAAATATCTCCCGTCTCAGAATCAAGCTTTAAGCGGGTAATTGCAATATTATGCGCCTCTGTTTCAAGGCAGAGATTGTCGTAAGCCTCAAAGGCACTGCTTATGTGACGGTACGATAGCTGACTGTCGGTCTCAATCGACTCGACCATACCGAGGGGTATATCGTTTATGCTTATCAATATGTCCCTGCCGAGTATAAACTTGGAATCAGACATTGTCATCGCCTCCGCTTTCTGCAATATTAAAGCATTTTATGTATATGGGCTGCGATAGAATTTCACTGGTAGAGCTGTACTCAATATCGCCTGCAGAAATCGAGGCTATGCTTAAATCCGTGTCAGACAGCAGCGCGTCTGTTGCGGAGTCGATAAGGTCGGATATATAGCTGCTCCCCATTTCAACATAAGCATAAGCTGTGACGGTAATATCTATCGTTTCCACACTGCCGCCGATATAGGAGGTGCTTGTTGAATAAAGAACGCTTCCAAGCCCTGCATCAGAGATGTCTGATTTAACGGCGGACACAGTGAGGCACGGATACTGCGTGTATTTCTGGTTTTGAGGATATTCTGCGAACACCTCCATATTTTGAAAAACCGAGGATGATTTTAAAAGCGTTATAATATTATTGAGATAAGCTTGCATTTGTAACTCCTACCGAATGTTTGAGTATCGCCCAGCAGTAGCAGGGCGCATTTTTAAAGTAAATCATTTCCGAGCGCCTTACGACGTATTTGTCACCGGCTGCATCCTCTATATAAGTGTTGGCGTCCATGCTGCCGAGATCGTAATCAGCCGAGCCTATATAAACGAAATACTTAATGTTTTCGTAACCCTCAGGCTTATAGGTGCCGCTTAAATACTGGCGGTTTTTATATAAGAAGGGCTGGATAAATGCACTGCAGCTTATGGTTTCTTCAGAGCCGACAATGCTTATTTTGTTGCCGTATTTTTTTATAAAATAATCAACCTGCTGTGCGGCGGTCATCATGACTCCTCCTTGCAGCCGGGCACCGAGAAAAAGACAAAATCAGGGTCCGAGAGAAGGTGAAGCACCGGCCTCATATATTCACTTTTTATGCTTTCTGCGGCGCTGAGCATGCCGCCGGCGTCGCGTGTCACGGTGACGTCTCCGGCCTTAAAGGAGGATGACGTGTCCCGCGCAGACAGCACAAGCGATACACGGTAAAAGGCTATTGCCGCTGCCGCGCGGCATAGGGCGTCTTCATTAGCGGCCGCGGATGAAGAATCCATCAGCCGGCTCTCTATCTCCTCCGCGGCGTCCAGGCAAAAGCCTGAGTACTCCTCAGCCTCGGTGTCGTCAAGACCGCTGAAGGCGCAAAAATTGTCAAAAACCTTATCGCTGTCTAACATAACAGCCTCCTTTCCAAGCTGTGCGGCAGGGGAGTTGTGCCCCTGCCGCAGCAAGTGAGAATTACGCGGTAGCGAGAGAGAGCACCTTTGAAGCGTCGGCAAATATTTTTGAGAAGCCGACGGTGGAGGTAATAGCGGTGCGCTCGGTCTGGCAGTCTATGAGCTTGTCATATTCAACGCTTACGTCATTGGAAACCACCATTTCAAGCGAATAGTTCTTATCGAGAGCTATAAACGTTTTTTCCGGAAGTGAGTTCGAGCAGATGAGCTTTGCACCGAGGGGAGTGCTCAGCTTGCCGGTGCCCTGGAAGTTAAGCCCGGTAAGAGGATTCTTGAACTCCTCTATGGCGAGCAGGAGCTGCATTACGTCCTTTGAAACTATCATGGTGTTCATTTCATACGGCTGGAGAGCCGCCCATACGGTGAGTATGTCGTCATATGTGACGGTGTTGGCAGTGGTGACGTTTACCACGCCGGCGCTATTGCTTCCCGTGTCGCCGCTTTTGATTATGGAAACGGCGTCATTGAGCTGCTGCATGGCTATGCCCGCGCCTATGCGCTTTAAGGCGACCGTGAATATGTCTATTCTCTGGAACTTCAGTGACTCGTAAGAGGCCACCAGCATGCTGCCGTATTTCTTGAGGTCAACAAGGCTTGACTTTGTCGTTACAGGCGAGCTGCTTATGGTGCCGTTCTCGGCTATTTCCGTGGAAATAGTGCTGCTTATTGAGGCGTTTATACTGCGGTAGTCGATGCCGGGTATGACCGTGACGGCAGCGGCGATGTCTTCCACATTAACTATTTCAGACATGCCCTGCTTGACTGCGCGCCTAACATATTCGGGAAAGAGTACGCTTGACTCAGAGGCGGCGAAGAATTTCTGCACCATATCCGAATCCTTGCCGCATACCTTTATGTCAAAGCGTTTGAGCTGGCGCTGATAGGCGTCCATGCCCTCAAGCTCGGTGCCGGCATACTCGGAGGAGGGGTCCAGCTCCTCAAGCAGCTGCGAAAAGCTCTTTGAGGAGTTTGTATACATGCTCTTTGTGAGGTTAATATTTTCGTAATTCATAACTAATCTCCTTTAAAATTAAATTTTAAATTCCGTGTAATCTTCTTTTTCGGGCTTTGGCCCATACTGCGATATCTGCGGGCTTGGCGGGAACATTTTGTCGATATCACTGTTGAACAGTGCTTTAAATGCCTTTAACTCATCGACCGACATTTTTTCGCATACACCCTCCATAATGTCCCTTTTAAGCTCCGGCCTTGCAATCCCGCAGGACTTTAGGACCTCACTCTTAAGGTCATTTAGATAAGCCTTTCCGATGTCGGCCATATATTCAAGGCTTCTTATGTAATCGCCCAGCGCCCCGGCCTCAGCTTTTTCAAGAAGAATGCGGTCGTTTGAGCTGCAAAGCGATTTTACAACGTCAGCAATATCCAATCTGTCCTCTCCTTTCGTTTGCGGATTTATTTGATATGCCTTTACCACTCCTGCCTTTGGCTGTGCGGGAACGGCGACAAATGACCATTCAAACGCGTCGGTCGGGTCAATAAGATCCGCATAGCACAGCTTTTTTGCGCCGTTTGATTTATACTGCCTTCCCTTGACATGCCTGCACTGATTGCTGCGCATGTCGTTGCCGCAGATGGAGCAAATCGTTTTGGCAACTGAACAGCCTATGCTGACTTCCTTTTTTATTCCGGCATCAATCTCCGTGCGCAAATCCTCGTTGCGGGCAGTTTTCGGCATGTACGCTCTTGCCTTAAGGCGCATATAGTCCTCGCCGGTGCTTGTTTTTTTGCCGGGTACCAACTCCGCCTCGCAGGCAAAGATTCTTGCCATCTGGTCCTTGCCCTTCATGGAGTGGTCGAATATGCCGGACTTGCCGATATAGAGCTCGGCAAGCTTATTAAGGGATTCTGGCGTAAATCTTTCGAAGTCCCTGTCTACCTCGTTGTCGCAGAGTACAACCGAGAAAGCAAAGACCTCCTCCTTTTGCAGCCGTCTTCTCGACTGCCGGTTGATAAGCTCCAGCTCCTCATCGGTTATTTCAGAAGCGACCTTATCAAGATAACCTTCTTTCATTCAGTCTGTGCCTCCAATTCTGATAGCTTTGCTTCAATTTCGCGAGCCTGCATGGTAAGCAGCTGTGCGCGCGCCATTTCGACCTCGTCCTGGAGATTAATGTTATCCCATTCAATGGATATTTCATCACTGAAGCCGTTTAGACGCAGCCACAGGCTGCATATTTTGTATATTACCGGGTTGAGCAGGCGGCGGTAGGCCTCAAGCTCACTTGTGAGTATATCGGCCTGCTGACTGCTCATTTTCTCGGTCGTGGACCAGCTCAATCCCAACATAAAGGGCGGTATGCCGGTCTTTGCCACAATCTGCTCCAGCATGTGCTTTACCGGAACAGAGGAGTCGAGAATCTGGTTATCGGAGCCTATGACCTTAATCTGTACGTCGCCGACGGATATAAAATCCTTGACGCTGCCGGGCTGCATAGCGTTAGACCATTCCTGGGCTATTTGCATGGCCCGGTTTTTGGCCGCCGTCTTGTCAAGCTGTGTGTCGGGCCGGTAGGTCACCGCATAGCGCAGGTTGCCGAAGCGGTCGAAATTGATGCCTATGGTGTTGAATATCTTGAGCAGTATGGAGCTGACAAACGGCAGGCTTCTTAAAAGCGACGTTCCGTAAGTGCTGCCGGGATCGGGATTGAGCGCCGACAGCAAAATCAGGCTCTGATATTTTACCGGGACGACACGCCCGTCCTCCCTTCGGCAGACCGTGGCGTTAAGCGGACCGCTTTTTACGATATCGACGTCGTAAAGCGGGACGTTGTAAAGAGCGCCTATCGTATCTCGCCGGCAGCTGGGAACAATCTCGCCGACCGCTGTGCCGTAGGTTATGAGCTGGTCAAGATAAGTGTCCAAAAACGCGTTTATCCCTTTTCCGCTGGCGCCTACCGGCACCGTGCTTAGAAAGCTCTGAAGCCTTGCGGTTATATCGTCGTCGCTGCACTGTACCCGAAAGCCGCCGACGAGACGCACTATCTTGGAAATAGCCGCGTCGATTATCGGCACTGCCTCGCGTATAGACGAGTAAAGCCGTCTTTCGGGGCCGGACAGCGGGATATATCCGTCCAGCTCGCGGAAAGGGTGAGAAACCGGCCGTGCCGTCTGTACGGCGGAGCATTCGACGCCGTCTTTGGCGGCCGTCTCCGCTCTATCAGCATTTCTGGACAAAAATTTTAGTAAACCCACATATTTACCTCCTGTTTATAGATTTCTGTTTAACGCCGCCGCAAAGAACACATCCTCCTCTGCGTCGGCCACCGTGGCTAAAAAATAGCGGATATCGTCCATGGCATGGTCGTTTTCCTTGCGCACGGCATCCTTTGTAGCGTCGCTTTGCCATCTGTAAAGCGAGAACTCCCTGAGCGTGTCGCGGCAGTCGGCGCTGAACATTATCCTGCCGGATTTCAGCGCCGACGACACCTTGCGTATTCCGTCCGTAACGTTATTGTCGGCCGGCAGCACGCTGAAGCGGCCGTGCCTTCTTATAACCGTCATAAACGAAGCGGCGGAGGGGTCGCATACTACCGCTTCAATCTTTTTGTCACCGGCAAGAGCGACAAGCGCCTCATAGTACTCCTCATCGGTTTTCTGCTCGCCCTCCCGGCGGGAGTCATAATAGTACTCAGCGAGTCTGTACCAGACGTCCCCGCTTTTGCCCCACAGCCCGAACGAGGCGGGGTTTACGGTGCCGTAATCGCAGGAGATATAGTATTTGTCGCAATCAGGCTCGCCGTGAAAGACGTGCTTTTCAGGCGAAAACATGGGATAGACCAGCCCGCTCGACACCGTCCAGCGCCCCTTGACGAAGCGGTCGTAGAACACGCCGCTGTAAAGCGACTCATAACGCTTTTTTATGGCGGGGGTGAGCGAAGGGTTGTCATCCATGGTAAAATGGACGTAAAGTGCGTTTTTAGCGTCGCGCTTTTTTATCCATTCGTTGTAAAACCAGTGCGAGGGGTTGTCCGGGTTGCAGTTGAACCAGAAGCGCGACCCCGAAACCGAGCAGCGCGCGATAGCCTGCTCTGTAAACGAGCGCGGCATTAAAACTACCTCATCAAGCAGAATGCCGGCCAAAGTGATGCCCTGAATGAGTGACGACGACGATTCGTCCTTGCCGCCGAAAAGGTAAAAATAATTTACTCTGTCCTTTTTGCGCACGGTAAGAATGTTTTTTGACGCCTTGTATTCGCAGGAAAAGGACAGCGAGTCCAGCATGGGTATAAGCGGCGCTATGAGATTTCTTTTAAGGGAGGATATTGTTTTTCCGCAGATGGCAAAATGCTGCCGGTCAAAGGCGTAGAAGGCCCAAAGGACGAAGGACAGCGACATGCAGGTGGTCTTGCCGCTGCGGACGGCTCCGTCACAGATTATAGCGTCCTTGGAGTAATACGGGCTGCCGCGGCACCACCAGTTGAGCACCCTAAGCTGCTTTTCGCTGAAGCTTTTCCATATCACGCCTGTTCCTCCGCGCCCGGCAGTGAGACGGAGCTTTCCAGCGCCCTGTAGAACGAGTCACGCTCATCCGCCTGCTTTGCCTCGTTTATGAGATATAATTTTTCCAGCGCCTTGAGCCTGTCAAAGAACTTAATCTCCAGACAGCCCTCCTTGGGCTTTTTTATTTCCGCTATATTGTATAAATCGAGGGCGTCTATATCGGAGGAGTTTATGGCGTCCTCTCTCAAAAGCTTTACGGCGTCGTTTACGGAGCCGTATGCCAGCCTGTTGAGACCTGCAGTAGCACCTGTTTCAGAAAGCGCGTTTTTAAGCCTTGATATCTCCTTTAATACATATCTGTCGGAAAGCAGCCTTGCGCCGGTGCGCTCAGGGCTGCGCTTGTACCCTGCCCTTGCAGCGGCTTCTCTCGCGTTGCCGTATATGACGAACATATAACAGAACAGCTTTTCCTTTTGGCTGATATTTCTTTTTTTCAATGGCATTCTCCTTTGCTGTAGTTTCATAAACAGGCGAAAAAATAAAGCCTGTTGCACGGTAGTATGCAACAGGCTAAAAATTTTTTTGTTTTTTTGAATCTTGCAGCCACGGCTATAAGCTTAAGCCTTTAGATAGCGCTCTGCGTCTGTGCCGCTTCATTCTCAGCCGCGGCAGCGCTTGAGCCTCCAAAGCTGCCGGACGCGGTTAAATTCCGCTTAATATAAAGTATGTACGACAGTGCCATAAATACGACAAAGTGTACGGCCATAACTATTGCGGATACGCCGATAGTCAGCTGCGGATGAGACGAGGGGCCTACACTTAAAAAGGAGGATAAGTCCAAATTGAAGAATATCAGATATTTGGAGCTATAAATATCGAGAAGCGCTGTTATCTGCGCAATAAATCCGGAGGCAAAGTATAAAAGCAAAGGCATGCCGGCAGCCAGCACCGGGGAATTAAACAGGCAGTAGGTCAAAAAAACTATGGAGATAAACAGTATTACCTGAGAAAAAGATAATGCTGCTTTGATAAGGGTAAACGGTATTGCTGAAGCGGCAAACGCCGTCTCGGTGCCGAGTGCTTCGACAAAAACATAGTCAAAGCCGTCAAAGCCGAACAGCAGCCCGCCGAGCAGGAAGGTAAAGATAAGCCCCAAAACATACATAAACAGTCCGTACAGAAGCACTGATATAAATTTACAGGTAAGAAGCTTTCCCCTTTTGGCCGGGCGCGCAAGGGCGGCCGCCGTATTAGATGATATCGCAGCGGCAGCGACAATAATTGTGCCGACAACGGCAATTTTACTGAAAACCGAGAGCGAAAGCTGCGAAAAGATTGCGGCTTTGGTCATATCACTCGATTCAATTCCGTTGTCAATCTCATACTGCATAACAGCAAGAGCCCTTTTCTCAACATTATATTCGCTTCTTGTGTTGTATTTCTCAATCAGGCTGTTATCCTCATCAAGATTGCCGACACGCTGCCTTGCAATCTCGACATCGTGCTTTTGGGAGGCAATGCGGTTGATATCGCACAAATCGCTGTACTTGTCCTGCGTATAAAATGCAAAATACATTGGGTATCCGCTCATGCGTGACATAATTTCGTCCGAAGTTTCGTCGTCGGCCGCAAGAAAGATAACCGATATTGCAAGATATGCCGCAAGAAAAATTACCAGCATTATGATGGAGGATTTTTTAAACCAGTTTTTTCGGTTTTCTGCCGCAAGAATGTGTAAAAATTCTTTCATTATGCTCACTCCCTAAGAAAAATAAAAACAATGTTTGTATATGAATTTGCTTATGAACACCATGCAGATAAGCCCGAATAATTAAATGGTTATAGCAAGCTTTTATCTTAAGCGGGTCTGACGGCAAGGCCCTATGCTTTCACGTCACGCCTGGAAAATACGGCGTATGACACAGCCATAAATGCAATAAAATAAACGGACATTATTATTGCCGACATTCCAAAGGTGAGTCCCGGATGGTCCGGCCCGTAGTCGCTTAAAAATCCGCTAAGGTCAAGATTGAAGAATACCAAATATTTAAGCATGTCAATGTCAAGCATGGCAAGCAGCGAGACGACAGGCGCGGCGACAAAATATACAAGCAACGATATTCCGACAGCGAGCGAGCGTGACCTAAACAGACAGGAAATCAGGAATACAACGGAAATAAGCAGCACGGCCTGCGCAAAGGAAAATGCTGTTTTAAGGAGAAAGTACGGAATTACCGAAACGGCGAAGACCGGCCCGCCGAGGCTTGCAATAAAAATATCGGAGAAGCCGTCAAAGCCGAACAGCAGTCCGCCGAGCAAAAGCGTAAGCAGGATGCCTGCGGCATACAAAAGCAGGGCATAGAGCAGCACTGCTATAAATTTTGCTGTGAGTATTTTCCACCGTTTAAAGGGGCGTATGAGCAGCAGCTTCAGCGTGCCGCCGGAAAGCTCTCCGGCAACCGAAAGCGAGCCGATTATGAGCGTGCCGACTATGGCAAGCGTGCTGAAAGCGGAAAGAGAGGAGTGGCAGAAAAGCGCAGTCTTGCTTGGCTCCTTTTCGGCAAACAGATTGTGCTCAAACCGGTATTCCATAACAGCAAGATATTTTTCTTCTCCCTTTGACGAGCGCCTATAATTGTATCGTTCAAGACGGCTGAGGTTTTCCTTTTCCAGAGTTTCAGCATATTGCTTCGAAACTTCTAATGAATTTCTGGAAGTTTCAATCCATTCCTGCTCATAAGGGTTTTTGTATGAGTTTTCATATTCCCGGATATTGTCATCAAAGCCGAACATGCGCACCAAACCCCTATCGAGAGCATCGCCGGTAAAAATAAATGTCAGCGTCATTATAAGATACACACCGAGCAAAATTATAAGGATAACGCCAGCCGGCTTCTGTCTTGATATTTTTTTGCTTTCTCCTGCTACAAGATGCGAAAAGCTGCCCAAAATTATACCCTCCCATCATCAAAAGCCACAGTAAAGACTAATAATCAGCTTTATTAATTGCCAACGGAGATACTGTAAAGCGGACGCCTGCCGCGTTAATTTACGTCGCGCTTTATAAACAATGCATAGGAAAGAGCCATAAATGCGGCAAAGTGCACTACCATAATTATCGCCGACTGCGTTATCGTCACACCCGGATAAGAGGGGAGACCGCTTAAAAACGGCGAAAGGTCCATGTTGGAAAATATAAGATACTTAAGCGTGTCCACGCCTAACAGGGCAAGAATCGACACGATGCCTGACGCGACAAAATACACAAGCATTGATATTCCGACGGCGAGTGCGCGCGACCTAAACAGGCAGGATACCAAAAATACCATTGACAGCAGCACGATAATCTGTGTAAACGACAGCGCAAATTTGAGCATTGTGTAAGGTATGATTCCGATTTCAAAGGCGCTGCCGGCGCCAAAGCTCGCAACTACGCTTACGCCCAGGCCGTCAAAGCCGAACAGCAGCCCACCCAGCAGCAGCGAGAATATAAAACCGAGAGCATACATAAACAGCCCGTAAATAAGCACGGCAACGAATTTGGAGGTCAGTATTTTCCAGCGCCTAAATGGGCGGGTGAGCAAAAGCTTCATGGTGCCGTCGGACGATTCGCCCGCAACGATTCCGGCTCCGATAATAAGCGTGCCTATAACTGCGATGGTGCACATCACCGACATTGAAAACTGCAGATACATGACCGAATTGCTTATGTCCTCCGCTACGGAGATATTGTTTTCCGCACGATAGCCTTCAATGGCCATCTCCTTTTCGAGAGAATCGATGTCACGGCGGATATAATATTTTTCTATGCTTGACAGTCCGGGGTCGTTGAGCCGTTCCCTATATTTCTGAAGCTCTTCCTCTGATGCAGCAGAATAAAAATACCTGTAATCATATACCGGATTTCCGTATTCGTCATATACCAAAAACATCTCCGGCTCGTTTTCATCTATATATTTAGCTGAGTGGTTTTGAAGAGTAAAGTCATTTCCGAAAATTTCGAGAATAAACCTGTCCATATCCACGTCGGAAAACATAAAAAGTGCGCAAAGAAGCATATTGAGTACAAAAAATATGATAAGCAGAACTACGGCTGACTTCTGCTTCCATATTTTCTGTGTTTCTCCGCCTACTAAACGAATAAACCTACTCAATTTTGCTACCTCCAGTCAGCTGCATGTAAAGCGACTCAAGCGAGTTGGAGTTGTCCTGCGAAACGCCGTATACCAAAATTCCGCTTCCTGTCAGCATAGATATTATCTGCGGCACCTGCTCACGGTCGGCGCTCACAGATATAAAGCCGGCACCGATACCAACGCCTTGCCAGCCTCCTTCTGAAAGTATCTGAGCGGCTGTGTCCGGGCGGTCGACGTTTATTATTACTTCAGAGCCGTTTACCGCAAGGCCGTTTATCTCGGATATACCCATCACCTTTATAAGCCTGCCCTGGTCGATAATGCCGACTCTGTCGCAGAGCATCTGCATTTCAGAGAGCAGGTGGCTTGAGACAAATACGCATACTCCAAGCTGATGCGCGGCATATTTTAAAAATTCGCGCAGCTCATGTATACCCTTTGGGTCGAGGCCGTTGGTGGGCTCGTCAAGTATAAGCAGCTTTGGCTCATGCAGCATTGCCTGTATAAGCCCGAGCCGCTGTCTCATGCCGAGTGAATATGTCTTGACCTTGGTGTCTATGCGTTCCTGCATGCCAAACTGCTCCACCATGTCGCTTATTCTTTTTTGAGATATTCCTTTATACATTCCGGCGTAATATTTGAGGTTTTCCATTCCGGTCATATAACCGTACATCCGCGGCTCCTCAATAATAGCGCCGACGTTTGCGATAGCTTTTTCAAAGTCACCCGACACGGAATGCCCGCATATTTCAATACTGCCGGATGTTATTTTATAAAGTCCGACAATCATTTTTATGGTAGTGGTCTTGCCGGCGCCGTTGGGGCCTAAAAAGCCAAAAACCTCCCCGGCATTTGCCTCAATGGATAAATCCTGAATTATCTGCCGCCGTCCTATTTTTTTGCAGAGACTGCTTGTCTTTAAAACCGCAGACAAAATTTTTCCCTCCTTATACCCAAAAACGGAAATTTTCTTTATGATAACATACAAATTGATCCGTTTCAACAGAATTAACATTATATAATTATTACAAAAAAGTAACAATATCCAAAGCCTTGAGAATGTGCTATAATATTACAAACCTGTTATTGTAAAGTAAGCCTGAAAAGAAAATGGTGAAAGCATATTGAAAAAAGGCAATGAGACGCGTAGGCGCATAATTTTTTTGGATGAGGCAAGAGGACTCTGCATAGTGTGCATGGTCTTTTTCCATATGTTTTTTGATTTGGCGTTTATATTCGATTTTGACTTGGGATATGAGCTGTACGAGTTTTTCCTGCCGGCCCAGCCGTTTTTTGCCGGGGCCTTTATAGCTATATGCGGAATATGCTGCCGGCTGTCGCGCTCAAACTTCAGGCGTGCGGGAATAATAGCCGCGGCAGCGGTCGCAGTAACGGCAGCAACACTGGTGCTGTCCCGGCTGAATATCGTCGACCCGATATATTTCGGCATACTGCATCTGCTGGCGGTGTCGGTGTTTTTGTTTGCGCTTCTGCGCCCGCTTATGGATAAGATACACCCAATAATAGGGATTGCGGTGTGCGCAGTTTTGGCGGCCCTGCTGTGGAACATAGAAAACGGCGAAATAGGCATAGGTCCGTTATCTCTGAGCTTTGACAACAATACGCCGGAGCTTTTGGCGCTGCCCTTCGGAATAGGGAGCACGCATTTTTACGCATCGGATTACTTCCCGCTGCTTCCGTGGATATTCATATTTTTTGCAGGGACTTTTCTTGGACAGTACTTTGCCTCGCCCCGCCTGCCTAAATTTTTCTTCAAGGGTCATCTGCCGCCGCTTTCCGCAATAGGCCGGCACTCGCTTCTGATATATATACTTCACCAGCCGATAATATACGGCCTGCTTATGCTGATAAATTATATAGTCGAGCGCCTCAGCTGAAAAACGCTCATATTTTGCCGCATACACAGGCGCATGATATGACCTGCAATGCTGGGTAAGGTCCGCTGTCCCAATGGAACAGGCAGACTGTCACAGCGTCAGCTGCCCGGAAAAATTCGGCGGCTCATAATACGCGGCCGCCTATAGTCTGAGAGAGTATTATAAGGCATGCTCTTATCTGCGGGACTTTCGTTAAGTCATTGCCAGTACGAGCCGGCCTTTACAGATGGGAGCAAGGACGTTGGCAGGGAAGTGGATTGCACGGATTGCTCCATATGCCGCCTGCCTGACCGCTAAACCGATGGCCGATAGTCATAGCACCGCGGCCGTTCGTGCAGGCATGCCAGACCCTTGCCGACAGCTGCCGGCGTTTTTTGCATTTTGGATAGGTGCCTTGGCATAGGACTCGTCTGCAGAGGCTTTTTTTGAGGCAGACACGGGCTTTTTAATGCCAAGGCTCACAGCAAAATTAAATCCGCCGAGAAATCGGCGGATTTTTAGTCTGCCTTTTGCTGAATTGGTCTTTAAGAGCATTAGTCATCGTCGCAGCATGACCGCACATGCCAATACGAAAAACGGTTGCCGTTAACCAATAGACCTTTGCAGCATTTTGAAAACCGAAAAAGCGTTTACAGGCTGCCGGCGCTTAGGATAAGAGAATTACTAATACAACAGAAAAAGCTCATGTCCGACACCTGCCGTAAGACTTAGAGAGGTTAGCTTAAGCCGTCAAAACTACCGTTTGAACTCATACGCCAAAAGCTTTAAAAAATTCTCAAAGGAAAGCCGGCTTTTGCGAAGGATAAGTATGAGCAGCAAACTAAACATCATTCAGTCTGCCGCTGTCGTAATTTAACCCGTTTACCGTCAGTAAGAACAGGCAAGCAAAAAAGGCAGCCGCTTATGGCGGCCGCCCGTGATTGTAATGCGTGTCAAACCTTTTTATATCCCTTTAGGGATTAAGCCGGTATTAGGCTCTTTTTTGCTCTGTGCAAACTGCCGGTTGCCTGTGACTTTTCAATAAATGCTGCCGGCACCTCTGCTGCTAAACCGACGAGGAGCGGCAATGCTGCATATAAGCCTGCCAGGACTACCTTTTGCCGAAGCGCAGTATTCTCGTGGCATTGAGCACAGACAGGACTGATACCCCGACGTCTGCTGCGACTGCCATCCACATGTTTGCCAGCCCGAAGGGCACAAGCAGGAACACAAGCGCCTTTACTGTTAGTGCGAAAACAATATTGAACCTTATAACTCCCATGGCCCTTTTGCATATTTTGAGCGCCTGCGGAAGCTGAGCCGGGCTGTCGGAAACAAGCACTACGTCCGCAGATTCAAGCGCGGCGTCGCTGCCAAGCCCCATTGCGGCTCCTGCGTCCGCAGCGGCTAAAACAGGAGCGTCGTTTATGCCGTCGCCGACGAATATCGTAGTTCCGTAATCAGCCTTTATTTTATTGAGCCTTTCAACCTTCTGCTCCGGCAGCAGAGAAGCGGCGTACTCGTCAAGACCGCATTCGCCTGCCACAGCCGCACAGCTGGCGGCGCTGTCTCCGCTCAGCATTGCCGTATGCTTTATGCCGAAGTCCTTAAGCTCTTTTATGGCTTTAGCGCTTTCCGGACGTACGGTGTCTGAAATTTGCAGGCTGCCTATGACAATTCCGTCCGCTGCGACATATACGGAGTCGGCAGGGAGTCCGGAAACGTCGCAGCCGTTTTTCTGCATCCACTTTGCCGAGCCGCAGAGAATATGCTTTCCGCAGAACACTGCCTCGGCGCCGTGCCCAGGAGTTTCCTTGTAGTCCTCTCCCTCCGGTAGCTCGCCGCAGGTCAGCTCATATTTGCTGATAATGGCCTTTGCCGCAGGGTGCGAGGAGTATTTGTCGGCCACCGCGGCATACTCAAGGACGTCCCCTTCGGAAAAGCCCTCGGCAGCGCTGATTTTCCCGACCGACAGTCTGCCCGTTGTAAGCGTTCCGGTTTTGTCAAATACAACGGCTCTCGCCTGAGCAAGCGCTTCGACAAATCTTCCACCCTTAATAAGTATGCCGTTTTTAGACGCAGCGCCCGACGCGGCAAAAAATCCGAGCGGTATTGATATAACCAGCGCGCACGGGCAAGAGGCCACGAGCAGCACCAGCGCTTTTTGCAGCCAGCTTGTAAAATCGCCGAAAATAAGCGAAGGTACGACGCAGAGCAGTACAGCCGCTATAACTACAATAGGAGTATAAACCTTGGCAAACCTTGTTATAAATTTGTCGGTCTTGCCCTTGTTGGCAGCGGACTCCTTAACCATTTCTATTATTCTTGAGGCCGCCGACTGACCGTAGGATTTGGCAACCCTGACCTTGATAAAGCCGCCGCAGTTGAGCATTCCGCTCAAAACCTCGGTGTTCTCGCTTGCCTCCACCGGCAGGCTCTCTCCGGTCAGCGCGGAGGAATCCAGCGTAGTTGTCCCCTCGACTATATATCCGTCAAGCGGTATTCTCTCGTATGGCTTTACGGCAATAATATCGCCGATATTCACATTTTCGGCATTGAGAGCTGTTATCGAGCCGTCCTCAGCCACAACATTTGCCGTGTCAGGGCGGATATCCGCGAGCGCCTCTATCTCACGGCGCGAGCGGTTGGTGGAGATATCCTCGAGCGTCTCGCCTATCTTAAAGAGTATCATAACGATTGCGGCCTCGTAATACTCGCCTATTATAAATGCGGCAGTGACCGCAATAACAAGCAGCACCTTTTCGTCTATGTTCAGCCTTACGACATTTTTGAGCGCCGCCCAGATAATATCATAGCCTGCAATGATAAGTGCTGCGGCGATTATAACGGCCTTGACTATGGCGTTGATTCCCGGAATCAGGGTAAGTGCGCACATAACGGCCGCTATTGCTATGGTGATTCCATCAATTAGATATTTCTTTTTACCGTCTCCTTTGCCCTCATCATGGTCGGTCTCCCTTTTAACGCTGACGCCGTCTTCAATGGAGCTTACCGTCCTGACGACGCTGCTGTAAATATCCTTTTCACTCAGGTCGGATTTGACAGTGAGGGTTTTGGTTGCAAAGTTGAGATTCACTTCTCTGAAGCCTTCAAGCTTTGAAATCTTGTCGGATATCTTGCTGGCGCAGTGAGCGCAGTCAAGTCCCTCAAGAATATATTCTGCTTTCATACAAAACACACCTTAAGTAAAAATTAATAATGATTTTTTATATGCCCGCCGGCCGCGGACGCAAAGATCCGGTGCAAAAAGCGAGCTTAAACAAGGCCGGCAGAAAATTTCCGCCGACGGCTGCGGCCGCTCTGTTACTTAGCCGGAGCTATGCCATATCGCCGTGCTTGCCCTCCATGACATGCTCCATGCCCTGACTGAAAATAGAGCTTACATGGTCGTCGTCCAGTGCATAATATACGTTTTTCCCATCCTTGCGCGCCCGTACCAGCCCGCTTGCACGAAGCAGCCTGAGCTGATGCGACACCGCCGACTGCCCGATACCAAGCAGCTCCGCCAAATCGTAAACGCACATCTCGCCGTTAAGCAGCGCGCAGAGAATACCTATGCGCGTTGAATCGCCGAACATCTTAAAAAGCTCTGCCAAATCATACAAAACTTCTGTCGGCGGAAATCCATCCTTTTTTATCTCCGCTTCCTTGTTTATATTGTCGTTCATCTTATCACCTCAACCCATAAAACATATGAGCAAATGTTCATATGTTGGTTATATTATAACTCTTTAAAACAATATGTCAATAGCAAAAAAGAAAAAATTCTTAATTTTTAGCAGGGTGATACAGCAAATCCACACGCTTTTGCTGTTGTACTTAATTTTAATCAATGTAAAAGGCAGCTTGCCCATTGGCACTGCGAAATTAGCGCTTATAAGTGACATATAAAAGATGAAAAAGCGTGAGAGTTGGCCTAATTAACTTACTAAAAGCAGCAGTGGACATTAGCAAGCTCATAATAAGAGGCTTCGCCGCTTAAAGTGATACAAAAATCAGTGCAGTCTAAATCAAAGCGGCAGCGAACTGCGAATATGCGATTCGCATGCTGTGCCAGTAACCGACGGATATATGGCAATTTCACAATTTTGCCTTTTAATATCGTCCGGGATGCAACAAATATTAAACAAAACCGTAAGTCAGCATATAAATGTAATATAGGCGTCAGTGCGGAGCTACAGATGCGTATTATTTAGCGGCCGCCGCAAATTCCGTAGGCGACATGCCCGTAACAAGCTTAAAATAGCGCGAAAAGTAATGCAGCGAGGAAAATCCCAGAGCTTCCGAGATTTCGGTAAAATTTAATACGTTGTCTATGATATATTCCTTGGCTCTCTCGATTTTCAGCCTGTGGAAGAATTTTATGACGCCGCCGCCGCTGTACAAGGCAAACAGCTTTTTCACTGCGGAGGAGCTTATTGAAAAGCTTTTGCATATATCCTCCACAGTAAGATTTACACTCAGATTTTGGCCCAGATATTCGCATATTTTTTCGTACATAAGTCTGTCGGCTGACGCGGTGCGGGGTGCCGCGGCATTTTTTCCCGGCGGCAGGGGATTGTTTATCATGTCGAGCAGAAGCAGCTCAAGGTATCCCTTTACAGACTGATGTGCACCGAAGGCATTGCCGCTGAAGGAGGGAGCTTTATCCTGTGAGCCGTGCCGCTTTCGGTTTAAAATTTGCTTTACGTTATTTAATATATGAGACAGGTACAGCTTTTGCTCATCGCTGGAGCCGTGCGGCCCGGCAATATCGCAGAGCCGCCGGCAGCCGCATTTAAAGGCAATGCAGAAAGTATGCGCTTCAGTGCCGGCCGCAGCAATGCCGCTCTCCTGCTCGGGAGGAATAAGCATGAGCTGCCCCTCGCCGGTATATTGCGCCCGGCCGCCCGGAAATAAAATTTTTATGCCGCCTTTTATTGCATATATCAATTTCCAAAATCCTAAAAGCTCCTCATCAAAGAAAAGCCTGTCGGTAAGGCTGTCTGTATAAATAAAAGCTGCCTCAGTAGTTTTCAGAACTCTCTTAAGCTTAAGATTCGTATAATACATAGGACGCATCTCCATTTTGGGCTTTGTATTGATGATAGCATAACAGGGGGTGTTTTTCCAGACCGAATATGCAAATAAAATAACTTTTTATGCAAATAATTCCTAATATAAACGTGCTAAAATATAGTCTGATTTACGACAGGAGGCATCCGGCAATGGAAAATTTGACGCTTGTGATAATGGCAGCCGGCCTTGGCAGCAGATACGGCGGGCTTAAGCAGATTGACGTGGTGGGAGAAAACGGAGAAATACTCATAGACTATTCAATCTACGACGCCATAAGGGCCGGCTTTAATAAGCTGGTTTTTATAATCACTAAGGAGCTTGACAAGGCATTTAAAGAGGTTATCGGCGACAGGATTTCGAAATATGCAGAGGTTGAATATGCGTATCAGGAGATAGACGAGCTGCCCGAGGGCTACACCGTGCCGGAGGGACGTACAAAGCCATGGGGCACGGCGCATGCCGTTATCTGCGCGGCAGATAAGATAAATGGACCGTTTGCGGTAATAAACGCCGATGACTTTTACGGCGGAGAAACCTTCAAAACGCTTGCGGAGCATCTGAAAAAGGCATCCAATGCAAACAAGTCCGTGTATGATTACTGCATGGCGGGCTTCATATTAAAGAATACAGTAACTCAGAACGGCCATGTTGCACGCGGCATCTGCACTGTTGACGGGGAAGGCAACCTGCAGGACATTGTCGAGCGCACCAAGATAATGTACAAAGACGGGAAAATATGCTACACCGAGGATGAGGAGACCTGGCATGAAATAGACGGCGACAGCGTGGTTTCTATGAACTGCTGGGGCTTTACGGAGGAATTTTTGCCTGAGCTTAAGAGCATGTTCCCGAATTTCTTAAATGAAAATATAGACAACCTGAAGGCGGAGTTTTATCTTCCAACCGCGGTGGACTCAATGCTTAAGGCAGGCAAATGCCGTGTTAAGGTGCTCAAGACTCCCGACAAATGGTTTGGTGTTACATACAGGCAGGATAAGCCGATGGTGCAGGAGGCCATACGCAGCATGACGGCAGAGGGCAAGTATCCCAAGCCGCTGTGGAGCTGACTGCGGCTTTGTACATAAAACAGCCGGCGGCTGTATTTTCCGCCGGCCTTTGCGTCATAGCCGGCAGGGAGCATGCGCTTAAGCAAGAAGCGCGCGGCGGTTAAAGAGCCTGCAAATGAAATGCCGCTTTGGCATGCTCAGGGAATTTAGCGAATAAAAGCGCTTAAACGCAAAAGGCGTGTTTGTGTGTCATGCTCTTTACACGGAAGAAGCAGTGCTTCTGTTAAAATGTGATGAAAGCTGATAGCAGGCTATATGTCTGACGGAGGCTTTTTGCCCATGCGAATGCGTCAGTATAATTCCGGCTCCAAATCTTGACCGAGAAAGGCTGTTTCCATTCAAAAGCCGTACGGTCTATGCCGGCACCTCACGCGTATTCATCGCGGGGCGGCAGGCCTGGCGTGCCTTGGCACGAGCAAGCAACAGATTTAATATGGCATAGCTCGTTTTTAAACTCGGTGCTGCAGCATCGGGCACGGTCAAGAGACTATGCACGGCTCTCCACAGAAAGCCATGCACAAATTAAAGTGCCGTGCCAAATAAATTTTTGACATTAAGAAACCGCCGCTGACTTTTGAGCGGATGATATAGACTTAAATTTTTGGCTGTTTGGCTTAAAAACATAAAAGCTTTCCGCGCACAGATGCGGAGGACATATATCAAAGCGGGTGTAAAAAATGAATCATGATTTTAAATCGATAATAGCTCAGTTTTGTGTTGACGGCGAATTCGTAAGGGGAGAAGCATACGGCTGCGGGCATATAAACGACACTTACGCCGTTTATATGAATGACAGGGGATGTGTATACCGCGTGCTGCTTCAGCGCATAAATACTGACATATTCAGCGATGTAGACGGCCTTATGAGCAATATTTTGGGTGTGACGTCACATTTGAGGAAAAAGATAGCACAGCGCGGCGGAAACCCCGACAGGGAGACGCTCACAGTAATAAGGACTAAATCCGGTGCCCCTTATTATAGGAATGAGGCAGGCTGCTGGCGAGTGTATATGTTCATAGAGGATACGCTGACGCTGCAGAGCGCGCGCAGCCGTGATGACCTTTATAGCTGCGGCAGCGCATTCGGTGCATTTTTAAGGGATTTGGCTGATTACGACGCCGAAACTCTTACAGAGGCGATTCCTGACTTTCACAACACGCCTAAGCGTCTGGAGACGCTCAGGCGTGCCGTAGCAGAGGACAAAATGGGCCGTGCCGCTGAGGTGGAGAGCGAGATAAGCTTTGCACTGTCGAGGACTGAGAGGGCTGCGGCCATAACAAGTGCATTAAGCAGCGGCGCGATTCCGCTCAGGGTCACGCATAATGACACAAAGCTTAACAACACGCTGGTGGATATTTCCACACAGAAGTGCTTGTGCGTAATAGATTTGGACACCGTAATGCCGGGCTCGGCGCTGTATGATTACGGCGACGCCATACGCTTCAGCGCGTCGACGGCACCAGAGGATGAAACGGATTTGTCGAAAGTGGGCCTCGATTTGGATTTGTTTGAGGCATTTACCAGCGGGTATGTCTGCGCCTCCGGCGGCAGCCTCACTGCTGCTGAGATAAAGCTCATGCCGGATGCAGCAATAATAATGACACTGGAATGCGGCGTCCGCTTTTTAACGGATTACCTTGAGGGCGACACATATTTCAAGATACACCGCCCGCGTCATAATCTGGACAGGTGCCGCGCACAATTTAAGCTTGTAGAGGATATGGAAATAAAGTATAATAAAATGGCGGATATAGCGGGAAGATAAAAATATAAGATGCATTGACAGAAAGGTGATTTTATGGCGATATTGATAACCGGTGCCGCCGGGTATATAGGCAGCCACACATGCGTTGAGCTGCTGGAGAGGGGCGAAGACATAATCGCGCTTGACAACTATGTCAATTCCTGCAGCGAATCGCTTAAAAGGGTCGGTGAGATAACCGGCCGCAGCTTTAAAATTGAGGAGTGCGACATTCGTGACACCGCAAGGCTCGACCGCATATTTACAGAAAATGACGTGGACACGGTGATACACTTTGCCGGTCTTAAGGCGGTGGGCGAAAGCTGTGTGATACCGCTTGATTATTATGACAACAACGTAAGCGGCACCGTTACAATGCTCGAAATAATGAAGAAGCATAATGTAAAGCGCATAATTTTCTCATCATCGGCTACCGTTTACGGCAGCAACAAATCGCCCATGAAGGAGGATATGCCTACCGGCGACGTATCTAATCCGTACGGACGCACAAAGTACATTATTGAGGAGATACTCAAGGACTTGTATGCATCAGACGATGAATGGAGCATAGCATTGCTGAGGTATTTCAACCCAATAGGTGCGCACGAGTCGGGACGCATAGGCGAGGACCCCAATGGCATACCCAATAACCTCATGCCGCGAATAACGAGGATAGCGAGCGGCAAGCCTCTGGACGGCGGCCAGACCGAGCTGACGGTCTACGGCGACGACTACGACACGCCGGACGGCACCTGCATACGCGATTATATACATGTTGTTGATTTGGCCATAGGCCATGTAAAGACGATAGACTACGTCAGAAATCACAGGGGCGTAAACGCAATAAATCTCGGCACGGGTGTGGGCTACAGTGTATTTGAGATTATAAAGACATTTGAGGAGGCCACCGGCGTAAAGGTGCCGTATAAAATACTGCCGCGCCGTGCAGGCGACCTGGCGGAGGTATACTCCTCGCCGGAAAAGGCGAAAAAGGTGCTTGGCTTTGAAACACAGCGCGACCTGAAAAAAATGTGCGAGGATGTATGGCGCTGGGTCAAGAACAACCCCAACGGCTATAAATAAAAATCGGAAGTATAATATAAAAACCCGGCAGGCTAAAAAGTCTGCCGGGTTTTTATATGCTGGATTTATTTTGATATACCTTAAACAAAGCAGAGGGCGAAAGGAGCTTTAAAAATAAATCTGCTTTAAACGCTGCGGAGATATCGTCCGGCAGCAGCAAGCTAAGAGCCATAAACAAGCTGCCGTCCAAACGATGCGGAAAACAGCTTCTGTGCATATTCAAAGCAAGGAGGCTGAGATTTCTATTTATATCCCGCCAATAGCATTCTTAGAGTGCATGACCTCTGGCATATAATAATTGCAATGCTAAAAACGCAACATTCTCAAACGGAAAATCGTCGTGACCTATTTCTTCAGGCGGCTGCACAGTTCCTTTGACGGAGTGGCGTATATAGTGCGGTTGGTTTTGTATATCACCATTCCGGGCTTTGCTCCCGCCGGTTTTTTAACATTTTTTACCTGAGTATAGTCTACCGGCACGTTTTCCGACATTGCGGCAGATGAGTAGGTGCAGGCGATGACGGCCGCTTCTATCAAGGTAGATTCGGGCACCGCCTCACCGCGGGTCTCAATAATGACATGCGAGCCGGGTGCGTCTTTCACATGCAGCCAGATGTCGTTTTTTGAGGCCGTTTTCAGCGTCAGATTATCGTTTTGTGCGTTGTTTCTGCCCACCCATATCGCAAACCCGTCGGAGGATACAAATGAGAGTGGCTTTAGGGGCTGCGGCTTGGACTTTGCCGTGCTTTTGCGGCGGATATAGCCCTCACTGACCAGCTCTGAATATATGCCGTTTATCTCACCCGAGCTTTCCGCCCTTGACAGAGCATCGAGCACGGAGTCCAAATAACTGCACTCGTCCTTGTTTTCTTCAATAAGTGAGGAGAGCATTTTTTCGGCTGCCGCAGCCTTTTTGTACTCCTTAAAATATTTCTGAGCGTTGTCGGCGGCGGACAGCGCCGGGTCGAGCGGTATGCGTATCGGCTTCATGTCGTGATAATAGTCGACGGCGTCATAAAAGACGGCACCGGGCTTTATATCATGCATACATGCGCAGATAAGCTCGCCGTATATTTTAAGCTGCTCTCTATCTTTGCTCTTAGCAAGGTCAGCCTCTCTGGCGTGAAGCTTCCGCTTGGCCCTTTGCGCGAGATTTGTCACCTGCTTTGTCAGGCGCGAGGAAAGCTCCTTTTGCTTCTGCTTTGCGTCGCGCTCTGAGTAATATTCGTCGAGCAGCGTGCTGTAGCTGTCGAAGACCTTATATTTGATATTGCTGCCATACTGCTTAGGTACAAAAAAAGTAAATTCAAACGGAATTCCGTCCCCGTCATAGAGTATGACGGGAGTGCCGCCCGATTCTATGCAGGCTTTCAGCTTTCCAACCTCGCGTGTCACATCCGGCATAGAGCTTGTGCCGCCGCATCTTAAGGCAAACTCTCTTGATACAAGCGGCGAAAAACCGTCGGCAGCGTCGCGCAGCGCCGTTTGAGCCGGCCGTCCCGAGCGTGATATTGCCATTGCCGCTTCTTCTGAATATGCCTGTAAAAGATTGATGCGTCCGCTGCTCTCCGGCGGCTCGTAGAAAACTCCGGGCAGCAGGATTCGCTTGGCGGCAGCGTCTGTCCGCCGCAGACAGTCAAGTATTTTCAGCTTGCCGTCCTCGCCGCGGCACAGCAGAATATTTGACTGGCGGCCTAATATCTCGAAGACGAGCGTTATCTCCGCATGGTCGCCCATCTCCGTTACCGAGTCAAATGTAAGGAATACCACCCTGTCCAGCCCAAGCTGCCGTATCTCCGTCAGCATGGCGCCGGTGAGAT
Organism: uncultured Clostridia bacterium; assembly: GCA_944412495.1. Classification (GTDB taxonomy): domain Bacteria; phylum Bacillota; class Clostridia; order Oscillospirales; family Acutalibacteraceae; genus Timburyella. The sequence continues at coordinate 19,055 of CALYBL010000021.1, read as the reverse complement.
GCTTCCTGAGCAGCATGCAGAACATGGGCGGAGATGCAGGGTTCTCTACGCTGCTTTGAGTGATGTGCATTCTCTGCAGCCCGGCGGCCGCCGTCAGAATCAGCCTGCCGGATATCTCCTTTGACTTAAGCGCTATTATAACGGTGTCCTTCATGGGCTGATAAATTTTCTGCACCCTCGCCCCCGTATAGGGGCTCAGCGACTCGGCTACAAGGTGCAAAAATACGCCGTCAAATGCCATTGCTATCATTTCCTTGCTGAAATTTAATATTTATCCAATCACTGTGAATATTATCAGACCGCAGTGCCTTCCTTCAAAGCAGATTCTTTTACAGAATCGCGGCGGACTCTTTTGTGCTGAGCAGCCTGAGAGTGCCGGCCGGGTCTGCATCAAATTTGCTTGATATGCTTCTCTATGCTTTAAACAAAAGCAAAATCATACTAACCACTCTGGCCGAAATAACAGTATTGCGGCAGAACTATTGACATAAAAAATATTTTTATTCCACTAATCAATCCGGCCATTCCGCCAGCCCTGCTGTTGTCATAAGCCGCAATCACTGCCGTGCTTTTCACGGCTTGTGCGATTTGACACATCGCCGCCGGCCCGAACTGACAAACACTTATAGCTTCAAAAACAGCTATAAGTTTAATATATCGTCTTTATCTTATAAAATTATACCCTCTTATCATAGCGGGGCGAGAACTAAATGCTCTGATACGGCGCCGCCTCATCCAGCACTGCAAATTCAACATCGGGGAAAGCGGCTCTCAGCCTATTGGCGAGAGCGGGGCAGATGACCCTTTCGGTGCAGAAATGCCCGGCGTCAATAACTGCCAGTCCTGCCTGCTCTGCCTCAAGGTACTGATGATGCTTGACCTCGGAGGTAACAAACGCGTCTATGCCGTTTTCAATGCAGTAATCAAGATATAAATCCGCGCCGGCGCCGGAGGATACCACTACGCTCTTTACCGGCCGTTCTCCGCAGGAAAAATCCACGCGCGGCGCGCCAAGCCGCCGCTTTATCCCGGCGGCAAGCTCTGAAGCCGTTAAGACGTCCCTCAGCAAGCCGCTTCTGCCGAAGGCGAGACCGCCCTCTTCCTCGCAGCATACAGGGCGTACAGCCTCAAGCCCTATCGCTTCAGTCAGCGCGTCGTTTACGCCGCCGTCCGCCGCGTCAAGGCTTGTGTGCGCACATATAGCGCTTATGCCGTGCTGTGCCAGAATATACGGCGCGTCATGAGACGACAGCCGTTTGATGGGGTGAAATATTATCGGATGATGGCTTATAACAAGCTGGCAGCCGAGCTCTCCGGCCTTTTCGGCCGCACGCGGGGTAATGTCCAGCACAACGGCGGCTCTTTTTACAACGCATGAGCCGTCTCCCACCAGCAGCCCTACGTTGTCCCATTCGGCATGCTTGTAAAACGGGGCAAAGCCGTCGATATAGTCATAAATTTCCTTTACCGTGCACATACTCTTACTGCCTTTCTTGAGCCGGTTAAGCTTTTATACCGGCGGTAAATATATTGTTAAAAAGCTTCTCAGCCAATTAAGAGTGCTGCGTGATAAGCCTTTCAATTTCCTTTCTTACGGATATTAGCCGCGCCTCTCCGGCACTGTCACCCACAGCCGCGGCCCCGATTATCTTATTCGAAATATCCATGCAAACCTTGCGCAGATAATCATTAGCACAGCCGTCGGTGACAGGATCCAGCCGCCCGGCGTAAAACAGCAGCTCGTTGCCTTTAATCTCTCCTGAATACTCGGCGCACATGACAGTGTATACCTTATGCGCGTCGCGTACCGCCCTTTCGGCCTTTATGTCATAGCCGTTAGAGAAGAGAAATTTTCTGAGCTCGTACGCTTTCGTCATAGGCTGTAAAACAAGCCGCTTGCCGCCGTTCTTCAGCCATGGAGTGGCAGCTATAATTTCAGATATAACAAGACCGCCCATTCCGCAGATAAAAATATCATCCGCGTCATGGGCGCCTATGGTGCTAAGCCCGCTGCCAAGCCTTAATTCGACAAGGCCCGAAAGCCCTGCTCTTTCAACATTTTTTCTTGCTGACTCAAGCGGCCCCTCCGCGATATCGGACGCTATTGCCCTCACCGACGTGCCTTTCTGCACAAGATATATAGGAAGATAGGCATGGTCGGTGCCGATGTCGGCGATGGTCAAGCCTGCTCTTGCAAACTGCGCCGCTGTTTTCAGACGACTGCTTAAAGCCTGCACAGCCCTACGCGTTCATGTGGGCGTTCAGCTTTTCGATAAGCTCGTTGACGTCAACGCCGTGAACATCGCATGCCTGCTCAATGCTTTCGCCTCTTGAAGCGGGGCAGCCGAGGCAGTGCATGCCCATTTCGAGAAAATACTCGGCAGTGGTCATATCGGCGTCAAGGATATCGCCTATCAATGTATCTTTAGTAACTGTCATAAGTTTTCATCCTTTCATTTGTGCTTCTTTAGATATTAGTATATTACCCAAGGCTATAAATTGCAATACATAAATAAACGGCAAAGGCGGAGATAAAATCCGCAGAAAATCAGTATAAAGGCAAAAGCTTCGCTTTTTGGCCGCTTTCCTAAGAATTAAAGCACGCGGCGCCCTCAATATCCGGCCGCTGCACGTGCAGGCACGCCTTGCAGAGTCTTTGGACAATTCTTCGCCGGCATTATTAGAGCATACTCTCTGTGCCGGCCCCTTGGTATCATATTTAAAGCCTGCAATGCCTTAAAGCACCGCCTGTTTTGTGTCAATCCGTTTTGAGCAGGCAACGGCAAGTGCGCCGGGGCCTATGTGACAGGACACACTGAGCGAGAGCGGATCCATGTGTATGTCAAAGCCGGGAAAAGCCTGCTCGACCTCCGCTTTAAATTCCATAGCCGCGCCGATATCATAGGTGTAAGCCATTTCGAGGTGCATTTTATCGGGTGTGGAGCAGTCGGCAAAGCGTCCCTCAAAATCGGCCTTCATGGCATCTATGAGTATCTTTTTGGCCTGCTTTACGCCGCGCGCCTTTGCAAAGGCGTCCAGCCTTTCGCCCTGAATCTGCAGCACCGGCTTAATCTGCAGTACCGTGCCTATGGCCGCGGCCGCCGGCGTGACCCTTCCGCCCTTTTTCAAATATTTGAGGGTATCCACCATGATATATATGCTGGAATCAAACTTTGCCGCCTCCAGGCGCTCTTTTATCTCGGCGGCGGATATTCCGTTTTCCGCCATTTTGAGTGCGTCGAGCACCGACTGGCGCTGCGTCACAGAGATGCGCTGGTTGTTTACGACCTGAACCTTGCCGCCGTAGTCCTCCGCCAGCATGGCTGCCGTGTGGCAGGAGGCGCTCAGTCCGCTGGACATCGGTATATGTACGACCTCATCGTAATTTTCGAGTATGCCGTTCCAAAGATCCGTCACATTGCCGACCGCCGGCTGTGAGGTGGAAATCTCCGCGCCCTTTTCAAGCGCCGCATAAAATTCCGCCTGTGTGAGATTGATATCCTCAAAGCAGGCTTTGCCGTTCATGACAAAAGGCATCGGCAGGACAAAAACGCCGAGAGACTTTGCCTCGGCTTGGGTAATGCCGCTGTTGCTGTCGGTGCATATAGCCGTTTTACTCATATAAATTCACATAGCCTTTCTGACTACAAGCAGCAATTAGGAATCATGTTGTTCCCTGCCTGTAGCCGGACAAGGCATGATACAAGGCTTTGCCGTAAATATACCAAAGCACATTTTGAGGTCAATATAATAGAATAGTGTGATTTTTCACACTATTCTGCAAAAATCAAACTGATAATATTTTAACAAAAAAATGTCTTTTTGTGAAGCCTTAATTTTAAACAGGTGTGTTTCTTTGCAAAAATCTGAAGGCGGAGCTAATCTATCGGTAAAAATTGACAGTGTGATGCATAATAAATATAATTATTATTGGGGGTGTAGAATTGGAGAAGTCTGTACACGGATTTTTAAGCTTTCTGCGCAGATACAGGGCGGCCATTTTGGCGGCGCTGCTGCTTGTGCTGGCATGTTATGCTTTTATGCTTACGCACTATACTCTTCAGATAGATGAAGAAACGTGGATAAAAAACACAGACCCTCAGCTCATAAAAAGCATATGGGTGAGTCAGGGCAGGTTTGGACTGTACCTTTTTGATTCGGTATTCTCGCCGCTTGGCAGATACATCCCCATACTGTGGGACATCCTGGCGGTGCTTATATACTATTTTGCAGGCGTATTTTTCATGTACTCCTTTGCTAAGCTGAAGCATGATTTCAAAGCGGCCGCTGTATTCGCTTTTTTATCGGTCTTTCCGGCGCTCCCGTTCGTAACAGGAGATTTTCTTTCATTTTCGATGTTCAATTTTCAGCAGGCGGCGGCCATGCTTGTAATGAGTCTGTGCTTTTTGAGTACGCTTGTATATTTTAACTCCAGAAAGAAGAGATACTTCGCTTTGAGCATTATTCTGGGATTTGTGTCGGTCTCGTTTTTCCAGGCGTTTGCCGTCGTATATGTTACGGCCGTGGCGGGGTATTTTTTGCTGGCGCAGCTTTACTGCGGTATTGAAAAAAGGGCGCTGATAAGAAATATATTGCGCGCAGTTTTTATATTTATTGCTTTTTTGGCTGCTTATATGGCAGTGAACGCAGGTCTGAACAGGCTTTTCTCACTCAGCAATTCGGCGCACGCGGGCGGATATATCGGCTGGGACAATATCTCCGAAAATCTGCCGAACACCATTCTGGGCGCCGTTAAGGCATTTTTAGGCTGGGGAGCGATAGGCGGCGCTGCAATTTTTCTCACGGAAATCGCCTTTGTGGTTCTGGCGGTGGTGCTGATAATAAAGCAGAAGAGCATTGCGGACCGCGTCTGGCTTGGCCTAAGCCTGGCGGCGTTGGCAGTCTCACCGTTTCTCATGAATCTGCTGTTGCTTAACTGGAGGTTTTTGGGGCGAATACTTCTGGCGCTTTCGCTTGCCTTAGCGCTTGAGCTGCTGCTTATTATTCAATATGCCTCAAGGCTTAAATGGTCAAAAATATCGGCTGCTGCCCTAACGTCGCTTATTCTTGCCATAAACGTCGTAAGCATGAATTTGATGTTTTACGGAAATTATGTCAGCTATACGGCCGATAAAGAGCTTGGCGTACAGATTATCGAACAGCTGGAAAAAGACGGCATCAATTATGCTGATAAGCCCATCCTTTTTGTCGGGCATACAGAGCGCAGACTTCCCGTGGCAGACTCAGACCGTGTTCAGAGTGCCTCGTTTTTTGAATGGGACGACGGCAACAATAACCGAATGCACGATTTTTTGAGGGCTGAGGGATATGATACACTAAAGCCGACTGACGGGCTTAGGGAAAAAGGATATGAGCGCTCAAAAGGCATGCCGTGCTGGCCGGAAGAGGGAAGTATGGCGGTCCTCGACGATGTTATTATAGTCAAGCTTTCCGAGCCGAGTGACAAATGGTTTTCCGTAAACAATGTGAGAAAGTAGGATATACATTTATTTTATCGTTGCCAATATCTGATTTATTACATTTTCATGCGAGGATGCCTGACAATTTCTGCTTCAATTTCGAGCTTTTGAAATGCCGTAAAGCCGTCAAAGCTCTGTTAAGGCCGGCGACCATATATCCGAGCTCTGTAAGCATAGGGATGTGCTGCAAAGTATGCAAGTGCTTTTGCTCCCGATAAGCTTTTCTGTAGCTTTTGCAAAAAATGATGGAATTTTATTCTGCTGCCGTGATGAGGAGGTGACTGCGTAATGTGATATGCATGCAGTATATTAAGATCTGTCACGGCCTTGCATTGAGAGATTTGCATAAAGGCGCTGATATATGCTTAGAATATAATGAATAAAATGTCAGGCGCCGCTTTTGCCGGCTAAAAGTTCTTTGAGGTGCTTGCTGCCGGATAGTCACCTCCCGGACACCGCCTGTCCTTCTGCCGTAATGCCAAAGTGAGGAATTGGGTTATATGTCAGGCCGGCTGTTGCGGATTTAAGGCTATTTTTAGTGTGAATTTCAGCGCTGATTAATGCTCCCGAATATGCATGTAAAATTCAAGCCATGGTTTTGTGATTTTCCCTTAGAGGCTATTGACTTCTAATTGCTCTTATCCTATAATATGTACTATGCTGAAATACGCAGTAAAGCCGTATAAAAAGCAGCCGATATCAATACTGCTTTTTTCAATGCAGGATGCAGAAATGCGCTTAAAATTGAGCGGTCAAGCGCTTGCTTTTTGATGCATGTTCATCACAGAAAATGCGTCGGCAGGACATCAGAGGCTTTATTGCAAACTGATTTCAACAGGAGAAAGGAATAATGGAAAACAGGAAGAACGAGGAAACCGAAATCACGGACATTAAGCAGAAAATACTTTACGCAAACCCCGTGGAGGCATGCAGGCTGATGAATTCCAACATGCGCGGCCTGTCACAGGCAGAGGCGGATAAGCGGCTGGAGCAGTACGGAAAAAACGAGCTTGCGCAGAAAAAGCAGAAGAGCATGTTCAGAAAGCTGCTGGCCAACTTTACAAGCCTCATGGCCCTGCTGCTGTGGGCCGGCGGAATAATGGCGATTGTATCAGGCGCTCTTGCACTTGGCATTTCAATTTTTTGCGTAAACCTTATCAACGGCTTCTTTTCTTTTTTTCAGGAGTTTAGGGCGGAAAAGGCGACAAACGCCCTGCAGAAGATGCTGCCGTCCTATGCCCGCGTAGTTCGAGACGATAAGGAGATAAAAATACTGGCGTCTGACATAGTGCCGGGCGACATAATGCTTTTAGAGGAGGGCGACCGTATATGTGCCGACGCAAGAATCCTCAGGAGCAATGACTTCTGCGCCGACCAGTCCACGCTGACGGGCGAGAGCAATCCTATACGTAAAAGCGGAGACGCAATGCAGAAGGAGTGCAGCTATTTAGAGGCGGAGAACATGGTGTTTTCCGGTACCTCCGCTGCTGCGGGCACCTGCCGAACTCTGGTGGTTTCCACCGGCATGAACAGTGAATTCGGCAAGATAGCGAATCTGACGCAGAATACAGAAAAGAGCCTCTCTCCGCTTCAAAAGGAGCTTAATGTCCTTACCAAGCAGATAGCGGTTATTGCCCTTAGTGTGGGCGTAGTATTCATGCTTATAGCAGTATTTCTCGTACAGGACCCGATAATGGAGTCGTTTTTGTTCGCCCTGGGGATGGTCGTGGCCTTTATCCCGGAGGGACTGCTGCCGGCGGTAACGCTTTCTCTTGCACTGGCCGTTCAGAGGATGGCCAAGGAGCACGCGCTTGTCAAAAAGCTGTCGGCGGTGGAAACGCTGGGCTGCACCAATGTAATCTGCTCAGACAAAACCGGCACGCTTACTCAAAACGAGATGACCGTCAACCATTTGTGGACAATGCGGTCTGAGATGACCGTCAGCGGTGAGGGCTATGCTCCGGTAGGAGAGGTTCGAGACGGCGACACTGTGGTGACGGCGAAGAAAAGCGCGGTATTGGATATGCTGCTGAGCGGTGCCACGCTGTGTGCGAACGCAAAGCTAATTCCGCCGGAGGAGGGCAAGGACCGCTACACAGTGCTCGGCGATCCGACGGAGGCATGCCTCGGCGTAGCAGCCCAAAAGGCGGGTATAGATATAAAGCTCATGAATCAGTTTTTCCCGAGAATTATGGAGCTGCCGTTTGATTCCGTAAGGAAGCGCATGACCACTATACATCAGTCACGCGAGGCGTTGGAGGGCAGCAGGCGAATTGCGTTTATGAAGGGCGCGCCAAACGAAGTGATAGAGCTGTGCACCCGCTGCTTTGACGGCTCTGCCCCAAGAGCAATGACGGCGGAGGACAAGGAGCGCATAATGAAGGCAAACGACGCTTATGCCCGTGAGGGCCTGCGTGTTCTGGCCGTTGCCTACCGCCCCCTGCGCAAGGACGACGACACGCTGCCTGAGTCCATACGTGAATATAATATAGACAATGTGGAGAGGGACTTGACCTTTATAGGTCTTGTCGCCATGCAGGACCCGCCGCGCAGCGAGGTAAAGGAAGCAGTGAAGCTCTGCCGAAGCGCGGGCATAAAGATTATAATGATAACCGGCGACTATGGCCTCACGGCAGAGAGCATTGCGCGGAAGATTGGCATTATCGAGAGCGAGGACGCACGCGTCATATCCGGAAGCGAGCTTGCTGCCATGGACGACGCCGCCCTCAAGGAAGCACTCAGCGGTGAGGTTGTGTTTGCGCGCATGGCTCCAGAGCAGAAATACAGGATTGTATGCGCGCTTCAGGAGATGGGCAACATCGTCGCGGTTACTGGCGACGGCGTAAACGATTCTCCGGCGCTTAAAAAGGCCGACATAGGCATTGCGATGGGAATAACCGGCACGGACGTGGCGAAGGAAGCCGCCGACATGATTCTCAGCGACGATAATTTTGCAACCATTGTCCGCGCCATTGAAGAGGGACGCACTGTTTATAACAATATCCGCAAATTTTTGCGCTATATATTTGACAGCAACACCCCCGAAGCCGCGGCGCCTGCCGTGTACCTTATTTCCGGCGGAATAGTTCCGGTGCCGCTCACCGTGCTGCAGATACTGACCATAGATATCGGCACAGACATGGTGCCTGCGCTGGGACTTGGCGCTGAGGCATCCGAAAGCAATGTTATGAAAAAGCCGCCGCGCTCGGTGAAGGAGCGGCTGCTCAATAAAAATGTCATACTTGTTGGCTTTATTTGGTACGGGCTTTTGGGGACATTGTTCGCACTTGGCGGATATTTCCTGGCCAATTTCCTCAACGGCTGGCCAAGCGTGCCTATTGCTGCCGAAGGCACGGCAGTGTATGCTCAGGCGACGACAATGATGCTGGCCGGTGTGATATTTTCACAGATTGGCATGGTATTCAACAACCGGACTGACTATGAGTCCGTGTTCAAACGGGGACTTTTCACTAATAAATATATCAATGTGGGCATAGTGATAGAAATTGTTATATTGCTTGCGATTATGTACATCCCCTTCCTCAACGGGATATTCAATACAGCGCCTATCACGCTGATTGAATGGATTTATTTGATATGCATACCGTTTATCGTGTTTGGGCTTGAGGAAGGCAGAAAGAAAATTATTCGAACGATTCGTTCAAAAAGGAGTGTGAAGAAATGAAGGTACTGGTTATAGGCTGCGGAAAATTCGGAGTCAGGGTGTCTGAGTATTTAACGCGCAAGAATCATGACGTTACGGTGATAGACAGCGATCCCGACGCTTTCCACGCCTTGAGCAAGGAGTTTACAGGCCGCACCGTATGCGGAGTCGGCTATGACAGGGAGGTGCTGGAAAGAGCGGAAATCGCGACGACGGATGTCGTGATAAGCTGTGCCAGCAGTGATTCGCTTAATGCAGTGGTTGCGAACATTGCCAAAAATGTGTATCATGTTCCCACGGTCATAGCCCGCATGTACGACCCAGTACGTGCAAGGCTGTTTGAATCTATGGGTATTTATACCGTATCGATTACATGGCTTGGCATGAATAATATTGTTGAATATCTTGAGGGCAACAAGAGCTGGCGGGTGGTACGCAAGCTCGGCAACGAGGATGTTCAGATTGTAAAGGCCCGCGTGCCGGCGGCGCTGGACGGTACCAAGCTTTCGGACCTTACGGTGACGGGGAAGATGAATCCGATAGCGCTTGAACGCCATGGCGATTCCATACTGCCGGAGGCAGACATGTGCTGCGAATATAATGACGTGCTGTATCTTGCCATACGCAAGGACTATCTTGTGCAGGCCAGAGACCTGCTGCGGCTGTAAGCGGAAAGGAGAGCTAAGATGAAGGTTATTATTGTCGGCGGAGGGCAGGTCGGCGGGTACATTGCCAATCTGCTCGTGGAAAACGGCAACAGCGTTGTCGTCATTGAGAATAAAGAGAAAGCTCTTCAGGCGCTGAAAAACAGCGGGCTTAAAGATGAATGCATAATGATGGGAGACGGTACCGACGCTCTTCTGCTTGAAAAGGCCGGTGTGCGCAGCTGCAACGCTTTGGTATGCACTACGGGCATGGATGAAACTAATCTGACTGCAGCGATGATGGCGAAATTTGAATACGATGTTCCTAAGGTTGTTGCAAGGGTCAATAATCCTAAGAATGCATGGCTGTTTAATGCCGGAATGGGTGTTGATGTACAGATAAATCAGGCAAATCTGCTCGGACACATGGTTGCAGATGATATGAATTACAATTCCATGATGACACTGCTTAAGCTCTCAAAAGGAGAATACTCCATAGTACGTGTCCGCGTAGACTATCACTCTCCTACGGTAGATAAATCAATAGCAGAAATTGAACTGCCGGACAAGGCGCTGCTTATCGCTCTTTATGAGGACGATACACTGATAATACCGCATGGAGAGACGGTTATACGTGCAGGCCAGCATATTCTGGCTTTTGCCGACGACACCGCAATGAAAGAACTGAACAGAATTTTTGGATCGGGTGTATCCGAGGCCTGATGCGGCTGTAATTGGCATTATACAACGCATCAAGCGCTTTGCGGGTCGGCCGGTAGGCGTGCGTATTTAGCCTGACGCTGAAACGAAAAGCAAATACTTTTGCGCCGGCATTTTTAAATGCCGGAACGGCCTGACACGGCAAAATCGCACAGTCCATTTTAAGAGCATGTTCCACTTGGATTTATTGAGAAAAGCGCGCGGCTTATAATGGAAAACAGGCGCATAGAATATATGTGATACAGGCAAATATTTATCATGGCCGTTGGTATAAAAGCGCTTTGTCCAAATTCGGCTTTGATGAAGTTGCTTCTGACTTTATATAGCAGAGCCGATATTTTTGCAAACTAAAATCCAATGTTAAGCTCCCTTGAAGGCTTGCGCTTTCAGGGGAGCTTTTTAGCGGTAATTAGGAAGCCGTTAATATAAAAACTGCAGAGATAAGCTTCCCTCCGAGGTGAAGCCCGCCTTTTAAGGCGGGCTTCCGTATTAATATGCGGCCGAAAACGCCATAAGTTTAGTCTGATTTTGTAAAATCGACCGACAGAACGGCGAAGGCTTAGCCCGCGGGAAAATATTACTATATTCACTAATACCGCATCAAAAATGCCCGCGTATTTAACGCGGGCGAAAAATTGGGAGCCTGGTATATTAAATTTCCGAACTCAGCCGGCATCCTGACTTTGCGCAAGTCCGGCACGGAACGCCGTCAATTCTGATCGGAGCGCAAATGTTGGCTACAGCACCTTTGACAAAAAGTCCTTGAGCCTGTCATGCTGCGGATTTGAGAAGAAGGCGTGCGGTTCGTTCTGCTCGAGGATTTTGCCCTCATCCATGAACATTACCCTCGTGCCGACCTCGCGTGCAAAGCCCATCTCATGCGTTACGACAATCATCGTCATGCCCTCGGCCGCCAGCTCCTTCATAACCTCCAGCACCTCACCGACCATTTCGGGGTCGAGCGCGCTCGTGGGCTCGTCAAACAGCATTACATCCGGATTCATGGCAAGCGCCCTGACAATGGCTATACGCTGCTTCTGCCCTCCCGATATCATCGACGGATACGCGTCCGCCTTGTCCGAAAGTCCTATGCGTCTGAGCAGTTTTAGGGCGGTTTCGCCTGCTTCCTCCTTGGATTGCAGCTTTAAAGTGACGGGCGCCAGCGTTATATTCTGCATTACCGTCAGGTGAGGGAAAAGGTTGAAGTGCTGGAACACCATTCCCATCTTGCGGCGCAGCTCGTCTACGTTTGCGCCCTTTTTGTTTATCATTTGTCCCTCAAACCAAATTTCGCCGCTCGTAGGCGTTTCCAGCAGGTTAAGGCAGCGCAGGAAGGTGCTCTTGCCGGAGCCGGACGGCCCGATTATCACTACCTTTTCGCCCTTATCAATGGTTTCGGTTATATTGTTTAGCACTTTATTGTCGCCAAAGCTTTTGCAGAGATTCTTAACGTCTATCACTGCGTGCCAGCCTCCTTTCGAGCAAAGAGAACAGCCTGGCAAGGCCCAGCGTGAGTATGAGGTATATAACAGCTGTTGTTATAAGCGGTACCCACGCGTTAAAGGTGGCATTGCGTATCATGTCGCCGACCTTTGTCAGGTCCTGAATTGCTATGTAGCCTGCGACGGAGGTCTCTTTGATAAGCACGATAAATTCGTTGGTATATGTAGGCAGGATATTTTTAAATGCCTGCGGAAAGACAATTTTTACCATAGTCTGCCATTTTTTGAGTCCCAGCGAGCGCCCAGCCTCGGTCTGGCCGATATCTACACCTTGAATTCCGGCACGGAAGATTTCCGAGACATAGGCGCCGGAATTTACGCCGAAGCTTATAATAGCCACAACATTAAGCGGCATGCTGTAAGATGCAAAAATGACAAATGCAAATATCATCAGCTGTGTAATTACAGGCACTCCGCGTATGACCGTTATGTAAAGCGTGCCTATCCAGCGCAGCACCCTTATATTAGACATGCGGAACAGGCATATAACTGCGCCTATAAGTGTACCGACGATAATGGCGCCGAAGGCAATAAGCAGTGTGGTGCCGAGCCCTCGGAGTATAAGCATCCACCTGTCCTGCGCAATAAGGTTGCTGTATATCTGTTCCCATATAGACAAGGTGTTTTCCTCCTCCAAAAATCGGGGGGCGGATGCTCCGCCCCCGTCAGCGTTATTTTGCAGTATCCGCCCGCGAACGGGCAAGGCAAATTACTTCTGAACGATTATAACCTGGGTCGCCTCATAGTACGGGTCGGAGAAGTCGACACTCTGCAGGCGCTCGGCATCAGCAGTCATGCCGGCGGCGACAAAGTCTACCGTTCCGGCCGAAAGTGCGGTGATAAGAGCGTTGAAGTCCATGTCAACGACCTGAAGCTGTCTCCCGGCATCGGCAGCAATCTCAGCCGACAGGCAGATGTCAAAGCCGACTATGTCGCTGCCCTCAAGATACTCAAACGGCTTGAAGGCCGCGTTTGTGCCCATTTTTATAACTTCACCGCTTGTCTCCCTTGGCTGAAGCACCTCAATCTCGCCGTCAGCCGGCATATAAGCGTTCGTGAAGCTGTCGAACGTGCCGTCTTCCTTTACTCTTTTGAGCGTTTCGTTTATGCTGTTGAGCAGCTCGGTGTCGCCCTTGCGTACGGCTATTGCGTAGGATTCGGTGGTCAGGTCCTCATCGAGAATCTTCAAATCGTCATTCTGCTTGACTATTTCCTGTGCCGGAAGCTCGTCGAGCACCACAGCGTCAATCTGTCCGTTTTTAAGCGCCAGAGCAGCGTCCATTCCTGACTTGTAAGAAGACAGCTGTGCTCCCTCTACGTTTTCCTCGACATAGGATTCGCCGGTGGTGCCGGCCTGTACGCCTATGCGCTTTCCAGCCAGCTCGGCGGCGCTTGTAATCTGCGCGGCCTCATTTTTCTGACAGCCGGCAAACATTGTCAGCGCGGCTATGCATATTAGCGCCAAAGCAATTATTTTTTTCATAAGTATCCCTTACCTTTCCTCAAATTGTGCCACATTAACATTTTTACAGTATAAAGCAAAATGATATATTTGAATTATACTTTATCATATTTTGCTCATATATTCAAGAGCAGAGGATGCTTTAATGTATATTTATTCATTGTAAAGCTTTAACGCTCTTGCCGTAACAAACCTGACTCAATATGTATGTAAATTTTACGAAGAGCGCACAGACTGCCATATATATTATATGTATAATAAAAAAGCGATGCCGAAAATGGTATCGCTTGAGCGAAAATTATTTGTCCTCATGCAGCCTGTAATTACTTTTTCCTGCGCGGATTTTTTCCAAGGCTGCATCCGCCTTTTGGCTTATAAAGCTTTCCAGCTTCAGCCCGGCAAGCGACACGAATATCCAAACGGTGGAGTAAAATTCGCATATCTGGCCCATAAAGTTGAGCGGAATATAGCTGTAATCCCATATGTTCAGTCCCAGCCATAGATTGAATATGCATCCGAGCACAAATTCTATGAGTGTTATGCCGCATGCGCATACCACTGCCGAAAAAAGATACCCTGCTTTTTTGACAAGACACCGGTTTACCGCCATAAAAAGCAGAAAAGCGAGTCCGCCTGCAATGAACATGCTGTAATGGGAATATCCGCGCCATGCGAGCTCCATCAAAACGTATAACGATCCGCCCAGCAAAAATCCCGCAGGCAATTTTAAATAGAGCATATAAATCCTCCAAAAGAAAAGCTAAATATATTTTCGGCATTAATGAGTAATTGATACCTGTTAATTTATCGCAAAAAAATTTACTGAAATTAAATATGAGGAATGCACATGTTCGTTGATGTTTTTCACATAAAATGGCAAAAGCATAGGAAATAAAATGGATTTTATAGCATTTGATGACATTTTGACGCACATATTTGTTAAAATTTTTTTAATAACAGCGTTGAATTTTATTAAAAGCATGTTATAATATGTATACAATCTATAAAAGGAGTTGTGAAAATGAAAAAGCTTATAAGCATTCTTGTTGCTGTGGCTATGCTTGCTTCAGTTGCAGTTATAGCAATAACGTCTGTTTCGGCGACGACGGAAACAGTAACAAGATATACTTTGCCGGTAACTGACTTAAGTCAGTGGTATAGCCGTACTAATGAGAGCTATAACGACATAGCGGTTACTGACGAAAACGCATGCCTGGGCGCAGAGGTTGTTGACGGCTCACTGGTAGTAAAGCCAAATCCCGGCAACACATTTAACTATCCGCATGTACGTGTTGTAAACCCAGGCGGATTAGTATCGCTCCAGCCGGACGATGTCATGAACCTTGACTTTTCATATGCCAAGGGCACATCGGCGACATCAAATGTTCAGACCTGCACTGTAGTACTTATATTTTCCGGTGCGATAGGCGAGATAAACATCAATACAGAGGTAACGGACAATCTTTCCGGCAGCAATAATATCTGGCCGGGAGAGTATAATGTCTCTAAGCCGATAGGTGAGATAATCCAGGCGGTTGCTCCGGACAAGTATGACGCAATATTTGGCACGGGCGGCAATCCGTATCTTGTCGGCATTAAGTTTGTCCTGACCTCAAGCACCACTCACACTACGGATACCAACACACTCACAATAAATTCCATGACGTTTACGCGTGAGGTACCCAGCTCCTCTTCATCTTCATCTGAAGACACATCCTCAACGCCTTCCACTCCTGCCGAGCCCGTAATGCCGGAGGGAGCAACATGGAATCTCGCAAGCGATGTTACTACAGACATTATTACTGCTGGCTTGTGGCGTGACTTCGGCAACAACGAAAGAACGACGTATGACGCTTTAGAGACTTTGACGCATTTTGACGTTGCTGTTGACGGCAACACCATAACCTATTCCAACTTTGACGGTACGTCAGCCATGTTCGGCTGGGCCGGCAAGACTTTCTTCACGGTAGAAGAGGGAGATATCCTCAATCTTGATTTGAGATACGATACTCCGGATAATGCGGCGTGGTCATGGAAAGTTGAGCTGTACAATCCTGATCATCCTGATGCTGCTGATGATGGCTATGTTTCGTTAACTAAGTATATAGCCGAATCTGCAGGCATAACCCTCACCGATACCGGATTTTTGACGACAACAGGTCAAAATGTGGTAGCGACTGTTGATCTTGCAGATGCTGTAGGCGCAGGCACCAGCGTTAACTATATAAGGATATACCTTGCCATGGCTTCCGTAGACGCTACGACGAAGTTCACCGTTAATAATTTCTATATAACCCATGAGTCTGAGCCTGTAGAGCCCGGGGACGAAATATTATACAGTGCTCCTCAGAACACACTTGAGGGCTGGCTGACTTATGATGAGTCATATACAACAAATGCATACCTTGCTCCTATAGGCGACGGTACAGCTCTTGAATATACCGGTCACATGAAGGGCACGGTAACTGATGGCGCGATAGATTTTACATTTACGGATACTTTCTATGGCGCAAGGCAACTCACAAATGCTTATGGCTCGTTTGTACGCACATTTACTGCCGCGCCTGGCTTGTGCACGGTGGATAACGACAGCTATATGAATCTGCACTTCAAGCTCGATGCTGACAGCAGCCTTTATGGCGTACAGCTTTTTGTGCGTGTCAATTCCGGCGATCAGGACGTAACTCCTGTGTTGATAGATACTCTGGGTGTTACAAGCACTGAAATGACTGGTTATGAGAGCAACACATCAAGCAATACGTCATATATAACACTTCCGGCTGGTGAATATACTGTATCCATAAAGGTTGCAGACCTGCTTAGGGATTATTCTGAACAGGCAGCGCTTTTGGCAACAGGTGCTCCGTTCATATATCAGCAGTTGTTTGTAAGGGCTGATGACAGCGCTACGGCGGAATCTCCGGCAACACTTACGGTTTACGATGTAAGCATTTCCAATTATGCTGTTTATGAGAATTCCTATGAGGCTCCTGTTGTCCCATTTGACGGATATCAGGCTCCGAAGGACACCATTGACGGCTGGCTGACCTACGATCCTGGTTATGACGGCAATACTTCTATTGCTCCTATGGCCGGCGAGAGCGCAACGGCTCATATGCTGGCTGAGGTTGTAACCGACGGCGTACAGTTCACCTTTGGCGATGCGTTCTTTACGGATGATGCAAACAGAGATACGAACGGCTATGGCTCATTTGTACGTACCTTCAACAGCCCTGACGGTCTGTACACGGTCGACAATGACACATATGCCAACGTGCATCTCAAGCTGGAGGCCGACAGTGATTACTATGGCTTGCAGTGGATGGTCCGCGTAGACAGCGGTGATCAGGATTTGACGCCTGTCATTGCCGAGGCGCTTGGCCTCAACACTAAGGTAATGGTTATTGGTCAGAATGCTTACGCATCACTTCCTGCCGGCGAATACACGTTCTCTATAAAACTTTCTGACCTTCTGGCAAATTATCCGGAGCAGCTTGCAAGCCTTGCTGACGGAGCCAATCTCATAGGCCAGCAGATATTTGTCAGAACGAGTGCAGATGTAACGGCTGATAATGCTGCAACTCTTACAGTTTATGATGTAAGCTTTACTGATACACCGACTTATGCATCAAACACTTATGATGCTCTTGGTGAGACTCCGGCCACACCTGCCACCCCGACAGGCGAAGCCATTTACACAGCTCCGCTTACTCCGAGCTCATGGGGCACATGGATGGCCGTTGATCCTCCGTATATCGATCAGGCAACCGGCATTAGTGCAACACAGCTTGAAGACGGCAGCATGAGAATCGAAATTCTTGACGACTGCTCAACGAACATGCCTGACTTCATGATTAGCAATGGCGGCGGTATCGTATTTATCGAGCCGGGTGACGAGTTGTATATCAATGCCACACTTGAAGGCCCGACAGGCGCCAACTATATCCGTTGGTGGGTAGAGCTTGCTTTCAATGCGGCTATACCTAACGTAAGGATACCGATATCCCAGTATATCGGCGATGTGGGTGACCGTGTGCTCGTATCCAACGCGTACAATCAGCTCCCGCAGGGCGAATACAAGATTGTCCTTGATATAGAGCAGTTCCTCAGGGATTACGACGAAGCCAACGATACCGAGTATTATAATGCGGTATTCGGCAGCGGCGGCGCCTATCTGACTAATATTAGATTCTGCCTTGCAACAAACGACCAGAAGACGGACACTGATAACGGTTATGGTTTTGTTCTGCACGAAGCTTCGATTTACAGAGAAGAGTCAACTGATCCCGAGCCGCCTGTAGATACAACTATACTCGAAGTTCCGGTTGACACGCTTGACGGCTGGTATGCCTCCGGCACGGAAGGCTGGGGCATGTCGCTTGAGGACTCCGATTATATGGACGCCGAAGTAACAGCTGACGGCCTTGAAATTTGGCCGACCGGAAATCATCCTTATGGTTACCCGGCAGTTCGTTATGAGGATATAACAGGCGTAACAGGAATCGCAACCTTTACAGAGGATTACTATGTAAACTTCAAGATTAAGTATGAAGGTACAGATACAGCTGCAAAAGACCGTTGGCAGATGAAGCTTAACTTTGGCAGCACAGCGAATGCAGGCGTATCTTCGGCCATATCCGAGGCAGTTGGCGTTGGCCTCTTCGAGGGACAGCTCCCCGCGGGCGAATACCAGGTGTCAATCAAGCTGTCTGACCTCCTTTACGGTGCAACGCGTGATGACGGCTCACTGTATGATTATGAGACGCTTCTTGCAGGTGTATTGGGTGAGGAAGCTTATGCCCTTATAGGAATACAGCTTACGGTTTATGGCGCTGACACGAGCGATGTTCTTACGGTAAGCCAGATGTCAATAACAACCGAAGCGGTATACGCTGAGAACACTTATACAGCAATCGGCGGTGATGAACCTGGCGGAGATCCGAGCTCAACACCTTCAACACCTTCAACTCCGTCAACATCTTCCGAGACTCCGAGCACCTCTGAAGAAACTCCGAGTACTTCATCAGAGGAAACTCCGAGTACTTCATCTGAAGCTCCGAGCACATCGACAGAGGCTCCGTCCTCCAGCGCAGGAGATGCTTCTACAACTCCGAGCACCTCTGGCACATCATCTGTAGCTCAGGTAGATACCGGCGACGCAGTTATGCCGATAATAGCGGTAGCTGGACTGGCGGTAGTATCCGGAGCGGCTGTAATAATCAGCAAGAAGAGAAGCAAGTAATTGCTTTGAAGAGGTTATAATCGGCAGGGGCGCGTTAAATACGTGCCCCTGTTAAATTATAAAAAGGCGAACATAACGTCAAATATTAGGCGCATTTATTATGCACAATAAACAAAGAAAAAAGAAATAGTTTACGCAAAATAATAGTTGAAAATTAACAAAGTCGTGATATAATATAATAAATCGTAAGACTAATTCATCTATGGGGGTGCATAGTCATGAATAAGCTAAGTAGCGGCATAGCAATGATAGCGGCGGCAGCGATAGCGGTAAGCGGGAGCATGCTGACGGCAGGAGCCGAAGAGATAAAGTATGAAGCACCGATAGATGATGTAAGTGCA
>CALYBL010000020.1 GCA_944412495.1 uncultured Clostridia bacterium | reverse complement strand
GTTAAATCGGCAATAGGAGGGACAAGCAAAGAATCGGTAATACAGGTGTTTATAGGCAATGAGCAGCTGGATGAATACATAGTAAAAAGCCAGCGGCGCCGTGCACTTAAAACTAACGGCGCATATGTTTAATATGCGCCGTTAAAAGATTATTTTATTGTTGCCTTTCAAAATTGACAAAATAAATATATTTGCCTTGTTCTTTGTAAACCAATATTCCAGATTCATTTTCAAAAACATAATTAAATAAATCTATAGGAACTATGAAAGTTGATAACCTACCGTCTGACAACTCAAAGGTAATTGTAGGATTTATCTTATTAGAAACAGTTTTGCCTACATGCCTTATAGATGAAATAGTTCCTTTTTGAACAACTTTTGCACTAATTTTTTTATTAGGCAACATTTTCAAGCGGAAATTATTTACCATTACCCATGTGACGGGTAACATTACTACAAGCCAAAGTATGGATGCGCTATATAAAAATTTACCTATATCTATTTTTCCTATATTGTACAAAAATAAACCAGATATTAAAAGTAAAATAAAAATTAATATATATAACGCAATAAATATATACCCGAGCCAATTTCGCTGCTTTTTCATATAACACACCCACTTAATAATATACTATATTTTGAACGAAAATAGAACAAAAAATATTAAAAATATATCACATTAGCATAGAGAATATTATTGGCAAAAATTGTGGAAGCTGCATAAACATGTAGCAAAAAAGGAAACATAGGCAGCGAAATCAGCTTTACAAGCTCGGTGAACAGACATTTGCAAAGTGTGGCATAGCAGATGCCGCAAAGCAATTTTATTTTATATTTCGACAATATACGCCGATTAAATTATTAATCTAATTAAGCCTATTATCAAAATAAATGAAATGGAGGTTCAATCATGGCTTTATTAACAATTGACGGTATTGAGATGCCGCAGCCGTCTCAATATAGCTTTCCTATGAGCGACGTGACAGGCGACGATTCATACAACGAAGACGGCACCTTGTTTCGCGACCGTATAAGGCAGGGAGTATGCAGCATTGATGTTGCGTGGACCGCAAATGCGCAGCAGGCAGCGACGCTTTTAAGTGCCATTATTCCTGACACGGTCGAGGTTACATATTTTGACCCGAGGGTGAACGGATACAGAACGGCCCAAATGTGCGTCAGTGACCGCTCATGTGAGCTTGCCCTCTTCGACGGGGACGACTCAGATGCAAACCTGTGGTCGATAAGCTTCAGCCTTACTCAGTATTAACGGAGGTGAAATATTTTGTACCCCACATCAAACGAATATAAGGAGGCCGTTGCGAAAAACAGCCGGCAGTGGAGAATCCTAATGGAGGCGGAGCTGGACAGCGGGGAAACAATTTCGCTTTCAAATGAGGACATCATATCAGGAACATTTTCCTATGACGAAGCTTCAATATGCTCCGATAATTTTGACATCGGTGCTACATATTCAAACGGCATTGAGTTTTCCCTGCAAAACTCAGACAGAAGATTTAATAACAAAAGCTTTGCATATGCAAAAATAACCGTCAAAATAGGACTTTTGACGGGTGAGGAGGAGTGGGAGGACATACCTCTCGGAATATTCTTTGTCAGTGAGGACGGCAAAAAGCTTTCAACCGTACCTATCAAGGCATTGGACAGAATGTATATGCTCAATGAGAGCATAAGCAAAATAAGTATTCTGCCAAACAGCACACCGCACGATATCATGCTCAGCATATCGGACAAGTTCGGGTTTGTTATTGAGGAGGAGACCGACGACCTGATAGACTCGGTCGACCTCACCTTTCCGATTTTTGACGCTGATATCACATGCCGTGATTTTATAGGCTATTTGGCGGCCATACTCGGCAAATCCGCACGATTTAACAGAGCGGGAAATCTTGAATTTTACACCGTGTCCGATACCGTATATGAGACGAACAGCACAAACAGGACAAGTCTTTCGGTATCTGACTTTTCGGTACGGGTCACCGGCGTTCAGATAAGCGACGCCAGCAAGGATACCTATTTTATGGGTACCGACGACTATGTGATTGAAATTGATTCAAATCCTCTGCTTATCAATGAAGATATAACAACCGAAGCGCTTAACAACGCGTACAGCATACTGACAGAAACTGTATATACGCCGTATACCTGCAGCATTATCAGCGACCCGTCAATACAATGCGGCGACAGGATAAAGCATGTCAACAAGGATGGAAGCTATGTTGAATCCATTATAACAAGCTTTACATTTAAGCTGCGCGGCGACTCACAGCTGGAAGCAAAGGGAGAGGCCCCTCAAAGCAGCAGACAGCTTACGCAGACGGCAAAAAAGATAATCGAGGTCAGCCAGAAGGCTGAGGAGGACCTCAACACCGGCCTGACAAACATGCAGGACGTTTTACTCAAGCAGTCTAGCCTTATAACAAGCTCATTGGGATTTTGGCCGTACACACGCTACAACGAGGACGGGTCTGTACGTGATTTCAATATGATGGACAATAAGGACCCGGAGCTTGCCCAGATAGTTTGGAAGTTTACCAGCGGCGGGATAGGCCTTTCCAAAACAGGTATTGACGGAGAAATTATAACCTCCGGCTGGACAGTGGACGACACGATACTTGCACAGGTTATAACAGCCGACCTTATCAAAACCGGAACACTGAAGGCTATTGACGAGCTTCTCAGCATAGACTTGAGCAACGGAAAGTTCGAGACACAGACGGCCTTTGGAACGTGCACAATACAGGGAAATGACATTATTTTGAAGTATCAGGACCAGACGACGGGAGTGCCTGTTTCATACCTCAAACTCTCTGCTGACATGGTTCAGGATGATGCGGCCGTAGATATGAAAATTACCCTTGCCTCGACCGATAACACGGTGTCGTCAAGTATAGAGCAGCGATTTGAATACGACACGGAAACCGGTGCACCAGTAAAGCCCCGTCCCCTTACCGTTTCAAGCACGCACGGCGTTGTGCTTGAGAAAGACCTTATGGTGCGTGATTCAATTATTTACGATAATATAAAAATGCAGCGCAAATACAAGGAATCTGGAAACACGGGCATTGATTTCATTTTGTCCGGACAAACGCTGCTTCCACCCGACAATCTGTTTACGTCGGAAACCAATCCCGGCTTTGAGCAAAGCGCCGACTCATATGCACCATGGAGCTTATGCGATTTTGAAAGTGGCAGTGCTGAAATTGTATCTGATGTAAAGCACTCCGGCTCCAACAGCCTGAGCGTTACAGGATCCTTGTACGTACAAGCGCCAATAAAAACGCCTAATTCAAACTTTTATATCGGCTGTTTTATGCGGACAAATGTAGATTGTTTTAACGGCGCACTGCAGATTTCTCCTACACAGGATATAAACGACCGATATACGGTTTTAGAGGGAGGAATGGATATGCGCGATAACTGGGTATATGTATCGAAGATTGTTGAAAACGATGAGGAGCAGTTCATTTATTTAGGCAACAACACTAACGGTGTGAACTATTGGGATGATTTCTTTATGTGCGAATCAGACGGATACAGCAAGGAACAGCTTGACGAATATGTCTTAAGCTTATATGAGGAGTGATTTTATGGCGGATTTAGCAAATACCTATTATTTTGGAACATCGGCATCAGAGCCTGTTATTCAGTACAGGATTTCTTATACCTCCACCCGCACGGGAGTAAACGATGTAAGCACAAATGTAAAAATAACCGTTTTCCCGCTTAAATCCTCGGCGAGCTATTTTGGCTATAACATTACTGCTCGGGCGGAGATAGGCGGAGTGAGCGGAGGGACGATAACAGTCAAGGGCACAAGTCCGAGGTATTGGGGCTCCGAATTCACGGTGGACTTGGGCACCATAAACAATTCTGGTGTCGACGCAATGACGACAGCGCTTCCGGCAACGGTGTATGTATCATCAAACAGCGGACGCTCGTCGGATACGGGGGGTCAAACGGTTTCATTCCCCGTCGGCAACACCAACGCGTACTGGACAAGCTCCAAGTACTGCAACGTATCTCCGTCGGGAATTATACCTGAAAATACATCTACACTGAACGTTTCATGGGGCGGCGCCAGAGATGACCAGGGCAATACAATATACTATGCCACTGAATTCTGGGCGAACGGAACGCTTACGGGATATGCAGGCAGTTCGCCAACAACGGCTACCTCGGGCTCGGTAAATATATCTTCCTACAGCCCGGGCTCAACCTTCTATTTCAGAACGCACTGCCGCGACGAATACAGCAGTGTATGGAATTTCGGAGTCCAGTCCTCTACTGTGACAAAAAATCAGCTTACCCCGGCAAGGCTCAGCGCCGGAAGTTCTATATCATTTGATTCGTCATCGTTTTATCTTACCAGGAACAACGCGTCAAACACCAACGGAAACACAAGCTTTACATATAATTTGACATGTGCGGGCATTAACGTATATAACGGAAACGTAAGCTCTCTCGGTACAAGGATAACAGTAAGCATTTACCGTTCCGGCACTGTGCCGTCGGGGCCGTACATAAAATTTTCGGAGCTGCAGTCCTATGTTGCGGCAACGGACTACAACAGGCAGCTTATGTTTACTCTCTCCACAACAAACGCTTACGGAAGCTACCGAATATCCTCCTGCTATGTACAGGCAAATTTGCAGGAGCTGCCGACAACCCCGTCGAGCCTGTCTGTCAGCGGACACTACACTGTTAACAGCCAAAATTATTATGTAATAAATCGCCGCGGCATAACCTTTTCATGGGACGCGAGCACTGAACCAAACAACTCATCTCCCATATATTACGACGTAGAAATGAGCATTGACGGAGGAGAATGGAAAAGATACGGCACCGGTTTGATATCGACAAGCTATACCACTCCAGTTATGAGCCGAACCTCCTCCGGTAAGCTGCAGTTTCGCGTCAGAGCGCGGACGGTATACGAAACGACAAGTGACTGGCTGACAAGCGACGAGCTGAGTATCCATTATTACTATCCGCCGACGCTGGACAATTTGAGTGTGGATAGGTCAGACACGTCGCAGACAAGCTCCGGATCGATAAAGCAGTATACTTCCATACCGGATATTACCTATAATATGACGGTACAGTACAAAAGAGGTCCATCAAAAATCGGCTCGCAGACTTTTACAATGACGGACTCATACAACTTCAGCTATACACAGACAGGCCTTAGCGAGGAGGAAACCTTTGTTGAAACGATAGCCGTATCCGACGATATTTCGACATCCGTTTTCGGCATGAGCAGCCCGCAGAGCACCGGCAGTGTGGCGGTTCCGAGGTATACATCGCTGCTCACGATACGAGAAAAAGGGGTTGGAATAAACGCTGTAGCCGGCGACCATGCATCATTTGCAGTGCTTGGACCGGTTACAATACACGGAGGTACTCATGATAACGGCTCGATTGACATATCCACCCATTCCGACGCTTATATCTCTGTCTGGAGCGGGGCGTATATGGATTCCGAGGGCGTGCTGAGAGCTGCGCAGGATATAGAAGTGTGTGAATACTTTACACAGGTGCAGTTTTATAATAACACAGCAAGTGCACCTGTAAGGTACAGAAATTGGTGTCTTATGTCGGCTGCAGCTAAAAATACGCCTATATCTCCGGTTTATAGCGAGTGGATTTCTTTAGCGACAACACATGATGTGCGCAGTGCTATAAATGATTATCCTTCTTATGGGTCGTGGATACCCGAAATGGGTAATTGCACATTTTCTTATGTTAAATGTACATATTATAAAATCGGGAAACTTTGCCATATATCCGGCACATGGAAGTTTGACTCCTATGATGACTGCAGCACTCAGGTCACCGGTTTTCCGTTTTCACCGGCCGACTCATTTGAACTGCTGCCATGCAGAATTACAGACTCATCGCGGGGAATTTATGGCAGCTGTGAGCAAATTTTGACAATATATATGCGTACAAACGGACAGTTTGTTTATCAGCATAAGAGCGGCAACGTATTTACTATCCCGTGTGATATTATGTCTGATGGATGCACAGTGTCAGTCAACGGTGTTTACAGAACACAATTATGATAATGCCGTTGAGAAAAATCCGCCCAAGGAGGCGGATTTTTTCATGTCAAGAGACAATAAAAAGATATTTTGCCGTTTCGTCGTATGGTCGTATGAATGTGAACCCGTGTAAATTCTTGCGGTTATTAAAGACAAGGCTAACGCCGCGGGCCCAAGAGATAAATAAAAATCGAGCCCGGAACGCGAACATGCGTCCAGGCTCAGCCTGTAAAGAGGTTGCAAAAAAATGCCTGCGAAAAGTTTTAAAATAGACTCTAACCCGCAAAAGGTTGGTAGCGACAGCGAAACCGTCGCGATGGGCGTAGGCGACTTGAAAAGTCGCCATAACCGAGCAGGTGAGCCGAGCGTGACCTTTTGCGGAAGGGAGGAGCAAGGGAGTGGGCGGAAGGCTTATTTTAAAGCCTTAGGCAAAAAAATAAGCCGGAGCAAAGCGGACTTTGCTCCGACGTGGTCGGGATGACAGGATTCGAACCTGCGGCATCCTGCTCCCAAAGCAGGCGCTCTACCAAGCTGAGCCACATCCCGATTAACTTTTATCAAGCACCGAATACCAACTCTGCCGCGACAATGCAGCGGCACATGAATTAATATGCATGTACCAGTAATTATAAAATATATCTCTGAAAATATCAAGTGATTTTTATGTATAGCAAATAATCCATGATATGGCTATAAAACTATGCCCAAGACCAGCATTTCCTCTATTCTTTCATAAATTTCGTCGAGCAGTTTGCTGTCGAGAGGGTTTTTGCCCTTGCCGACCTCTATGGTAAAGCCCGGCCTTGCGAACTCCTCGATAAACCAATCCTTAAATCCGCCGTGCGCTGCAAGTCCTATCGGCGCCTCGAGCGCATATCCGGTTGACGCGGCAAAAACCTCCGCCATCTTTTTTCCCTTTTCGGGAGTGTGCCCGCCGTAGCGCCAGTATATCTCCTCTCCCTGACTGTGAAAGGCCAGCACGTGGGAAATGTTGTTTTTCCGGCACAGATTTGTAAGCGCGCAGGTCTCCGGCTCGCTTTCCGGAGACGGGCCGCCGTACCGCGTCGGAGACGGGCCGTATATTCCGGCATTTCTTTCGGCCTTTTGAAGCTCACTCCAGCCGGCGTCAAAGTTGTGATTTATATCCACGCCTCTCGCGTTTGCGTTCCAGACTGAAAAATTACCTTCACACCAGTTGTATATTTTTGCAGCGTAATATCCGCATCCGCCTATTCCCTTGAGCGCAATGTCGCAGCCGTCGGGGTTTACTCTCGGTATAATGACGAGCGACCGGCCCAGCATGGCGCGCCGCGCTTTTATGCCGGCAATCTCGCTGCCGCTCTCCAACGCACTGAGCAGTCTCTCGGCAAACCGCAGCATAAGCACGGACGTTATTCTTTCCAGACCGTGAAAGGCAGCGGCATAAAGCACTATGCCGGAGCCCTTTCCTATTTTAAGATAATACAGCTCCTTACCCATAACACTCTTGCCTATCGAGCCAAGCTCGACCGACGGATACTTTCCCTTTATCGCGTATACCGCATTTTGGAGTTCGATGTAATCATATTCTTTAGCATTTATTATATCATTCAATTTAATACCGCCTTTTGTATGGCATATTGATAAAATATATGCTATTATAAAGGCAATAATTCTGACGGTGGTGTATTTTTTTGGAACTGACGGAAAAGACATTATCAAGCAATACGGTTTATGAAGGCAGGATAATAACTGTGTATAACGACGAGGTCGAGCTGCCGAACGGGCATACCTCGCACAGAGAGGTGGTACGCCACCGCGGGGCGGTCTGCGTCCTGCCGGTGACTGAGGACGGGTATGTGTACCTCGTAAGGCAGTACAGGTATCCGTTCGCCGAGGCTTTGCTGGAGGCACCGGCGGGCAAGCTGGAGAGCGGTGAGAGCCCGTCTGACTGTGCACTGCGCGAGCTTAAGGAGGAGACCGGCATAACGGCCGACGGCTTGGTGCCGCTTGGAAAAATGTACGTGTCGCCCGGCTACTGCGATGAGGTTATCCATCTTTTTGCCGCTAAGGACCTATCCTTTGGCGGGCAGCAGCCTGATGAGGACGAGTTCTTGGACGTTGTCCGGCTTCCGTTAAGCGAGGTATACAGTGACGTTTTAAACGGGAAAATAGATGATGCGAAAACACAGCTTATAATACTTAAGACGGTAGCCGAGGCGGATAAGATATAGCTTTCGCGTCATGGTGAAAAGCGGCAATGCCGTAGGTCAGCTTTTCCCGATTTATAGATCTCGGCAAAAGACCGCCGCAGAGGCCGAAGCATATTCTAAGCGGACTCGCCGGCGCAATGATTTCTGCGGATACGTACCCTTGCAGGATTAGGCGCGGCGGCGGGCAGCGTCATCAGAGCATGGGAAGATAGAGGATTGGGGCAAAGGATAGCAGCTTTGCGCAGAACAGACTGCGGTCGGCAACGGCTCACAGAACAGAGTAAGACGGCGGCTTTGCGGTAATGGGATAACAGTCTTTGCGCGGAGCAGATTGCGGCTGGCAACGGTTTTAGGACAGAGTAAGACAGCGGTCTCTTGTCAAAGGGATAGCAGAACTTATGAGTGTTAGCGTCTTCTCGCATACTGCAGCATGTTTAGTGCTTTGAGGCTGGTAGGGGACATCGCATGCAGAGGCCGGCAAAGCCGCATGGACTGCATAGTAAGAGTGAGCTTTGTGAATCGAATGTCCTTTATTTCCGCTTTATAAAACATACGTTTTCGTTTGTGCAGGGCATGCCTTGTATGCTCAGGAGAATGACTGCGCCCATGGCAAGAAAGGGCTTTGACGATACATAGAGGCAGATGTAAATTGGATGCCGGTAAGGCGGCCAATGGCTCAGGAAGGTGATTTGCGTTATCCTGCTGGAGCTATATATTAAGGCAGATTATTTGGTGTACTGATGAAATTTGCCGGCTGCCGTACACATGTTAATTGTCTGCATCATGAACTACTTTATGTATTAGCTGCATTCTGCTTGACACTCTGCTGCGGCCAAATGCTTTGTGCTCGGGCAAGACTTGCCTTACATTATCTTAGCTATTAGGCAAATCACGCCATGAGGAAAATGGGCTTTGTGCGGCACAGAGGTAAGAGAAGCTCAGACTGGGGCTTAATCAGCGATGCCGATTTAGGATACAACCTGTATGCATGCGGTGACTCAGTAATGCAATGAGCTAAGCGTCTTCTATCGCATTACAACGCTTGCAAACAACAGCCATGATCTGCAGATAGCCGACTTGGACGAAGAAATATTTATACAAAAACAGCGTTAATTTATTTGAAAGAAGAGGATAATTTGAGCTTTAAAATACTTACAGACAGGATTGACCGCGCGGAGATAATCTCCGAGACGAGGCTGACGGCCTCGCAGATGAAGACAAAGGCCGAGCGCGACGCGCAGCTCAGCGACATAATAACCCGCAAGGACGGTCGGTTTCTGGTGATAATCGGGCCGTGCTCCGCGCACGACAGTGCCGCCGTGCTCGATTATGCGCACCGCCTTGCTCAGCTTCAGGAAAGGGTAAAGGATAAGCTGTTTTTAATACCGCGGGTATATACCAACAAGCCGCGTACAAACGGAGACGGGTATAAGGGCATGATGTATCAGCCCAACCCTCACGACATGCCGGACATAAAAGCCGGGCTTATGTCAATAAGGCAGCTGCACGGAAAAATAATAGGTGAAACCGGGCTTACCACCGCCGATGAAATGCTTTATCCCGACAACCATGAGTTCGTAGATGACCTGATAAGCTACGTGGCAGTCGGCGCACGCTCCGTTGAGAATCAACAGCACCGATTTGTCGCCAGCGGCATTAGTATGCCGGTAGGCATGAAAAATCCCACCAGCGGCGACATAAACGTGCTCTTCAACTCGCTGCACGCGGCGCAGAGCAGGCACATCTTTCTGTACAACAACAGCGAAGTCGAAACCTCCTCCAATCCGCTCGCACACGCCGTTTTGCGCGGCGCCGTTGACAAGTTCGGACGCAATCTGCCGAATTACCATTATGACGACATTGTCAACACCATTGAAAAATACAAGCAGTGCGGTCTTAAAAACCCGTTTATCGTAATAGACACGAATCACGATAACTCCGGCAAAAAATATGTCGAGCAGATACGCATTGTAAAGGAAGTGCTGTTTAACAGAACGTGGAGCGACGATATAAAGCGCTTTGTAAACGGCTTTATGATAGAAAGCTTTATCGAAGAGGGAAGACAGGATGTAAGCGCCGAGGTGTACGGCAAATCCATAACCGACCCATGCCTTGGCTGGGCGCAGACCGAGCGGCTCATCTATTATATAGCTGAAAATGTGTAAGTCCTTTGCGCCAAAAGCTATTATATAAGCGATTGTCCTGCCGAGGGGACATAAAGCTGAAAATGGGGGTCGGTTTATGCCGTATATAGAAATAGACGAAAGCAGCTGGAAAAGAGCGATGCACTGCGCCATATTCAGAAACAGCGTAGAGCCGGCCTTTTGCGTTACGTTTGAGCTTGATATCACAAGCTTCCTGCAAAGAGTAAGGGAGCTTGGATACTCCTTTACCTTTTCGCTGATTTTTGCCGTGTCAAAATGCGCCAATGAGATAGAGGAGTTCAGATACCGCTTTTTGGACGGTAAGGTCGTGCTCTTTGACAGAATAAACACCGCGTTTACTTATCTAAACAAGGATACGGAGCTGTTCAAGGTTGTA
Source organism: uncultured Clostridia bacterium (assembly GCA_944412495.1). GTDB lineage: Bacteria > Bacillota > Clostridia > Oscillospirales > Acutalibacteraceae > Timburyella. Next base: position 99,345 of record CALYBL010000020.1, on the reverse strand, counting down.
AACGTCGACATGAAGGACACGATGTCCGAGTATGTCGCCGCCGCCCGTCACGCCGCCGAAACGCAGGAGGAATATTTTACCGGACCTCTTGGCACCGACGTATTTCAGTTCTCTCCGTTTCCTTGGGTGTCATACACGCATATTTCTCACACCATATCTGGGAAAAAGGACGCATGCACTCCGCTGTTTGACTGGGGAAAATATTTTGAAAGGGACGGCAGAGTCCTTCTGCCGTTTTCCGTACAGGCGCATCATTCCTTTGTGGACGGTCTGCATATCGGAAAGCTTGCGGATTCGCTGCAGCAGTTTTTAAATGAATGCTTATGCCATTATCTATAAAGCATATTATTGCCGTGCTGCAAAGCATATGGCTCGTTATAAAGCTCAAGTCGCGTTTATAATTTAAACCCGCCGGCTCTGCGGCAATTTTAAATATAACTTCCGCAGGCAAAGGCATGATAAATTCAATACTTCTGATATGGACTGCGCGGCTCTGCTGCCGGTAAATTGTTATTCATTGAAAATGGACAAAAAAATAAGCAGACAATAAAGATGTCTGCTTATTTTTTTATTTTAGATTAATTATTTGCTGGCTCTTTTCCTGCTGATAACTACAGCAGAAGTAGCAACTACTGCAAGTGCCGCAATACCGACTATCGGGAGTATATTTTCGCCAGTCGAGGGCTGGGTGCTTGAAGTCCTGCTGCTGTTGCCGGTAGAGGTGCTGCCGCCAGTTGATGTGCTACCGCCGGTAGATGTGCTGCCGCCAGTCGACGTGCTGCTTGAGGTAGAAGCGGTTGAAGCAGTGCTATCGGTGCCTTCGTTAGTTGCTTCCTCGCCTATTGAGAAGCTTCTGACTATCAGGGGCTTATCAGTGACCGCTTCAGGCTCGCTTGAATAGAGGTAGAAGCGAACGCTGCATACTGTAGACTCACCGTCCGGGCCAAAGACAGAATCATAAACATTGCTTCCGGCAATTTCATCAAGATAGTTTATAGCATCTACCAGCTTGAAGGAAAGCTTATAATCGCCGCCAGGAACCTGCTGACCAGAACCGGTACCTACCGGAGTAACTCCGGCTACCTCACAGATATACGGCGCCAACTGAACGTTTACGTTTTTGTCGACAAGGTTGCACACCAACGTGAGTCCGAAGCGGATATCGGTTTCGTCTGTTTCAAGAGAAATATCCAGATTTACATAGTCGTCCTCTGTAGCTCCGATAAGTCCGTTCTCGAAGTCCTCAACACGGGCGTGCGGATAAGTGTAGTCACCGGAGATAGTAAGCTGCATTGCACCGTCTACAACCTCACCATGTATAACGTCACATTCAGCAAGCTCGCCGCCCCAGTTATACGGATCCATTATTTCTGCCTTCCAAGCCGAAATATCATCGACAGGAAGCTCATAGGTTGTGCCGTCCGTTGTCGCTGACGCCGTCATTGCAAATACCGACATTGAAGCGGTTATTGCTGCGGCAGTCAAAACACTGAGTATTTTTTTCATTTTTTGCCTCCTATAAAAAAAGAATAATTTTCATTATCAATTATACCAAAACGACACAAAAAAGTCAATTAAAGCAAAATAAATTATAAATAATAAACATGTAAAAATTCAGTAAAAGCTTTTGTTAATCAACAATAAAAATCAAAAATAGTATTGTAATTATTGTCAAATTATAAAATATAATTTTTTGTATAATAAAGACAAACAGATGAAACTATACGGCTGCATGTTTTTTACTATTATTCAAGGCACAAAATAGCGCAGCAATACACATTTTAATGCTTAAGCAACCCTACAATGTCGGTCTGAGCGCCGTTTTCATAGTATACCTTTGTCACTCGCTTGCCTATGAGACATACTATCTCATAATTAATGGTGCCCTCAATATCGGCCAGCTCATCTACAGAAATTACGCCGTTTCCCTGCCTGCCGAAGCAGATGACCTCCTGCCCGCACCTTACGCCGTCAATGCCTGATATATCAATAATAGTCTGGTCCATACACACTCTGCCGACTATTTTTGCTCTGCTGCCATTGACAAGCATAAAAGCTTTACCGGACAAGCATCTTCGGTATCCGTCGGCATATCCAATTGGAACAACAGCAAGGCGTTCAGCTTTACTTAAGTGCTCGGTGCGGCCGTAGCTCACAAAGGTCCCGCTTGTGACGTCTTTGATTGAGGATATTACGGATTTAAGCTCCATTACCGGGAGCAGATTGATTTTTCCGACTGTTACGCGCGATGGATGAAGCCCGTACAGTGCTACGCCGGCGCGAATCATATCCATGTGCATTTCGGGATATAGGATTGCGGCAGCGGAGTTGCAGCAGTGCCTCAGTCTGAAATGCATGCCGTGGCTTTCGAGCTCGGCTATCAGGCTGCTGAATATGTCAAACTGATTTTTTGTGTATGCCACATCTTCAGCGTCAAGGCTGTCGGCACATGGAAAGTGCATAAATATTCCCTCACAGTCGAGACCGCTGAAGTCTGACACAGCGAGAATATCACTGCTGCACGAGGGGATATCGGACATGTGCTGGCATAAAAAGCCAAGGCGTGTCATGCCGGTGTCGGCCTTTATATGTACCTTTATACGCCCGCCAAGCTTCTGTGCCGCGCCGGACAGCGCCTTAGCATAGTCAAGGGAGTACACCGTCTGGGTTATACCCTGCCCGATAAGCTTATCGGCATATTCCGGCGGGGTATAGCCGAGAATGAGTATTTCTCCGCCAATGCCGCCGATGCGCAGCTCTATGGCCTCTTCTATGTTGGACACGCCAAACCATTCGGCACCGGCCCTGCGCAGTACCCGCGCACTCTGCACGGCGCCGTGGCCGTAAGCGTCCGCCTTTATGACCGCCATCGCTTTTGCCTGCGGATTTATGCCTTTTATCTGTTCATAATTATGCTTTAGGGCATCGAGATTTATCTCTGCCCATGTTCTTTTTAAAAAATTCTGCATATCATTATCCCCAAAAATGTATTTAAGCAATGCACAGCCGGACGGCAGAGCACAACGCGGGTTTTGCCTCATTTATTCGTCCGGATATTAAACAATATGAAAAAATTCTCTATGATAGCATTATAATATAAAATTCCGCAAACCTCAATAACGCAAAAAGGTGCCGGCGCATCTTAATAAAAAATTTTATTATATTGCGTTATTATTCAGAATATGTCCGTTGAAAGAGAGGGTATTGTTGTGCTAAGATAAAGCAAGTCATATGTTTGACGGTGAAAGTTGTCACTGAAAGCACGGCTTTGAAATTGTCAAGGGAAGAGCTTCTCTTTTGAGACATAAATGTGGGCATAGAAGCCGCCGGATTTATTGCTGCTGCAGCTGTCCTGAAAAAGCGGACTCAGAGAGGGAAGCCTTTTAAAATGGATGCAGATGCAGCCGCTTTTACGGCTGTATTCATTGACATCTATAAAATCCTTTGCCATTGGCCCCAATGAGATATATTACTAAAAACGGCCTGAATGATGCCATGCCCTCCGATTTACACAGAAAGGCCGGGGGATAAGGGCACGCTGTGTACGAAGCCGCTTAATATTATGTGAAGACTCTGTATTGCAGTGCGGCTGCCATTTGTCAGCGGCCGATAAGGATGTAACAATATATTAAAATACTGCTAACGCATTGTCTATAATATTTATGAGATAATATATTCATAGCTTTAAATCTGCAGCCGTGCGGAATCTGAGAATTGCGGCTGTTTATATAAATGCCTGAACGGAGCGCGGCCTGCCGTGTATCCGAAGGCATTGCCCAATATTTTTACTGGAGGAATAAACATGACAAAGACTGAGTATATGTCAAGGCTTAATGCGGCGCTGGCTTCACTGCCTGAGGAGGAGCGCAGAAACGTTGCTGCCTATTATGAGGGGCTTTTCGCTTCCGGAGCGACCGCCGGCCGGAGCGAGGAGGAGACAGCGGCCTCGCTTGGCGCTCCAGAAGCGGTGGCGGCAGGATATATGAGCGGCCGTGCAGCGGCCGGTGCCGCCTATTACGGCAATGCCGGCAATGCAGAGGGGCAGCCGCAGGCGCAGCAGGCGTCGGCACAGGGCGGCGCTTCGCAGGCACAAACGCAGGGCGGAGACAAAACGGTCTGCGCAAGCTATGAATATGCCGGAAATCCCACATTTGTATATTTGAATGCAGATGCGGCGAAGCTTAATGTAAGCACGTCCGCCTCGGCAGACAAAATATATTACCAGCTTTCATACAAGCTTAAAAGCAATCCTGAAAAGGCGCCGCAGCTTGAGCTGCTGGAGCAAAACGGCGGTATTTATATAAACCTTAAATACAAATCGATGGTGCTGTCGTTCTTGAGAGTGAGCGATGTGGCAATAGACGTCATGCTGCCGCAGTCATACGCCGGCGGACTGTATATAAAATGCAATGCAGGCAAGGCCGCCGCATCGGTCAGCGGAAATCTCAGTGCGGTATCGGTAGATATGGATGCCGGAAAGGCGGATATAGACTGCATGGGCTTTGGCGGAGCACTGAGGCTTGTATCCAAGGCCGGCAAGATACAGGCATATAATATAAGCAGCAGTACAGAATGCAATATAAACGCAGGAAAGGCTCAGCTTCATTACAAACAGTTTGCTGTAAACGCAAATATTTCGGTGACGGCCGCAGTAGTGGATATATTGCTGCCCGGCGACACGAACGCGCATCTTAATTATACGGGCGAGGTAGGCTCCTTTAAAAACGCATTTCCGCTTTCGCCGTACGGCGACATTGGCAGCGGCGGTGCGGTGCTCGGCATAAAAAACAGTGCCGGAAAGATAACGATATCCAAAGCGTGACCAATCATATAAAACCCAAAATGTCATATGAGCCAATGGCGGAGCAGCGGCAGGCTGTGATCCGTTATAAAAGCCCGGCGGCCGCCGGGCTTTTATAATGCCGACAGCAGAAGGGAGCACCTGGACGGTAAAGAGACTTTTATATGAGCGCTTTCGGAAAAGCCGTGCTTGGAGGGCAAAACGCACGGCGCAAGCTTCGGACGGCGGCCGTTCGATATGCCGGGGAAATGAGGGCCGGCCGTGCCGCTTTATCATGCTGGCCTGCTTTGACGGACGCGTAGCCATGCGCCTTACACAGTTATGCGCCGCCTAAGCGCTCTCGATTTGGCGAAAAAGCAGATTAAGCGCAGGTATATGTCAGGTTGCTCTTTTAAAATATAATCTCATGTGTTAAAATAGCATTGTGTTAATGAGAAAAATAAAAAGGTGGGCTTAAACGTGGTAAGACGTATCTTTACGGAGAAAAGGGACGGCTTTAATATAGAAGCGAAGGGGATACTCAGCGACATAACCGGCACGCTAGGCATTGCCGGTATCGAGGAGCTGCGCGTATTTAAAAGATATGACATAGAGGGCATAGGCGAGTCTGATTTTGAATATTCAAAGAGGACTATTTTTTCCGAGCCAAATGTTGATATTGTGTACGAGGGCTCCCTCCCGCCGCTTGACGGATACAGGGTTTTTACTTATGACTATCTGCCGGGGCAGTACGACCAGCGCGCCGACTCCGCCGCGCAGTGCGTGGAGATTGTGACCATGTCGGCCCGGCCGGACGTGCAGTCGGCGACTACAATAGCTATAAAGGGGAGCATCTCAGACGCCGACTTTGACAAGGTCATAAAATATATGATAAACCCGGTCGAGGCGAGGATAGCGAGCGAGGAGATACCAAAGACGCTTAAGGCAAATCTCGGCACGCCGGATATTCCGGAGATCGTGAGCGGCTTTACCAAAATGAGCGACGCGGAAATTGAGGAGTATCACTCGGCAAACGGCTTCGCTATGACGGCCGACGACCTTGTTTTCTGCCGAGACTATTTCCGTAAAGAGGGCAGGGACCCGTATATCACCGAGCTTAAGGTGATTGACACCTACTGGTCCGACCACTGCCGCCACACCACCTTCCAGACGGAGCTTACGGAAATAACGACCGAGTGCGGCTCCGACGGATGCGCGGTACGCAATGCCGTTAAACAGTATTATGATGCCCGCAAAGAGGTATACGGCGAAAACACAACGCGCCCCGTAACGCTTATGGACATAGCGACCATGGGCATGCGTCTGCTGAAAAAGCGCGGTCTGCTCAGGGGACTTGACGAATCGGATGAGATAAACGCCTGCTCCGTGGAAATTCCCGTCAGTATAGACGGGAAGGAGGAGACATGGCTTTTGCAGTTTAAAAACGAGACCCACAATCATCCCACGGAGATAGAGCCGTTCGGCGGCGCCGCCACCTGCCTCGGCGGCGCGATAAGGGATCCGCTTTCCGGCAGGGCGTATGTATATCAGGCGATGAGGGTGACGGGCAGCGGCGACCCGACGAGGCCGTTCGAGCAGACGCTGAGCGGCAAGCTCCCGCAGAAGAAGATAACGACGGGTGCCGCCGACGGATATTCGAGCTACGGCAACCAGATAGGCCTTGCGACGGGTCAGGTGACGGAGCTATACGACGACGGCTATGTTGCAAAGCGGCTGGAGATAGGCGCCGTAATAGGCGCATCTCCCAAGGCCAATGTGAAGCGTATGAAGCCGGAGGAGGGCGACGTTATAATACTGCTTGGCGGCCGCACGGGGCGCGACGGCTGCGGCGGCGCTACGGGGTCGTCGAAAGCGCACGACATAAGCTCTATTGAGGAGTGCGGAGCAGAGGTGCAGAAGGGCAACGCCCCCACAGAGCGCAAGCTCCAGCGCCTGTTCAGAAACAGCGAAGCAGCCTCGCTCATAAAGAAGTGCAACGACTTCGGCGCGGGCGGCGTCTGTGTTGCGATAGGCGAGCTGGCAGACTCGCTTGATATAGATCTTGATAAGGTGCCGAAAAAGTACGAAGGCTTAAACGGCACCGAGCTTGCAATTTCGGAATCTCAGGAGCGCATGGCGGTCGTGCTCGCACCCAAGGACACAGAGCGCTTTATCGCGCTTGCCGACTCGGAAAACTTAGAGGCTACTCCTGTTGCTGTTGTGACCGATACCGGCAGGCTGAGGATGAGCTTTAAGGATACCGTGATAGTCGATATAAGCCGCGGCTTTTTAAATACAAATGGTGTGCGTCAGTCGGCAAAGGCGCATATAGCAAAGCCGAGAGGTGAAAAGTATATGCTCTCGGTGCCCTCCGAGCTGAGAGACTTGAGTCCTGCTGAGGCTTTTGTAAAAAATCTCGGCCGTCTTCAGGTTTGCTCCGGCAAGGGACTGTCGGAGCAGTTTGACTCGACCGTCGGCGCCGGCACGGTGCTCATGCCCTTCGGCGGCAAATACCAGCTCACGCCGGAGGAGGCAATGGCGGCCAAGCTTCCTGTGCTCACCGGAAATACCGATACCGTATCCGTCATGTCCTACGGCTTTATACCCGGGATTTCGAAATGGAGCCCATTCCACGGGGCGGTATACGCAGTGATTGAATCGTTGTGCAAACTTTCCGCCGTGGGAGCTGACATAGATAAGTCGTATCTTACATTCCAAGAATATTTTGAGAGGCTGTTTGACGACCCGAACCGCTGGGGCAAGCCTGCAGCGGCACTGCTGGGCGCGCTGTCTGCGCAGATAGGCATGGGCATAGCGTCGATAGGAGGCAAGGACTCGATGTCCGGCACCTTCGGCGACATGGACGTTCCTCCGACGCTGGTGAGCTTTGCGGTGGCTGCGGCAAAGGCTGAGGATATAGGCTCGGCCGCCTTCAAGTCGGCCGGCAGCAATGTTATGCTGATAAGGCTGCCTATGGCGGGCCACGGCCTTCCGGATTTTGCAAAGACAAGGGAGCTGCTGCTTAAGATATCACAGTGCGTTAAATCGAGGAGATTCACGGCTGTCGGAGTTGTCAAGGAGGGCGGCGCCGCTGCCATGATAGCCAAGATGGCGTTCGGCAACAAGCTCGGCGCACAGCTTCTGCTTGACAGGCCGGCTGATTTATATGCGCCGCAGTGCGCATTCGTGGCCGAGCTTGCGCCGGACGTGTCGCCGGAGACGATAATAAGCGAATTTGATACGGCAGTCAGGGCGGCGGTGACGGACAACAGCGGCTGCTTTACTGTCTGCGGAGCTCGGATACCGCTCGAAACAGCGCTGGAGGCATACGAGGGCACGCTTAAGGATGTGTTCAGAATTGAGCCGGAGACCAAGGCCCAAATGTCGCCGGAGATAAAGCTGTATGATAAAAGAAGCGTAGCTGCTCCCGCAATAAAGACAGCACGGCCGCGGGTGCTCATACCGGCATTCCCCGGCACAAACGGCGAGTACGACGCCGCCATGGCGTTTGAGCGCGCAGGTGCGCAGCCGGAGATATTTGTTGTAAGGAACCTTACACCGCAGCATATAACGGAGTCGGTAAAGGAAATGGCGGCGGCAATAGACAAGGCGCAGATAATAATGCTGCCGGGCGGATTCTCCGCAGGTGACGAGCCGGACGGCAGCGGCAAGTTTATTGCCACCACCTTCCGTAATCCGCTTATAAAGGACGCGGTGCACGGCCTGCTTAAGAACCGCGACGGACTTATGCTCGGCATATGCAACGGATTTCAGGCGCTTATAAAATTAGGGCTGGTGCCTTACGGTGAGATAAAAGAGATTGACGAAAACGACCCGACGCTGACCTTTAATACGCTCGGCAGGCATGTTTCCTGCATGGTGCGCACGCGCGTGACCTCTGTCAAGTCGCCGTGGATGTCGGCGTATAACGTGGGAGATATACTCAACGTCCCCGTATCGCACGGTGAGGGACGCTTTGTGGCGCCGGACAGCGTGATAGCGGCTCTGTCTGAAAACGGCCAGATAGCAAAGCAGTATGTAGATATGGACGGCCGTCCTGCCGGCGACATACGCTTTAACCCCAACGGCTCGACCTGTGCTGTTGAGAGTATCACCTCGCCGGACGGCAGGGTGCTCGGCAAGATGGGACACTCAGAAAGGTATTCTGAGCACTGCTTTAAGAATATCCCCGGCGAGCTTGACTATAAGATAATAGAGTCCGGCGTTAAGTATTTTAAGTAAGCGAAATTTGGCGCATTACGCGGTGCCTTCAGCTTGACGGGCTGTGCGCGGCGGAGCGGTTTATTCCCTGCAGGCCGAAAAAAGCTTGAGCTTTTATGGCCGGCATGGACGATGCACCCTGTATTCGTACCAAACGGACCGGACGGTAAAGCCGCTTGAGCGTGGATTTTTCTCTTACATGTCAGCGGAAGACAGATGTCCGCTTTACACTGTGACTGTACGGCAGAGATATCGTAAAACCGTATACTGCCGCGGCTTAAAAGGCGCTTTATAATTATATTGTTAGGAGACATACACATGAAATATCTTGTTTTACTATGCGACGGCATGGCGGATCATCCCGTCGAAAAGCTCGGCGGCAGAACGCCCATGCAGGCTGCCAAAAAGCCGAATATGGACGCATTGGCCAAAGTTTCGGAGGTCGGCATGTGCAAGACCGTAGCCGACGGCATGAAGCCCGGCAGCGACGTTGCCAATCTTGCGGTGATGGGCTATGACGCGAGAGAGTGCTATACCGGCCGTTCTCCGCTGGAGGCGGCGAGCGTCGGTGTAGACATGACAGACAGCGACGTGACCTTCAGATGCAATCTTGTAACGCTGTCCGAGGACGGCGGGTACGACGACAAAACTATGGTGGATTATTCCGCCGGCGACATAGATTCCGCAGATTCCGCCGTATTGATGGAATATTTGCAAAAAGAGCTCGGCACGGACGAATTTTCGCTCTATCCCGGCGTCAGCTACCGCAACCTGCTGCTGTGGCGCGGCGGTAAGACGGGCATAGGCACCTTTACTCCCCCGCACGACATAAGCGGCCGCAGGATAGGGGAATATTTGAACAGCGCACCCGAGGCCAAGCCCATCATCGATATGATGAGGCGCAGCTATGACCTGCTCAGCGCTCATGAGATAAACAGAAAGCGCGTGGCCGAGGGCAAGCGTCCGGCAAACTCTATCTGGTTCTGGGGTGAGGGAACAAAACCTACATTGGAAAGCTTTTACGACAAGTTCGGGCTTCGCGCATCGGTGGTGTCGGCCGTCGATTTGCTTAAGGGAATAGGTAAATACACCGGTATGAACGTCGTCGACGTTGACGGAGCCACGGGGTACATAGACACAAACTTTACCGGCAAGAAGGACGCTGCTTTAAATGAGTTTGAAAACGGCGCCGATTTGGTGTATCTCCACATAGAAGCGCCGGACGAGTGCGGGCACAGGTTTGAGACCGAGAACAAGGTAAAGTCCATTGAGCTCATAGACAGCTTGGTGCTGGGCCCCATAGCGGAGGGAATGAAGAAACACGGTGATTTCCGCATACTCATAATGCCCGACCACCCCACTCCGCTCGATATAGGGACGCACACGGCAGAGCCCGTCCCGTTTATGATATACGACAGCCGTGCGGTGAAAGAGGGCGTCGGCTGCTTCTGCGAAAGAGAGGCGGCGGATGGGGAATATATTTCCTTTGGCCCGAATATAATGAAGAAGCTGACAGAGCAGCTTTAAGACAGACACCCGCAAATTTTGGAGAAGGTATGGATAATTTAGAGTATGTACTTATGTCAAGGCGGCGCCGGCAGCGGAAGATACGTGCGCGCCGCCGTCTTATTTTTGCCGTTTCGCTGCTGCTTGTGATATCGGTGGTATTTACGGCGGTACTTATCAGGTGCAGCCGTGCGGAGACTCCGGCACCGACGACGGACGGCTCTGAAATTCCGGAGTCGGTTTATCCGATAACGGTGGACGGCATACCCGTGACGACGCGCCTGCTGCCGGAGGGATGCCCGGGCCGGCCCGGCACGCTGCGGCAGATAAAATATGTCGTTATACACGACACCGACAACACCTCCACGGGTGCAAACGCAAAAAATCATGCTAATTATCTCGAAAATACGGCGCAGGAAACGCCGCTGTCATGGCATTACACAGTTGACGACCATGAAATTTTTCATCATCTTCCGGACAACGAGGTAGCATATCACGCCGCCGACGGCGAGGAGGAGGGAGGCGGCAACAAAAACGGTGTCGCCATAGAAATATGCGTCAATGAAGACGGCGATTTTGAACAGGCTTTTCAAAACGGCGCAATGCTCGCGGCGTACCTGCTTGACGCATACGGACTTACCCCGGCCGATCTTCGACAGCATTATGACTTCAGCGGGAAAAACTGCCCAAGAACCATACGCGAAAGCGGAAGATGGCAGGAGTTTGTGGATCTTGTAACAGAGCGCTACAATGAATACAGGGCAGAGAGCTCTGAATAAATTGTATGCGAAAGTCTGTGCCTGCGCAAAAATTGCGGCAGAAGGAACGAAGGTGCTTTTGCAGGTAAGGTTAACATAATATATATTATAAAGCCGTGTCGGACCAACGTCCTGCACGGCTTTTGCTTCAATGTTTATGAGAGCTTACGGGCCTTTTGGAGTAAAAACCCAAAATAGTTTAACCAAGGATACTGAACAGCAAATTGCAAAAGATCCACGGCAGCGGCTTTTTATCATCTGATTTTTCTTGCAGCGGCCGGCCTTTTTACCCGATTTTTAAGACATCAGGATCCAATGGTAGTGTACCCTTTGTTAGAAATGTTACGGCCTGCTGATTGGAAGACTTTTCTCTATTCGCTTAAGCAATAGTCCCGGCTGTACTGGAGGGTAGACATAAAAAGCTTTTCGCCGGTAAGCTGCGTATAAAACGTGAAAAAATATAGGGTCTATAGACAGTCAGTTTTTACGCGTTTACGGGCGGTGAGGGACGGCACCCGACTACAGCTTGTATTGTCAAGCCGGCAGACGGCATTTGAACGCCCTGTGTATACGGCTCTTCACCTCTTTTGACATAATCTGCCGGCGATGTCTTTGACAACACTCAACGGGCAAAATGTCCGATGCTTTGGTATTACAGAATAAAAAACTGAAGGTAAGTCCTTTAATGATAGTCACCGCCGCACGGCTGCTTTTGCATGATTAGCTAAATTTGCAGTTCAGGTCGTGCCAAACAAAATTGCCTTAGCTTAAAGGCACGACGGGCCGAGCGATAAGCAGAGCGGCTTAGAGCGCGGCAGGGAGCCTTTCGGCGGCAGCGTAGGACAAAGCGTTTTCGGCGGCTTGCGGTCTGCGCAGGCTTTTAGCTCGTCTGCCAAAAACAGTATTTCCTTTAATCATGACTTTGTCTTAAGCCGTCCTTTTTTTGCGTTGCGGCATTTTTCAAAAATATAGCCCTCATTCAGCTTGCCAAGTGCCTTTATGCTTATCTCGGTGCAGATGTCATTTTTAATATCCCTGCTCAGCGATGAAAGGTCAATATATTCTCCGTTGAGCCTTACAAAGCTTGTTGCGGATAATTCTTTCTTTTTCGACACGCATTTCACCGCCCGACAAACGAATCATTATTATTATACTGCGCTTTGCGTCCTATTTTTACCAATAGCATCAAAAAGGGACATGGCACGGCGGCAAAAGACGTGAATATTTAAGCTTAGTGGTTTACGAAGGCGTATGAAGTATGTTATAATATTTCATAACTGCTTTGGCAGAATGCGGAGAATTATCCTCTGCGGCGAAATAAAAGCAATGACGCCGCGGCTGCCTGAGTAAAATTATACACGGAGTACAATATACAAAGCGCGCTTTGCATTAAAGAGGAATAAAATGGTCATTTTGGGAATAGACCCCGGCTACGCGATAGTGGGGTTTGGGGTTATAGATTATACAGGAAATCATTTTAAGGTGCTCAGCTACGGCGCGGTTAACACAGAGGCCGGAGTTGACTTCAACCTGCGTCTTAACGACATATATGACGGAATAACAGAGCTTATAGGTAAGTACAAGCCGGATGTAATATCGATAGAAAAGCTGTTTTTCAACACAAACAACAAAACGGCGATAAACGTAGCGGAGGCGCGCGGCTGTACCATACTCGCCTGCGTTAAGGCCGGCGTGCCGGTGTATGAATATACGCCGCTTCAGGTAAAGCAGTCGGTCGTGGGCTATGGCCGCGCGGAGAAGCGTCAGGTTATGGAAATGACACGCATGCTGCTTAATCTGGAGAAGATACCAAAGCCCGACGACGCCGCCGACGCACTTGCGGTAGCGATATGCTGTGCGCATTCCTCCGGCTCGCTGCTCGGACGTATTTAACGTTGATAGGCATTCCTGCCGCGTGTATGCCTATGGAAATGGTGGGGACACCGTGCTCTGACAGACGCTTTGTGAGCGTGTAAAGCATCGCTTGATACGATGCGGTAGCTTTAGTGCTGCTGCTCTAAATAAGCATCCTGCAAGACTGGGTGCGGGAGAGCACATGACAGAGCTTTAGGAGCATGAGTTAATTTGATATCTGTGTCAATTTGCAGCCGGGCTTTCCGGCTAATAAATAATTTGGAGAAATGCTATGTTTTACTCACTGACCGGCACACTTGTGCTCAAGGACACGTCGACAGCTGTAATTGACTGCGGCGGCGTAGCGTTCCGCTGCTTTACCACGCTGAATACTATAAGGGAATTGCCTCAGCCGGGTGAGACGGCGACACTTTATACATATTTGAATGTGAGGGAGGACGCTTTGGACCTGTATGGCTTCTATACTCAGGCAGAGCTGGAGCTGTACAAGATACTCATCGGGGTAAACGGCGTCGGGCCTAAGGTCGGCATTGCTATTTTGTCCGCCTTTACGCCGGACAGGCTTTCGGTCATAATCTCATCGGGAGACGCAAAGGCTCTGACGCAGGCCGGCGGCGTGGGTCCGAAGCTTGCGCAGAGGATAGTGCTTGAGCTCAAGGATAAGGTCTCAGGCTCTGCTGCGGGAGAGACTGCGCCCGGCGGAGGCGTATCGGCGCAGAGCGCAGGCGCCATGTCGGAGGCGATAAGCGCGCTTACCTCTCTCGGCTATACGCACAACGAGGCGGCCGGCGCTTTAGCGGGAATAGACGCTGATTTGAGCGTTGAGGAATTGATAAAGGCTGCACTGAAAAATCTTGCGGGGCGGGTGATATAAATGGAAGGCTTTGAAGACGCGGGACGCATAACGGCCGCCGAATTTACGAAGCATGATGTAGAGACGGAGTTTTCCCTCCGCCCCAAATCGCTTAGTGAATATATAGGTCAGCAAAAGGCCAAGGAAAATCTTACGATATATATAGAGGCGGCGCGCCACCGCGGCGAGTCGCTCGACCATGTGCTGCTGTCCGGCCCTCCGGGGCTTGGCAAAACGACGCTTGCCGGAGTAATAGCTAACGAGATGGGTGTAAATCTTCGTGTGACCTCCGGTCCTGCCATTGAAAAGCAGGGGGATCTGGCCGCGCTGCTCAGCAATCTCAGCGAGGGCGATATATTGTTCATAGACGAGATACACCGCCTGCGCCGCAGCATAGAAGAAGTGCTTTATCCCGCAATGGAGGATTTTGCGCTGGACATAATAATTGGCAAGGGGCCGTCGGCACGCTCGATACGCCTTGATTTGCCGCGTTTTACGCTTGTAGGCGCCACTACGCGCTCCGGTCAGCTTACGGCGCCGCTGCGTGACAGGTTTGGGGTGCTGCTCAGGCTGGAGCTGTACTCGCCGGAGGAGCTTGCTACCATAGTGACGCGCTCGGCCGGCATACTCAAGATAGATATAGACAAAAACGGCGCACTGGAGATAGCGTCACGCTCCCGCGGCACTCCGCGTATCGCCAACCGCCTGCTCAAGCGCGTGCGCGATGTCGCGCAGGTAAAGCACGACGGCAGGATAACCGAAGATGTGGCGCGGCAGGCGCTTGACAGATTTGAGATAGATGAAATAGGTCTCGATGATTTTGACCGCCGCATGTTAAAAACTGCCATAACGAGCTTCGGCGGCGGCCCCGTCGGGCTTGAGACGCTTGCGGCGGCCGTCGGCGAGGAGGCGGTCACGATAGAGGACGTTTACGAGCCGTATCTTATGCAGATAGGCTTTCTTACGAGGACAAGCCGCGGCCGGTGCGTAACTCCGGCGGCTTACAGGCATTTGGGGCTTGACGTGCCGGGGCAGCAGTCCTTTGAATGATGCTGCGCACGTGGGATATAAGTCCGGCGCTGTACGGCTATTCACAGACGCAGCTTGCCCTGCAAAAACGGCGCTCTGCCTGCCTGCAGGCAAGCCTGACTTTAGACGGGCATTTGCTTCTTTGCGTATACACGTCTTTCGGTTTATCGCAGCCGGCTGATAGTGACTTTAGACATGTGCACTGACGTCTGTGCATACCAGTACTGAGATTTATTCCGGGATGATGCACATGCCTTTGTGTGTGGATGCTGCCGCCTTTAAAGCGGCGATATATCTTTGCCAGCTGCGGAAAACCCGTCCAATTACTCAGAGGCTTCTTCCGGGCCGCGGCGCCCCCTTCCCTGACTTCACTGCGGAAAGCCGGGATGCAAAGCGCAGTTCCATATATGCAATATGATTAAAGTTACAATACCCGCAAAACCGCGCGGATTTATGTGCAAAGCGGCGGAGTGAGTCAAAATTTACAGTGTGTATACATTTTGGGCTTAAAAACCATATAAACTTTGAGGTGTGTAATGAAAACGGCAGACAAATGGGTAGACTATGAGCTGATTGATGCCACGGACGGCGAACGTCTTGAGCGCTGGGGCGATATTCTGCTCATACGTCCCGACCCACAGGTCATATGGCGCAGCGGGCGCAGATCGCCGCAGTGGGGCAGTGCCCACGCGAGGTATATACGCTCGTCGAAGGGCGGCGGCCGGTGGGAGATGTATAAAAGGGTGCCGGAGGCTTGGAGCATATCCTACGGAAGCCTGAAATTCAATCTCAAGCCCATGGGCTTTAAGCATACCGGGCTCTTTCCAGAGCAGGCCGTAAACTGGGACATGTACGGCGAGCTGCTTTCTGGGATAAGCGGAGCCAGGGTGCTCAATCTGTTTGCCTATACCGGCGGCGCGACGCTTGCCTGCCTTGCGGCGGGCGCGGCTGTTACTCATGTCGACGCCTCAAAGGGCATGGTGTCTTGGGCGTCGGACAACGCGGCGGCGAGCGGACTGAGGTCCGCGCCGGTGCGCTGGATTGTTGACGACTGCGTCAAATTTGTAAAGCGAGAGATACGAAGGGGAAACACGTACGACGGTATAATCATGGACCCGCCGTCATACGGCAGAGGGCCGGGCGGCGAGGTGTGGAAGCTGGAGGACGAGATATATGCCCTCATATCCGACACCGTAAAGCTGCTTAAGGATAAGGCGTTTTTAGTGGTAAATTCCTATACCGCCGGCCTGTCGCCAGCAGTTATGGAGTATATGCTTAACGACACGGCTGCAAGAAGCAGAGGCGGCAGCTGCGAGTCATACGAGCTCGGGCTTAGGGTAACGGAGAGCGGAGGAGCGCTGCCGTGCGGCGCAACGTCTGTATGGCGAAATATTTAAGCGCCGCCGCTTTTATACTTTACGGGAATTTAGATATTTCACCTGCCGCGCGCAGCGGCACATGACTCTTGGGGGACTAAATGGATAATATTATTGAGATAAAGGATGTTTCGTTCAGATACTCCTCTGAGGAGGAATCGGGCGATTATGTTATAAAAAATCTGAGCCTGACTATAGAAAAAGGCTCCTTTACGGCGGTGCTCGGACATAACGGCTCAGGAAAATCCACCCTCGCCAAGCTGATAAACGGCCTTATCAAGCCGGAGAGCGGCAGTGTGGAGGTGCTCGGCATGAGCACCTCTGACGAAGACAAGGAAACGGAGATACGCCGCAACGTGGGGCTGGTGTTCCAAAACCCGGACAACCAGCTTGTCGCTACTATAGTCGAGGAGGACGTTGCTTTCGGCCCCGAGAATTTGGGCATGCCGCCGGAGGAGATACGCCGCAGGGTAGACGACGCGCTTAAAAGGGTGGACATGTACGATTACCGAAGCCATGCACCGCATAAGCTGTCGGGCGGGCAGAAGCAGCGCGTGGCGATAGCGGGCATAATAGCGATGGAGCCGCAGTGCATTGTCTTGGACGAGCCTACGGCAATGCTCGACCCGAAGGGGCGCGACGAGGTGATGGACGCCATAATAAGCCTTAATAAAAATTCCGGCATAACGATAGTGCTGATAACGCATTTTATGGACGAGGCCGTCAGAGCCGGCCGCGTGGTGGTAATGGACAACGGCGGCATAATAATGGACGACACGCCGAGAAAGGTGTTTTCCAACGTAAGCGAGCTCAAGTCGATAGGGCTTGATGTGCCGCAGGCGACGGAGCTTGCGTTCAGGATGAACGGTATGGGCTATGAGATGCCGCGTGACATACTTACAAAGGAAGAGTTTATAAAAGCGTTTATGGAAAAATATGCGTAAGGGTTTGGAGTGAACGATTTGCCGCTTATAGAGACAAGGGATTTGTCTTATGTTTATTCGGAGGGCACTCCGTATGAGAAAAGGGCGCTGGACGGCGTAAATATAAGCATAGAGGAAGGCGGTATCACCGCTGTGATAGGGCATACCGGCTCGGGAAAGTCCACACTTATGCAGCAGCTCAACGGCCTTATCAAGCCGACTGGCGGCAGCATATACTTTGACGGCCGCGATATTTGGGAAAATCCGAAGGAGATAAGGCAGCTGCGCTTTAAGGTGGGCCTTGTGTTCCAGTACCCGGAGTATCAGCTGTTTGACGAGACTGTGCGCCGTGATATAGCGTTCGGGCCTAAGAACATGGGCCTTGATGAAAAGGAGATAGCACGCCGCGTGGATTTTGCGGCACAGATGGTGAGCCTTGACGAAAAACTGCTGGATAAATCCCCGTTTGAGCTGTCGGGCGGAGAAAAGCGCCGCGCCGCCATAGCCGGCGTAATAGCCATGATGCCGCGGGTGATAATACTCGACGAGCCGACCGCCGGCTTAGACCCGAGAGGCCGCGACGAGATACTCAGCCGTCTTGCTGAATATAAAAGGATGACAGACACGACAATGGTCATAGTGTCGCACAGCATGGAGGACGTGGCGTATATGGCGGACAGCGTGCTGGTTATGAACAAGGGCGGACTGCTCATGCACGGCAGTGTCAGCGAGGTGTTTTCCCGCGCCGAGGAGCTTAAAAGCGTAGGGCTGAGCGTGCCGGATGTTACGAAGATATTTATGGGGCTTAAATCGGCGGGCGTGAAGATAAGCGCCGATATATTTACCGTGGACAGCGGCATTGAGGAGATAAAGCGGTATATGCAGAGCCGGTGACATCCCGCCGTGCCAAAACGTTAGGGGATATAGCTGTATTTTTTGCGGCTGCAGGGCAAAGGGCAGGCTGCATTGACCGTACATCGCGGTCTTACCATGCAGCCGATATGCGGCCGATCAATGGTTGATTCCTGCAGCGCAGCTTCCCGCACACGGCGAAAGCTTTGGCCGTCTTGGCTGAGGGGCACAGTCCTGCCGCAGACAAAGCGGAATGCCGGCATGGCCGACTCCCTGCGTGCAGCGTGCAGGCTTTAGGCCTGCGGCTTACAGAAAAACTTGAGCAAACCGAAAGGCTGATTTATTGAATGCTTAACGACATAACCATAGGACAATATTTTCCGGCAAAATCGGTGATACACCGCATGGATGCCAGAATAAAGATACTGCTGCTCATTGCAGTGCTTGTCATGACCTTTGTCGCGTCCAATGCGGCGTCCATGGGGCTTATGATAATACTTGTCATGACGGCGATAATCCTTTCGCGCGTGCCGCTTAAGATTTACTTCCGCACAATTAAGAAAATATGGCTGCTCATACTGCTGACAGCGGTGCTGAACATCCTTTACGTCGACGGTGAGGTTATCTTTGCATGGGGCGTGCTTGAGATAACGAAGGAAGGCATAATCCGTTCCGTTTATATGGCGATAAGGATAATCCTGCTTATAATATCAAGCGCGGCGCTGACCTACACGACCTCTCCGACACAGCTTACCGACGGCATAGAGCGGCTGCTCAGGCCGCTCAGCCTGATAGGCCTCGGCGGCGCGGTGCACACCATGGCCATGATGATGACGCTTGCGCTGAGGTTTATACCGACGCTTATGGAGGAGACGGACAAGATAATGAGCGCGCAGAAGGCGCGCGGCGCGGATCTTGAAAGCGGCGGCTTCATGCAGCGCATAAAGGCGCTTATACCGATTTTCGTGCCGCTGCTGGTGTCCTCCTTCCGCCGCGCGGTGGAGCTTGCTGACGCAATGGAGTGCCGCTGCTACACGGGCGGGAGCGGCCGCACCCACCTTAATAATCCCAAGGCCGGTGCGCGTGATTTGGCAGCGTCTGTCATTGTAGTTGTGGTCATAGCGGCGGTAATAACATTTAATATCACGCTTGACGGCATAATCTGGTTTTAAACGGCGGAGTTGTATATGAGATATCTATTGACCATGCGGTTTTGCGGCGGGAAATATCACGGCTGGCAGGTGCAGCAAAACGCCGTCACGGTACAGCAGACGGTTCAGGACGCGCTCGAGCGGGTGTTCGGCCGCCGTCCGGACCTTACCGGCTGCAGCCGCACCGACAGCGGCGTGCACGCGAACATGTTCTGCGCGCATTTTGATATGGATACAGACATACCGGCTGAGAGAATACCGGCAGCGCTCAACGCACATCTGCCGGAGGATATCGCTGTGTACGGCTGCCGTATAGTCAGGCCGGACTTTCACGCGCGTTACAGCGCGAGCGGGAAGGGCTATGTGTATAAGATACTGAGCTCGCCGTACAGAGACCCGTTTTTGACGGGCAGGGCGTATCATATAAAGCAGCATCTGGATATAGAGGCCATGTCGGCCGCCGCGGCCTGCTTTGCCGGCAGGCATGATTTTGCGGCGTTCTGCAGTGCCGGCTCATCTGTTGAATCAACCGTGCGTGAGGTGTTCGGCGCAGCGGTGGAGCAGCACGGCGAGCTGATAGAGTTTTCGGTGCATGCCGACGGCTTTTTGTATAACATGGTCCGCATAATGGCGGGCACGCTGATAGACATCGGCTGCATGAGGCTGCGGCCGGACTCGGTGGGAGACATAATAGCTTCCTGCGAGAGAAACCGTGCGGGCTTCACTGCGCCGCCGCACGGCCTTTATCTTAACAGGGTGTACTACGATGATAATTCCTTTTAACGCTGTGCCCTATGCCGCGTATTTTGACGCATGGCAGTGCTTTAGAATTTCTTTAGTCAAAAATAATCGAAAATTTATATAACCTGAGTTTATTAAAGAGCATAATCTGATAAAATTAATTTGCCGCGATGAGGAGTGACGTGCGTTGTCCGAGAGGGATAAGAGAAAAGTCAATAATAATCGTGCACGTCCGTCGGGGCATGCCGCCCGGACCGGCGGCAGTGCAGAGCTGGCCTCAGGCCGCGATGGCGGACATGGGCTTTCCGTTATAAAGGGCAAGCGGACGAAGAACAAGAGGATGTCCGCAATAAGGGCTGCGGTAAGCACCGTGCTTATACTGGCGGTGATAATAACGCTGCTGTTTCTCAACTCCAAAGCGCCCGGCGGCATAGTGGAGTGGAGCCGCATAACATGGGCGTCAATGGGAAGCGGTGACGGCTATCCGGTGACAGAGCCGGACAGGGGTATAAAATCGGTTTACATGCAGGGCAGCAATGTGCTCCTTTTTACCGATACTTCGCTTACGATATATAATAAAAACGGCGGTGAGATACGCAGCTTGCTCCACGGCTATGTATCGCCGGCTATATGCGTCACGCAGACGCGCACGCTGATATATGACAGGGGCGCGAATGTGTTCAGAGTCGACAATAATTACGAAACGCTGCTTGAAAGAAGGACCGATAATCAGATAATAACGGCGGACATGGCCGAAAACGGCACCATTGCCGTCGCCACGACGGCCAGCGGATATTCGGGCCAGGTAAAGGTTTACAACAAAAATTTTATTGAGCAGTCTACGCGGTATATATCGGGCGGCGACATAACATCGGTCTGTGTCTGCAGGGACGGAAGGAATATCATTGTGGCAACTGTATCTGCCTCCGGCGGATATTACCGCTCCACAGTTTACAAATACGATTTGAACAGCAATGAGCCAATAGCGACTGCCGTATACGACGGCGCCGTGATACTGTCGGTAGAGCGGCTCCATGACGGCGGTTTTCTGCTCATAGGCGACAGTCTGTGCGCTGTGACCGATGCTGACTTAACGGAGAAAAACAGGCTGTCATATGACGGTGAGCAGCTTGCCGGCTTCGATACGGACGGCTCGCAGGCGGTGCTGCTGCTTGGCAGCTCGATGCTCGACAATACTGTGGTCAATATAGCAGAGGACGGCACGGAGCAGTCGAGAAAGAAATATGATACCGATGTTTACGCTGTACTAAAGCAGGATGGCGGGACATATGTTTTGAAAAACGGATCGATTGACCATTTAGACGGCACCGGCAGCGTTGTGAGTACATATGAGTGCATAAGCGGCGGGCTGTATCTTGCCGGCTCAGGCAGCGGCAGCTTGGCTGTCGCGTCGGTATCCTCTGCCGGTGTAGTGGATGTGCGTTAGCTGCATGTGTGCGGCCGGATGCTGATTTGGCTGGTAAAGGCTGGGCGGAGATAGCCGCCGGAGGGAGCATTGCTTTAGCAGCGATTTTTCCGCGGTACGGACTCGCATATAAGACACGGTGTATTTTCCCCCAGCGCCGTCAGTGTGATGCGGTCT
This sequence comes from uncultured Clostridia bacterium, assembly GCA_944412495.1. Lineage (GTDB taxonomy): Bacteria > Bacillota > Clostridia > Oscillospirales > Acutalibacteraceae > Timburyella. The sequence goes on along the minus strand of CALYBL010000020.1, from coordinate 77,677 downwards.
TGCTGCCATTTGTATCGTTAAGCGCTTAACCTATAAATATTTGGGAATGTACAGGCAAATTTAGCCGCTTTAAAAATGCGGCGGCCATTAAATAGGTCGCTATGCCGCCAAATTTCCGGCAATGAGGCTTTCAGCAAAATTTCAGTACACATACGGCTAAACGGAGAACGCGGCTTACAGCTTGACATAAGCGGAATATTAATATAAAATTAATTGATTATAGGGTATATTATAAATTCGGAAAGGGGCATAATATGGGTATTGCTGTAGATATTATCATAGTGCTCGTGCTTCTGTTTTTCATATGGTCGTCGGCGCGGCGCGGCTTTGTGAGAACGGTTATAGATATAGTAGGCTACATTTTAGCGATGTTTGTGGCATTTTCAATAAGCGGAACGATAGCAAACGCCGCATATGACAATCTCGTAAAGCCGTCAATTTCCAGCGCGATAGAGGAGAGGCTTTCGCAGGCCTCCGGCGAGTCGGCGCAGCAGGTGATATCCGACGCGTTTGACAATATGCCGTCGGTAATAACTAGTGCTGCTGAGAATTTCGGCATAACCAAGGAAAGCACGATAGAGCGGTACAGCGGTGCACTGGATAACGGCGCGGCCTCTGCGGCTGAGGCAATAACCGACTATGTCGCAGGTCCCGTCATAATAAGCATATTTACCGGCGTTGCAGTGATTATAATACTGATAACGCTTATGTGCATAGTCCATGTGATAGCCCGCGCGGCAAACGGCGTGATATCGAAGGTGCCGATAGTCGGCGGACTGAACAAGGTGCTGGGCGCAATTACCGGCGTGATAAAGGGCGCGCTTATAGCGCTGCTGCTTTGCGTAGTGCTGACGATAGTGCTCAATCTTATTCCAAACGGCGCTGACATAATATCTCAGTCTTATATACTGAATTTCATAAACAACGTAGACATACCGCTGCTATAATTTTGTAATAAATTGTTATATAAAAATACATAATTGATATATTTATTCTGATATAATAAAAGGGAAGTGCAACATGAAGAGAATTTTTACTGTTCCGAATATTCTGTCGATAGTAAGAATACTGCTCATACCGGTATTTATAGTGCTGTATCTAATCGGCCGCAAGGGCGATAACGTATACCTGATAATATCGGTAGCGGTAGTTGCGCTGTCTGGCTTTACGGATATTCTGGACGGTATCATAGCGAGAAAATGCAACATGGTATCGGATTTAGGCAAGGTGCTCGACCCCGTGGCCGATAAGCTTACGCAGGCGGCAGTGGCGATATGCCTGGCGATAGACAATCCGATAATAATACCCATGTTCGTAGTATTCGCTGTGAAGGAATCCGCGATGATGATAGGCGCGCTGACGCTTTATAAGTCGCACCGCAGGCCGATAAGCGCCAGGTGGTACGGCAAAATGTCGACCGTCATACTCTACGCGGTGATGATGCTGATAATAATAAACAGCATTTATGCTTTCATACCGAGCGCGATAATAACGGTGCTGGTAGTCATAGCAACGCTGTCCATCATATTCTCAGTGATAAACTATTACCTGCTGTTCAGGGCCACCATACGCGAAGAAAACAGCGACAAATCGGAGGCCGCTTCCCAAAGCAATTAAGGAGATTAATTTATGCCACTTAAGATGTGCTCAAGATGCCACAAGAATCCGGCGGTTGTATATATAACACGCATTGAGGGAGATAAATCATACCCGGAGGGTCTGTGTCTTCAGTGCGCAAAAAGCCTCGGGATACAGCCGATAAACGACATGCTCAACCAGATGAACATACCTGAGGAGGACTTAAACGCCATGTCCGAGCAGCTTTCGGAGCTTTACGGCGAAATGGCGGACGAAAATACCGATTTAAGCACGATAGCGGGCGATGAAGACGCTGACGGCGACTTTGAGCCGGGCGGCGCGGCGACATCTGCTTTTCCGTTTTTGCAGAACATTTTCGGCGGCGCACGTCAGGAAAAGGGCGACGGCGCGGCGGTAAACGACAAAACAAAGGCGAACGGCAAGGACAAGGCCAAAAGGAAAAAGCGCAAGTTTCTGGATACCTACTGCACGAATTTGACGCAGAAGGCAAAGGAGGGCGGCATTGACCGCATAATAGGCAGAGAGCGGGAGATGTACAGGGTCGTGCAGATACTCTCGCGCCGTGTAAAAAACAATCCCTGCCTCATAGGCGAGCCGGGCGTCGGCAAGACGGCGATTGCCGAGGGGCTGGCGCTTAAGATTGCAAACGGCGACGTTCCCGCAAAGCTTATGGACAAGGAGATACATCTTCTCGACCTTACGGCGCTGGTTGCCGGCACGCAGTTCCGCGGCCAGTTTGAAAGCCGCATAAAAAGCCTTATACAGGAGGTAAAGGCCGACGGCAATGTCATACTGTTCATAGATGAGGTGCACAACCTTGTCGGCTCCGGCGACTCCGAGGGATCGATGAACGCTGCGAACATACTTAAGCCGGCGCTTTCACGCGGCGAGATACAGGTGATAGGCGCCACAACCTTTACGGAGTACAGGAAGTATATAGAAAAGGACTCGGCGCTGGAGCGCCGGTTCCAGCCAGTGACTGTTGAGGAGCCGTCGATAAAAGACACTGTTGAGCTTTTAAAGGGTATAAAGCCGTATTATGAAAGCTTCCACGAGGTCAAGGTGCCGGACAGGATAATACAGCGCGCTGTGGTGCTGTCCGAGCGCTATATAAATGACAGATATTTGCCTGACAAGGCCATTGACTTGCTTGATGAGGCTTGTGCCGCAAAGCGTCTGAAGAACAAACAAGCTGATGAGCTTTACAGCCTTGGCAGGGATATAAAAGAGCTTGAGCAGCGCGAGGAAGAGCTTGAGGCCGAGACGGAGAGCATAGATTATGAACAGCTGGCACAGGTGAAGTCGGAGCTTGCCAAGAAGCGTATGCAGGAAGGCGAAATAAAGATACCAGAGTCCGCATACGAGGTAGACGAGGACGATCTGGCGCATGTAATAGAGCTGTGGACCGGCATACCCGCATCGAAGGTGAAGGAGAGCGACCTTAAAAAGCTCAACAGCCTTGACGATGAGATGAAGAAGCATATAATCGGGCAGGACGAGGCTGTGGAAGCGGTGTGCGCTGCTGTAAGGCGTTCAAGAGTGCAGATAAGCCCGCGCCGACGTCCGGCATCGTTTATATTTGTCGGACCTACGGGCGTAGGCAAAACTGAGCTTGTCAAGATACTTGCAGGCGAGCTTTTCGACTCGCCGGAAACTCTTATACGCCTCGATATGTCGGAGTTTATGGAGAAGCACTCGGTCTCGCGCATAATCGGCTCGCCGCCGGGATATGTCGGGTACGACGAGGCGGGGCAGCTGACGGAGAAGGTCCGCCGCAAGCCGTATTCGGTACTGCTGTTTGACGAAATAGAAAAGGCGCACCCGGATGTGCTCAACATATTGCTTCAGATACTCGACGACGGGCGAATAACAGACGCACACGGTCGCACTGTGAATTTTGAAAACACTATTATAGTAATGACGTCAAATGCCGGAAGTGAAAAGAAGGACAATATCCTCGGCTTTAACAAGACGGAGGCGGAGGCGTCAAAGGAGAAGGCTATAAAGGGACTTGAGGCTTTCCTCCGCCCGGAATTCATGAGCAGAGTGGATGAGATAATAGTCTTCCGTCCGCTTAGCAGGGAGGATTTTTCAAAGATTGCCGTGCTTATGCTCAGTGAGCTTAAAGGTCCGATGGATGAGAAGGGAATAAAGCTCACATGGACGCCGGCGGTACCGGAGGCGCTCGCGGAAAAATCGTACGGCGGCAAGCGCGGTGCACGCGACCTGCGTTCCTGCGTGCGACGGGAGGTCGAGGATAAAATAGCCGGACTTTTAGTCGAGGAGTGCGATAAGATATTTACCGAGATAAATCTTTCGGTGAAAAGCGGTAATATATGCGTGTCGGGGAATTAATCCGGCCGAAATTGGCACAGACGGTAATTCGGGTGCTTGCATAATATTTTACTTTAATCAACCAATCAACGTCCGGAGCTCGGACATTGATTGGTTGATTCTTCACTATAGGTCAGCAAGGCTTCGGTAAAATTGAGTGGGGCAGGGACGACATATTATGTGCCTCGCAATTAAGATGCTTTGCAAAGTCCTGTTATTTGCTGTCAGAAATTTTTACTGAGCAATGGACGCTGAAAATGCGATATAATAAGGCCGTGTCCCTGCTCACGTGAGGGAGGAGACAGACTCTTCAGAGATATGATAAGCTATTGTCATGACAGAGCTTTTAATAATAACCGGTATTGACATTGATTAGTTTTTTTGGTAAAATACAGTTTGTCATCTGCGGGTGTAGTTCAATGGTAGAATTCCAGCCTTCCAAGCTGGTTACGTGGGTTCGATTCCCATCACCCGCTCCACCAGACTGAGTCTGGACGCGTGTTCGCGTTTAGACTCGGTTTTTTATTTTGCTCCATCCCCCGCGGCGTTAATCTTGCCTTCAATAACTTTAAGAATTTACATGGATTAGCCTCCATACAGCGGAATCGAAAAATATCTTTTTTATTGTCTTTTTCCTCGCCGGAGCAAGCTATGTATCGCTTGTTCCGGCTTTTTTCAAAAGTCAGAGCTCACTCACGCCGTCGCTCCTCCTTTCCGCAAAAAGTCACGCTTGCTACGGCTGTTCGCTTGTAAACGCGCTCACAACGCCTCCGCAGCGCTACTAACTTTTTGCGGGTTCAACTCCACTTTAAAATTTTACTCAGACATCTCTTTTGCTGCCTCTTGACAGGTTGAGCCTGGACGCAGTTCGCGCCCTATGTTCAGCTTTTTCTTTTGTCTCGTTGCCCGCGCCGGAGCAGCATCTTTTTATAGCATCTTCCCACCAGACTGAGTCTGGACGCGCGTTTGCGTTTAGACTCAGTTTTTATTTTACTCTTGTATCCGCGAAGTTAGCCCAGTCTTTAATAACATTGGAAATTTATACTGCTTCACATTTATACATAAAAACATAATATCCTTTTTGTTTATTTTTTATAGTCAAATAAATCCCATGAAATCAACGTTTGTTGAGCTTTTTGGGATTTGTTTTTTTGTTATAAATATCACCAATAATCACTGATTTCCACCATTAAATGGTGGAAAGGAAAATCACTTCGTCGCCATAGCTTGTCTGCGTATTGCCGCAGGAATTAGTGCTATCCGTAAATTGTAATGCAGCAAATTTTCTCTGAGCCCCTTACTTAGAGTGCTGGGATGTGTGAGCAGCTTATTTTGCAGTGCGAATCAAATTCACTAATAGGAAAACCGACAGAACATTTTTATTTTGCCTGAATGAAAAGATTGTCGTATGATATCGGCAATCTTTGTTATTTTATATATTGTTAAATATTATGTTTTCAGATATAATTTAAATGGGAAAATTTGTAATAGGAAGGCTATGACAGACAGTGCTTTAACGTAAACATTATAATTTTGAATTATGCGCTGCTTTAGCATCTAATTAAAATCACAACTGAAATACGTAGCGATGCTATATATGGCGCAGCTGGAGAAGATTGTTGTAATCCCAGGTGCATTGCCGAGCGGCGGCCTGGCATCCGGTGCGGCCAGAAAATCCATGCATTGCAGTAAAAACGAAAGAGTGATGCTTGAAATGTATAATCCACAGCTTGAAACCTTCCTGTGCGTTGTGGAGTCCGGAAGCTTTAATAAAGCGGCCGAAAGGCTCTATATATCGCCGCCCGCGGTCATTAAGCAGATAAACCTGCTGGAGGAGAGCCTGAATCTTCAGCTTTTCACCCGGACTCACCGTGGGCTTCGGCTGACAAAGGCCGGGCAGTCGCTGTATCAGGACGCGAAATACATAATCCAATACTGCAAGGACTCCGTGACTCGCGCAAAAAACGCCATGCAGGAGTCCGACAGCGTAATAAGGATAGGCACCTCGCCCATGACGCCGGCACAGGTGCTGGTGGATTTATGGCCAAAGGTACAGGAGCACTGCCCGAATGTGAAATTCCAGCTTATTCCGTTTGAAAACACGCAGGAAAATGCGCGGGAAATTTTGGGCAACTTAGGCCAGAACATCGACGTGGTGGCCGGAATTTTCGACCAAACCATGCTGCACCTGCGCCGCTGCGCCGGACTGGAGCTTTCACGCGAGCCTATCTGCTGCGCGGTTTCCATACATCACCGGCTTGCTGCGAAGGACAAGCTGACCGTACAGGATTTATACGGCGAAAAGCTTATGCTCATGCGCAGGGACTGGAGCCATTATGTGGACATGCTGCGGGACGACATATGGAAAAACCATCCGCAGATCAGCATTGTGGATTTTGATTTTTACGATGTTGCGGCCTTTAATCAGTGCGAGAATAACAACTGCGTGCTTATGGCGGTGGAAAACTGGCGTTATGTTCATCCGCTGCTGAAAATTCTGCCGGTGGACTGGGGCTACACTATCCCGTTCGGCCTGCTGCACTCACCCAACCCCTCTCCTGGGGTAAAGCAGTTCCTGAGTGCGGTGGAAAAGGCCGCGAAGGCATAGCGCTATAATACTGTTAACCTGTAAGTATATACTGCATAACGAATCGAGACTTCTTATGAGGTCTCGATTTTTTTATAATAAAATCAGAAAGATGTAAAGGCGGGTGAGAGCAAATGAAAAAGGAAGCGTTTCTTGCTGCAGCGCTCTGTATGACGCTTTGCCTTGCCGGCTGCGGCGGGGAAGGGCAGGGAGCAGGAGGCGATATTGTGCAGTCAGAGATAAGTGCAAGCGGGCCTTATACGGCGGAAAGCGAGATATCGGAGGTTATAAACGACCCGGCCTTTCACGGATACGGCAGGCTTATTTTCCCGGTGGACAGCGGCTATTACAGCGGCAGTACGCTTGGTGAGCTTCGCCTTACCTGGTATAACAACATCGACCCCGACAAAACGGTGGAGATCGTCAATTATCTTAAAGAACACGCGGATGCGGGCGATACCGTGTTTTACGACATCTACACCGATGAAGAAAAGGCAGCCGACCCTAAAAAGGAGGACACCGGACTTTTCTTCTTCCGTGGAAATCCCGGCGAAAGGTTTGCCGTGTGCAATGCCGGCGGCGGCTTTGCATACGTGGGCGCCATGCAGGACAGCTTTCCTCATGCTTTAGAGCTGTCAAAGCGCGGGTACAACGCCTTTGCTCTTATCTACCGGCCGGGCGCACAGACAGCCTGCGAGGATTTAGCGAGAGCGATAAGCTTTATATTCGAGAATGCAGATGAGCTTCAGGTGGACACCGGCTGCTATTCGCTGTGGGGAGGCTCCGCCGGGGCGAGGATGGCGGCATGGCTTGGCTCCTACGGACCGGCAGCCTTCGGCGGAGACGACCTGCCAAGGCCGGGAGCGGTCATTATGCAGTATACGGGGCACTCGGATTATACCGAAAACGACCCGCCGACCTTCGCCTGTGTAGGAGAAAACGACACAATAGCCAACTGGCGTACAATGCAGCGCCGGATTGAGGCGCTGAGCAGCTTGGGCATTCCCACAGAATTTCATCATTATCCCGGCCTTTCCCACGGCTTCGGGCTTGGCACCGGCACCGCCGCCGAGAGCTGGCTCGACGATGCGGTCGATTTTTGGGGGAGCAGGCAGATTGACTTATAAAGAATGAGGCGGCAGTGCTTTTACAATAATAAAATTATCAAAAGTGTCAAGGGAGTGTGGACTATGAAAAACGTTATGCTTTTAACGGGAGCAGGCCAGATAGGAATGGCCATAGCCCGCCGTATGGGAACGGGAATGAAGATTGTGATAGGCGACAAGAAGCCGGAAAACGCGCAGGCAATTTCGAGGATTATGAACGAGGCCGGATTTGACACTGCCGCCGTGGAGATGGACCTTTCCTCAAGGGAGTCGATAAAAGCAATCATTGCCGAGGCGCAGAAATACGGCGAAATCACCATGCTGGTCAATGCCGCCGGTGTTTCTCCGAGCCAGGCGCCTATTGAGACCATTTTGAAGGTTGACCTGTACGGCACGGCCGTTTTGCTGGAGGAGGTCGGCAGTGTTATTGCTCCCGGCGGCGTGGGGGTTACAATTTCGAGCCAGTCCGGCCACAGGATGCCGGCGCTTACACCGGAGCAGGACGAACAGCTGGCCTGTACCCCTACGGAAGAGCTGCTGAAGCTGGATATTTTACAGCCGGAGAACATTCGCGATACTCTCCACGCATATCAGATGGCGAAGCGGTGCAATGAGAAGCGAGTCATGGCCGAATCGGTAAAGTGGGGAGAAAGAGGTGCGCGCATCAACTCCATTTCTCCGGGCATTATCGTCACTCCGCTTGCAATAGACGAATTCAACGGCCCGCGCGGGGATTTTTATAAGAACATGTTTGCCAAGTGCCCGGCGGGCCGGCCCGGCACGGCAGACGAGGTGGCCAATGTGGCGGAGCTTTTGATGAGTGAGAGGGGCGCATTTATTACCGGAGCAGACTTTCTCATTGACGGCGGCGCGACCGCCTCTTACTTCTACGGCCCGCTGCGCCCATAGGAATATAAAATGGATATTTTTACAGGGAGATGTCATAAATGAACAACTTTATTTTTCAGAACGCTACGAAGGTATACTTCGGACAGGGGTGCGTCAAGGAATACTTAGGCTGCCTGACCAAGCAGGCAGGCACGGTGATGCTGGCCTATGGCGGCGGCTCAATAAAGAGCAACGGAATTTACGATGAGGTCACCGGCATCCTGCGCGGTGCGGGGAAGAATATCGTGGAATTTCCTGGCATCATGGCAAACCCTACATACGCCAAGGTCCTGCAGGGAGCAAGGCTTGCCATGGAAAACGGCGCCGACATGATACTTGCAGTCGGCGGCGGCTCGGTGATGGACTGCTGCAAGGCGGTATCCCTCGCGGCTCGCTACGACGGCGACATCTGGGACGATTTCTGGGCGCGTCAGGGCGTGATTGATGTAAATCCTCTTCCCCTCGGCGTAATAGTGACGGTGGCAGGCACGGGAAGCGAATGCAACGGCGGCGCCGTTATCACAAATGAGGAGAAGAAGATAAAAACAGGCAGGGATTATCCCGCACTGAACCCAAAATTCGCGCTGATGGACCCGACCTATACCTACAGCGTGCCGGTGCGTCAGATGGTGTCCGGCAGCTTTGATATTCTCAGCCATATTATGGAGACCTATTTCAGCGAGCCAAATGATGACAATGTCTCCGACGACATAATGGAGGCGCTGATGCGCAGCGTTATACGCAATCTGCGCGCCGCCATAAAGGACCCTGAAAATTATACCGCGCGCAGCAATCTGATGTGGGATTCCACCATGGCGGAAAACCGTGTGATAAAGATGGGCAAAAAGTGCGACTTTGAGTGTCACAACATGGAGCATCAGCTCGGCGCCTACACCGACTGCAACCACGGCTGCGGACTGGCGGTGCTGCACCCGGTTTATTACAGGCATATATATAAAGCCGGCCTGCCCAAGTTCGTCAAATTTGCGCAAAATGTATGGGGTATAGCCAAAGACGGGAAAACGGACGATGAGACAGCGCTTGCCGGCATTGACGCCCTTGCGGATTTTATAAAGGAGCTTGGCCTGCCCACGACACTAAAGGAGCTGGGCGTTGCCGGCAAAGGACAGCTTAAGGAAATTGCATATTCCTGCGGAATTTCTGCGGGCAGCTATAAAAGAATGACCCATGAAGAGATACTGGAAATTTTTAACGAATGCTATGAATGAAAGGAGCAGTCAACATGAAAAAGTTAACGGCATTATTAATGGGGCTTATGGTGATGATAAGCTTCACGGCGTGCGGAAGTGAAAGCACTGAAGCTCCGCAGACGTCCGGCACAGGGAGCTCTTCGTCCTCCTCGCAGCAGGACAGCGAGCCGGCTGCGGCGGCCGGAGACGGCAGTACGCTTGTGGTCTATTTCTCGGCCACCGGCAACACGGAGGAAGCGGCAAACTACATTGCCGAACTCACCGGCGGCGACCTGTTTGAGTTGGAGCCGGCAGACCCCTACACCGATGAGGACTTAAACTACAGCAATGACGACAGCCGCGTTTCACAGGAGCATGAAAACGAAGAGCTGCGGAATGTCGAGCTTACGGCGTCGACCGTGGATAACTGGGACGAATACGATACCGTATTTATCGGGTACCCCATTTGGTGGGGAATTGCCGCGTGGCCGGTTGATACTTTTGTTGAGGCCAATGATTTCACAGGAAAGACCGTCATTCCCTTCTGTACATCAGCAAGTTCTGGTTTGGGTGACAGCGGCGAGCTGCTGGCAGAGCTGGCCGGGACCGGCGACTGGCAGGAGGGTCATAGGTTTTCGTCAAGAGTCAGCGAAGACGATGTGCAGACATGGCTTGACGAATTGGGCTTTTAAAAAGATGACGGAAAGGAGACATACCCGATGAAACGGATAATGCCGATTTTCTTGATCTTGACAATTATGCTCGTCCTTGCCGGCTGCGGAGGTGAAGTCAGTGAATCGTCGTCAATAACGCCTTCATCTGCTGCCGGCGCGGACGATATATCTGAGGCAAACAGCTCTGAAGCAGCCTCGTCAGACACAGCCGGTACGTCCGGTGACGGTTCAAACATTCTTATAGCGTATTTTACGATGCCGGAAAATGTTGATACAACAGGCGTGGACGCTGTCGCAGGTGCAAGCATTGTCGTGAACGACGGCGAGGTCATGGGAAATGTGGAATACATGGCCTCCGTAATCCAGCAAACGGTCGGAGGAGATCTGTTCCGTATTGAAACGGTGCAGCAGTACCCGCTTGACCATGATACGCTTGTCGACCAGGCGGCGGAGGAGCAGGATGATGGAGCCCGTCCGGAGCTCGCAGCACATATAGAAGACCCCGGCCGGTATGACACAATTATACTCGGATATCCGAATTGGTGGGGCGATATGCCTCAGGCGCTGTACACGTTTTTGGAGGAATATGATTTTTCCGGCAAGACCATCATTCCCTTTTGTCCTCACGGCGGCAGCGGCTTTTCCAGGACTGAGAGGACAATATCCGAGCTTCAGCCGGGAGCCACGGTAAGCGAGAACGGGCTGGCAATCTCACGGGGCAGCGTAGCCGACAGCGGAGACGAGATAGCAGCCTGGGCAGAGAGCCTGGGCCTGTAAAAATAGGAGGGAGAAGCTCCTGTGAAAAGATTTTTTGCATTTATAATTACGGCGGCTCTTATAGCCGGGCTGACAGCGTGTGCCGGAGCCGGGGAGTCTTCTTTTCAGACGTCTGCTTCCTCCGGTGCTGTACAGGAGGAGCAATCGAATATTTTAATAGCATATGCCGATTCGGAGGGCGGCGCCGTGTCACGCGCCGCCGAAGTGCTGAGAGAAGCGGTGGGCGGTGATTTGCTTTGCATAGGAAAAGAAAACAAAAATTTTGCCTCTTATGAATTTATCCTCCTTGGCTTTGACGCTGAAAACAACGCTCTGACTCAGGACGTTCGGGAGTTCCTTGAAGAAAATGATTTTGGCGCCAAGACCATATTCCCATTTGCCTCTGGCAGCGGGAACGATTCCGCCGCTCTTCTCTCAGCCATTTCACAGCTGCAGCCGGGCGCGCTGCTTGGTGACAGCGCGTTGCTGTTTTCGGAAAATACCAGTGAGAGTGAAATAATCGAGTGGGCGCAGGGGCTTGGACTGTCGGACGAGGTTTTTGTGCCGGAAGCCGGTGACGGAAATACGGTGGCGACGGCCGCGGTAACTCCGAACGAACAGCAAATACTTTATTTGTGGGAGGAGGGCAACGCGCCTGCCGTCACGGAGTACACGGAAAATGACGGACGTTATTCCGACGACCCGGATTTTCGGCCGTATATTACCAGCTTTCCGGTGCCGGAGGGAACGGATATAAAGGGCGCCGTGCTCATTTGCCCCGGAGGGGCCTTTCAATTCCGCAGCGACCGGCCGGAGGGGACAGATGTGGCCGAGGCGCTCAGCGCCCTCGGGTATCAGAGCTTTGTGGTGGATTACCGCCTGCGTCCGTACACGCAGCAGGAGGGTGCGCTTGATTTGGCAAGGGCGGTGCGGTTCGTAGGCGCACATGCTCAGGAATACGGGATTGACGAAAACGATATTGCCGTGATGGGCTTTTCCGCCGGTGGAATTTTGAGCGGTGAAATGCTTTTGCATTTTGACGGCAGCGTAAACGGTACGGCGCTGGATTCGGGCTATGTGCCCGACAGGCTGGACGAAATATCCGCCGACGCGGCGACCTGCGGGATGATTTATTCCTTTTACGGCCGGCTGAGCGTAGGCACCACCGACGTAGAGCTGCTGCGTTCGGGAGACCTGCCGCCGACCTTTTACTGCTACGGTACCCGCGACCCGTTTTACAGACAATTTCTTGCCAATGCCGACGCCGCCGAGGAGGCCGGTGTCGCAGTAGAACGGCTGCAGCTTGACGGCATGCCGCACGGCTTTGGCGCCGGCGGCGATTGGATTCCCGTCTATGACGAGTGGCTGTCGGGAATATTTTCAGACGATTAGGGGAGAGAAAAATGAATAAAAAGATTTTGGTTCTTGCCGGAAGCCCGCGCAAGGGCGGCAATTCCGACATACTGTGCGATGAATTTATCCGCGGAGCAGAGGAGTCAGGGAACACGGCCCGAAAGCTTTATGTTCAGGAGCTGAAGATAGGACCCTGCCGCGCCTGCTACGGATGCAGAAAAACGGGCAGCTGTGTGCGGAAGGATGATATGGCGGGCCTTTTGGAAAGAATGATTGAGGCAGACGTTATCGTTTTGGCAACGCCCGTCTATTTCTATTCCATGGACGGGCAGATGAAGGTCATGATAGACCGCACGCTGCCGAGGTATACCCAGATAAAGAATAAGGAATTTTTCTTTATCGCCACCGCCGCAGTCGGCAAAAGAGCCATGGAGAGAACAATGGACAGCCTGCGCGGATTTACCGACTGCCTGCCTGGCGCTAAGGTCCGTGGAATGATTTATGGCTCGAGCGTTTATCAAAAGGGTGAGGTTGAGGCGACCGAGGCCATGAAAGAGGCGTTTGACGCCGGACGCTCTGTTTAGCAGGGTAAATACATACTATGCGGCTTTTCCGGCTTCATTCCGAGAAAAGCCGTTTTTGCTGTCCGGTTTGTACAGACAAAGCCTTCGGTCTGTTAAGGATAGACAGAGCTGAGGCTTTTTTAAAGGCACTTATATAAAAATTATCGGGCGCTGCCGGTGAGATGGCTTGCCTGTTTGCAAACGGCGTGTAAAAGCGTGATAACAGAATTCGGCAGTTTTAGAGCATTGACCCTACGGCCGGCTTTTTTAGATATCACGAAATTTTGCAAATCAACGTTTGTTCGATGCCTTGATTGTTTGCTTACGCAATAGAAAGAAACATTGTCGGCCTTAAAAGAGAGGCAGCATAAAAGCTTTTGACGGCCGCAGATAGTTTAAGAGGGTATCAGAGCGGCGGCACAACAGCCGAAGGCTGCGGCCCGATATCGAGTCCGGATCGTTTTAAAGCGGAACGGCATGATATATCAGCTGCGGGGCTGTGATAAAATGCCGGTACTTGGCAGAGTGGGCCGCCTGACCGGTTTGGCCCGCACATACTTGTAATAATGCACGTAAATATGAAGCATAATAAAAGCTATAACCCTTGGGTTTTAACTGAAAAACAAACGGGAACTTCTGTATAGACCGGGCAGGATTTATAATATAAGCATAAGGAGATGAAATATCCATGCAGACAAGGACTTTAGGAAAAGATTTATCCGTTTCCGCCGTGGGCTTGGGATGTATGGGCTTTTCCCATGGCTACGGCGCGCCGACCGATGAAAGGGAGACGGTGAGGCTTATACGCGAGGCGGTGGAAATGGGCTACACCTTTTTTGACACGGCAGAGGTGTACGGCACCCAGGAGGACCCGCACGTTAACGAGCGCCTTGTCGGCGAGGCGCTGGCGCCGTATCGTGATAAGACGGTTATCTCCACCAAGTTCGGACTGCGGTTTGACTTTGAAAGCGGTAAGGTGCCGCTTCCGCTTATTCCGGATTCACGTCCGGCTACGATACGGAAATCGGTAGAGGGCTCTCTTAAGCGCCTTAAAACCGACCATATTGATCTCTACTTCCAGCACCGCATAGACCCGGCGGTCAGTCCTGAAGAGGTGGCCGATACCATGGCCGGGCTTATAAAAGAGGGCAAGGTCACTCACTGGGGAATATCGGAGGCAGATGAGGAGTATCTTCGCAGGGCGCACGCGGTCTGCCCTGTGACGGCGATCCAAAACCGCTATTCAATGATGGCGCGGCACTATGAAGCGCTGTTTCCCGTGCTGGAGGAATTAGATATCGGATTGGTTGCCTTTTCTCCCATGGCGAACGGATTTTTGACGGGCAGCTACAAAAAGGGCACGCATTTTGACGCAAGATACGACTATCGTGCATCCATGCCGCAGTTTACCGATGAGGCAGAGGAGAAAAACCGGGCGCTGCTGGCATTGCTTTGTGGCATGGCAGAGCAGAAGAATGCCACACCGGCGCAGATTTCCATGGCGTGGATGCTCTGCAAGAGGGCGTGGATAGTGCCTATCCCCGGCACGCGCAGACCTGAGCGCATGAAAGAGAATGCCAGAGCGGCAGATGTGTTTCTTACCGCTGATGAGGTGCGTGCCATAGACGACGCGCTGGACGGTATGGAGATGTCAGACGTATTCGGAGTGCAGAGAAAAAGGTAAAGGCTTATGCCGCCGATGTCATGGGATATTTCGGCGGAGAGTGGATGTAAACAATTAATTTCCGGAGCTAAAACTGCCGGTTATGAATAATAAAATAAATACTTGAAAGGAAGAGGCTTTATGGAATTTGCAACCTTAAACAACGGAATAAAGATGCCGATGGCGGGTATTGGTACATTTTTGCTGACGCCGGACGAGGCCGAGGCTTCAGTCCTCAGCGCGCTCTTGTGCGGCTACAGGCTTATCGACACCGCCAACGCCTATGTCAATGAAAAGGCGGTTGGCCGCGCAATGAAAAGGTCCGGGCTGCCCCGCAATGAGATTTTTCTTGAGACCAAGCTCTGGCCGAGCTTCTACGAGCAGTCCGACGCGGTGGAAAAGACGCTTGCACGGCTTGACACCGACTATATCGACCTGCTCCTGATACACCAGCCGGCCGGCAATTATATCTCCGGGTATAAGCTGATGGAAAAGGCATATAAAGAGGGCAAGGTGAAGGCGATTGGGCTGTCCAACTTCAGTATAGAGCAGATTAAGGAGATTTTAAGCGTCTGCGAGATAAGGCCGTCCGTTTTGCAGACAGAGGTTCATCCTTATTCTCAGGAAAAGGAACTGAAGGAATTTTTGAGCAGTGAGGGCATCGTCATCCAGGCTTGGTACCCGCTGGGCCACGGCGACAAATCACTCATTGAGGAGCCGCTGTTTTCTGAGCTGAGGAAAAAATACAATAAGTCCAATGCGCAGATTATCCTTCGCTGGCACATTCAGGACGGGAACATCGTCATACCGGGCTCGAAAAATCCCGAGCACATTAAGGATAATTTTGACCTGTTCGACTTCTCGCTTACAGAGGAGGAAATGGTGAAAATAGCGGCGATGGATAAGCAGAAACGCTATTATACAAGCACTCCGGAGATGCTCAAGAAATACGCAGAAATGGTACCTCCGGTAGATGAACAGAAATAAGAGAGGAGTATACTGAGATGCGGAAAAATTTTGGAGCAAAATCGTGGTTTTATCCATTGCCGGTGCTTATAATAGGCACCTACAATGAAGACGGTACGGCTGACGCCATGAACGCCGCCTGGGGCGGATTGTACGACGCTGACAAGGTGGTGCTTTGTCTGAGTGCGGGACACAGGACAACAAAAAATATACAGGCAACAGGCGACTTCACCGTAAGCTTTGCAGACGCCGCCAATGTGATACCGGCCGACTATGTGGGAATGGTGTCTGCAAACAGTGAGCCGAAAAAGCTGGAAAAATCCGGCTTCCATATAACCAAGAGCGAATTTGTGAATGCGCCGCTTATCAACGAGCTGCCGGTTGCGCTTGAGTGCAGGCTCATAAAGATGAACGAGGACGGCAATATCATTGGCCAAATCGTCAACGTCAGCGCAGATGAAAGCGTGCTGGGTGCGGACGGAAGCATTAATTTCGACAAATTCCGTCCCATTTCCTTTGATCCGGTGCATAATGCATATCGCGTGATAGGCGAGAAGGTCGGCAATGCCTTCCGCGACGGCGGGCTGCTGAAGTAGAAATTAAAGCCTTCCTCTTTTCATAGGAGCTGCTTGGGCAGCGGGCCTGAAGTATGAGTATAAGGCTTAAGCTCATCGGTCCGGGCTCAGGCGCATAGATTGAAGGAGGAACTGAAAATGCACGGCGTTGAAAACAAGGTGATTTTGATTACCGGCGCTTCCTCCGGCATTGGAGAGGCATCGGCAAGGCTTCTTGCGTCGAACGGAGCAAAGGTCGTGCTCAGCGCGAGGAGAGAGGACAGGCTCAGGAGCCTGGCCGGTGAAATAGGAGAAAACGCCGTCTGGCTGAAGTCGGACGTGTCAAATGCCGGCGATATGAAGGCTCTGGCTGCGCTGGCAAAAGACAGGTTTGGAAAAATAGACGTTCTTTTTGCCAATGCCGGCATAATGCCGGGCAGCAATATGTCCGAGCTGAGGGTCAGCGACTGGATGAGCATGATAGACATAAATATTAAGGGCGTTTTAAACTCCATGGCAGCCGTGCTGCCGGAATTTATCGCGCAGAAAAGAGGGCATATCATCGTTACATCTTCTGTTGCGGGAACGAGGCCGGTTCCGGGCAACGCGGTTTATTCCGGCACCAAGCACTTTGTCCGGGCCATGCTTGATTCTTTCCGTGCAGAATCCGTCGCGGAGGGCACTAACATCCGTACCACGGCCATTTATCCGGGCGCGGTAAAAACCGAGTTGCTAAATACTGTCGCACCGTCTCAGGCAAAGTCGATGGTCGAGGAATTTTATAAAAATGTCGGGATAGAGCCGGAGATAATTGCAAACGCGGTGCTGTACGCCGTTTCACAGCCCGACAATGTGGACGTATCTGATTTGACGGTGCGGCCCAGCAAAGAGAGCTGAGCTTGCCGAACAGGCTTTTTTGCCGGATTTTTCAAGTCGCCTGCAGAAAAAATGCGTCAGCCTGCCGTGTTGTACGGATAGCCCGGCAAGCAGCAATAAAGGAGATGAAAGCAGCGGAGTATTTCCGCTGCTTGTGCTTTTGCTTGGTCTGAATGTACAAGGTCATGCCGCTTCGGAGACAGGCACGAAAAGCTTTAAGATATTGCTTTCGGACATAAGCGCTTCTTATTGACATTCATATGGAGCTGCAGAAATATGATAATAAACGTACAAACACGCTGACAGATGCACCTTTGCACTATTCACTGCGCGGAGGTCGGCGCATCATAAACTCGGTTTCTGCGAATCTGTGTGCAAAACGATGTGATATACTGCCTGCTGGCATAACAAAATTCATATGGCTTGAAAAGATGTATGCTACAGCGAGCCGGACAGGCGGCCGCACATCCGACATTTAGGCATAAAGATTTAAGTATAAACCCTTTGGTTTAAGCTGCATAACGAATCGAGACTTCTGTGCCGCCGCGCATGAGGGTACAATAGAGACAGAAATCAAGGAAAGGGAGCTGCTTAATATGGAATATGTAACACTCAACAACGGAGTAAAAATGCCTAAGCTGGGCTACGGCGTGTATCAGGTTAAGAATGAGGAGTGCGAACGCTGTGTACTGGATGCCGTTTCGGTCGGCTACCGCTTGATTGATACTGCTCAGTCATACGGCAACGAGGAGGCAGTGGGAGCTGCGGTCCAGAAATGCGGCGTGCCGAGAAGCGAGCTGTTTTTAACCACTAAGGTTTGGATATCAAACGCCGGCTATGAAATGGCCAAAGCGTCCATAGACAAATCCCTGAAAAGACTTAAGAGTGATTATATCGACCTCATGCTGATACATCAGCCGTTCGGCGACTATTACGGCACCTACCGGGCCATGGAGGAGGCGTATAAGGACGGCAAGCTGAGGGCTATCGGCGTCAGCAATTTCTATCCGGACCGTCTTATCGACCTGTGCCAGTTTGCTCAGGTGACCCCGGCCGTCAATCAGGTGGAGACACATGTGTTCCAGCAGCAGAAAACCGCCCATGAATATATGAAAAAGTACGGTGTGCAGCACGAGTCATGGGGCCCGTTTGCCGAAGGGCGGAAGGATTTCTTCACAAACCCCGTGCTGACAGAAATTGGACATAAATACGGCAAGTCTGCGGCGCAGACGGCGCTGCGCTTCCTGCTTCAGAGCGGTGTTGTAGTAATTCCGAAGTCTACTCACAAGGAGCGCATGGAGCAGAACATGGACGTGTTCGATTTTAAGCTCAGCGATGAGGATATGGAGGCTATTTGCGGCCTTGACGAGGATGAGAGCCTGTTCTTCTCGCATTACGACCCTGCTACCGTCGAAATGCTGACAAATATGGGCAAGACAAGGAAGGTCTGATTAATGCGGGCAAATGCCGCTTGTTTCGGCTTTCACTGCACTTTGCAGAAAGGAGTTTAATATCATGATTAATTTTTCAAGAAGGCTTTTTGCTGTGATATTATCCGCTTTTATGATATACTGCCTTACCGCCTGCCAAAATTCGGGCGGCGGGACTAATGCATCTGATGTTGGCGCGTCCGTTCAGAGCGGCGGCGGAAACATCCTTATTGCTTACTTTACTGCTGCTGAGAACAGCGGAGTGGATGCTGTTGCCTCCGCCAGCTATACAACCATTGAAGGCCAGGCGGTAGGGCGCCTGCGTGCGGTTGCGGACATGATACATGACAACGTAGGCGGCGACCTGTTTTCCATACGCACATCTGTTGTCTATCCAACGGACGGCAGAGAGCTGATTGACTACGCTGCAACAGAGCAGGACGAAAATGCACGCCCAAAGCTTATATCACATATAGAAAATCCTGACAGCTATGACATTATCTTTATAGGCTATCCCAACTGGTGGGCAGACCTGCCCATGGCAGTATACAGCTTCTTTGACGAATACGATTTTTCCTCAAAAACCATAATCCCATTTAATGTTCACAACGGCAGCCGCTTCTCCCGCACCATTGAGACAATACAGGAGTTAGAGCCAAATGCAACGGTGATAGAAGATGGATTTACCGTAAGCGAGCGGAGCGTGGCCGGCGCCGCCGGTGATGTTGCCGAATGGCTTGGCGGCCTGGGCTTTTAAGAGGTGTATATTATGAAGATGAAAAGCGGAGCCTTTCTTTGCTTTCTGCTGTGCGCCGCATTGCTGCTTCTTGCCTCGTGCTCCTCTCAGGAGGGCAGCCGCAGTGCAGCAGAATTTTATTCGGATGCACCGCTCTCTGCTGCAGCTGCCGCACCGCAGATAGACCGTTCCGGCGGCTATGAGGTACAGACGGAGGAGATGTATTTTGAAAGCAGCGGCGGGCGTGTCTATGCTGTGCTCTATTATCCGTCGGCGGAGGAGACGGCCCGTCCGGCGGTAATATTTTCTCACGGCTACGGCGGTACTCACCGCAGCGGCGGCAGCTATGCCGAAGCGCTGGCGAGTCAGGGCTACATAGTTTGCTGTCCCGACTTTCGCGGCGGAGGACCTGACAGCAGGAGCGACGGCTCTACGCTTGATATGACCGTCTTTACGGAGCTTGATGATTTAGAGACGGTGCTTGCAGCGCTTTATGAGAGGGATGATGTGGATAAAAGCAACATCTTTCTCATGGGCAACAGCCAGGGCGGTGTGGTGTCGGCCCTCGCTGCGGTCCGGCACGTTGACGAAATAGCCGGAATGGTATTGTCTTCTCCGGCGTTTTCAATGTCTGATGATGCAAGGCGGATGTTTGAGAGCACCGACGCTGTTCCCGAAACCTATGAATATATGCAGATGACCGTCGGCCGCGGCTATTTTACGAGTATTATGGATTATGACCTGTACGCTGCCGTCTCGGGCTATGACGGGCCTGTGCTTATCTTTCACGGAGACGGTGACACGCTTGTTCCGATTTCATATTCAGAGCGTGCGGCCGATACGCTGCCTAACGCCTCGCTTGAGGTCCTAAGAGGAGAGGGACATATTTATTCCCAAGCGGCGGTACAGCGGGTTATAGAGATGTTGAGCGGCTTTTTTGCAGAGCACCTGCGTGCTTCTCAAGCACCGGATGCAGGCCGGCAGACCGGACTTGTCGCCGAACAGATACTTAACGGAGATACTGGCGAGATTCATTACAGCTACTATCTTCCGGAAGGCTACAGCTCCGGACGCAGATATCCGTTAATCATGGCAATGCCCGGCTATGACATGATGTGGTTTGGAGAGGGCTCCTCCGGCTCCAATCTTAATTGGCGCGGCTTTCTCTGCTGGACAGAGCTCGATGAGGATATGATAGTGGTATCTGCCCAGCTCACCGACTGGGGAGAGACCTCTGCCCGACAGGCCATAGAACTGACGGAGTATTTTATCGATAATTTTTCGGTTGATACCGACCGTGTCTACGCGGCGGGCTACTCTGCCGGCGGTGAGACTATGTCCCGAGCGGTGTCCATGCGTCCTGACCTGTATACCGCCTATCTCCACGGGGCCTCGCGCTGGGACGGCAGCTTTGAGCCGATAGCGGAAAACGGAGTGGCGGTTTATATTTTTATGGCGCAAAGCGACGAATATTATGGCTCACAGAGAGCCGTCGACGCTTATAACGGGCTGTATGCGGCCTATGAGGCTGAGGGCTGGACGGAGGAGCAGATAAATTCAGTGCTGCATGTGGAAATACCCGGCGATGCTTATTTCAACGAGCGCGGAATAACGGGCAATTATCACGGCGGCGGGAATATCCTGTTTGAGGATGAAGAAATTTTGAACTGGATTATTTCTCACAGCAAATAAAGGGAGAACAGACGATGAAGGTATTATTGGTAAACGGCAGCCCGCATAAAGAGGGCTGTACCTATACGGCACTGTGTGAGGCTTCTTATGCACTCAATATTAACGGAATAGGCACAGACATGTTCTGGGTCACAAGCAGGCCCATATCCGGCTGCATAGCCTGCCATAAATGCAGGGAGCTTAACCGGTGTGTGCTTGAAGACTCCGTCAATGAATTTTTGGAGCTTGCCGGAGATTATGACGGCTTTGTGTTTGGCACTCCCGTGCACTGGGGCGGGGCCTCCGGTGCCATGACCTCATTTTTGGACAGGGCCTTTTACGCCGATTTAAACGGCGGCGGAAATCGCTTTATGCTCAAGCCGGCAGCAGCGGTAATCTCCGCCAGGCGTGCGGGCACGACCGCCGCGTGGGATCAGATGAATAAATATTTCGGGCTTATGCAGATGCCGATAATTACCTCGCGTTATTGGAACATGGTGCACGGGACCGCGCCGGAGGAGGTCAGGCAGGACCTTGAAGGCATGCAGACGATGAGAATCTTGGGACATAATATGGCTTATTTTCTTAAATGCAGGGAGGTCGGCAGCAAGCTTGGAATACCGCTGCCGCCGCAGGAGACAACAACCTTCACAAACTTTATCAGATGATATTTTCCGATATTAAACGAATAACGGGAGGCTGCCGCCATGAAACCGAAGGCAATAGTAAAAATCGTAACGGATATTGCCATGACCGTCCTTCTTTTGCTGCTTATGTCATTTGAGCTTATCGGCAGCACGGCACACGAGTGGATAGGTGCGGGAATGCTTGTGCTTTTCATACTCCATCATATTTTAAACCGAAGCTGGAGCAAAAGGCTTTTTACAGGAAAATATACGTCCTTCCGCATTCTTCAGACCGCTTCTGCTGCTTTAGTCCTTGTGACTATGCTTGGCTTAATGATAAGCGCGGTGCTGATATCAAGAGATGTATTTGCCTTTTTGCATGTCGGAGGCGGACGCAGCTTCGGCAGGACACTGCATATGCTGTCGGCCTATTGGGGCTTTGTGTTTTTGTCACTGCACCTTGGAATACACTGGAATGTTATTATGAGTATGGCGGGCAGGCTTTTTAAAAAGAGCTCACAGCCGCGCAGAATTATACTGCGGATTGCCGGCGCCGCCATAGCGGGTTACGGTGTGTATGCCTTTATCAGCAGAGGGATACCCGGTTATCTGTTTTTGCGGACGCAGTTTGTCTTTTTTGATTTTGAGGAGCCGCTGCTGTTATTTTTCCTGGATTATATGGCTGCCATGGGATTGTTTGTTTGGGCCGGGCATTATCTGGCAAAGCTTATGCGCCGGCCTCGCAAAAAAACGAGCATATTGTCGTGACGCATTACGCTGCGGGAAAAGGCGGATGCCGGGCAGCACAGCTTATTCCGGCATAAAAAATTTTGTCTGCGCCTATAGATGTTTGAAATTGCCGAGAAACTAAGGGTTTGGCAAACAAAAAGCGCCGGAGCTATAGCTCCGGCGCTTTTGATCAATAATCCTTAAATTGTATCAAAACATCACAATAACAATTTGGAGATGGCATTTTTATCGCTTCAGTTTTTTGCGCGTATTCTATAATTACCGAGTAAAATCCAGTAAACATATTTTGACACATACGGTCAGCATCATCGCTCAAATGCTTAGGAAACATTTTTTTATACCCCGAGATGAACCTGCTGACCGTTTCAGAATATTCCGGGATAAGAGGTCCAAGGTATTTGTCCGCTACGGCGTTAAATTCTGCCTTTTGCTTCTTAGAAAAGAAAGGGACCGTTACAAAAAAGCTGCCATCCGGATTCTTCACAATATATCCGTATTGGATCGCGTCTGCTGCGGATACGATATCCTTTGTTGACCCGTCACGTAAAATATCTTCGCAGACATTTATTTGATTGTCGTACATCATTTGTCGCATGGCTATACCGCTGATAGAATTATATACGGTATGGCTGCAGCTCCCGCGACTGCCCAAATTGGCGTTATGCTGTGTGCCGATACTTATTCTGCGGTGCTTACCGGTCTCCATGCTGCCAAGGTAACACCACTCATTGCCGTCATATTTTTTCTTGAAACGAGGATAAGGCAATTTGCAGTAATGCTCGCTTGCATAGGAAAATGCCATGACTCCATAAAGATAAAACAAGTCTGATTCGCTTTTTTTTGCTTTATAGAAATTTATCTCGGCCGCTTCTCCGGCAATATCGTCGAGCGCTTTCAGAACCTTTGCCATAATAGGCATAAGTGCCTTCTCGGCATTCTCTTCGCAATAAATAGCATATTTGTCAGACCAAATCAAAAAATCGGTCTGATATTTACCCTTATATGGTTGAATAATCGCTTCTCGCTTCAATAAATTCTCGATACGGTCTTCAATGTAGTACGATGGAACGCCGATCGATTCCGCCAATTCTTCAACGCCGCTGGGCTGTTTATAGCAATAGTATAATATATTTTGAGATAGAGCATCATCGATATATGCGGTGGGGAAGGGAATGGTTTTTCCGTCATAATTTCCGTTGCCATATATGTTAAGTTCCATTTTTACAGGTTTTAAAGCCGTTTCTTTCATTTGGGTACACTCCTTTTTCAGTTTTTTCCGGGCTTCGGTAAGACGCCATCTGACAGTGCCTTCCGGTACGTTCAGCTTTTCGGAGATGCTTTTGGTCGAAAGGCCGTCGTAATAATAAAGAACGATGATATCACGGTATATTTTCGAGAGCATTGCTATTTTTGCCCGAAGATATTCATATATTTCCTCTTGGCCGTCGAAGTACTCGTCCTCATAGGGCAAGTTTTGCAGTGTATCATATGAATACATAGCACGCTGCTTTCCGATATTACGCCGAAAGCTTTTTGTCACATTGCTTGCTATGCCCCAAAGCCATGGCTCAAATTTGCTTTCATCTCTGAGCCTGTGCAGTTCACGAATAGCGGTAAATAATATTTCCTGTGCCAGTTCGTCTGCTTCTTCACGGGAATATGTGTGGTTGATGGCATATCCGTAAACATTTTCAACGTAGCTTTCAATTATATCGATTGTCATCGCGCTCACCTCCCTTTGTTTATAAAGTGTTTGAAAAAGGAGTTTTGCTTGCGGTTTTTAAAAAATTGTATACTTTATTTTATCAAAAAATCATGGATTTTTCTATTTTGGCCCAAATAGTAAACGAACGGCGGAAAATCGACCGCTTTGCTGCCTTTGTCGCTTTGAGCTTTATATCTTCTGAAATATATAGTATCGTTTGTTTTCAGAAGATTTACATCGGCAAGTCATGATCTTTATATACGGCTGTTTATCGTACGGAGACGTAAGGAAACGTGTTTACTGCCGTTTTCTATGCGCAGAAAAAGAGCGGATCACTAAGACTATGCACCGGCGCGGTTCGCATAACGTTCGATACAATATATCTGTTAGGCAATGCGATGACCAACATCGGCTTTCAAAGCGCAGGGATGCTTTTAGGTGTTGTCAAAGCCGCCCGTTCAAGCGATGGCGCTGTATTTACAAGCGTAAGGCTTTTTGATCGCTTTTGTTTTATAGTTGCCTTTATTCGGCGCTCGCGGTGCTATAAATTTTTATCATTAATCAGTAACCAAACCGAGTGCTTCACCATAGTATGGGGTGAACAACGAAGGGAGGTATTAGTTAATGGGCAATCTGTTTGGAGGCGGCTGTGGTAGCGGTAACTGCTGCTGGATCATAATATTGATACTCATACTGTGCTGCTGCTGCGGCAACAACAACGGCTGCGGAAGCAACAATGACTGCTGCTGCTAATATTTTCACTTTAAATCAAAGTAGATAAAGGTTCTGCGCAGTCCAAAACATAAACGCCGTCCGTTTTTCGGACGGCGTTTTACTTGCATACGGCAAACGACATACCCTAAAGCTTTTTTAAAATACTTGTTAAACCTAACAAACTATGGACCTGCGGCTTGTAGTCGCTTAATCAGCCTGCATGTATGCCTGCAATGCGGTTGTCTTCTTGCAGCTTAAGTATCTGACAAATTATGGATTTACAGCTTTTTTCGGGATTGCTGCCATGCAGAGATTTAGATAGCCTTATGATTATTTTAAGATGACTGATGCTTTCATAAAACGGCGTTCTTATTATCCGGTACATAAAGGGCTTAATGTGTGGAAATGACCGTCATTATGCTGCTGAGCGGTACGTTTTGCTGACAGAAACGGTCTATGCAGCTGCAGCCAAAGAAATAGAGCCGCTGCTTTGCCGGCAGTTAGCATTTTTAACCGGCACAGGTTACCGTACATTACGAAAAAATTTTAATAAATGCGCAGCGGGACTAAGACGATTAATATATTTGTTACAAAATTGGTATATATAGCTTCTTTTTGACGTTTTTGCTATTGCCTTATGCGGATTAATGTGGCATAATTATAAAAAACAGAAATGGAGGTAGTAAAAATGGAACTTAAAGGAAGCAAGACAGAAAAAAATTTATTGGCAGCATTTGCCGGTGAATCACAGGCTTATACAAAGTACGGCTACTATGCCTCACAGGCAAAGAAGGACGGCTATGAGCAGATAGCGGCTATTTTTGAGGAGACTGCGCGCAATGAAAAGGAGCACGCAAAGCTTTGGTTTAAACAGCTTCACGACGGTGCCATACCGGATACTCTCAGGAATCTTAACGACGCTGCTGCAGGCGAGAACTATGAGTGGACCGACATGTACAAGCAGTTTGCCGAGGAGGCAAAGGAAGAGGGCTTTAATCAGATAGCCGCTCTGTTCAAGATGGTTGGCGATATAGAAAACAAGCATGAGGAGCGCTACCGCAAGCTTATAAGCAATATAGAAAAGGGCATGGTCTTCAAGCGTGACGGTGTTACTATCTGGAAGTGCCGCAACTGCGGACATATCCATGTCGGCACATCGGCTCCGGCTGTCTGCCCGACCTGCGCACATCCGCAGAGCTTCTTTGAGATAAACGCAGAAAATTATTAATGCATATCTCGTTTGATGTGTGCCCGGCCGGATTGTCATATCGGCTCAGGCAATAATGACTTTGCTTTTTAAAGCGGAATTATATCAAGCAAAAATGCGGTCGTTTTGACCGCATTTTTTATTCCTTTGCAAAGCGGAAATCAAGCACGGCGGTGATTGAGAAAGAGCCGCTGCTGCACAGACATGAAATTTTTCTGCCGGAGCACTGCGAAACAATCAGTTATTAGGCTTATCCGAATTCTCCTCGAGCACAGCAATGCAGCCCCAAAAATACGGAAGCACGAAGATGATGGGTAGAATAAGCAGGCATAGAATAAACCAGCCGGTAAAGCTGAATGTCAGCATGAATATGCGTATTCTTTTTCCACTCGTGCGTTTTATGCCGACCCCTACCGAGCGGTTGATTTTCCTTTCCCCGTTAGCGGCGGCGGTTAATTCAACAAAGGCATATCTTAACAGTACAATTATAAAAATAATTACCGCACATATCCACAAAAATGCCGCGGCAAACATCAGTGCGGCCGAGACTGGGCCGGTCAGTTCATATCCAAGAGTATCAGCGGCATAATCAGACAGGAAGAACGATGCGGCAAGCGGCAGCAGAAACAGCGCCGCACATATCAGCGCCTGACGCAGAAATATGTTCAGCCTTAAAAATACCGAGTAAAAGAACAGGCGCGGGGCAGAATAAAAGAAGAACAGCTCTGCAAGCCGCTGCTTTTTCCCTCTTGCGAGGAAATACAAATACCGCCATATCCCCATTATCAGCGGTGACAGCGCCGCATACTGAAAAAGCAGGCTTAAAACGAGAATTACAAGCGATAATATAACGCTTGCGGTGCCGTTTCCCGAAAAACGCACTGTGCAGCAGGCGCTTACGCCCGTCAGACGGCGTATGATGTATTCACACATAGAAAATATGAGCGAAATAAGCAGTATAAGGCATGCCCCTAACATAAGCGGAGCCATATTGCCTTTCAGCATTTTTTTGGTTTTTGCTTTTATTTCTCTTAAGGTCATTGTTTCACCATACTGATTTTTAAGGTTATGGTTATTATTATCGTCTTGCCGGCTGTTTAGTCACTGAATGTGTCCGTCACCTGCGGATAAGTGCTAAAAAGGCTGAACATTGGCTCAATGCCGCCTAAAAGCCCTGCTTTTATAAGGGATTCGGCTTTTTTAGGTTTATAATTTGTTTAAAAAAATATGCTTGCTATTCGTGGAGTGAATTGCTATAATTACTACAGCGTAAGGAGTTACGCTTTTAAGGCCCGGCAGCGTCGGGCCGGAGCAGGCTTTATTTATTATGGAGGTGTTTTTATGGCGTATAAAATTAATCAGGATTGCATAAGCTGCGGCTCTTGCGCCGCCACTTGCCCCGTAGAAGCGATATCTGAGGGAGACAGCATGTATGTTATTGACCCCGATACCTGCATATCATGCGGAGCGTGCGCGGACACTTGCCCCGTAGGCGCTATTCACGAGGATGAATAATTCCTGTAATAATCCAAACTAAGCGGAGCGTGCAAAAACGTCTCCGCTTAAATTTTATATATTTATGACGCCATTGCATTTCCTGCGATACATGCTGCGTGAATATCATAGCAGCAGAGTGAAATCTCTCTTAGCGGCGTTGACCTAATCAAAATCCGCCGGTGATTGCCGTAATGAGCAAATGGCTTCGGCGCAGAACCGTGTGTGCGGGACTTCTAAGCGAAAAGAGCTTGACAGCGCATCTCAAAGCTGCGCCGCTGAAATGATTTTATTTGTGCGGATGCCCTACGATTTGCAAGCTAAGGCAACTGGAAAATGTGTTTAATCACATATTTTACACGACAGTAATTTCATAACAGCCATAAACGTCAAAAGGCTCAGAGACTCTGCTGGGGGTGGGGGAGAGCTTAGTGAGCGCTTCTTTATATTCTTTTGTAAGCTGCGGTTTCAGCGGAAGCTGGCTGCTTTATGACGGGAAATCATACCGGACGTGGTTAAAGTGAAATTATTCTATATATTTCACCGCCGTTATGGTGTATAATTAATGATAAATATAAATGGCAAGCGGGCCTACACAGGGGGTGGCAAAATGAAGCCGACGGCTCAGCCGCTGGGCGGCGGATGCACAATATTCGTGTCCGAAAATCACAGATACGGCACCGACGCCCTTTTGCTGGCAGATTTTGCCGCAGTCGGAAAAAGCGGCCTTGTATGCGACCTTGGCACCGGCTGCGGGATAATCCCGCTGATATGGTGCCGCAACGGCTTTACCGGCAGGGCGTACGGCGTGGATATTATGCCGGAGGCTATAGAGCTTTGCCGCCGCTCGGTTGAGGAAAACGGGCTCGGCGACATATTCACTCCGCTGTGTGCTGATTTAAGATATATAAGGACAGAGCTTGCCGCCGGAAAATTCGACCTTGTCACGATGAACCCTCCGTATAAGCGGGCGGGCGCGGGAGCACGGTCGGCCAACGAATCGCTTAACGCCGCGCGCAGCGAGGAAATGTGCACTATAGAAGATATCGCCGCTGCGGCGAAATATCTGCTGAAATTCGGCGGCAGGCTCTGCCTTTGCTGCCGCACCGAGCGCCTTGCGGACGTCATATGCGCGATGCGCGGCGCGGGGATTGAGCCTAAACGGCTTAGAATGGTCATACAGCGCGCGGGCAGCAGCCCGTCGCTCTTTTTGGCGGAGGGGAAAAAAGGCGGACGTCCGGGAATAGCCGTAATGCCGGATTTAGTGATAGAGGATGACGGCGGCTGGTCGAAGGAAATGAAAAAGATTTACGGCAGCTTTGCCAAAGAATGATATATCACGGCCGTGTATCGTAAGGCATGGCCGTTTGGAGGCGGTATCTTGTCGGGAAAACTGTATGTGGTAGGCACGCCGATAGGCAATTTGGGCGATATGTCGGAGCGTATGGTGCAGACGCTGTCGGACGTTGATTTTATAGTGGCGGAGGACACACGGGTTACGTCAAAGCTTCTAAGCGTGCTCGGTATAAAAAAGCCGATGATAAGCTACAACGGCTATAACAAGGACGGCAGGGGCTCTCAGATAGCCGACAGGCTGATGTCGGGCGAAAGCTGCGCTGTGGTGAGTGATGCGGGCATGCCGTGCATAAGCGACCCCGGAACGGAGCTCGTTTCGCTGTGCACCGAGCTTGGGATAGATATCGTGAGCGTCCCCGGCCCGAGCGCGCTGACCGCTGCGCTGTCGGTATCCGGCATGTTTACCGGCAGGTTTGCTTTTGAGGGTTTTCTTCCGGTAAATCGGAAAAACAAGCTGGCAAGGCTCAGTGAGATAAAGTCATTTGAGCACACGCTGGTGTTTTATGAGGCTCCCCACAAGCTGCCCGGAACACTTTTGGACATGCTGGAAATTTTGGGTGACAGGCGGATATGCATAGTGCGGGAGATAACCAAGATATATGAAGAGGAGATACACACAACTCTCGGCGAGGCCGCTGCAAGGTATGCCGAAGAACCGCTCAAGGGTGAGATTGTGCTTATCGTTGAGGGCAATACCGATACCGGCCCGCAGGTGAGCTTAAGCGACGCCGCACAGACCGCCGCCAAGCTGATTGAACAGGGCCTTTCGGCAAGCGAGGCCGCAAAACGTGTTGCCGCCGATACAGGGCTGAAAAAGGGCGATATTTACCGCACGGTCATGAAGCTGACTGAATAGTCCAAATGTGCTTCGGCATCGTTTGCCGGCGTACAAGGCAGAATGCCGTGCCTTTGCAGTTATGATTTTTCAATATCGCAAAGCGGCGTTTGACTTTGGTGCTATAATCGGCGGGAAATGATTTTGGTGCTGTTTTAGCGTATATGACCTTTAAATATTGATTTGAAACCGTTAAAAATTTAGACTATTACCATCCGTTACAGTGTGATGTTAAAATCCTTCAAAAGCATTGTAACTAAAGAGTCTATTTCAGTTTGTCTGCCTTATCCATTTATATGATTTCACACAATTTTACTCTCGCTCTCGCACCCTATACGGAAAGTTGCAGCTCACAACAAAATGTATCGTCTCGAGTTTAAAACAACTAACGAAAGGAATGCAAAACATGAATTCCTATTGGTCACAGTATGTGCAAAAGACAGAAGAACTCTATTTATCCCGTGCATTAAAATTTCATAGAGGGAATATTGACAAATGGGCATCCATTATGCAATTGTGTGATGGAATGAAAATTCTTGAAGTAGGCTGTGCCGGCGGCCTCCTTTGCCATCGGTTAAAAGAACATCTTCCCAATGCGAAAATTACAGGCGTGGATTTTGACGTCGGGCATATTGATTTTGCTAAAAAGAAAGCGAAAGAATTAAACCTTCAATGCGATTTTGTTGCAGGTGATGCAGCACAGTTGCCATTTGAGGATAATTCTTTCGATATTTGTTATTCTCATACTGTAATGAATTTCTGCGACCCTGAAAAGTTTGTGAGAGAACAATATCGGGTGCTGAAACCCGGAGGGAAAATGATTGTGATGGATGTCTACGCCAGAGGTTTCAAACCGGAAGAATGGGTGCCGACCGAGAATTGTGAGGAAAAGGAATTATTTGATAAAGTCTGGGTGGCAGCGTCTGAAAGCCCCAATAGCCAGATTAAACGGTATGAGGACCGAACGGAAAAATACTCCTCATATCTTGCAGCACAGGGATTTTGTCATATTTCTATTGATACAATGTCTACAGTAAAATATGCCCCGGATTTTGATAATGTCGATGCAGAAACGGCGCGAGCGCAAATCAACGATGATAGAATGTCAGAACTCAGCAGCGTGGAAAAAGCGTATAAGATGGCCCCAAAGGCGCTTAGTAAATCAGAGTACCAGTCTTTAATGGATATGATTAACCGCAGATATGACAAGGAAATAAAGCGATACGAAAGTGGCGAGAAAAAATGGGAATTTCGCATTGTAACCACGGTATTGATAAGCGGAACAAAATGAGTCGTTCCTGATAATATGCATAATACGCAAAGTTGATGAATGGTCACTCTTGCTTGATCTATCCTTATAGCTGCTTCTCAGAAAAAAATAGCAAAACACAAACCGACGATGTGTGCGAGGGATGTATTTCGCTCAAACGTTGAGAGCATATTACCCGACGAAAAAGCATTTTGTGTTCAGATAAAAGCCTCTCTTGCTTTTGCTCGTAAATGTAAAAGCAAGAAAAACCATGAGGCTTGAGCATTTTAAATGCAAAACGCATTAAAACGACAGGGTTTTAGGAAAAAATAAGAAAAATATTGATTTGTCAGGAGTGGTGAAGCATGCTGAAAAGGCTGAAGGGAAGCGCGTTATTGATAATCGCGGGAGAAGTGCTGTATTGGGCGTCATACTATTTTTCAAATAATGACAACAGTAATTTCGCAGAGTTTACCTCTGGCGTTTTGATGGGCTTATCAATAGGCATGAAGGTAATAGGAATCGTGCTGCTGCTGATTTCGATAATCAGATATAAGCGCGGTAAGCAGCAGGATGATATGGGCAATAGTTGATATAGAACAAAAATAATCGTTGACAAACTGATGGCGGGCGGATATAATAATATTAAATATATATTTTATATACAGTGACGGAGAAAAGATATCTTGCTTGTCGTATAAGAGAGCCGGCGGATGGTGCGAGGCGGCACACGAGCGGATATGTATAGCTCACTCCCGAGTATATCGCCTGATATTGTAGGGCGGTACGTGTGGCGGCGTTATACGCCGGGCCTTGTCAGAGGTCGCTGAGGGCCGGGCTTCCGGCTGAAACAGGGTGGTACCGCGTGATGTTTATTCTCGCCCCTTGCTGTAAAGCAGCAAGGGGCGTTTTGTTTGTCTGCTTACGCCAAACAAAACCTTGGTTTTCAGCGGACTGGCAAAAAGCTTTAGCAGAAGCAAATGAATACAGAAAGCTGATTCCGTCAGCGCCAGAGGCCGCCATCTGTTGGTTTATTTACCCGCAGAGGAACTGTGATACGATTTATATCGGCGTTCCTTGATGATTTGAGCCGGTGGCTGTATTCTATAGCCTGTTCATACCGCCGCTTCAGCGGTTTCTTGGCCCGCAAATCGGCCTGCTGCCGCAAATAGAAGCATACGATGCTTTCGAGGGCTTGACATTCGCCGCACAGACGGCGTTAACAATAATAAATCAGTCAAAAATCTTTAAGCGAGGTGCATATAAATGAAGAAGGGATTTGAGAAGTATATCCCGTTTAAAAATGTGGATATCAAAGACCGCAAATGGCCGGACAATGTGATAACAAAGGCGCCGGTATGGTGCAGTGTCGATTTGCGCGACGGCAACCAGGCGCTTGTAAACCCCATGAATCTTCAGCAGAAGGTAGAGTTTTTCAAGCTGCTGGTGGATATCGGCTTTAAAGAGATAGAGGTGGGCTTCCCGTCTGCCTCCAATACCGAATATGAGATTTTAAGGGAGCTTATTGAGGGCGGCCACATACCCGACGACGTTACTATACAGGTGCTGGTGCAGTGCCGCGAGCATCTCATAAGGCGGACGTTTGAGGCGATAAAGGGCGCCAAAAACGTGATATTCCACTTTTACAATTCCACATCGGCGCTGCAGCGCAAGGTTGTGTTCCGCAAGGACAAGGACGGCATAACGCAAATAGCCGTAGACGCGGCGCGCCTCATAAAAGAGATGGAGTCAGAGGTCGGCGACACCAACATAAGGTACGAGTATTCTCCCGAAAGCTTTTCGGGCACTGAATGCGATTATGCGGTGGAGATATGCGACAGGGTCATAGAGGAAATAGGCGCCACGCCGGACAATAAGATAATACTCAACCTGCCAAACACGGTAGAGTGCTGCACCCCAAACCGCTTTGCCGACATGATAGAGTACTTCTGTACTCACTTAAAGCACAAGGATTCTGCGATAATAAGCGTTCATCCGCATAACGACCGCGGCACCGGCGTTGCCGCAGCGGAGCTGTCTCTGCTTGCCGGCGCTGAGAGGATTGAGGGCACGCTGTTCGGCAACGGCGAGAGGACCGGCAACGTAGACATAGTCACTCTGGCGCTCAATATGTACAGCCAAGGCGTGGACCCCCATCTGGATTTCAGCAATATAAACCATGTTAAGGAAATATACGAGGACGCTACCTCCATGAAGGTGCACGAGCGCCATCCGTATGCCGGCAAGCTTGTGTTTACCGCCTTTTCGGGCTCGCATCAGGACGCCATAAACAAGGGCGTGCAGTATATGCGTGAAACCGGGTCCGAATACTGGGAGGTGCCGTATCTGCCGATAAACCCGGCGGATGTCGGGCGCGAATATGAGCCTATTATACGCATAAACAGCCAGTCGGGCAAGGGCGGCGCGGCCTTTGTCATGCGCTCGCTTGGCTATGATTTGCCAAAGAAAATGCACGTCGAGTTCGGCGATATAATCAAAAAAGCGTGCGACGAGGCAGGCACCGAGCTTGACGCAAATCAGGTGTTTAAAATATTTGAAGAGGAATATATCAACTTTACCGGCAAGTATAAGCTCGTCAAAAAGAGCGTGCACGAGGAATCCGACGAGAGCGGCTCCAAGGTCCATGTTGACGCCGTTGTTTTAACGCCAGACGGAGAAAAGCAGATATCCGGCGTCGGCAACGGCCCTATAGACGCCTTCTTCACGGCGCTCAAGAGTATAGGCATAACAGACTATGAGTTTATGTCGTACAGCGAGCACGCTATTTCTGCCGGCTCCGACTCAAAGGCCGTTGCTTATATCGAGCTGAAGAACAAGGAGGGCAAATCGGTATTCGGTGTGGGCATTGCCAGCAATATAAATCACGCCTCATTAAAGGGAATAGTCTGCGCTATAAACAGGGATTTAAAGAGCAAAGAAGGCAAATAGAAAATAGAGACAGCTGCGTCTTGCACGCCTAATCACCGCTTCGCAGGTGTTAAGACGTGTCAGATGCAGTGCGCCTGAGGTGCTTTAGCCGCAGGGGTTCGCGCCGACGGCTTGGCGAAGCTGTCGGGACGTAAGCGATTCGTCGGAGTCTGCCATCGGTATCGGAGAAAACAGCGTACAGGCGTGCTGTGCTGCTTTGCGGCGGATGAATATCTGCACCGTCATATGCCGAAGGCAGATGTCACAGATCTGTCGTCCCTGCCGCTGGAGACAAATGTCACATCTCTGCCACCTCTGCCGCCGGTGCGGACTAAAAAAGCCGCTGGCTTATACAGGCAATATAATGATTTATAACACGGAAAGGAAAGATAAACATGTCGGCAAAAAAGGTTGTTTTGCTAAAAGGCGACGGAATAGGTCCGGAAATAGTAGGCGCCGCCTGCACGGCTTTGGAGGCCGTATGCAAGAAGCATGATATAGAAATAGAGCTTGAGGACGCGCTGATAGGCGGCGCGGCGGTAGATGCGGCCGGCGATCCGCTCCCGCAGAAAACAGTAGACAGCTGCCTTGCGGCGGACGCGGTGCTGCTCGGCGCGGTTGGCGGATATAAATGGGACTCTCTGCCGTCACACCTGCGGCCGGAGAAGGGCCTGCTTGGCATACGCAAGGCGCTTGGGCTGTTTGCTAATCTTCGCCCGGCAAAGATATTTGCACCGCTTAAGGCCGCCTCTCCCATAAAGGACGAGATAATCGGCGACAGCCTTGACGTGCTTATCGTGCGCGAGCTTACCGGCGGCATTTACTTTGGAGAAAAGGGAAGAAAGACGGTAAACGGCGCCGAGGCGGCGTTTGATACCGAATGCTACTCCGTGCCCGAGATAGAGAGGATAGCGCGCATGGCGTTTGAATTTGCCATGAAGCGCTCAAAGCGCCTGTGCTCCGTCGACAAGGAGAATGTGCTCGAATCCTCTAAGCTGTGGCGCTCGGTCGTAAAAAAGGTCGCTGAGGAATATCCTCAGGTCGAGCTGACGCATATGTATGTGGACAATGCCGCCATGCAGCTTGTGCGTAATCCAAAGCAGTTCGACGTAATTGTTACAAGCAACATGTTCGGCGATATATTATCGGACGAAGCGTCGCAGATTGCCGGCTCGATAGGCATGCTTGCCTCCGCCAGCCTCAACGGCGACGCGCGCGGGCTTTATGAGCCGATACACGGCTCTGCGCCGGATATTGCGGGAAAGGACATAGCTAATCCTTTAGCAACCATTCTGTCGGTGGCAATGATGCTTCGCTTTTCACTTGACGAGCCGGCGGCGGCCGACGATATAGAAGCGGCGGTCGCAGGGGTGCTTGATGTCGCACGCACGCCGGATATCGCCGCAGACGGCATAAAAACGGTGGGCTGTGCCGAGATGGGGCGTATGGTAGCGCAGATAATATCTGAGCAGTAATGTGTATTTTCGCGGCTTTTGTGCCGGATGCTGCCGGTGATAGCCGTATATGGAAATCTGCATTTGCCGGATAGTGCCTTGTCGGCTGCGGTGAAGCATATATAAAAATCGATTTTTATACGTGCCCGGCTTGATGGCCGCGGCCAAGCATACCTGTTTATTCTCCGTGCGGCTGATGAGAGGCGATGAGCTTATTTTGGCTGCGCAGGCAGCAATATGCGGCTGAGATCTGCGCATAATATGTGCCGGCTGGGCAAAATACAAATCCCACTATTTACTGTAAAGGACTAATACATGAAAAAGCTTTTATCAATTATTCTTGCGGCGCTGTGCGCAGCCGTCTTGGCCTCCTGCGGAGAGAGTACGGAGGAGAGCGGCGGATACAGCATACTGACAAGCTTTAATCCTATCTATGCGCTGACACTGCGGATTACCGACGGCGCCGAAAACGTCAGCGTTCAAAACATGGCGGCTCCGTCTACCGGCTGCCTGCATGACTATCAGCTTACGACGTCGGACATGATGAAGCTGAGCGAGGCCGACATTTTTATCATAAACGGCGGCGGTATGGAAAGCTTTATGGAAAAGGCCATGGCGGCAAGCAGCGGCCTTAATGTACTGAATTCCTCCGATGGAATAGAAATGCTTCCGTCAAGCGGCGGACATGACGGCGGCGAATATAATTCCCATGTATGGCTGTCGATAGATAACGCAAAAAAGCAGGCGGAAAATATAAGAGACGGACTAACCGAAGCCAATCCCGAAAACAGCGCCGTATACGAGCAGAACACGGCTGATTTTTTAAACGAGCTGACGCAGCTGGATAATGAGTACAGGTCGGCGCTTGGCGGTGTGAGCGGCAAGGTTATTTCCTTCCACGAGGGCATCATTTACCTGCTAGGGGATTACGGCATAGAGGTTGAGGAGATAATAGAAACCGAGCCGGGAGTAAGCCCGGACCCGGCGACGCTGGCGAATATCATAGAGGATGTTAAGACGAGCGGGATACAGGTCATATTTACCGAGCCGCAGTACCCCGACTCAACGGCGCAGGTTATATCGCGTGAAACGGGGGCTGAAATTTACACACTCGACCCGCTTGTCACCGGCGACATGAGCAGAGATTCATATGTTACGATTATGCGTGAAAACCTTGACGTTATATTATCGGCGCTTAAATAGCGCCGATTTTTTATTGTACGCATTAAGGCAAGCAAAACCTCCGGCTTTAAAGGGATAAAAAAGCTTAAGTGAAAAATTTTTCAAATAAAGTCCTTCTTTGCAAAGCAAAAGCAAAGATAAGACAGAAAATTATGCATCGCACAGACAGATGCTGCCTTAAATTGCCGGGAAACGAACCCGATGTGCCGAAAAAGCGCCGGCGCGGCACATTTTCACATTTTTACCCTTGCAGGGCGGCAGCCCGCATGCGGTCTCAAAAGCAAAAATTCATCCGCACCGCCATCATTTTCGGTGCGTGCAGCTTTAAGCGTGCTGATTTTTGTGCAGGCAATGCATAAAACGCAGTTAATCCTTTCGGATTAATGAGGCTTTTAATGCAGCACGCGCGTAAATCAGCACGCTTAAAACCATATTGTGTTCGGCTCCCGGCAGCTTAACCTGCTTGCGGGCTGTAAGACTGTGATACAAGATATCGCCGGTCCCATTGAAGCAGTTAATCAGATAATAAGCTGTTTTATGTCCTATCTTAGCCGCCGTTTCAGTGGCGGCTTAGGGTATGCCGCGGCTTTGAGCAGGATTAGGCAAATTGGTTTACATAAAATTTAAGCTCTTATAAAAAATCAACGAACAATACAGTGCTGATAAGCTCTAAAGAATAGCACGACAGAGAATCACAGGCGCCAAGGCATAAAATTTTATTGCCAAAGCGCACCGATACAAAATAAAGGCGTAAAAGCACTGCTGCTTAGCTTTTTATGGGACAGGCAGACATGTCTGCATACAGTAACACGGGGGCGCTGCGGCCATATATTGTTAATGTACCGGTTTAAAATTTCGGTGCTGATAATACAGCATATGGCCGCACACATATTTGTATTAAAAAGGTGACAGGGGGATAGTGCACTGTGCGGGATTAAACGAATATGCCGGATTTAATGATATCGGGTCCGTTAGCGGCACTGGCGGGAGGCACTGTCACATGGCTTATAACGGCGGCAGGTTCGCTGCTGGTGCTGTTTTTCAACAGGGTAAACAAGAGACTTATGGCGGTAATCTGCGGCTTTTCAGCCGGAATAATGCTGTCGGCGTCCTTTTGGTCGCTGCTGCTTCCGGCAAAGGAGAGGGCGGAGCAGGCCGGGGGCAGCGCATGGCTGCCGATAACCGTTGGCTTTATAGCAGGCGGTGCGTTTATCATACTGGCCGCCAAAATTTTAGAAAAGATTAAGAGGAGCGGTGCAAACAGACGTGACAGCTCCGGCAGAGGTCTGCTTATACTTATCGCCGTCACACTGCACAATATTCCGGAAGGGCTTGCGATAGGCGTTGCGTTCGGCGCCGCGTGCGAGCCGGAGTCAGTGGCGGCGGCCATCGCGCTCACGGCGGGCATAGGACTTCAGAATTTCCCGGAGGGCGCCGCCGTTTCGCTGCCGATAAGACAGGACGGCGCTTCAAGGCTCAAAAGCTTTATGTGCGGTGCACTGTCGGCAATAGTCGAGCCGGTTTCAGCCGTAATCGGAGCCATGCTCGCGCATATGGCATTTATGCTGCCGTATGTACTTGCCTTTTCCGCGGGCGCGATGATATTCGTAACAGTAAAGGAGCTTATTCCCGAGGCGGCGGAGGACAAAAGGCTCGGCGCCGTTATGATAATGCTCGGCTTTGCCGCCATGACTTTTCTCGACGTGGCCCTGTAACGGCTTGACCGATGAATAGCAGCAATGGTATAATAACCGTAAAGGCGGTTGTTGTGCCATTGCTTTTTGGTGTAATTTTAAAATGCTCCGTGGCTGTGTTGCAGAAATTAGGTCAAAAGCATTATAGGGCTTATAGGAAGCTTTCCAAAGGGAAGCTCTTATAAAGGCAAACTCTTGAATATGGGCGGAAATTGTTTTTACCAGTTTACAGGCGGCATGTCTATTGCAAATGAAGCTGTGCTACCGCATGCTTTGAGATAGTAATCCGGCTGCTGCTAAACGGACTTTGCATATTTTAGACTCAACGGCGGATTTTACCGTTACCCTGCGGTTAAACGGGCGGCACAGGTGTCTGATTTCGAGATGCGTCTCAAACAAGCAGCTAAAGCTGTGTGCCTGTATGTGAAGATGCATCGCCGCCAGAAATTGGTATTGCTTGCTCTGCCTGCTTTGTATCTTTGACGAAGTGTTTGCGCAGCTTGTGACAGCCTGCAATTTTTGAAGAACATATCTTAACCGGACCTGCAAAAAGCTTGAATGGAGGCAATACTTATACTATACATACGCCTGCACTCGAAATGCAGAAGATAAAAAGGACTCGGACAAATACGCGTCCGGCGCGGCAGCGGAATAAAATGCCTGCGATACCGCGTATTGAATTTGAACTGAAAATTTGGAAATAACGGCGGTCGGCAAGATATACGTTAATTGTTGCCGAAGGTGCGCGCACGGCATGCGGACACGACCGCGGGATACACCGCGAGGTATGGAGTGAGACTGATGTTATGTCAAGAATGCCGTGTTCTGATGGGCTCAGCAGCATTTAACCTAAAGTGGTGAAATATAAAAAGCTCTGTCTGCCCGCCTGTATGAATAATAAAAAATTGACTGTGTCATGCCGCCGCGGCGCAAAAATTTATGCTTTGGGGGAAAAGCTATGACTACTCTTATGGTTCAGACAAACAGGCTACTCGATAATTTTCAGAGGATAAAAAAGGCAGCAGGGAGCGAAATAATACCGGTGCTGTCAGGCAACGGCAGCGGCTTTGGGGATACTGCTATTGCGGAAATACTCAAGGACTATGTCGGCATGGTTGCCGTGTCGAGAGTTGAGGAGGCGGTGCGTCTCAAGACCCACGACCGCATGCTTGAGGTGCTGCTGCTCACCCCGTACTCTACGGAGGAAGAGGTACGCAGCATAATAGAGTATGACATAACGGCAACGGTAGCGTCGAACGATTCGGCCGTGCTGCTGTCGGGAATAGCCGAGCAGGCGGGCAAGAGAGCGAAAGCGCACCTTAAATTTGATATCGGAGCGGGATTTTTCGGCTTTACTCCGCCGGAGGCGGCGAAGGCGGCGCAGACGGTAAAATATCTCAAAAACATAGATATAACCGGCGTATATACTGAAACGGCGCCGAAATCCGGCAAGAAGCTTGCCCGCATACAGTATGAAAGCTTTTTAGGAATACTTCAGGTGCTTGGCAGGGAGGGTCTGCAATACGGAATGGCGCATATAGCGGCGGACGAAACGGCGCTTATGTACCCGTGGATGAAGATGGATGCCGTCAGGGTGTCGAACTCTCTGTACGGCCGCCTGAGCGTGAAGGACAAATGGGGGCTTGACAAGGTCGGCCGGCTGGTATCGAATGTGTGCGATATGCGGTGGATACGCGCGGGCACAACAATAGGCGAGCAGCGCGTTAAAATAAGGTCAAACAAGCTCGTCGCGGCCGTACCGGTAGGCTATGCCGACGGACTGCTCGTATACAGCGATAAGGGGCACAGCATTTTCGGCGGCCGCAAGTCATACTGCGATATGTCCGGCCGTAAGGTGAGGATAATAGGCCGGCCGGGCTACACCACCACGCATATAGACATTACCGGCATGGACTGCTCGGTGGGCGACATGGTTTCGTTTGACGTAAGCCCCTACTACATAAATCCGCTGATAAGGCGTGAGTACGTTTAAATTCCGTATTTAGTGTCAGGTATAACAGGGGCGGAATATATCCGTAAGAATATATCGTCAAGCTTATCCGCCGAAAAACAGAGCAAATAAAATTGCCGTTTGTTTAAGGATATTCTGTCTTGCTGTCTCTTGCGTCCTTATTTGGCCCGGCTATTCCATTGTTAGACCGGCTTTACCGGAGAGTAGGGTGCTTCGGCTCAATGCATTGGACAAAGCGGAGCGAATGCAGACGGTAAAACCGAAAGGCTTGCTGATGGTTTAAATAATCACTGCACTGCATTATTTGCGGCGGGCTGCACGAGGGACGAGTGTCGCCTGTCGGAAGTATAATGGCCCGGCATGCGCTGCTTATAGCTGTTTAGGCTGACCGGTCTGAAACTCACGGATGGTTAAAAGGAATTTATAAAGCTTATGAAAGAGATTGACAGGCGAAAATACCCGCTGCTGGCGGCTGTTGAGGAGTATATTGCCGCCGGTCGGGTGCGGATGCATACACCGGGCCACGGCGGCAAAAAAAACTCCGCACTGCCCTTGCTTGGGGATATATGCAAATATGACATAACGGAGCTCGACGGTCTTGAAAGCCTGTACAGCGGGACCGGTGCGATAGCTGCATCGGAGCGCCGCGCCGCTGATATACTCGGCGTTAAGGGGCTGTTCTACTCAGCGGGTGGTTCTACGCTTTGCATTCAGGCGATGCTTTACATGGCGGCGTCAGGCGACGGCAAGGTAATATTTGCGGGAGGTTTACATAAATCTGCAATAAACACATGTATTCTGCTCAATATAACCCCTGTATTTATAAAATCACTTGATAAAGACACATGCGGCCGGATAAAAGAAATTTTGTACAGTCAATCTGATGTAAGGGCAGTTTACATTACTAATCCTGATTATTATGGAAGGATATATGACACGTCAGAGCTGTACAATATATGCCGTGACAACAATATACCGCTGCTGGTCGACGGCGCGCATGGCGCGCATTTGAGCTGCTTTGACGAAAGTATAAATACTTTACATATGGGCGCATCGATGACAGCACAGTCTGCACATAAAACGCTGCCGGCGCTCACCGGTGGAGCATGGCTGTGCGTGCACGAGGATAAATATTTACATAATGCAAAATATGCCATGTCAATGTTTGGCTCGACCAGTCCGTCTTATCTTATAATGCTGTCGCTTGAAGCGGCGGCGAACTGGCTGGAGGATGAGGGTGCAGAAAGCTTTATCCGCATTGCGGATAAATGCTCGGCTGTAAAGTCTGAAGCCTTGCGGTGTAACTTTAAAATTTATACCGGGCTGAGCGATCCCGCACGAATAACGCTTGACGCGTCAAGCCTTGGGATAAGTGGAAGACAAGCTTCTGAGCTTTTCAGAGGCAACGGTATTGAGCCTGAGATGCACGACGGAAGTCGGGTTGTGTTTATTCCGTCGCCGTTTATGACAGATGCCGAGTTTGAAAGGCTGACTTATGCGGTAAAGGCGGTCGGAGTGCGCGCAGGATACGTCTCACATACGGATAAAAAAGAAGAGGGCGGGCCATACTGCGGCTGCGGCGAGACTGTGACGAAAGATTCCGATGCTTGGCATATAGATATGCGTATGACGCCGCGTGCGGCATCGCTGGCCGAATGCGAGACTCTTCTATGCGACGAAGCGGCGGGCAGGATTGCCGGCGAAATAATATGTCCATGCCCTCCGGGCACGCCTATTACGGTTCCTGGCGGAGTTATAGACGCTGATGCTGTACAAACGTTAAAAAGCTATGGAATTTTTACTGTTAAAGTGGTAAAATAAAATTATTATGGAAAATGCATTGAATTCGACGACAGAAAACGGCATATCCGAAATACTGACGGAGATGTCCGACATGCTCGGCAGCGGGCGGTTTCCGCATGCCTTACTGTTTGAAACGGCAGACGCTCATGCTGCGGATATCATATGCAGATATACTGCAGCGGCAGCGCTGTGCACGGCTGGTGGCAGGCGCCCCTGCGGCCAATGCATAAATTGCCGCAAGGCTCAAAGCGGCATACATCCTGATATTATCACGATTGAGGGTACCGGGGCACGCTCGCTGCACGTAGATGATATACGCAGCATACGTCAGGACGCGTATATCGCCCCAAATGAAGGGCAGCGCAAGGTCTATATAATAAAAAACGCCGGCGACATGTCGCAGCAGTCACAGAACGCACTGCTTAAGGTTTTGGAGGAGCCGCCGGAGTATGTGGTTTTTATCCTGACCTGTGGCTCTCGGGCCGAGCTGCTTGACACCGTGCTCTCGCGCGTGCAGATTTTTACGGTCAATACCAATGCAGTCGAAGAGGGCTCCGAGGACGACGCTGAGATATCAGACGGGATAATAGAGGCACTGATAAACAGGGACGAGTATTCTCTGCTTGTAACATGCAGCCTTATGCGCACGCGGCGGCAGGCGGAGGGCACGACGAGGCGTTTGTACGCGGTATTTTCCTCGGCACTCATGATGAAGTACGGCGGTACCGGCGAAAAGGTGTGTGCCGACATAGCGGCAGCCTTTGGAGTTAATAAAATCAGGCGCATATGCGGCGTGCTGGAAAAAGCACGGGAGCTTATTCAAACTAATATAAACAGCACACTGTTTTCGGTCTATCTTCCGGCTTCTCTTGCCGAGGCGGCTATGCAGTAAAACCGGCGGCCGGCATATCGGAGAAGTATGTCAGACAATATTGGCCGATGTAGATTCATAGCAATAATCAAAGTTTTAATAGGAGAGCTTTATGACAGAGGTAATAGGCGTAAGGTTTAAGGATACAGGGAAAATGTATTACTTTGACCCATCATCATTAAAATTTGAGAAAGGGCAGATGGTGGTTGTTGAAACGGCCAGAGGTCTTGAGTGCGGGACAGTCTGCATATCGAATACCGACGTACCGGAGGATAAGATAGTCAAGCCTTTGCGGAAAATAATACGAGTTGCAACTGACGAGGATGTTAAAAGAGCGGAGGAAAACGGCCGCAAGGAGAAGGAAGCCTTCGACATATGCGCAAAGAAAATAGCGGAGCATAAGCTTGACATGAAGCTTGTCGACGTCGAATATTCTTTTGACAGCAGTAAAATACTTTTCTACTTCACCGCCGACGGCAGGGTGGATTTCAGAAATCTTGTAAAGGATCTCGCATCGATATTTAAGACAAGAATCGAGCTGCGCCAGATAGGCGTAAGGGACGAGGCGAAGCTGCTGGGCGGACTCGGCATATGCGGTCAGCCATTCTGCTGCATGAGATTTCTGAATGAGTTTCAGCCGGTATCAATAAAAATGGCTAAGGAGCAGGGGCTGTCATTAAATCCGGTAAAGATTTCCGGAGTATGCGGACGGCTGATGTGCTGCCTAAAGTATGAGCAGGACGTATATGAGGAGCTCATAGCCTTGATGCCGAAGGCAGGCTCGCTTGTAAAAACCCCTGACGGAGAGGGTGTTGTTGAGGAAAGCAATCTTCTCTGCGGCACCTTAAAGGTACGCTTGTCCAAGAATCCCGATGCACTGCCGGTACAGTATGGAATAGGTGATATCAGAATACTTAAAGGCGGAAGTAATAAAAGGCAGAAAGGAAAATCGGGAGGCAAGGCAGAAAGGGAAGAGGAGATCGACGCTTCGCTTGACGCAGAGCTTTTTGAATAACAGACGGACTTTTGTACACAATGCTTTTATCAGTAATATCAAAAAAGTCTCCCGGTCACCGGGAGACTTTTTTAATTACATGAAGAATATCAAGACAGTGCAAGGTAAAATATGGCCAAATGCCGCAATGCTTAGCATCAACATGGACGGCATAAAACGAACGCGTTGGTAATTTTGCAGAAGCGTCCATCAATATTACATCTATGTTGACGCCCCATAGGTACAAAAATATATTTCAGTTTTAGCCTTAGTGACTTAAAATTTCGTGAGTTTTTAATGCTGTTAAATATATCAGTTTAATTTTGTGTATACAGAACTAAAAAAGCTAAAATCTAAACGCGAACACGCGTCCAGGCTCAGCCTGGTGGGAAGAGACAACAAAAAAGATATTGAGCCGTTTCAGTGTACAGACGTCAACCCGTGTAATTTCTTTAGGTTATTAAAAACAAGATTAACGCCGCGGGCGATGGAGTAAAATAAAAAGCCAAGTCTGAACGCGAACTGCGTCCAGGCTCAGCCTGGTGGTGGACCTGGAGGGATTCGAACCCTTGACCTCTCGGATGCGAACCGAACGCTCTCCCAACTGAGCTACAGGCCCATATTTAATTTTTGAAGCTATACAATTTAAATATGGCAGACGGATATATTTTATATATTCATTTCCCGCACACAATATAGTCCAGTTAGGCTCTGAATTTACAAAGCCGCTAAATAAGTATACAACACACCGCGGATTTAGTCAATCTTTTGTTTTGCGAAATATTTTTTTAAAAATGATGAGCATTTACTTGAAAATGCATTTAATAGGACAATTAAGAAATAAGCCTGCTTTAAAATTATTATAGTTGAAATCAAATAATGTTATATATATAATTTAATCAGAAAA
Organism: uncultured Clostridia bacterium; assembly: GCA_944412495.1. Classification (GTDB taxonomy): domain Bacteria; phylum Bacillota; class Clostridia; order Oscillospirales; family Acutalibacteraceae; genus Timburyella. The sequence goes on along the minus strand of CALYBL010000020.1, from coordinate 32,990 downwards.
ATTTTTTATTTTCATGCAATAAAAAGACGTATTGCTGCAATTACTTTATAAGGGCGGAAAAGCAGACCATGATAATTTTTACAATTTCTGCAGAAAAAGAAAATGCCGCGCAGGACACAGGCAGCCAGCTGATAAAGATAGCGCAGGGCGATATGGAAGCCTTCTCATCTCTGTATGAGAATACAAAAACGGCCGTTTATGCATTTTTGCTTTCATATCTCAGTCCGCACGACGCGGAGGACGCAATGCAGGACACATACGTTGCGCTATTCAAATCCGCAGGCAGCTATAAGCCCGGCAGCCCGATGGCATGGATTTTCGGCATAGCAAAAAACACCGCGCTTATGAAGCTGCGTAAAAGCAGACTTGACACCACGCTTTCCGAAGAAGAATGGAGCAGAATAGAAGAAGGGTCCGATGAGCTAACGCCTGAGGATAAGCACGTGCTGCGTCAGCTCCTTACGGGCCTTGCAAAAGAAGAGCAAAGGATAATTCTGCTGCATATTTCGGCGGGAATGAAGTTCAGGGAGATAAGCGAGCTGCTTTGCCTGCCCCTGCCCACGGTACTGTCAAAGTACAACAGGGCGCTCAAAAAAATGAAAAAAGCACTGAAGGAGGAATCTGAGCATGGACAACAAAACGCTTGAGAGCAAGATAAAAACAGCAGTGGACCATGTTCTGCCGGCCGACGACGGAAGGCTTGAGAAGATTCTTTCGGCGTGCGGGCGGGAGGATTACAGTAATATGGATAACGTAATAAGCATTGAAAACACAGCTATTAAAAACGCATCCGCTGAAAGCAAAAATAAGAAAAGAGGCTGGATAAAGTGGGTGTCTGTGGCCGCGGCTGTAGCCGTAGTGGCGGCTTCGTCATTGTTCGGTACGGCATATTATATGAGTAATATAGCGGTGGCATCGGGTATTGTTCTCGATGTAAATCCAAGCATAGAGATTAAACTGAACTCCAAGGAAATAGTTCTGGATGTAGCGGCTAACAACGCCGACGCGGAAAAGATACTCGACGGTATGGACCTTAAGGGCACAGACCTGAACGTAACGGTAAATGCACTGCTCGGCTCAATGTGCAAGTACGGCTATATAGACAGCGCTTCAAACTCCATATTGGTTACGGTGGAGGATGACGACGCAGTGCACGGCGCACAGATGCAGCAGAGAATAGTAGATGAAATAAACCGGATACTGTCCTCGCAGTCAATAAACGGTGCTGTTCTCAGTCAGAGCATATCCTCATCGGATACTGACGCTGCAGCTGCGGAAATAGCGAATAAGTACGGAATATCGCTCGGCAAGGCAACGCTTGTGCACACCCTTACGACTGCCAATCCTCTGCTTCCGGAAAATGAGCTTGCGGCCCTTTCTATAAACGAGCTGAATCTGCTGCTCGAATCACAGGGCAGTGCGTCGCAGAGCGGAATAGCATCTGTCGGCAGCGCGAGCGAGCAGGCATATATCGGCTCCGACAGGGCTAAGGAGATAGCAGCTGCCGATGCCGGAGCAAGTGCAGACAGCATTATCCTTAAAGAAGTAAAAATAGATTATGACGACGGCGCTGTGGAATATGACGTTGAATTCTGCGCGGACGGTACTGAGTATGAATACAGCATAAATGCCACTACCGGCGTAATTATGAGCCGTGAGTCTGAGCCATGCGATTCGGCCGGACATTCTCACGGCAGCTCTCAGAGCGGCTCCGGCAGCCAAAACGGCGGAAATGGTCAAGGCGCGGCAAATCAGAACGGCTCCGGCGGACAAAGCAATACGAGCTCCGGCTCTCAGAGCGTATCCGGCGGCCAAGCGAACAACAATCAAGGCACGGCAAACAATCAGGGCAGTGTGAACTCCGGCACATCTCAGAGCAATGATATAGGGCTTGAGGCCGCGAAGCAGGCGGCGTTTGCTCATGCCGGCGTGACCGAGAGCAATGTGACCTTAATCAAGTCCGAAACCGATTATGACGACGGCCGCAAGGAGTATGAGATAGAATTTCATTCCGGCGGTGTCGAATATGATTATGTTATATCGGCTGCCGACGGTACCATTTTGTCCTATGACCTAGAAAACAAACGCCCGCAGAACAACACCGGTACAAATAACGGCTCGGGCAACGGTCAGGGCAGCGGCAATCAGTCCGGCGATATAGGACTTGATGCGGCAAAACAGGTGGCATTTGCACATGCGGGAGTATCTGAAAGCAGCGCCTATGAAATAAAGGCCGAAGCTGATTATGACGATGGCCGCAGGGAATATGAAATTGAGTTTAAATACGGCGGCTACGAATATGAGTATGTTGTTTCTGCCAACGGTACTATTATATCCCATGAGCGCGACAGGGATGATTAATGTGCGTATAACAACAATATAACAATACTCTAAAAACACCGTTTTGCATATCTTTAATAGTATGAGCACAATACAACAGTACAAGTCGTCTGACGGCGGGAAGCTGTCTGACTGCTGATAAAAATAAAACCGTTCACTGTCAAGGTGAACGGTTTTATTTTTTGTATAGTCAACAAAGCATTCCGCCGGGAATATCAGTAGGTGCTGTAAATGTTTTCCCGCCAATTATTCCTTTACATGCTTAATAATGTCCTCAACCTCACAATTTAAAACATAGCATAAAGCGTCCAGCGTGGCTGTGCTTATCGCCTTGCCATGCTTAATTCTGTGTATGGTATTTGCAGAAAAGCCCTGCTTGAAAATAAGATGATATTCGGTAATACCCTTTTTCAGCAGGGTGCTGTAAAACGGCTCGTAACTTATCAATTATCTCACCAGATAAAGTGTAACATACTTAATTACTTGACTATGCTTAATATATTGAGTATAATAATGCTATATTTTGGTGAAGGCTGTATTTATATGCACCTTGTTGTGTGGAGCGCGGCGCAGCCATTAATAGCGTGACCTGCGGATGCGGAGCTTATTCATTGCCTGCGTAACTGTCATATCTGTCACAACTATAAGAGATATACAGAATAGGTATGTTGGGATTATCTATAGGGCTTTTAAATGCCGCATTTGTAACGCTTATACTCAGCTTTGCAATTAATGCAATGTTATGCTTTGTCTTATATTTGCTTTATAATTTGACAGCGCATGCTTTTAGTGACTGTAAATAGCTCAAGGTTAAATAAAGCTCCGGGAAGGAGCAAACAGAGAATGGAACTTGGCAATCAAAAGGGGGAGCAAGCTGTGAAAGCGGCATGGCAGCCATGGCGGAGCAGCAATTCCGTAATTATAATTATGCTTCTGCTGGATTTCTGGCAGATGATTGCGGCCGCCTTTAGCTCATGGCTGGGTCTTGTGCTGGGTACAGCAAAGCTTGCAGCTCTTTTGACATACGCCATATCCTCCGCAAGAAATGGAGAAAGACGGTCATATATCCTCGGCTTTTTATATGTTACGACACATATATTATGCAGCATCTCACTTGCATTGTTTTTATATATATCCGATTTAAACGGAAGAAGTGAGCCGCTGATTTACTGCCGCCATATGATTCCTTCCGGGGAATATATCACAGCATGGATGAATATTGGCCTTGCGCTGCTGTGCTTTGCTCTTGTTTTGCTGTGCATATTTTACAGTCAGGCGTTAAGCGTAAAAAAGACAAGGATTATAAAAATTATGCTGTGCATGGCGCTTGGACTTGCTTCATTTTTACTAAGCATACAGTTTTTGCAGATAAACAGCCTGCTCGCGCTGCTCAGATTTGTACAGTTAAGAAGCGCTTCACCGGTGCTCCTTATAGCAAGCGCACATATGAAATGCAGGGTATGCGGCGCCGGAATAAGCCCAGGAGCTATGTTATGTAAAAAATGCGGCGGCAGAATTGTCAGATAAGGCATGCACGAGCTTGTGCTTAGCTGTACCGGGGTAATTTTGGCATGCTGCCTGGTACTTTTCCCAAGAGCCTGCCGCCGGCTCTTATTATTAGCCTGCGGATAAGAAAAAACAGTCTTGCATATAAAGATTTATTGCATATGGCAAGCTTGGGATAACAAAGCAAATCGAATATGGTGATATGAAACAGAGGATAATCTGTAAGCGGCATTTAATTAAAATATGCTGCTTGGATGTCAAAAGGAAAATGCCGCAAGTATTTGCGGCATTTTTATTGGCAATATATCAAGCAGGCTGTGACAGCAGTAAAGCACACTGCCGGCCGGCTTACTTGTAAAATGCATCAGCAAGGCGAAGATATAAAGCCGCTAATCACTTCAAAAATTGAAGAAGCCGCCGGAAAAAACGGCGGCTTGGCTTATAAATAATCAAATAGCTTTTCGGCAGAACATAAAGAAATAAATTTTCCCGTAAATAGAGCCTCGTCATGGCCGCAGCCAAATGCGGATTAATACCGCCGCCTGCGTGATATCTCCTGCTGGCGCCTGCGCTGCTCTTCCTTTTGGCGTTCGCGCTGGCGTGCGAGCCTCTGGGCCTGACGCTGCCGGCTTTTCTGTACAGTGCGCAGCGTAATAATAATCAATATAAGTACAAGTATTATTATTACTATAGCCCTGAACCACGTCAGCGCAGATATGTCCCTTATGCCGGACAGAATATAAAGCACCGTGCTGCGCTCAACACTGCCGCCGGCGACAAGCGGGACTTCGGCTATCTTTTCCTCGGCGAGGTAAAACTCGCAGCTGCCGAGCACATCGCCTTGATTTATGGGTGCATCGACACTGTCGCTTATCAGCGATACCTTAGTAGTTATTGTTGAAATATCTGCGTCGGAAGGTATAAGCGCATAACAGTCCTGCTGCGGGAACAGCTGCATGTAGTCAGTGTCCCACGCATTATCCACAGTGACGCCGCTTATCGGGTCTGCCGTGCTGATAATGCGCCGGTATTCAAAATTATCAAACGCCCATTTGAACAAATTGGCCGTAACCGTCATGTCGTCCCTTATCATCTGTCCGGAGGCGTCCCTGACAGGGCAGCCCATGACAATGCTTAAGTAAGAGTAGCCGTCCTTGCTGGCGGTGGAAATTAGGCAGCGTCCCGCCGGGTCGGTGTAACCGGTTTTTATGCCGGAAGCGTATTGGTAATAATATCCCGAATTCGGCAGCATAAGCAGGTTTGTCGACGCTATAGTGCGCGAACTGCTGTTCATGTTTGTAGGCGGAACAGTGTATGAAGCACAGGTGCAAATCTCCATAAACAGCGGCAGCTCCATGGCATATGACACGAGCTTGTACATATCCGATGCGGTCGTATAGTGATTTTCATCATGCAGGCCGTGCGGATTCACATAATTGGTGTTCGTCATACCGAGCTCTTCAGCCTTTTTGTTCATAAGTACGACAAAGGCGTCTATGCTGCCGGCAATGTGCTCAGCAATGACATTAGCGGACTCGTTGGCAGAGTGTATCAGCATAACATACAGCATGTCCCTGGCAGAGAGCTGCTCGCCGGGCTTAAGTCCGAATACGGAGGAATCGGTCCCGTACAGTACGTCAATAGCATGCTGTGACGTCGTCATTATCGTGTTTTCGAAGTCATCTATATTCTCAATGGCAACGACTGCGGTCATAATCTTTGTAAGGGAAGCAGGGTAGACTCTTTCATCAGGATTTTTGGAGTATAAGACCTCTCCTGTATCAAGGCTCACGAGCATTGCGGCGTTGGCGGTCACCTCAAAGGTCGTAGGCTCGTATGCCGCCGCCGCTGGAATCGTACAGCAAAAAACGGCAATTGTCATTAAAATTACGGCGAGAAGTCTTTTTACCATAGAAATTGCTCCAATAATGTTGTATTATATATGCAGGGACTTGTCCCACGCAAAATCAGACAAAACAGACATATTACTTTTTATTATATCTTAATTATGCCTTAAATTAAAGACAGAAAATTAATTTTTTCCGGGGAGTGGAAATTTTGGTATATATAACAGGCGATATGCACGGCGACGAGTCGCGCTGGCTGGACCGCAGAATACGGAGGCTTAAGGCGGGAGACACGCTTATTATATGCGGGGATTTTGGCTTTATATGGGACGGCAGCAAGAGCGAAAAAAAGCTGCTCGAATATCTCGGCAGCAGAAAATACAATATTTGCTTTGTCGACGGCACGCACGAAAATTACGATCTGCTCTATTCTTACCGCCAGACGGTTTGGAAGGGCGGCAGGGTGCACCGCATATCCGGCAACCTGTTTCATATGAACCGCGGACAGATATTTAACATAGAGGGCATAAAATTTTTCACCTTCGGCGGCGGAGAGAGCCAGGACCGTGAGATGCGAAACGAGCACGTCACATGGTGGCGTCAGGAGCTCCCAACGCCTGACGAGATGGAGGAGGGTGCCGAAAAGATTGACGAAAACAACTGCAAGGTTGACTTTATTGTCACGCATGAGCCTCCGTCCCTTGTCAAAAGCTCAATTCTGCTGCGCTCCGGAAAGATTGACAAGGTGAATAAGCTAAACGGATATTTTGAGGAGCTTAACCGTGCCTGTGAGTTCAGGCATTGGTTTTTCGGCAGTGTGCACGAGGACAGGATAATAACGCCGCAGCATACCGCGGTTTTCAGGGATGTTATTCCCATAAAGCCCGATGTTTTCGGCATAAAGCCCGACTTGGGGCATAGCTCGGACTGATGAAAAAGGCAAAGCGCACAGCATTCCGGCATATCTTCTCGGACTTTGCTGCCAACGCCGGCGTAACGATTCATATATGTTCTATGCAGTGCATTTGGATTTGACGTGACCGATATGTAAGCGCTCAGCCTTAAGCAGCGGTGATATAATATATATTTTTGCTCCCTGCGGCCGGCTGCAGCGCATAATCGGCATGATAGGATATGTGCTCCCCGTGGGCGGCTTTGAACTGCCATGTCAGATGAGTATATCCGGCAGTAAGCAACGATAATTGCTGATTTCGATACTGTGCAGTGCCCGGCCGGCATGTATCCAGACAAAATCCCTTGTCATGCCGGACATGTGCAAGCACCGCTGTGAGCTTAAGCGTCATACCTTTGCCGCTTTAATGCCGCAAGGAGAGAATATATTTGACAGTTTGCCGTTTTGCGCCGCGCAGCGTGACTTATAGGGTAAAAACAAGCTATAAAGTTCTTAAGCTTTTGCTGCCGCGGATTATTATCGCACAGCACGGAAAACGCAAAGCGTGGTTTTAAATATGCTGCTTTTATGACCATTCGGCTTGAGAGCAGCTTCATAATACGGCCGTTAAAACGGCCCTTGTAGCGGGAGATGACAAATGAGGATTATACATACCTCCGACTGGCACCTTGGCAGAATACTTTATAAAAAGTCTCTGCTCGAGGACCAGAGATTCTTTATATATGACTTTTTCCTCCCTGCAATGGACGAGCTCTTGCCCGATGCCGTGATGATATCGGGAGATATATTCGACCGGCAGATAGCGCCGGCCGAGGCCATATCGCTTTTTGACGGATTTATATCCGAGCTGTGCATAAAGCGCGGGATAAAGCTGCTTGTCAGCACCGGCAATCATGACGGCGCCGACCGCTTTGCGCTGGCGTCGGAGCTGCTGAGCAGGTCAGGACTTTATATTGCCTCACATTTGGATGTAACGTCGCCTCCGGTAAGGCTCGAATCCGGCGGCGAGAAGGCGGATATATACATGCTTCCGTTTTTTGACCCTGCCCGTGCCCGCGCATCGCTTGAGTCCGCAGGGTATGGGGCAGAGAATATAACGACCTTCTCAGACGCTTACGCCGCTGTACTTGATATAAAATGCAGAGACATGGACAGCGGCGCCGTAAATATACTTATGGCGCACTGCTTTGCCGCCGGCGCGGCAAAGAGCGACAGCGAAAGTGTTATGTACCTCGGCACTGCCGGCGAGGTGCCGCCCTCTCTCTTTGACAGATTTGACTATGCCGCGCTCGGCCACCTCCACGGCCCGCAGAAGAGCGGGGAGAAGGGGCGCTACTCCGGCTCTCCGCTCAAATATTCCTTTGACGAGGAAAAGCAGAGAAAGGCGATATTTGTGCTGGACATAAACGGCGGGGAAATAAACGTCAGCGAATATCCGGTAAAGCCTCTGCACGATATGCGTACTGTAAGCGGCAGCATTGAGGAGATAGAGTCGGCGGCAAAGCTCGACACTGCCGCAGATGATTATATATACGCCAAAATCGAGGGAGCTCCCGTTTACGAGCCCATGCTGCGGCTCAAAAAAGTATACCCCAACATACTCGATTTAAAAAACGGCAGCCTCGCATCTCTTGACGGCAATTCCGAGCGCGACGAGCTGCGGGAGCAGCTTATGCATTCGCGCGGCGGTGAGATGTCCGTGATGACTGAGTTTTTCCGCCAGATGTGCGGCTACGAGCCGGAGGAGCAGGATATAGCCTTGTTTAAGGAGCTGCTCTCGGACACCGAGGATAAGGCTTAGATATTACTCTGCCTGCTGTGCCCGCACTCTGCTGATGGGGGATGCTCTGCTTTGCCGAATACGCTTTTGCCGACCTGACCGCATAACTTGTCCAAACATCTGACGGTGAAATGCCTATAGGCCTTTCGGCGCCGGCGAGATGCCTGCTATCGCGCCGGCAGACGCTTGGCAGTGTATTCAGCCTGCAATGGCTCTCTTTATGCTTTTGCCGGCAGCGTCGCTTATGAAGGGAATTTCTGCTGCGCCTTATCTTGATGCCGGACGTGAGGCGTAACTGTATTTCTCTTTTTTCAAATGAATTCTGGCCCGCTGTATAGCATAGCGTTGCCTCCCCGGCGGTAAATCCGTGATGTGGAGACTGCTTCTTTCTCCTTAGTCTTTTGCCGGATGTTGCATTGACGATAAAGGAAAATTTTCTGTGCCCTAGCTTCATACCGGACGTGAGGCATGCAATGTATTGCTCATTTCTCAAATGAATTCATCAGATGACGGCCCGCTGCCTGCCGCTGTACGCCTTGGTTTGACTATATTTGCAAAATATACAAATCCTTATCCGCGTTTCATACAAGCATTAGATTTACATAATAAATAAACAAGCAACGGCGTGCTTATTAGTTTTAACGCTTGCTTTTTGATTATTTTATCTGAACTATTTTATAGATGTTATCAGTGGCGGAATATAGCTGGTTTAAGTTTACATAACACAAAGATGTATCTCCTTTGGACACATTTGACTGCCGCCTGGCAGCCTGATTTGGAGCATGTATGAAATATACCAGGAGCAATCCGCGCTTTATGCGGGGAAAAGCTGCATAGCAAACATAAATCGGACGCTTATCAGCTGACGGCGTTTTGGCCGCCGCTGCTTTTTATAAAGCTTTTGGCAGTATTTCCGTAACGGAATTAAGTTTACATAAATTGCATTATGCAGAGGCGCTGATACTTTGCATACCGCCGCGCTGTAAAACAGCCGCGCCGCATAGGCACAACGCCATGCTGTGAGGCATCAGGCTATCGCTTAGCTTTCGGCCCGGACAGCCGCAAGGTCAGCGTTTGAGTTTGCCTATACCGAGACAATATACTGCAATATAAACGGAGGTTTGAGATGAGACCCATAAAGGTGACGATGCAGGCCTTTGGCCCGTATATAGATAAGACTGTCTGTGACTTTACAAAGCTTAGCGACAACAGCCTTTTTTTGATAACCGGCCCCACCGGCTCCGGCAAAACGACGATACTCGACGCGATGTCCTTCGCGCTTTATGGGTACGCGACGGGACTGATGCGCACCTTTAAGGATATGCGCAATACCGCCGCGCCCGACAGCCTTGGAACATATACTGAATTTGAATTTGAGCTTGGCGGCAAAGCGTATAAATTTATCCGTACTGCGGATGTTCACAAAAAGCGCAGCGGCGAAAAGGAGGACAGATTCGACGCTGAGTGTTATGTCCAAAACGGCGATGAATGGCAGCTTATAGATACAGGGAACAAAAAGGTGGCACAAAGGGCATCGGAGCTGCTGGGCTTTACGCACAGCCAGTTCTCTCAGGTCATTGTGCTGCCGCAGGGCGAGTTCAGGAAGCTGCTGCTTGCCTCATCAAAGGAAAAGACGGAGATACTCCAGACGCTTTTCGCCACCGAGCGCTGGCAGCTCATAATCGACGCGGCCGTGCGCAAAAGCCGCTCTCTCAAGGAGGAGTATGACGAGCTGTCCGGCCGCTTTTCGGCGCTTCTTGAGAGCGTCGGGGCCTCGTCGGAGGAAGAGCTTATCCGGCTGCATGAGGAGGCTGAAGAGAAAGCGGCGCTGCTCTCAGGAGAGGCGGAAAAATGCACCGCCGAGGCCGACAGGGCGCGCATAAAATACGAGCAGGCCAAGACGACAGTGCAGAAATTTGACTCACTCCGTGTACTGACACAGCAGCTTAACGAGCTTAACGGGCACACGGAGGAGATAAACGCCTTGCAGGCACGGCTTGCCCTTTATGATAAAATACTGGCAGCGCGTCCGTCCTTTGTCGCATATAAAAATGCGCGCGAGTCGGCTCAGGCGACGGACAGCCGCCTTAAAGAAGCGCAGAGAAGGGCGGCAGAGTCTGTAAAGCTGTACGAGCTGCACTCCCAAAGGGCAAAAAGCCTTGATGAGCAGAAAGAGCGCCGGCGCGCTCTTGAGCTGGAGGCCGAACGCCTTAAGGAGCTGCTTCCGGATGCGGCCGAGTATTCCTCGGCGCTAAAAAGGAGTGCCGAGCAGCAGACGCTGCTTGGTGCGATGAAAGCGGAAAAAAACGCGCTTGAGAGCGAATTGGAGACGCTCGATACAAGAATACGCAAAAATCAGGAATACATCGAGCAGAGCTATAAAAAGTACATAGAGGATTACCCGTCATATTTAAAGGAATTCAGTCTGCTCAAGGACGCAGCCGATAAGCGGCAGGAGCTTGCTGCGGCTGAGACGCGGCTCAAGACGGCGGAAAGTGAGCTGAAGAATAGCGGCGCAGGGCTGTCAGAGGCCGGTCAAAGGCTCAAGGCTGCGGAGGAAGCCTACGGCCGCGCCGAGCGGCTGCTTATGGAAAACGCGGCATATTCTCTCGCGTCCTCGCTTTCGGACAATACTCCGTGCCCGGTGTGCGGCTCTGTTCACCACCCTGCTTTGGCAAAGGCGCCGAACGGCGCTGTTGACAGACAGCAGCTCGACCATCTTAAGTCGGCCGTCGACGCCGCCAGAGCTGAATACAATCAGAGCGCTGCTGACACGGCAAAGCTTGAGGCTGAATACAGAGCGGCGAAGGAGAGCGTAGGCAAAGCATCAGACGCACTAAAGGGCGTATTACCGGCGGACGATGGGCGCCTTAGCGAGCTTGAACGGCTGATTGAGGAAAGCACAAAATACAAGGAGGTATATAAGCGCCAGTCCGCAGCGCTGGAAAAGCTGCGTGCAGAGTACAGCGCAAAGCGCAGCGAGGGAGATTCTCTTTCCTCCAAATACGCGAAAGAGTCGGCGTCGGCGGCTGCGCTCACGGCAAAATGCGAGGAGCTCAAACGCCGTCTGCCTCAGGACGTAGACGACGCGGCCATAAACGAGCGCATAAAATCGCTTCAGGATGAGATTGGAAAAATATCGTCTGAGCTGGACGAGCTGCAGCGAGCGCTTGACGCTTCCCGGGAGGCTGTGCATAAATCCAACGCCGAGTGCGAAACGCTCGCCAAAACCCTTGAGGAGAATAAAAAGGCGGCGACGGACGCATCGCTAAAGTTTACCGAAAAATGCGCCGCTTTAGAAATAAGCGAAAGCGACGCCTCCATGCCGCTCCCCACCGAGTCGGAGACGGCTGCGCAGAAAAGCCGGGTCGAAGAGCATAAGAACAGTATGGCTCTGCTGTCGCACAGGCTGAGCGATTTAAGGTCAGAGCTTAAGGACACTCAGCCTCCTGACTTAGCGGCGGCAGAGGAGGAGCTTGCTGACAAAAGGGCAAAGGAAAGCGCGGCGGCGGAGCAGGTAGGCTCCATGCGCCAGCGCCTTGAAAATATAAATACGGCGCGGCGGCGGCTTGCCGAGCTTGCCGGGCAAAACGAAAGGATAGCGGCGAAGATAGACCGCTATACCCGCATTTCCGACATGCTCATGGGCCGAAACCTGCACCGCACGACGCTTCAGGGCTTTGTGCTCGGCCTTATGCTGGACGAGGTTGTACTGGCGGCCTGCCGCTATCTTAACCGGCTCAGCCGCGGGCGCTTTGCGCTTGTGAGGGTGGACACCGAGGGCGGAACAGCGCAGCACGGCCTTGATATAGAGGTAATGGACGCATATCTCGGCAGTCAGCGTAAGATATGCACGCTTTCGGGCGGCGAGCTGTTTTTGGCGTCGCTCTCGCTGGCGTTTGGGCTGGCGGAGGTTGTTCAGAACTATTCCGGCGGCATACGCTTTGATTCGCTGTTTATAGACGAGGGCTTCGGTTCGCTCGACGCCGCCACTTTAAATCTTGCAATGGACGCCTTTGACGAAATTCGCCGCGACGGCAGAATGGTGGGAATAATTTCACATGTGGAGGAGCTCAGAGAGCGCATAGGCGCGCGCATTGAGATAATATCCTCCTCCGATGGCAGCCATATAAGGATATCAAACTGAATATGCCTGCCCGTCTGCTCTGGCATAGGACGCAGGCCGTCTGAGCCTGTCGGGAAAAAGCCATTGCTTCTGTGACGTCTTCAAAATTCCTGCGGCAGCTCATGCGCTGCCGCAGCCATGCCCCACTGAAGGGCCTGTTTGTGTGTGAGGAGTCGGAAAGAAGCAGCCTGCTCTCAAAAAAAGCAAACAAGGCGTCTGCTGAGGCAAATATGAACAATAAATCAGAATATACAGGGATGCGGAGTACGGGGAAGCTGCGTCATAAATGCAAGGTATAGGTATTAACGGCATAAAAAATCGCCGGCCGCCGCATAAAAACAGTCGTAAGCATCCGCTGAAATTGTGCTTTGCCGTAAAAAGGCGGAGCATGTGTCCCGCATTGCGGGTCTGCTGCCGGACATGTGCCGGCGCCGCTGGGGGCAAGCTTCATTTTTTGCACAATGCACGGCAGCTGATGCCGTAGCTTATACTATGCCTGCTTTAGCGGCGGAAAAGCTCAATATACAATCACTTGCACGTCTTTCGGCATAAGATGTTAGCGGAGGTGATTTGTTTTTATGCCGAAAATATATTTATCGCCGAGTGTCAGGGCTTGCAATAAATGCATATGCGGCGATAATGAGCAATTGCACAGCCGGCAATATTCGGCGTGCCTTGCAGAAATTTTGGAGGCGGCCGGTGCCGAGTGCAGGATAAATTCAGCAGGCACGCGCTTTGGCATAAGTGAAAGCAACATTTGGGGCGCTGACATTTACTACGCCGTGCGGACTTCGGGACGCAGGGGTAAAAGAGGCTCCGTGCTGTACATAGGCAAGGCGGGCGATTTATCAAAGGCATACCGCTGCGCTGCTCTGATAAAAAAGCACCGCAAAGCGGTTTATACAGGGCCGGTGAGGATAAATACCGTGCAGCGGTTTTTAGAGGCTGCGGAAGTCAGGGCACTATGCATATGCGACGATATAATTTGTCATAACAGCTGTTCGGACGCCGTGTTTTTTCATAAGAATATGAGAGAGATAGCACAGGCCGCTGCCGACGGAATCCTTGAATATATCAGCGGAGCCAAGTCTGAGGACGGCCGCGGAGAAGCGACTGAAAAAGCCTTGCCGAGGCCACGACTTTTCGAAGAGTGCGGACAAAACACTTTTAGAGCTGGGCCTGACTCAGTGTGTGCTGCGCCGGAGGATAAAGAGAACGGCATATTTTGCGAATGCTGCGCCGACGAGCTTGCACATGGCGGTGGTCGGTTTGCTGAGCTTATGAATATGTCGGGCATTTCTCTCCCGCTTGACGGCTGTATAACAGATGAGGAGGAAGAGCTTATAAGCGGCATTGGCCCTTTCCCGGAGGATAACGGAGAATATATCTCCATACTGCCGTGACATAAGTCAAAAATTGTGACGGGAGCATATATGCTTATAACACAGTGACAGATAATTCCTAAGCTGATATCATACGCCGAGCACAATACATAAAAAAGCACGGAAGCACCGTGCTTTTTTACTATCCGCCAAGGCTAGTTAAAGTCGTGTTTGGCTCTGCATGCGGTAAGCATAAATTTTATGTGTAGGTTTTCCGAATGATGAAGCTTATCAAAAGCCGGTTGTTTTAACTCTTTTATGCGTGGTGACAAGGGCGCGATTATATGCCATACACTTTAAGTTAATGCAAAATGTTCGCTGCCGGAGCGAGTACTTGAGAGGTCAGGAGGAGACTTATGCTTTTTCATAGCTTGCTCAGGCTGCAGGTGAATTAGGGCATTAATTGTCAAATAATCTGCGGTAGTGCTTTAAAGGCAATGTGCCATACATGGTATAGGCGCCTTGTAATGATAAGGCATGACGTAAAAAACAAAATAAGCCTGCGAAAAGCAGGCGTAATAAATCGTCTTAATCCGCATGGCATAAACTCATGCAGTGACAGCAGGCCAAAAGCAGGGCAGAGCAAGCGGTGTCAAGGCGCGGCGGCATAAATCGCCAGAAAAGGTTTTCCGCAGAAGGAAATGCATAATAATCCGAATCAGCAAGCGCTGCAGATAGCACGCTACACGCTAACAGCCTTTCGATAATTTGCGTCCGTGTAACGCTGTTTTTACCCAAAAAAGCCCGGCTCTGCCGGGCATGTCGTGTGGCCGTCAAAGCCGGATGCTATATTCTGTAAATGCCGGAGTCCAGCAGTACTATTTCGTTGGAGTTTATTTTGAAGTAGCTGTATACCGGCTCCTCAAATTCTGCATACTCATTAACTTCAAAAGAGTCGGTATCCATAGTATAAATTTTATGGGTGCCGCTGCAGCATATTTTAAGTATGCCGTCCTCCATAAAAATGCCGCTTGGAGAAGTGAAAATACTGTCGCCGCCGCCTATGCGCAGCTCCTCCTTAATGGTTTTAGCGTTATAGCGGCTTACGACCCCGCTTTTTGGAAACGAGCACCAGAATTTGTCGTCATACATTATAATGTTGGACGGGCCTTCTCCGCTGTGTGAGATGTCCCCGCTCCACAAAATATGCCCTGTGGGGTCAAAAATATCAGATGTGCCGTCGTCGTTAGAGATAAAAACCTTGCCGTCCGGCATAATAAGCGAGGCGCAGCTTATGTAATTCATGAGCATATTTTCAAAATTTGTATAATTCGGCCCGAATTTGGCTGTTAAATAAACTGATTTTTTTATTGGCGACACGACGCCGGTATTAAACGAATACAGCTTATATAATATAACGACCTTGTCATCATATGCCGCCTGCTGTATTGCAAATACAAAGCCGTCCTTGACGGGAAGAAGATTTATAACATTTTCACCATATAGCCGTTTCATTGCCGTCTCCTCAATCTTTCAGTACTATAATTCTACATTAAAAACAATATACGGTCAACCTTCAATATTCAAAAATGCACCTTGGGTTTTATGAAGGCTTTAACAAATATCGGCGGAATAAGGCCCTATAATAGGATTTAAAATTGGATTCATCTGCTTCGAAAATCGAAAAAGAGGACATAATGTCAATAAAAATATTTATTATTGGCATAAAAAAGAGAATTAATAAATTTTTTGCTGAATTTTATGTTATAATATCAAAAAAAGAAGCATCACAGCCGTAAGCAAAGATTATATTATAAGCAAAAAGCCTTTCAGAAATACGAATCAAAAATATTAAAGCAAGAGTGGCGGTTGAAATGAACAATTCAGACAAACCAAAGAGCAATATGCCTGTGATTATTGCCGCCGGAGCGATTATAACGTCCGTATTGGTGCTTTATAATTTGATGACGGCGCCGGAATATACTACAAAGCATACTGCGCTCACCCATACATATGAAAGCTCGTCTGCACCGGCCGCGTCTGAGCAGGAGAGTTCCGTCCGGTCTTCAGTGAGCATTGCTTCTGAGCCGGAAATACCGGAGGACAATGCGTCTGTACCGGAGAGCGTGGAGCAGACGACAGCTTCTTCAGGCGGAGCTTCGGAAATTTCCCAAGCGTCGAGTGTCCAGCATACGAGCTCTCGGACGTCAAGCGGCAGCATGTCTTCTTCATCCGGGGTACAAAGGCCGATAAATATCAATACGGCCAGTTATGAGGAGCTTCAGGAGATAAACAGGATAGGTCCGGTATTGGCTCAGAGAATAATTGATTACAGAGAGCTGAACGGCCCGTTTGAAACTTGGGAGGAGCTGCTCGAGGTAAAGGGAATAGGTGAGAAGATACTGGAAATAATTAAGCAGGACGCCTGCCTTTAATATTATGACAGATATCTGTATGTTAGGCTTGATACTGGCAGATGCAGGCATATGTGAAAATTATCACGCATGTTCGTAAAGGTTCATTGCTGTAAAAATCTGTCTTATATTCAAGAGAGCGGATGCCTGCTCTGCGTTGCATGGCTTTCAGAAAGCTGCTTTGATTCGTATGTGAATGCTTCGGCGTCAGGTCATTTAACCATGCTTTGGTTATGTACTATAACAGTGTTTTGCAGTTTTTTACAATTTGAGCTGTTCTTGATTTTCACTTGACAGGCGGGAAGCGTGATGATATAATATCTTGCGTATTTATGACTATGGAGACGTATCGAAGCGGTCATAACGAGCGCGACTGGAAATCGCGTTGCCTTAACGGGCACGAGGGTTCAAATCCCTCCGTCTCCGCCAAAAAGAGACAAACTTGTTTTAGAGACAAGTTTGTCTCTTCTTTTATCTTCAAATAGGTTAAAAATAGAATTATGGCATTGATAACGGCTTGATTTTGATGAAAATCAGGTCGTTTTTTATTCTTTTCGTTTATATTATAAATCCTAAATATACTAATTTGCAGGTTATGTCTATAAACAAAAGCCAAACAGAGTTATAAACCCACTAATATTCACTTTTATATTGTAAAACCCACAAATTAATGATACAATTAGAAAGGAAATTGTGATATGAAGTTGTCTTATATTGAATCGAAGATTTTCGGTAAAGTTTGTTATGGATTCCGCCGAAATAGCAACGGAATCATTGAAACGATACCGGACAAGGCGAAAGTGGTTGAAATGATATTCTTGCTTTATTTAAATGGAAACAGTTTAGAGAATATCCAGCATTACTTATTTGAAGCAAAGATACCCTCTCCGTCTGGGAAAGAAAAATGGAGTCGAGACGTTTTGAATAAGTTATTAAATAACTACAAATACACCTTTGGTATCGTTAGTCACGAGATGTTTGAAGTTGTAGAAAGTTTAAAAGAAAGCAATTGCCGAAATCCAAATCGAAGTACAGAGGATGTAGATGAATGGGACGAGCGACAAGAACAGAACTACTATGGGCTTATGCTATAACACGTGAAGAGTTCTTAAAACGTGTGAATAATAAATTTGAACTTCATCCAGAGGAATGGGAAAAAATCCGCGATACTCTCTTTGATGCTATGAGTAAAGGAGAGTCGCCTATATATGAGCCTAAAATGAATGCTTTTCTGGAACAGACAGTATACAAATATTTGCGTCCGACGGATGAACCTATATCACTGACAGATATTGCAAGAAGGTTTGAACCAAACAATCCGAGTTATCTGATTCAAAGTTGGCTTCGTAGCAGAAATACGATTGAGTTTCTTGGAGAATGGGAACGCAATAACAACAAGCAATTTAATGAGGAAGCTTTTCAAAAGCTGCTGAAAGATGTTCGCTCGCCGTCCTATACGCTGACTCCAAAGAGATGGATTGAAACTGTGAATGCTATCGGACTTGAATCCAAACGGGGTAAAAACGGGGGCACAATGGCTCATCCGTTTATTGCTTTTGATTTTGAAATGTGGAATGATATGCAGTTTCGATATGAAGTGCTGAAGTATTTTATGGGTTCAAGGATTGAGACGGACGATGAGCTCACATTATAGTATTTCATACTGTGGTTATTACAGTTATGTAATATATGCAAGATTTAAAGATTTTAATTTGTTTTCAAATTCCAAAAACTATTTTTATCATTTAAGACAGAAGACAGTCTGAAGAAAAATGTTTAAATTGACATACAAGAGCAAGATAAAAACATCAGCGAATTATTAAATGGAGGAATCGGCATGACCGACAAAAGCATTTTTTGTTATAGGGGAAAAGAAAAGCAAGATATATCGCTTGAGGAACTGCGTAATGAGGTGGCTCAGTTCCTCCAAATTGATAATCTAAGCTTCTTAATTGGTGCCGGATGTTCGAGTAATATAATTGATGGACGAGAAACCGGTATACCAGGCATGGCTGCAATATATGATGGGTTCTTTTCCGAAAAGCCAGACTTTGATATTGCAGGGAAAGAAATGAATGGACGCTTTGATAAGAATCTTGAAAAATTGATTGAGGCGTTAGGCGCAGTTCAAATAGTAAATCAGATCGTTGAAATGGATGCGCAAGCTAAGGAGAAAGCTAAGAATGTGCGTAGCTATCTTCGAAAGAGCATTCTTTCGGGGTTGACCAGCATGGAAGTAAAAGCTATATATAAGGATTTTTACGCTAAGATTACCCAACGGACAAGAAAAACTCCTATCAGTATATTTACCACAAATTATGATCTTTTCAACGAAATGGCTCTTGATGAACTTGGTTTTCCATACAATAACGGTTTTACTGGAACATACAGGCGAAAATTTTCACCTTCAAGTTATAACTACATGTATGTAGATAACATGAATCTCAGCCGCGATGTGTGGGAACGATTATCATCTTTTTTTAATCTCGTAAAAATACACGGCTCGATTTCTTGGGTACGAAAAGATGAACAAGTATGGGAACGGGACTATGAGTCTATATCAGATGATGATACAGTAATGATCTATCCAACACCGCTCAAAGATCGAACTACGCTAATGACACCGTATTCTGACTTATTTAGAGTAATGGAAAATCGGCTGGTTCAGAAGAACGGCGTTCTAATTGTCATGGGATATAGTTTCGGCGATGATCATATTAATCGAATTATTTTGAATGCCCTGGCTGTCCCTTCTTTCCGGCTGGTAGTATTTGGACAGAGCAGAAATATTGACAAGTTGATTGCACTAAACGATTCGCGTATTACAGTAATCAATTCAGAGGACAAAATACATTATTTTAAGAACATTGTGGAACTCGTACTTCCAACAATACATCCTGATGTAGTTGAAGAGTTTCAAATGCAACCGTCAAACGAATTGATCAGAAAATTCGAAGCGGGGGTAAATAATGAATAGTCGTAGCATTGGAAAATTAGTCTCCATAAGTCAGCGAGGTATTGTTGCAGAGATGTATGAGTCTCTTGGAAATTATATAAATACAATGGATGGGATCCGATTCGTTGGTGAGGTAGGTTCATACGTTTCCATCTATGATATTGGGCGAACAATTATTGGTGAGATTACGGGTGTTGAAGAAAAGCCCTTGCTTACCAGTAAGCCAATGAGCAAACCGAACAGCAACCGCCAGCTCAATATTAACCTAATCGGAGAAATTATATCAAATAAATTTTTCTTTGGCGTTTCAAAAATGCCCCTCATTTTCTCAGAGGTCAATATCATTTCCGAAAATGATCTGATTACAATGCTTGAAGTTTTAGACGAAGAAGAATTTATAGAGGAGGTAGAAGATTCGACGAGAGCTAAATTGCTTTCCATTGGTTCGTCTGTGATTTTTCCAGATTATTCAGTCAAGATAAACATAGATCGGTTCTTCGGCTTCCATTTTGCTGTATTTGGCAACACGGGTGCCGGAAAATCAAACACGGTTGCTACCATATTGCAGAGAATTTTCTTGAAGACAAACTACTCAGCACGTGGAGCGAAGTTTGTCATCATAGATTCTAATGGCGAATATGCTCAGGCTTTTTCTTCGATTACTGCGGTTAATCCACAAATCCAAGTAAAATGCCTTGTTGCGTCAGAAAGCAGCAAGCAATGTAATCGTTTAGAGATTCCTGTATGGTCACTGACTGCTGATGATTGGGCAATTTTACTTCATGCAACTGAAAAGACACAAGTTCCTATTTTGAAACGGGCTATTGATCTTGCACGGAATTTTTTTGACCCTGATAATCACAACGATGATGTAAAGAATCATATTTTGGCAAGCACTGTGCTTGGAATTATCAACAGCTCGGATACTTCTGCATCCAAGTCTGATAAAGTAAAAGGAGTGTTGACTACATTTCATACTGATGCAATTAACTTGGATATCCCTATAGATGGAGCAACAACCCTTAGAAGAGCAATTACAATGAACTATGGGGCGTTCACAAATGAAGAGGCTGCTATTAAATTTGTGCAATC
The DNA here is from genome assembly GCA_944412495.1 of uncultured Clostridia bacterium. GTDB lineage: Bacteria > Bacillota > Clostridia > Oscillospirales > Acutalibacteraceae > Timburyella. Next base: position 12,694 of record CALYBL010000020.1, on the reverse strand, counting down.
TTTTATAAAAAACGATCTTGCCGATTCTCTCTCCGTAGCAAAGCAAGTGACATATACAATGCAACAATTCCTTGAGGCCGTTCAATTTGCTACTTTCTATGAGGGGAGCATAAGTTCTCAGAGAATTCAAGAATATACATCAACACTTATCACACGGCTGCAAGCGCTGAATGACGGCATACAAGGGAAGATATTAACGAAAACAGAGTTTGAGTCGGTTGAGGCGTATGTTAATAATCTTCTTGGCGAACATCAGATAGTGAATATTGATATAAGCTTGCTTGATGATTCGTCTGCCGAAGTAGTTACAAAGGTTCTCGCTAAACTTCTTCTTGATTATCTTAAGCAAATGGATAGTAAAGCTACTATGCCAATAAATTTTATAATCGAAGAAGCACATAGATTTGTCAGAAATGAAAGCAATTATGGGGTACTCGGATATAACATTTTCGAGCGTATTGCAAAGGAAGGACGAAAATTTGGACTGTTAATGGGTATCTCATCTCAACGTCCAAGCGAATTATCAAAGACTGTTGTTTCTCAGTGTAGCAATTTCATAATCCACCGTGTACAAAATCCAGACGATCTTCAATATATTTCCAAAATGGTTCCCTATATTAATCAGGGAATGATCGATAGACTTACATACTTGCAAACTGGACATGCACTTGTATTCGGTACCGCAATAAATCTTCCGACGCTAACTAAGTTTGAGCAAGCATCCCCAAAACCAGATAGTGAAAATGCTAAAATATCTGAAAAGTGGTATATTGAATGATAAGAACAATAAAACGAGGAAATTCGCTCCTGTGTCTGATTTAATACAGATCGCCAAAGTACTTGTTCCATAACACTTTTCTCTTGTTGTTTTCTAAGGCCTTGTTTTACTCAATGGTTCAACTCCCACCTCCGAAAAGTTGAAAATATCTTTTTCATGTGGCTTTCACATCAGGCTGAGCCTGGACGCGTGTTCGCGTTCCGGGCTCGGTTTTTATTTTACTCCATCGCCCGCGGTGTTAATCTTGTTTTTTATAACCTCAAGAAATTACACGGGTTCACGTCTATACACTGAAACGGCTCAATATCTTTTTTGTTGTCTCTTGCCAGCGGCAAGCTGCCGCTCCCAAGACGCGTACCTCATTTTCGTGGGGTGAGTTGTTTTTTGTGTCCGCGTTTGGGGCAGGTATCTTTTTTTCAACGCTTCCCAAGTTAAAATCTACATTTTGATTTCTCAAAATGCAGCTTTTTTCGTTGTTGTACGTTCTTTAAAAATATCTACTCCGTAATGGTCACATAAAAAGAAACGACAATTTTCGATCAGAAGATTGTCGCTTCCAGTGAAAAGAGAACCAAGTGAAGAGAATTGATAGCTTTGCTCTGCAAAGCAATTGATTTTTATACTAAATAATGATATAATTTTATGAAATATTATATAATATGCGGGAATGGGAGAGTCGTTTTGTGTTATATAGTCGATTAAAATTGTACGTTCCTCAATACCGTGATTTATGGTATCGACAACAATTGCTAAATGATGCTGCGACCATGGACTATAATAAGGGATATGATTTGGACTTTAGAGGATATCACAAAGATAGCGGCTGTATTGATTTTCCCGAAGAGCAATGGAAAAACTGGTACGACTGGTTCATTGGTCAAGAACCAGAACGATTTTATGCCTATATAACACGAGTTCATGATGGCAAATTTATTGGTGAGGTTAATGTCCATAAAAGTGATACTGCACCGTGGCACGAAATGGGAATCGTTTTAGAGGCTAAATTTCGAGGACAAGGTTATGCGGTCGAAGCATTGAAATTACTTCTAGAGTATGCCTTTGTGAACTTAAATGTTGGTGCCGTTCACAATAGCTTTGAAGTGAATCGGATGGCTGCTGTTCGAACACATCTTGCCGCTGGTTTTAAAGAATACAACAAAGAAAACGATAATATTGAACTGTTAATTACCAGAGAGCAGTATTTTTCCAAATAACCAATCTCCCTTACGTGAGTTCAACTCCCACCTCCGAAAACGCAAAAATATCTTTTTTATGTGGCTCTCACAAATAATCGGATGACAGTATTTTGAACAGTTTTTTGTGGGCTGTTTAAAATACTGTCATCCTTTTTTTATTCTGAATTTAGAGCTACCTTTCCAGATCTGCGGTCAGCAATTAGGTAACCGCACTTTTTCTATTTTGAAGTTTTGCGACTGTGTTGGCAACAGGTACCTATTTCATAACAGCCATACATGCCGGGGGGCACTAGTGTCGTTTGCTTACAAACACGATCAATGCGTCTATGCATTGCTGCCAACTTTTTGCGGGACGCCCTGCGGAACAGAGTCCTTTTTCATATGATAAATTTTTCATAAAATCGCGCTTTTTCTTTACTGTTTTTATATAATATGATATTATCATAACAAAAATTGTTGTTTTTTTGTGTAGAGGGGGAAGATTATAATATCACAAAATGCGGTGGATGTGTTTAGAAAGTAGGTGGTTATCAGAATGCCAACAAAGACTGTTATTTGGGATTTCGATGGGACGTTAGTGCTTCATGAAGGCTTATGGAGCGGTACGATGTTAGCAGCCCTTGATGAATTATTCGAACATCACGATATATCTATTAATTGCATTAAGCCGTTTTTAAGCACGGGGTTCCCTTGGCATGAACCTGAAAAAGGTCATCCAGAACTGTCATCTCCCGATGCGTGGTGGAATCATATGGAAGGATTTTTAAAAACGATTTTTGAGAAATTAGGAATAGGCGAAAAATATGCCATTATTTTAGCAAAGAAAACACACGAAATCTATATCGATGAAAAACGGTATAAAATCTTTCCTAATACCATAGAAACCCTTGATAGAATAAAAAAATCAGGATGGATTAATGTGATTTTATCTAATCATGTTCCGGAGCTGCCTGATATTGTTAGTAAATTAGGATTCTCGAATGTGATAGATGAATGCTTCACCTCAGCTTTAATTGGATATGAAAAGCCTAATATTATGGCATTTCAATATGTATTAGATTATTTGCACCAGCCTGAAGTATGTGTAATGGTTGGCGACAATATGAAAGCGGACATAAAAGGTGCAACTAATGCAGGGATCGTGCCAATATTGTTACATACGCCTACCTCGGATAAAACAATCAATTATTGTAGGACAATTATTGAAGTAGAAAGCAAACTGAAAAGTATTTCTAAATTAGAGAGAAACTCAAATAGAAAGCGGGATGTAACCAATGTGTCATATTAACGAACAACAGCTACCGCTTCATCTAATATTATGCAGAAATTAGGTATGACTCTTGAGAATGATACTGGTACAAGAACATATCCTAAAAACAATGAAACTGTACAAGAACTTACATATTCATTATCCATTCATTAATGATTTATATTCGCCTAATGAATACTATCACACACGAGCGTTCAAATTATCCTCAAAAAATGGCAGGCGATTCTTTTTTTCACCTTTGCACATCAGAGCGCACTCACGCCGCTGCTCCTCCTTTTTCGCAAAAAGTCACGTTCGGCTCGTCTGTTCGGACCCAAACACCTTCACGGCGGCTCACTGCCGCTTCCTCTTGCGGTGCCCGGCTCTGGTTGCGGCGGATAAACAGCCTTACTAATCGTCGCCCGCTGCGCCAACAAATCCTCGCTGTATCCCGCACCGCTGGCACTCGGATGTGTTGCCAACTTTTTGCGGGTTCGAAAGTTCAACTCCACCGTCGAAATACCGAAAATATCTTTTTCATATGGCTCTCGCAGACTGAGTTTGGACGCGTATTCTCGTTCGGGCTTAAGCTTTTTTTATTATATAAGCACGAAAGCATACTAATATCTGAATATAGGCTGAGCCTGGGCGCAGTTCACGTTCAGAGAACCGGTTTATTTATTATTTTATCGATATATTGACTTTACTACTTAAGCCTTTTATAATTAGAAAAATATAAACAGGTAATTTTGTAAGTGAGTCAATAAGATGCCTTTTTATGCCGAAGCTTGAGTAATTTATAACTTAATTTAACTAAAGTTAACATAAAATAAGCTGCAGTGTTAAATTTTGATTTAAGGCAGGTTATTAAAAATGTGTATAAAGCAGGAAGAAATTTTTGTTCCAGGCGGAGGATTTATTTACAGAGTACTACACAGAATTATGGAGGGAGATTGTCAATGTGATCACGGTCCTTTATGGGCCGAGGTCATGTCTATGTATGTGGACAAATATCCTGTGACGAATGCCATGTACTATGACTTTTTAAAGCAAAGCGGCTATATTCCAAAAGATAGCGCCAATTTTTTGCGACATTGGGTGAATATGAAGCCTTCACAAGAAGATATGGACAAACCTGTAGTGTGGATTAGCTACAATGATGCGTGCGCTTATGCAGATTTTTATAATAAGTCGTTACCTACCGATATAGAATGGCAATATTTTGCATCGGGAAGTAGACGCCTTAAATGGCCTTGGGGTAACGAATATGATAAATCTAAACTTAATGCTGATGAATACGGCAGCATTACATCAGTAAATACTTTTGGTTCCGGCAAGAATGAATACGGCATTTTAGATTTATGCGGCAATGCGTGGGAAATGACGCAGCTTTATGATGATGGCATGCATCGGTTTATGCTGCTGCGTGGCGGCAGTTATTACCGTGCTCCCGACTTTTGGCATGCACAAGGCGGGCCATGTGCAAACGATTCACATCTAAAATGCCCTCTGCTAAACGAAGGGCTTAATCGTAATTCAAATGTGGGATTTAGGTGTATAAGGAGGGTGGCGAATGAGTAAATATACTTTGAGTACTCAAAAGTTATCTTTTACAGTAGACACATCTCCACTAAAGATTATAAGTATAACAAATAGACTAAATGCAAAGGTCTGCAGTACTATTGATTCTGAAATATTTTGGATTGAATGCAATGATCAAAAGATTTCTGCTTCGCAGTTTAATATAATGTTTATTGAGAAGCATGACGACGGCGTAAGCCGGCTTCTTAAGTTTTCTATGTGCCATAAATGCGGTGTTTGTGCATACGTCTCATTCTTGGCTAATTTGGACGATACAATTGAAGTAATTATTCAAATGCAAAATGGAGACGGAAAAGAGGCTCGCTTTGTAGGTATTGGGTTTCCGTTTATGTCTGATGGAAAGATGTTAGGGCTTAAAAATTCTATGTATTATTCTCCATCAAAGCCTTTTGAAAGCAGCCGTGGAGAAGCTTTGCTTGACTTGCATGCAGCATGTCCAAAGGTTATGTCTTTTGTTAGAAATGATGGCTATGGATTTGATCTCACGTTTGATATCCCACGTGGCTCGAATACGCAAGAATGCACGCTTGAACTCCAGCATATAAGCAGCCTCGATGAATTGAAGGAATATAAAAGCCTGGTTAGGCTTAATAGATATCGAGCTGTTACAATGCAGGTGAAATTCGATGCTGTTTCAAAAGGATGGATGGAAACCTTTGGCAAAATAAAGTCAACAGCTCGCAGCAAAGTAGATATGTATAATTATATGCGACCGGATTTAAAGTGGTATAATAATATATTCCTGCATCAGTTTGCCTATATATATAGTCGTGAAGTATACGATTATGAAAATGATAGAGTTGATATAGAACGTTTAATAAATGCTGGCAAAGACTTTGGCGGTTATGACGCTATATGTCTTTGGCATCAATATCCGCGTTTGGGCGTTGATGAGCGAAGTCAGTGGGATTTTTTTGAAGATTTTCCGGGAGGGCTTAACGGAATAGCTGAAATAACTAAAAAATGCCATGAAAAAGGTATAAAAGTGATGCTTCCTTATAAGCCGTGGGATGCTCCGGACAACATGTCGACGGACGATACAGCGCGCAAACTGGCACATGTAATAGAAAAAACAGATGTTGATGGTTTTTTCCTTGACACAATGTTTAATATTCCGGATAAATTTCGTACAGAATCTGATAGAGTAAAAAAAGGATGTGCCTTTTGTACGGAGCTTCAGCCGGAAAACGGCAGAACCATCGAAGTGCTTACTGGATCATGGCAGCAGAGTGCCGCTCTTCCTTACCAAACTCCAATTTTGCGCTATGTTTTTCCTGAACATCGCAGCCACTTTATATCACGCTGGTCTATAGATTCAGACAGAGATAACATGCTGAAAAAGGCTATTATGAACGGCAGCGGCCTTGTGATATGGCAGGATATTTTCGGTTCATGGTTACCATATGAAGATTATCAAAAAGCAGAGGTAAAGAAATGGAAAAATATTTGGCTTGATAATAGAAACTGCTTTTTATCAAAAAATGTGTTTCCGCTTTGGCCGGCTTTACAATGCGATCTTGTTATAAATGCATTTATTGACGACTTAAGCGGTGAGGCAATATTTACTGTTTATAATAATTCAGGGAGTCAAATAGAAGGAGAGCTCTTTTCCTGCCAGCATTACGGTAAAAACAGCGCTTATGATTTATGGAACGATGATACTGATATTTACATAACAGACAAAAAGGTTTTTGGCAGTCTTAAATCGCAGCAGACTGCTATTATAAAGGTAAAATAATATTATTAAGACGCCGTTTAATCTTAACCGATATGGCTTAGATTTTATGGTGTCTTATATTTTGCAATACAAGCTAATTGGACCACATAGATTTATGTGTAAATAGATTGCTGTATTAACTGAAAAATATGACAAAATTATTTAAACTAAAAGCAGCCGCTAAAACGGCTGCTAAAAGATGATAATGCAGAGCAGAATCTTTCAAAATTAGGAGCTTATATCTTAATAAGGCTGAATATTATTAACCATTATAAGCGAAAAATTGCCATTCGCGTTCTTCAAAACTTACGTTTCGATGAAGATTTATTTTTATAAAACTGTCTTTTATATCAAACTCAAGCTCATCAACAAACGGAGTACAAGGATAAACAATAGTGCACTTAAATGTATTTTTATCCCATGCGCCGGAGCAGTACTTAAATTCCCGTATATTGTATTCTTCTACAGCTGTCATAATATTTTTCTCCGCCGACTGATTCTCTTGCCATTTTTCATACCCGACAGAACACTTTATTTCTTCATTTCCGTAAAAGAAAGATAGCTCAACACCATTTTTATTTATATCAAAAATAATATGCGTTATACCATAAGGATTTTTTGATACACAAAGTTTTATGCCTGTGAGTTTTATATTCAATTCGGGGTGTATATCGCCGTTCGGCATGTTTATGCACAGAGAGGCATTCAGTCTGTCAAGTTCATGCTGGCCCTCAAAAGACGCTGTACTTTCCTTATTATTAAGCCTGCATATAAACTTATCGAACATAATATCCATTTCGCGTTGCATGTCATATAAGCCAGCCGTTGCAACTACAACTAAATTATGCTTAGGCACGACTACGCAGAGCTGACCAAAGGCGCCATCGCTGCGAAAAGAATTTTCTCTTGCGTTGCGCCAATATTGATATCCGTAGCCTGCGTTCCAGTCAGGAGATTGAGGCGGCTGTATGATATATATATCAGTAGCTTCTTTTAAATAGTCCGAGCTCACAAGCTGTTTGCCGTTATAATTGCCATTTTGCAGCAAAAGCAAACCATATTTAGCCATATCCTCAGTTTTTATGCTTAAACCAAGCGCGCCGTAGCATATGCCTTCGCGGGACTTTTCCCATACATAATCAGTTATTCCGAGAGGGTTAAGAAGACGCGGTTTAAGGTACTCTTCAAGGCTTTGACCGCACTTGCGCTCAATTATTGCCGCCATCATACAGGTAGAGACATTATTATATAAAAACGTCTTTCCGGGCTCGTTTTCCACATAATAAGTGAGAAAATATTTTATAAAGTCATCTCTAAACCGTGCATCCTTAACATATATTCCGTCATCTTGACCTACAGTCATAGTGAGAAGATGCTTTATTTTTAGTTTCTGCATATTTTCGCATGGCGCACAGGCAAGCTTATCGGGGAAGAAATCAACAACCCTGTCGTCCAAAGATATAAGTCCTTCACTTATAGCCATGCCAGCCGCAAGGCTTGTAAAGCCTTTTGTTATCGAAAACATCATATGACGATAATCCGGTGAATACGGCTTAAACCAGCCTTCAGATATAACGCATCCGTCTTTTACAATCATATAACTTTGCAGCATAAGTCCGCTGTTTATATATTCCTTTACCATATCAATAATATATTGTGGAGGCACTCCTTTTTGAGACGGAAGCGCCCTTGGCAGTTTGTTCATTATTATCATACCTTCAAGCCCATAGTGTACTTAGTAATTACATATACCTTAATAAAAACCGAATATATGTATAAATGGGAAAACCTATATTAAAAAAATTAGCGTTCAAAATATTAATTAATAAAAGATAAAGCCGCGTAAATTAACTTATGCGGCTTTATGCTTTTATTATTATAAATTATTTATAATATCTTCAAGATACTTTTTACCGTCAATTATATCTTTAGTTTGTTGTTCTCCGGTTATCTCTCTTTCTATTGTGATACTGCCGTCATAGCCGTTTTCTGCAAGCAGTTTTATGAGTTTTTTAAAGTCTACTCGTCCCTGACCTAAAGGTGTCTCTTCGCCAAGATTATGGCCATCAGTAGGATATTTACCGTCTTTGCCATGCACACCACGGACATATTTGCCAATGGTTTCCATAGCGTCTACTGGGTTAGCTTTTCCGTAAAGCACAAGATTCGCAGGGTCAAGGTTCACACCGAGATTATCCGTACCAATATCCTGAAGTGCCCGTAGGAGCGTAACAGGAGTTTCCTGACCGGTTTCAAAAAGTAAATGCTGGCCATTGGCCTTGCAATGCTGTGCTACGGCTCTTATAGCAACTATAAGGCCGCGGTAATTAGCGTCTAACGGATTTTCGGGGATAAACCCCATGTGAGTAACAACGTCTTCTACACCAAGCTTCTTTGCGAAATCCGATCCCATCATAAGTTCATTCATGCGATGAAAGCGGTAAGAAGGAGGAACAAGGCCAAGCGTTTCCTGACCGTCATAAAAATTCCATGTCTGAGGGCCAGTCCATCCGCACCAGAAAGCCGTTATCTGAACACCGGTCTTTTTTAATGCATCTTTTATTAAATCTGCTTGTTCGTCTGTCCACAAAGATGGGTTCCAGCTAAGAAGCTGGCAGTTGTCGAGTCCGAGGTCTTTTACATTTTTAAAAGCTTGAAATATGTCTTCTTGAGCGTGTGAAACGCATACGCCTATTTTCATATATCTAACCACCTTAAATCTTTTGGCTTTATTTTAATATGTTATATTGCTTCTTTCAAGTGCTTTTATAAATTTTAACAGCTTTTTTATATTGACTGATATGTTTAATTTTATTTAAAGCAAAAATGAAGACGCCATTGAAATCTGAACCCGTGATATTTGGATTCAATGGTGTTTTCTTTATGAAGTCCAGTATTCATGTGGCTTTTCGAGGCCGCATTTTCTGTTTACTGTTTGAACTGAAAAAAGAAAAGTGCGAAATTTGAAACGAAAAAGCTTATAACAAATGAATTCAAACCCATCTGTCTATTCCATCATTCTTGTAAATCCGCATGTTTTACGGCATATTCCCGTTTTGTGTATTCTGAGGTTTTGTATTGTAGTTTTTATAAGGCCGTTTTGTGTTAAGTGTAACAATATACTTGTCCACTGCATCACGAAAGTCCTTTTTCGATTTATGCTTCGTTCGGTATAATTCTCTTGCTTTATTGAAGAAAAGAAAGATCTATCATATGGAAGATATGTCCGGAAAACGAATGGGTAATATTCAAGGACTTTAAATAATCTGCTATTCTTTCTGATGAATAATTAAAACAAAAAGGTTGCATGTATATGTGCAACCTTTTTCGCTTTTAAGTATATTTATATACCCTGTTTTTATACAAGTGAAAGGATGAAAATTAATGAGCAAAGCGAAAAACACAGTTTCCTTATCCCCGCTGGAAGAATCATATAAATATGTCGAACCGCCGGAGGGACTTAGTGAGGAGGAAAGGGCAGCGTGGATTTATTTGGTCGATATGCTGAAGAGCAGTACTCGATATAAGAAAACGCCGGCAGATGCCGAGTTAATCAGGCAATTCGTACAGCACAAGGTCATGCGGGATAAGGCGTGGGCTAAGTGGCAGGAAAAGCCGGAGAGGTATATCCGCATTGTGACGGGAATTTGCAATGACGGGACTACCCCTAAAATTGTTGTAAAGGAAAATGAGCATTACCGCATTTTAAACGACTGCAATCGGTATATTGAAAAGCTGCTAAACGACTTAAAGCTTACCCCGCTGGCGCGCTCAGCATACTAAAAGTAGAAAACATGGAAAAACAAGAACTAATCATAGAACATATCAGGATTGATGCACTGACCCCCTATCCCAACAACTGCAAAATTCACACGAGAGAGCAGATTGAGCATATTGCAAACTCCATTTTGCAGTTTGGGTTTAACGACCCGCTCGCCGTTGCCGGAGAGAACAACATTGTTTTGGAGGGAAATGGACGCATTGAAGCGGCGAAATCCTTGGGATTTAAGACTCTGCCCTGTATCCGCCTTGACTTTTTGAGCAAAGAGCAGCAGCGGGCCTATATCATCGCGCACAACGCACTGAATTTGGAGACAGGATTTAATGAAATAGACTTAATGAGAGAATTGCAGGAGCTGTCAGGTTATGATTTCAGTGCCCTGGGCGTTGACACAGAAAAGTATTTTGCAAAATTGGATAGTCTCCAAACCAAGGAGTTAAAGCCGTACAACAAAGTGCACTACCTAATCAGTTTGGATATCAATTTAAACGACAAGGTTGCCGGCATTATAAATAGTCTGCAGAATATGGAGGGCGTGGAAGCCTATTCTTCACTCGACGAAAACGGATAACGCGAATATGAAGAGTAAAATGGAACTCCGCAGGCGAGCGACTGCACGACTGCCTACGCTGCGCGTGCTTGACCTTTATGCGGGCAGCAATCTCTTGTGGAGCCCGTTTGAGAAAGAAAAATATTTTGGCGTCGATATTCAAAAAGGCAAGGGCTGTAATCTGCCGGCGGACAGCAAAAGGATTATAGGCGGTTTGGACTTATCGCAGTTCAATGTCATCGACTGCGACAGCTACGGCATTCCTTTTGACGTAATGCAAAGACTGTTTCAAAATAAATCGCTCAGCGACGGTACAGTTATCATTTACACAGCCATCACAAACCGGCTGAGCGGATTAAACTCTGGCTGCCTTAACATGTTTGGCATACGGAACATCTATAAAAAGTGCCCGTATCTCATTGCGGCAAATGCACTGGACATGTTTTACGGCATGCTGTATAATTACGGTGTCAGGGAAGTGACCTATTATGAAACACATGGCAGCTTTACAAAGCATTACGGATATTTCCAGTACAAAAAATAAGCAGGGAGACGCACTATGTCAGTTATCTATGAGCCGAGAGGGCGGGCAAAGGAATACAGCCCCTACGCCTTAAACCTGTATTTAGGCTGCATGCACGGGTGCAGATACTGCTATGCGCCGCATGCACTTCAGCGCACGGCGGAAAATTATTTTATAAAGCCGACGCCGCGCAGGGATGTGCTTAAATATCTTGAGAAGGACCTGAGGCAAAGGAGGTATGACAAGCAAATCCTCCTGTCCTTTATTGGGGATGTATACTGTGAAACGGCTGATGATAACCAGACCACAAGGGAGGCGCTCAATCTCCTCAACGCTTTCCATGCGCCGGTGGCAGTACTTTCCAAAGGCGGCGGCAGAATGCTGCGGGATATGGATATATTCCGGGCATTTGGAGACAGGATTGCAGTCGGTGCAACGCTGACCTTTCATGACGAGTGCAAAAGCCGGGAGTGGGAGCCTGATGCTGCCTTGCCGGCGGACCGCTTGAAAGCGCTGAAGATACTGCACGACGTCGGTATTAAAACCTTTGCAAGCTTTGAGCCGGTGGTGGAGCCGGAGGAGAGCTTAAAGCTAATTGAGCAGACGCTGCTTGATAACAGCGTGGATCATTACAAGATAGGTAAGCTCAATAATTACAAAGGGCTTGACAAAGGCATCGATTGGCGGGAATTTTTGATAAGGGCGTTAAAGCTGCTGCGCCCGGCGAAAAAGCAGATTTATATTAAGGAAAGTCTTAGGTGTGCCGCATCCGACGTCCCGCTCTATGAAAATGAAACAGATCCGGAGCGGTATATCGTCAGAGCGTGAAGTGGGGCCAATTTGTAGAAATGAAGACACCATTGAAGTCTGAACCCGTGAGGTTTGGATCTAATGGTGTTTTTGTTATAAATCCAGTATTGAAGCGGCTTTAAAGGGCTGCTTTTTTTGCAATTGGACTCAAAATCAAAAAAACGCAAATTTACAAATGAAATAAATCAAAACGAATGTTTACTAACCCGTTCGTCTATTTGCTCATCCTTGTAAATCCGCATGTTTTAAAGTACATTTCTATTTTGTTTGTTTTGAAGTCTTGTGTTTTACATGGGTTCACGTCCACACAGCGAAACGGCAAAATATCTTTTTTCTTGTCTCTTGCCAAAGAAATCCGTCTCGAAATGGGGCGGATTTCTTATTGGGTGTGGGTGGTGACGAGGACCTGCCGTTGCAATGGGGAGGAAGAAATGTTAGCCAGCAACTTGTATCTGGGAGGGCTACTGAAAGTGAGTGGTCAGAGCGAC
>CALYBL010000019.1 GCA_944412495.1 uncultured Clostridia bacterium | reverse complement strand
CTCCTATCAAAAAGAGGTCATCGCACAGTCATATCCCATCCAGCCGGTTATTCAGTTGTAACCGGCTTTCGGGCAACAAAAAAAGCCGGCACACAAATGCGTACCGACTTCCCGCAAAAGGATAGACTTATCCCTTTTGCGGTGGTGGCTTCACATTCATGTAACCGGCTTTGAAATTCAAAGTCGAAACTGTCCTTTACGCTTTTCCGACTGCCGACAGTTCAGGGCAGTTTCAGAAGCGGCGATACTTTCCCTTAGCGTACCGCTGGCGTTGTCCGGCTGAAAGCCGTCTGTCTCACTCTAATGTGAAGAATGTTATTCAGTTGTCGCTCTCTTTTGAAATTATTTTATTATACCGGATAAAACAACTGTTTGTCAATACTTACCGAATGAGTTTTTGAATATTTTTTCGGCAAGTGGGAATACTATTTTTTTCTGAAATGAGATGATTGTAAGTTATATCACTTGTTCCGCCTTCCTGTATTCTCTGTTCCCCGGACTTCCTCATGATAAAAATAATCCACGATGACCGGATGCCCCTGCGGCACTCTGCCGTAAGGCAGTTCATTATCCACAAAGGGGCAATCATATCTCTTAGCCATTTTTTCGGCCTTTTCTTCTAAAGCTTTGAAATAGCTACGGTCATGATGATTGTAGATATCATGATAAAGCGGCACAAGGGCAGGATATTTCTCTGCTATATAATCCATAATCGTCTTTTTGAATCCGCCTCGCAGATTCAGATTTTCCAGCCAGAATAGATCGCACTGATCCTTTACCCGTTCAAAGATCGCTTCAAAATCCGTAATACCCGGAAAAACAGGAGCCACAAAGCAAACGGTACGAATGCCTGCATCGTAAATCTGCTTCATAGCGGCCAGCCGACGTTCTATGCTGACGGCTTTATCCATATCATTTTTGAAATCCTCATCGAGCGTATTGATCGACCACGACACTGTAACCTGTCCCAGTTCCTTTAGAAGATCAATGTCACGCACTACAAGATCGGATTTGGTACAAATCAAAATGTCTGCGCCGCTGCCTCTGAGTTGTTCCAGCAATTTTCTGGTATTGCCAAACAGTTCCTCCTGCGGATTATATCCGTCTGTGACAGAGCCGATCACGATACGCTGTCCGGCAAATTTCTTTGGGTTTCTAATTTTCGGCCAGCGCTTCACATCAAGGAATGTACCCCAATCCTCCGTGTGCCCGGTAAAACGCTTCATAAAGGATGCGTAGCAATACTTACAGGCATGGGTGCAGCCCACATAAGGATTGACCGAATAACCGCCTACCGGAAGACTGGATTTCGTCATGATATTTTTCGTTTCCACTTCTCTAATAAGAATATCCTGTTCCTTCATCATTTTTTCACCCAAAATCAATGTGTATAGTCTAACAGCTTTATTTGCTCGCCTAAATCTTTTTCGATTATCTCCTTCATCTTTTTTGCAAAGGGGCAGGGATACCCGATCGGTGTACCCTTTTGAACACACGATGCAAAGGCTATTGTGTCTGCGCCTCGTTCTATCAGCTTGCGTGCCCGCAAAACAGCTTTCTTTCCCGGACATCCTCCACAGTTGCAAAAGCCAATCAGGTCAATGTCTTCATTGATACCTTCAAAAGCGCCTTTATGTTCTTTCAGCATCTTAAAATCGGTTGTGCCGGGACAATAATCTTCCGTCTGCATACATCTTATAATTCCAACCTTCATAGTGTAGCTGCCTCCCATTTTGACAAATTACTTTTTGCGATTTTTCTCATTCCAATTTCTTTGCTCTTCCAGAACTTCGACAAATTGCTTCGGAAATTCCTGAACCATATTTTCTTCACCTATGATAGGGATAAGGTCTTCCTTCATAAAAGCAGGGATACCAAGAGCATGAGCCTGCTCCACAAGGGAATACGCCCATGCGGGAGCTGTCCGTATTTTTTTGCTTTGCGCCCCGGTCATCGTTCCGACTACAATCCAGTCGATACCGGCGAAATCCACTTTACCGGGATCGTCAAATAACGGCTCAAAGGTGACGTGATAGTGTTTTGCCCGAATGTTTTCCCGAAGCGCATCTATGCGCCACAGTTCTGATCGACTTGTGACAGTGACGCCAAACCATGCGTTTTCCAAATCTGTTTCAAAATTCAGCAGATCAGGACGCTTTGACAAAAACAGGAATTGATGCTGCGGATTTTCTCGAATCTTGGCGAACACCTTATCACGCCACTCCGGCTGCCATCCCGCCAGATCACTCATGCCGGTCAGCAAGAAATTCTGCGGACGTTCCCTTTCCATCAGGCGCAGCTTACCCGGAAAAAACTCCGGTTTGCTGAAATCATTGATTATATGATAGCGTTTTACATTGTTTCGGGCATAACAGTAAGGACATCCTACAGTACAGCCGATGACCAGATTCATGTTCTGAATATTGTCCTTAATGCAGACGCTCATCAGAGTACTTCCTCCACGTTTTTCAGAACACGTTGAAGATAGTCCTCCAACTGCCTGATTTCTCCCTCGGAAAATCCCTTGTAATAAATATTGCTGATTTCTTCTGTTACTTCGTTATATTCCTGTTCCAGACCTTTGGCTTCTTCCGTCAGAAAAATCAGTATCTTTCTCCGGTCTTTATCGCCTCTGTCACGATAGATCAGGTTTGCTGCCTCCATGCGATCAAGCATACTGGTCAGCGTAGTTGTGGCAAGACCTGTCTCCTTCGACAGTTCGCTGATGGGAACGCCATTCTTCTGCCAGAGGATATATAGAATCCTACCCTGAGAACCGTTAAAAGCATCAATATTTTTTTCACTCAATATACGTTCAAACACCCGTCCACCGACCTGCTTGATCCGGGTTATTAAAAATCCGCCTTGCGTTTTCATAGTACCACCTCAAATTGAGAGGCGGCCATCCCCACCGGACAGCCGCCTTGTCCTTTCTTATTTCTGCTGTGCTGCCGCAAATTCGGCGTAACCCTTCCATCCAAAGACGGCGTTCACATCTTCATCGCCGTAAACCCCCTTGACATCGCAGAGGTGGACAACATGATCATCTGCATCCATTGTCTGGGCAACCGTCGCATGAATGAGCAGCTTGCAGGGAACAGGAGCCTTGATATTTGTGCCCTCCACTTCCTGCATCGTCAGACCAACCTTAGCGACCTTATCCGTATCACGTCCGGAGCAGGTGCCGCAGCCAATCAGAGCACCGGTCAGTTCAACTCCGGGAATGGCAAGAACAACTTCTTTCTTCTCAGCCAACAGTTCCAAGCTGTAAGCCCCCTTGTTCAGGGAGAACATGATCTTTCCGGGATTAGTAGAAGCGAAAGCCCAGAAAGCCAGAGTCGCAAGATTGGTGCTGCCATTCGGTTTCTCAGTGCAGATCAGCGTCATCGAATTAGGGGAAGTGTAGGCAGGCGCATCACTGATATTGATTCTATTCATAGTATCAGCCTCCTTTTTGATTTCATTTAGAATTATACTATATAGAAATATCTCTTGTCAATGTGTTTTGGCTTTATCCTAAAAATAAAGTTTGTTTTGATTAGCTATAAGGGGAGCGTATTTTTCTACTATCCGTATATCTGCTCCTATGTGTTGAGAATCTATTGACACAATTTTATCATCGCTGCACGGCTAAAATCAACAAGCAGGATTTGAGCTCTTTGTAATCAAAAATCCTTGAATACTTTATTTCATTGAATTGCCGCTTGTATATGTCGAAAAATAGAGGCCGAAAAAGCCTGATTGTAAGCCGTTTTTAAGGTATAAACTTTGAGGGGCAAGGTGTTTGTACCTTACCCCTCGATTTTTCGTTTGAAAGCGTTACACGCTTCATTGTGCGTCTTTCACCGTGTCTTAAATTTATGCAAAAATCACTTCTGCATTCACGATTTCCACAGCCGCTTCACGCAGCGCATTCATCTTACCTACCCATTCCATCGGCTGCTCGGCTTTGAGTTTTTCGGTTATACCTTCAAGCTCCACCATCTGTTCTACTAGCCGAAAAAACAATTCTTCAGCCTGCCGGTCAATATCCGCAAGATAACCATTCAGCTTGCCGCTTGTAAGCAGATTCGTGTAAAACACTTTCCTATACTGCCGGATATACCGCAAATGCCGCTGTCCCCATATTCCTATAGGTTTATTTTCTTCAAGGGGCAGAGTGAGATTGGGCAAATAATAGTCGCCTTGCAAAGTATAGCTGATGCCTGTTTTTCCATTAATGTAATGCTGTTTCATTTTGTAATCCTCCATTATGATTGTTTTCCCTACAAATCCAATCATGCCGGCTGGCTACAAAAGCCGAAGGGAGAGAACTTCCTTACGAAGCCTCTCCCTTAAGGCGGATTTTTTGAGGCGAAAGGCCGGAAGGGACAAAAGCTTATTTTGTAAGCTTTTGGCGCGATGAAAAGCGCAGCTATTTACTGTATGTTACTCCGTTTGCCGTTATGGAGTCATTATTGAAAGCAGTGCAGTATATCAGACTTTTTTCACTTTCGTCAAAGGTGCGCCATGGGCCGGTATATGTATCGGTCACTTCCTTTGTACCGAGGCCGTCAAAGGTGCGCGTTCCGCCGGAGGACTCTGTTACATCATCACAATATTTCAGCTACTCAGAAATAGACACCTTCTCCAGCGCTGGCGGCTCACAGTAGGAATTGCTGCTGTAGCTATACGCTAAAATATGCCGTGCAACGGATATATTCGGTTCCCTTAGCTTGTGTGCGCTTTTTAATTGATATAAACAGACCGTTTCAGCCTTTGGTATCGACAATACCTCTATGCTATTCAAAGACAATGTTGAAGTTTCTACTGCTCCCGGCGCATAAAGGCTTTTGAGAGCGTCACAGCCCCAAAAGCTTTTTCCCTCTAAAGACGTAATATTTTCGGACAGCGTGATTGATTCAAGAGCTGTGTTGCCGGAAAACGCCTCGCCCACGGACACGACCCTTTGCTCATCTATAACAGATGGTACCACGACGTTTTTGCTGTTTTCCGTATATTTTGTTATTTCCATACCGCCGCTGACCTTTGTATATTCAAAATCGGACGAGGGAGTTTCATTGGATAAGCAGCCCGATGAGGACAAAAGCAAGACAAGCATTATTAGAATAAAAATCGTTTTTTCATAAAACATGCTCTCCTTACAAGCATGGATTTATATGCCATTACTGTAATATACCCATTTGCAAACAAGCCCGCTTTTGGCGGGCTTGTTTGCTTTAAAAAGGGGAGGCTTACTGTTTTGCCGATTTATCCGCGCTCGAATATCATGACCTGCTGTGCGCTTTCATAGTCCTGTGTATCATAAAGCAGCAGCTTGCCGTCTTCCATATGACCGTACAACGTGACGCCGTCCATGTCAAACACATATGTATCTCCCGATTTTTCCCAGCTTCCGTCTCCCTCGGATACACCGTCTGTAGAGCCGTGCAAAGTACCGTCCTCCGCGATTGTCATTTTAATGGCTCCCGACAACCCGATGGCATCCAGGTCCATTTCTTGGCCTGCCATGCGTGCCGAAGAGATATTCCACTCACCTACGGGCGAGGAGCTATTCTGACCGCAGCCTGCTGCAGCTGCGAGCATCAGCACGCACAAAAGCCCAAGTATGATTTTGCTGATCCATATTCTTTTCGTTTTCATTGATTTTCCCTCCAGTTTAATTATGCCGCAGAAAAACTGAGACTTATTAGCCGCGCTCGAATATCATGACCTGCTGTGCACTTTCATAGTCCTGTGTATCATAAAGCAGCAGCTTTCCGTCCTCTACATGCCCGTATACCTTGGCACCGTCCATGTCAAACACATATATGTCTCCCGACTCTTCCCATGTTCCCTCGCCGTCGACGTTACCGTTTGTTGACCCCTGCATAGTACCGTCCGCTTCAATTTTCATTTCGGCGCCTGTAACACCTGCGTCTGCCAGACACATTTCCACACCGGCTACACGTACCGAAGAAATAGTCCATTCTCCAACCGGAGAATCACTTGCCGCTTCTGCCGAAGAAGCGCTTGAGTCCGCATTTTCCTCGGATCCGGTTTCTGCGCATGCGGCCGCTGTCATCAGCATCAGCACGCACAAAAGCCCAAGTATGATTTTGCTGGTCCATGTTTTTTTCGTTTTCATTGATTTTCCCTCCAAATTTTTATATATCGCAGGCAAAACATCGTGCTTAGCCGAAATTCCGCCGCGCAAGGTGATAAAACACTGTATCACCTATTTTTGCAGATAGCTGAATTCAGAAATTTCCTCGGTTCTCGGTATCGCGGTCTCGCCATACTCCCAGACAACTCCGTTTGAAATATATAAATCAGAGTATTCCTTCTGGCTTGTATACAGGACATTTCCCTTGTCATCTATAACAAGCTTAGGGCCGGAATCGGTCAAGCTGGCGCCGCTTTCTGCTTCGACTTTTCTGCCGCTTTCCGTAAGGACGTAAACGACATTATCCGGCAGCTTTACCGGCTCAAAAAGGAATTCGCCGTCAAGGCCGATGACCGCATAATATTTGCTGCCTTCATTATTGGTAATAATGGCCGGAGCCGTGCCGTCAAATGTCCCGGTTTCCATATTAATGTCGGCAAAGTCCCGCAGAATCTCGTTTTTGCTGTTGACAAGCATACGGTTCCAGCCGTTGCTTATCAAAGTGGTTATCGTGCCGTCGTCACCCACATGGAAGCCATATGTATCCGTCGGGTTGACCACATCCTCGGATATTATCTCCTGCCTGCTTACATTCCCGTCGGTATGGATTTCATATACGGTACTCTGATACATATCATAGCTGACGCCGTTTTCAAACCATGCCTGTTCTGCGAGATAATCCATAACAGAAATATAGCTGCCGGTATTAAACTCTATCACCTGATTGCTGCCTATGTTATACATATGAGAGTCGTATTCGCCGCTGTTTCTTGCTTCAAATACCAGCATTCCCTCACCCGCGTACAGCAGCTCCTCTTCAAAAGTATTTTCGGAGCAGTCCAGCCCGGATGACAGCAGCGGGTTGCTGCCGGACAGCTGGATAATCCATTCTCCGTCAGTGCCGAGTATGCCGAGCTCATAGGTGACGCCGGAATAGCTTTCTTTTGTTTTATATGCTAAAACATAACCGTCAGAAAGAAACTGCCTGTTTTCCGAGGTGTCGTCAATAAGCCCGAAGCCTGTCACTCCAAGCGTCTCAGTCGAGCAGACGTCAGTGCCGTCATGCTTTTTCAGATATTGCGTATCACCTATCTGTGAAAGGAAATACCCGCCGGCGTACAGCAGAATATTCTCATCCTCCTCCGGCGTATAGACGGTTTTGCCATAGGCGTCGGCGATTGTCCTGACAGTTCGCCCGGAAGAATAAACAGTAGCCATGTAATATCCGGCATCGTCCGTATAATACTCATACTGCGGCAGCTTGACCGACGCTGACTGCTCTGCTGGTGCGCTGCTTGCAGCAGCTTCGCTTGACGATACAGCGCTCTGCACACCTGAGCTGTCCACGGGAGTATTCACCTTATCGGCCGTGCCGCAGGACGCGAGCAGGCATAAGGCAAAGGCTGCCGCAAACAATTTTAGTGTTATTTTCATAAATAATGCCCTGCCTCCTTTTAACGTTATTTTCGGGTAAATATATAGCTGCGGAAGATTCGCTTGTCCTTGGTTCCATGCACGTATGCCACATTAATGCCGCCGCTGCCAACGGCGGTGACGAGCTGCCCCGGCTCACCCGGGATTACCTCCATGTCAAGCTTGAAGCGGAACTGCTTATGATGCTTCTGCAGAAAATACATGCCGATAAGCGCCACTTCCTTCGGAGAGGTAAGCGAGCCCATCTGATAATCCTCATACCTTTCCACCGCAAAGCAGTAATTCATCTGGTTGACCAGTGCAATGCCCTCGAAGCTCACAATAAAAGCATGAGCCTGATCCATCTGCGATTCCACGCTTTTAACAAAGGGCAGTTCTCCGAGGATAGCGGCATTTTTGTCCCTTTTTGTAGAATGCAGCGTGAGCTTCTGTGCTATCCATGCCGTGAGATATATCGTGCCTGCAAAGACGGCTATATATATTATCAGGAACAGTATATTGGACATGGCAAGAGCTAAGGCACTGCGTGCGGTCGGAACAACAAGCGCGGCAAAGGCCGCTATGCTTAATATAAGAAGCACCCACGAAATAATGCGGCTTATCTGTCCCCGCCTTGATGCCGGTACTCGTATCCCCCATATAACGCCGCCCTGCACGCACATCGAAACATAAAGCGAATAGGTCATTATAACAAAATCAAGCCAGAATAATGCCAGAAACATATGCTTTTCTCCTTTCTTGGTATGCTGACACCTCGCCGTGTCAACTTGTTTTAACGCTTACTTCGGATTGTATTGCCTGCCGGTATCACCTTTATGCATTGCGGCACGGCTTTCAGACCGTATCCGGAATATTGCCGCAGCAGATGATGCAGAGGCCGTTGTACGGTATAAATGCCGTACATGCTTGCCGGCATGATGTCCAAGCCGCGGTTTTACCGCCTTTTGCCATTGTTTTTTGTATGAAGCAACGTCCCTCCTCTCTTACGCCGCACCGACCTAAAAAACTCCCTGCCGCCATCTAAGTCATGCTGCCGCCTAAGCATGTGTTTTGTTGCCCGGCGCCGGAAAAGCCGCAGTTTTTCCGGCAAATTCCCGCATGGAATATTTTTAAAATTCAAGCCTGTAAAATCAATATTTTTAGCCAAAACGCCGTAATATTTTTAAGCCAATATTTATTATCAGGCAGCAGACGCTGTGCAGGCTTAGCTGCGCTGAATAATTAAGAGCAAAAATACAATTACAGACATTTTTTATCAATTTTAATGACATTATTATAAAATAACGGCCGGCATCTTTTCAATAAGCTGACAGCTTATAAAGCGCGGCAGTTATGGGCTTTTCCGCATTTTGGGACTTGACATGAATGCATAGGCGACTGTATTATAAAAACAATATAGAAAAGAACAATGTCGACAAAAAGGAGCATTTTTGATGGAACGGAATTGCCCTTACTGTCAGAATATTTTGCCGGACAGGGCCTCGTTTTGCATGTCCTGCTTTTCCCGGCTGATTGACCTTGAGACGGTTACGGAAAGGCATGCCTCAGCCTATGCCAGACGGCGGCTCGGCGCTGCAGCAGCGGCAGTCCTGTTATCGGCGGAATCCGCGGCAATACTATGCCTTTTTTCCTCTGCCGACCGCTTTGCCGAAACCTATCCGGCTATTGCGGGAGGCGGCATCGCAGATAACGGCTACTCATCTTCATACGCCGGCTCGCCTTCTTCCGCTTCACACGAAACAGGCTCTTCGGGCGGTGCTTCCGGCCAAATGACATCTTCGGGACGGCAGGACTCCTCCGCACGGCTCGACATAGTGTCTTCGCAGGTCACTCCTTACGACGGTGTCACTTCATCTGTAGGCTCATGGCCGGCGGTTTCATCACGTACATCCACGGCTCAGTCCGCGGCCTCAGGGCCGTCTTACGTATCGTCAGGCAAGCCTTCGAGCCCGTCTGCGGTCTCTTCTAAAACGCAAACCTCTTCTTCAACATCGTCAAGGAGACCGACCTCCTCTTCGGCGTCATCTGCCAACAATGCGGATGGTACCGTGGATTTTTCCAGATACCCTTATGCTGCTGCCTCGGACTTTTCATGGGAGCCGTATGACGGCGGCGTATCAATAACGGAATACAAGGGAGACGGCGGAGTCGTCCGGATACCCTCGCAGCTTGGCGGTCAGCCCGTGGTAATGATAGCTGCAAGCGCTTTTCGCGGCTCTGACGCCATAACTCATCTTCAGACCTCTGCAAAGCATATCGACGCCGAGGCTTTTCAGGAATGTAAAAATTTGGTGCAGGCGGACCTGCCGGGAGTAGAGTATATCCACTTGTATGCGTTTCGTACAGCGGTCAGTCTCACCAAAGTTACGCTCTACGACGGCCTGCTGAGTATCGGCACTATGGCGTTTGCCGACTGTATTTCCCTTGAGCAGCTTGAACTGCCTTCGACGGTAAAAATAATAGAATGTGGAATCATCGCGAATACGGGTGTGCGCAGTCTGACGCTTCCGGCTTCAGTCACCTCTTTTGACAACAACAGCAGTGTAGACTGGGTCGATGATACACTTGAAGAGGTCATTGTCGAGCCCGGAAATTCAACATATTACAGCGTCGACGGCGTTGTGTTCATGTACCGGGGGTCGGACGGCCGCGGCGATGATTTGCTGCATTATTATCCGGGCTGGCGGCGTGATACCTCATATACTGTTTTCACCGATGTCGCTCCATATGCATTTGCGTCTGCCCGCTATCTTGAGGAGCTGACTTTTACAGGCGGCCGGGCGCTCAATATCGGCGAAAGAGCGTTTCAATTCTGCTCTTCGCTCACAAATGTACGTTTTTATGCTTCCGTCTCTCGGATTGGCATGCACACCTTTTTGGGGTGCGGTATACTCAGCAGTATCACACTGCCGCCGTCGGCTGGCGAGATAAACGATTATATGTTTTATGAATGCAACAATCTTACAAAGATTTATATCCCCGCTACGCTTGACCTTTCTTCACTGGACGATTTCATCACAGCAGGTATCGTCTATCCGAAAACAACGCTTTATGTCAAAAGGGGAAGCTCCGGTGAAGAGCATGCAAAGCACTTTTCGCTTCCCTATGCATATTATTGAGGAGTGAGCAGATGAAAACAACAGGCGACCTTTTAAAGGCATTATCCTTTCCTGAAATCTCCCCGGAAAAATATCTTTCCGAATACGGAGATGAGCTTATTACCGCATCCAAGCAGGAGGTATGGGAGGCTCTTGTAAAAACGTCCGGTCTGCGCAAGGCTGAAATCATACGACGCAGCCAATTTGAGGCAGTTTATTTTTACGAGGTGCTTTCCGGCAAAAAGACTCCGTCCAGGGATAAGGTGCTTAGGCTGCTGTTAGGCATGCAGGCGGAGCTTGCCGACTGTCAGCGCGTATTGCAGCTTTACGGATACCGGCCGTTATACCCGCGCATTTCGAGGGATGTTTTGCTGATTTCGGCGATAAGGCAGAGCCTGTCTCTGACACAGCTTCAGCAGCTTTTGGAGGCACATGGCGAGGAGCCCTTGAAATGAGCGGGGACGAAGAACTGCTTGATTATATTACAAGGTCGCTTGAGAGCCTTTACATATGCGAAGAAGTGCTCCGGCATACTCCGCTGTCCGAAATCACTGTCTATTGCCACCGTGAGTCGGCAAAGAAACTGCTGCTGCGCCGGTCGCGTAACGGCAATGACGAGGTTTACCGCATACTTATGCCGTTGCGCCATCCGGGCCTGCCGCAAATATATGAGGTGGCCTCATGCGACGAAGAGCTTGTTGTTTTGGAGGAATATATAGAAGGAGAAGCTTTGGCCGACCGTCTTGAGAACGGCCCGCTGCCTAAAACACTTGCATATCGGCTTGTCCGGCAGCTTTGCCGTGCAGCCGGCGTGCTGCATCGGCACGGAATAGTTCACCGCGACATCAAGCCGGCCAACATTCTGCTGTGCGACGGCGGGCTTAAGCTTATTGACTTCAATATTTCCAGACTTATGCGCAGCGACGCCCGGGCGGATACACTGCCGTTCGGCTCGGTCGGATATGCACCTCCGGAGCAGTTCGGGCTGGCACAGACGGGACCGGCAAGCGACATCTATGCCATAGGTGTTGTTTTCAATGAAATGCTGACAGGGCATTCACCGGCCGTGGAACTGGCACCGGGGTACGCAGGACGTATTATACGGCGCTGTGTGAGGACAAATGCTTCTGACCGCTATCAAAACGTTACGGCACTGCTGCGCGCGCTGAGGCTTCCGCTCTGACTTTTTCCTTTTAATCAAAGTTTGGCGGAATGTCTCTTCTGCCTGCCCGATAAATACGGCTCATTAAAAATGCCATGTAAATGAGTTTTAAGCTCTCCTAAAGCATAAACGCTTCCGAAACATTGCAGAATGCGGAGCGGCGGAGAATACGGAGTGTAGTCGGCTGTTGCCGCAATGGCTTGGAAATTGCCGTTCAGTTAACTTTGACGCTTCGTCTGCGATGGGCAGGTGCGCAAAGCTTACATAAAAATACCCTTCGGCTCTTGCCGCCGCGATTATTCGTCCGCAGCATGCATTGCCGGAGGGCTTTATTTATAGAAAATAAAAATTCATTATATGCCAAAAAACGGCCGTCAAGAGCATTGCGTAAGCGATGGCTTGCATACTGTGGAAAGCGTATTCCGGCTTATTCTATAATGCGGAATACGCCATAGCGTCACGCACACTGCTTTCTGTAAACGGGATAAAAAATAACGGAAATCTGCGTATTGGCGCGGGCTGCCGGGACGCATGCTTTCATTTGCAAAAAGCGTTCCTTACACTAAGGCTTTTGAGCTGCTTGCGTCAGAAGAAGATAATTTGCTTGGCCTTCAGACATATAAAAAGCCCGCCTTTATCAGGCGGGCTTTTGCAGCAAATGACACTGCTTTGCGTTTTTTGGTGATTTGAATGTCGCTTATATTTTATCGTCGTTCAAGAGTTATGATATTCTGTGCGTTTTCGTAAGCCTGCGCATCGTGCATCATCAGTTTGCCTTCATCTATATGCCCATAGATGATTATGCCTTCGCTCATACCGAACATAAGACGGCCGTCCGACTGTTCCCATGTGCCTTCATCCACGGCGGAATCGTCAGCCATTATCTGGAATGTGCCGTCATCTGAAATCTTCATTACGTCTCCGCCGAGCATATTTGCCTTTTCGGGATTCATTTCCTGACCGCTTACACGTACGGAAACTACAGTCCACTCTCCAACCGGAGAGCTATTTTGCCCGCAGCCGGCCGCCGCAATGAGCATTACCGTGCACATAATCCAAAGTATAATTTTGGACGCCCGCATCTTTTCTCTCATCATAGCCCTTTCTCCATTTAAGCGATTTAAGCAAGCTCCGCAGGACGTGGAGAACATGCCTTATTAAATATACATTTCCATGGTCAAGCGTGGTATAAGGGATAACGCCGTTTTTAATCTGATGTGTACTTAAAAGCAGAAATTTTTTGCAGCGGCAGGATTAATTCGCGTGCTTGTCATAAAGCTTGTTTATAAAGCCTATGTTGAGGGATTTTCCGCCGAGCGCCATAAATCCGAACAGAAGCAGAAGAACGAATTCCGCGATATTTACCAATGTGGTAAGCACGGAGAATACAGTGCTTGCTATAGAAATCATCAAAACAATATTCGTTGCTGCAGAAATAAGCCCCGTGATAGCGCCAAGCACAAAATTAACGGCAGCGAAGAAAACCGCTAATATCACCGCGAAAAGAGCTGTTTTCCTTAGCCATGTATTGTCCTCGCGTATAAATATGTAGATGGCTACGGCGATAAGCGCGAGATAGCTGACTATCCCTAAAAAGAACATGCCTGCACCTAAAAGTGCAACTGATATGCCTAATTTGCTTTTCTGAGAAACTATATTTTCGTTTGTCATGACCGAACCCTCCTATTATTATTTATTCCATTATAACCTCAATCATACCATTATTCAATATTTTAAAATTATATTTTCATCAAAAAGTTTGTTAAAACAACAAACAAGTCAACGCGCTTCTTTTTAAAAATTTCAAAAAAGATTGTTATTTATTTATCAATCCGCTTGACTTGACTGTGGGAAGAGACTATAATAATAAAAACAACAGATTATATGGAGGTAAATCATGTCCAGAGTATATAATTTCAGCGCAGGACCGTCTATGCTGCCGGAGAGCGTTTTGAAAAGGGCGGCGGGAGAGATGCTTGAATACGGCACAAGCGGCCAGTCGGTCATGGAGATGTCGCACCGCTCCAAGGAATATATGGAAATTATACAGGCCGCGGAGTCACTGCTGCGCGAGGTAATGAGCATACCCGACAATTACAAGGTGCTGTTTTTGCAGGGCGGCGCGTCGTCGCAGTTTGCAATGGTTCCGTTAAATCTGATGAACAAGTCAAAAAAGGCCGACTACGTCCTTTCCGGCCAGTTTTCCACCAAAGCGTATAAGGAAGCCTGCCGCTACGGCGACGTTAAGGCGGTTGCGTCCTCAAAGGAGCAGAACTTCAGCCGCATACCGGATATCGACCCGGTCGAGTGCCGCAGCGATGCTGACTATTTCCACATCTGCATGAACAACACGATATACGGCACCGTGTTCCACAAGCTGCCGGAGACCGGCAATGTCCCGCTGGTCGCCGATATTTCCAGCTGCATCCTCTCACGTCCCATTGATGTGACGAAGTTTGGCCTGCTTTATGCCGGTGCTCAGAAGAACATGGCGCCCGCCGGACTGACGGTGGTAATAGTGCGCGAGGACCTCATAGGCAATGCGCAGGATATCACTCCGACAATGTTTGACTACAAGGTACACGCCGATGCCGGCTCGATGTACAACACCCCGCCGACATATCCGATATATATGTGCAAGCTGGTGCTTGAGTGGATAAAGAACGATATAGGCGGACTTGAAAGCATGGAGAAGATAAACGTCAACAAGGCGCAGATACTCTATGATTATCTTGATTCGAGCAAGCTGTTCAAGGGCTGCGCTGAAAAGGATTCACGCTCCATAATGAACGTGACGTTTGTGACGGGCGACACGGATTTGGACGCGGAATTTGTGAAGGAAGCTGCGGCAAACGGCTTTGTGAACATCAAGGGCCACCGCTCCGTCGGCGGGATGCGCGCCTCCATCTACAATGCTATGCCGACTGAGGGGATAGAGAAGCTTGTGGCCTTTATGGAGGACTTTGAAAAGAGACACGTATGATAAGCAGCGATTATATAATACGGATGATAGAGCAGATAGGCACCATGCTCCAGCGCATACTCAAGGGCGGCAGCTCGGTTGAGGAGGTCTATCTGGACGACGCCTATATGAAATATTTGGGCGTAAATAAGAAGCTTATAGACCGCCTTACGGCTGACGACATAGCAAGGGTGCTCTGCCCGAGCGACATGTCCATGGCGGCGGTGGCGGCGTTTCTGCTTTATGAGGACGCACAGCTGGCTGCACTCAAGGGCGACGCGGAAAAGGAGCAGGAGTATGGCCGCAAGGCATATAAGCTCATGCAGCACTTTCTCGCCGAGGACCCCCTTGACGACGATGATTTGGCAAAGCTTGACATAGACAAGTTTGACAAGTACGCTTATACGGAAGAGGAGTAGGACCTTTCATTCGCTTCTCAGGCTGCGGGGCATAATATGTAAGCGCTGCGGATACGATTAGCGTACTGCTATTTAGGGCTGCGGGCTTGAGAAGCGGTGCAGAGACAGAATGCCCCTGAAGTATGATAGCCTCCTTTATAAACGAAATTGTGAAAACGGTATTACTCGTTTTGGATAAGATTTGACCTGCTGCATAGGGCGGTATGATGTCGTATGCAAAAATGTGAAAGAGAGGATTTTTGCCATGTATAATATAAAGACCATGAACAAGATATCGCAGGTAGGCATGAAGCGGTTTGACACTGCAAAATACACCTGCGGCGACGATATTGCGGCGCCTGACGCCATAATGGTGCGTTCCGCCGCACTGCACGATATGGAATTCGGCCCCGAGCTCAAGGCGATAGCGCGTGCGGGCGCCGGCGTAAACAACATTCCGGTGGACAGGTGCTCCAAGGAGGGCATAGTGGTATTCAACACGCCTGGTGCAAATGCCAACGCCGTTAAGGAGCTGGTGCTCACCGGCATGCTCATATCCTCCCGCAAGGTTGTCCCGGCGATAGAGTGGGCAAAGACGCTGAGCGGTCAGGGCGATGAGGTCGGCAAGCTGGTTGAAAAGGGCAAAAGCGCCTTTGCCGGACCTGAGCTGAGCGGCAAGACGCTTGGCATAATAGGGCTCGGCGCCATAGGCATGCTTGTGGCAAATACGGCGGTCAACCTCGGTATGGAGGTATACGGCTATGACCCGTTTTTGTCGGTCGACGCCGCATGGGGGCTCTCCAGCAGGGTGCATCACTCGGTCGATGTACACGAGATATATGAAAAGAGCGATTACATAACGATACATGTTCCGTATAATAAGGATACAGACAGCATGATAAATGCTGATGCCATTGCGTCGATGAAGGACGGCGTACGCATAATGAACTTTGCACGCGGCGAGCTGGTTTCGACAAAGGACGTTACAGCTGCTTTGTCCGACGGTAAGGTGGCGGCCTATGTCACCGACTTCCCCAACGACGACCTGCTCGGTGTTGACGGCGTGATAGCCATACCGCACCTTGGCGCGTCGACGCCCGAGTCGGAGGATAACTGCGCCAAGATGGCGGCAGACGAGCTTATCGACTATCTTGAAAACGGAAACATAAAGAACTCCGTCAATCTGCCGAATGTCTCCATGCCAAAAGCCGGTGAGAAGAGAATTTGCATTATACACGACAATAAGCCGAATATAATCGCTCAGCTTTCTTCCGCCGTATCCTCCAAAAATATAAATATTGAGAATATGATGAACAAATCAAAGAAGGACTATGCCTACTCCATACTTGATATAGACGGCGATGTTTTGGACAGCATAAAGTCGGAAATGGAAGCAATCGACGGAGTGATAAGAGTTCGTATTATATAAGCCTGAATTTTTACAAGGGCTGCTTTTCTGATAAAAATGCCATGATGCTTTTGCATCATGGCATTTTTTAATGCCTGCCCAAACTTGAAAAAGCGTCTGAAGCAGGCTAATGGAAATAAAAGCCTTGATGGAGCCGGATTACAAGATATCAAAGCTTGTACAGTCCGCTGAATGTAAATTTATCGTAAATGGATATAATATACAAAAGCAATCAGAGCGTATACAGCGGTACAATGGCCGCAAGACGGATTATAATTGATGCTTTTGCTCTGCGCAGATGAGATTTAATGTCTGAGCAAAACGCTTCAGAAGCAGCTTATAATGCTCGCCGGGCAAATCGAAAAATCATATATTTCAAAAATAATTGCGCCTGTTCCGGCAGAAGGAGATGGCGAATATTTTGAAAGTATGGACAGCAAAAAGAGCAGTGAGCGGATGTGCGGGTTAACGATGCATTTACACACCTAAGCGACGGGTCCGCGTGACATTCCTCTGACCGTACAGGAGTCAGCCGAAAAAAATTCTTACAGCGAGTGCGCTGAAAAAGGCCGAGGAGGCGTCTGATATAAGAGAGGCGGCAAGTATGTGTCTTGTCTTTTTTATGCCGACTGCACCGCAGTAAACCGATATTGTATAAAAGGTTGTCTCACTGGCGCCGCACAGCACCGACGCCGTTCTTCCGGCAAAGGTGTCCGGCCCGCAGGTGCCGAGTATGCTGTTGAGCAGCGCTATCGACCCGCTTCCTGATATCGGGCGCAGCAGCGCCATAGGCACGGCCTCAGCCGGGAGGCCTATAAGATTAGTCACCGGCAGCAGTGCTGAGGTTATCATATCCAGGGCGCCGGACGCCTTGAACATCTCAACTGCCGTAATGAGCCCGACAAGTGTAGGAACAACGGATATTATGGTAGGAATACCGCTTTTCGCTCCGTCGATAAAGCTGTCGAAAACGTTGATTCGCCAGACAAGTCCGGCTGCTATGAAAAGCGCTATGACGGAGGGAATTATATAAATGCTTATGTCCGTCATGGCGCCTGCTTCTGCAATTTCAGCCTTTGCCGGCGGCTGCAGCTGACATTTCCGAGCGCGGCCACGGCGAGCCCGACGGCAAGCGAGCATACCGACGACAGAAGTACTGCCGGCAGTATATCCATCGGCGAGGCGGCTCCATGCTCGGCACGCACCGCCGCAATTGTAGTTGGCAGCAGCTGTATGGATGCGGTATTCATCACAATAAAGGTGACCATGTGGCTGCTGACAGTGCTTTTGTCGGGATTTATCTCCTGGAGGCCTTTCATTGCCTCTATTCCGAGCGGCGTTGCGGCGTCGCCCAGCCCCAGCAGATTTGCCGACATGTTCATGGTAATGGCTCCGGCGGCGTGGGAGTCGGCCCTGAGCCCCGGAAAGAGAAGGCGCATAAGCGGGCGGCACAATTTGCCGATAATTGCAGTAAGTCCCGATTTTTCGGCGATTTTCATTATACCGCTCCAAAAACAAATAGAACCCAACAGGGAAATACAAAGCTCGACAGCCTGTCGGCCGCTGTCGAGTGCGGCGTTTGATACATCACCAATACGTCCCGTAGCAATGCCGCAGATGACGGAAACCAGCATGATTGCGGCCCAAATTATGTTTAACATGACTGCTCACCCAAAAAAAGTTAAGAATTAGATAAATTATGCAAAAATGTAAAAATTTGTAAGAAGTTGCCTTGACAAAAACGAAAAATTAAGTTATATTATTGATTGAAAAGATGTAATTAAATAGCTTTCGAACATATATACGCTTTTATGGAGATATTTGCCGTAAAAGGAGGGCGAAATATGAAGTCCACTGGCGTTGTAAGGAAAATTGACGAATTAGGCAGATTGGTGATACCTAAGGAGCTGAGAAGGACACTTGACCTTAAGGATGATATAGATTATCTTGAGATTTATACGGAAGGCAGTATGATAATACTGAAAAAATACGAACCGACTTGTATATTTTGCGATAATACTGAAAATGTGACAAAATTTAAGGGTCGAAATATCTGCAAGGACTGTGCCGAAAAAATAGCACAGCTGACTGACGACAATTTCTGACACAGCAAGCAAAAATAATGGGATATAAAGCATAACCGTGGCGAAAGCCACGGTTTTAATTTGCTTAAAATATAATTATCATCCGCGGCTTTGAACATTCACATGTTTTTGTACTTTTTCCGCGTGGCGAGTCCGCCGCGTATGTGTCGCTGAGCCTTGTTTACCTCCAAAACGGCCTTGACCTCGGTATAAAGCTGCGGGTCAAGATATCTGAGACGCTCCGATACATCCTTATGGACAGTGCTTTTGCTTACGTGGAATTTTTTTGCGGTTGCCCTTACTGTGGCCTTGTTTTCCTTTATGTATTCGCCGAGCATGGCAGCGCGCTCTTCAACTGCTCCCCTCACAATGTCGCCTCCTGATGTTTGATGTGTCGATAATTAATATGCGGTTGGTTTTTGTAATATGTCGGGGTATGCGTGAAAAAATTAAGAGAGCAGTATAATTGCCGAACAAGCAGCAACGTGGCACAGTTATGTATGACTGTTCTGCTGTAACAGATATATGCTGCGCGGCCGCCGCTTTCCGGCTGACATGCAGGCGCAGGCGCAGGCGCATAATAGTTTATGCGGGCGGCTAAGGCAGAATATCGCACATATCCATGAGAACAGATAAGCAATTTTGCGCCCGATAGATAAACACAAGAGATAAACAGGCAATTTTTTTGCCAGGAAAAGTGAAAAAATATTTTACTTTGAGAGGATAATGTTATATACTAAAACTAATTGTAAAACAGGGTTTATAGGAGGATAAAAAATGAAGGTTTACGGTATTGATATATCGGTAAAGAACGTGCCCGAGCTTGACAGCGGCTTTATACCGCTTTCAAAATTTGCTCAGGCGTTTGAAAAGTCGGCCGGGGGCAAGTGCCCGCTTGCTATTGCGGTGGAGCGCGACGGCGGCCAGATAGCGGTGAGGAAGACGTTTATACACGGCACTCCGGACATGGCTCAGGCCGACCGCGTGTATGTCGAAAGAACGGTAAAGATGATGCTGTGGTGCTACGGCGGCTTTAAGGTGTATATTGCCGGCAGCGATGACATGTACAGGTTTATTGCCGAAACCTACTGCAAGGGCGGCGCCCGTGAGTTTGACGCCGACTTTATGGCAAGGGTTTACGAGCGCGACTTTGAGGTAGTAGGCTGCGAATATGACAAAGCGCCGGAGAGCGTGCAGAAATCCGTATCCGTCGGGCGTCATCTCAACGGCTGCCGCATAGGCTTTGACGCCGGCGGAAGCGACAGGAAGGTTTCGGCGGTTATAGACGGGAAGCCGGTATTTTCCGAGGAGGTAGTGTGGTTTCCAAAGACCAATTCCGACCCGGACTATCATTTCAACGGCATACTTGAGGCATTTAAAACGGCTGCGTCTAAGATGCCGCGCGTAGATGCCATAGGCGTAAGCTCGGCGGGCATATATGTACAGAACAGGGCCATGGTTGCGTCTCTGTTCCTTAAGGTGCCGCTGGACGAGTTTGACAAAAAGGTCAAGGATATCTATATCAGGGCCGCTAAAGAGATAGGCGACATACCGCTTGAGGTGGCAAACGACGGCGACGTTACAGCGCTGGCCGGCGCTATGTCGCTTGAGGACAATAACGTGCTCGGCATAGCCATGGGCACGTCTGAGGCGGCCGGCTTTGTCGACAGTGACGGAAACATCACCGGCTGGCTTAATGAGCTTGCCTTTGCCCCGGTCGATTTGCAGGCAGACGCTATGATGGACGAGTGGTCGGGCGATATCGGCTGCGGCGTGAAGTATTTCTCGCAGGACTCGGTGATAAAGCTTGCGCCGCGCGCCGGAATAGAGCTTGACGAATCGCTCAGCCCGGCAGAGAAGCTCAAGGTCGTACAGGGTGAGATGAACAACGGCTCCGACGCCGCGCGCGCTGTTTACCGCTCGATAGGCATTTATCTCGGCCACGCCATAGGATATTATTCAATGTATTATGAGATAAAGCATATGCTTCTGCTCGGCCGCGTGATGTCGGGCGAGGGCGGCGACCTTATAATAGAGAATGCCGAGAAGGTGCTAAGAGAGGAATATCCTTCGCTGGCAAAATCCATTCAGCTGCATCTGCCGGACGAGAAGATACGCCGTGTGGGCCAGTCGGTTGCCGCTGCAAGCCTGCCGGAGGTAAAATAAGAAATAACAGCATTTTCACTGAATTAAATATAATTAAAAACAGCGGGGCTTCCCGCTGTTTTTAAATTGCCATGAGTCGTCTGTGCTCTTCCGAATAAATCTGCACCTGTAAATCATATAAATGAATTATCGATAAGAAGGAGGGCATGGATATGCTGGCAATATCAATAAAGGTTACAAAGAAAAAGGCAGCGGCCGCTCTTTTTATAATTTTTGCACTTCTTTGTATAGCCGCGGTTATATTATCAACGCTTGGCAGCGGTGACGGAGATATAAGCTATTCTGCGGCCGACACGCAGGGCTGCGTTGAATTTTTGAGGCAGTTTGGCTGGGAGGTTGACGCAGCGCCGCTTGAAGAAGAAGCGGTTGTGATACCCGATCCGCTGGACGATGTTTACAGTGAGTATAATGAGATTCAGAAGTCGCAGGGGCTTGATCTATCGCCGTATACTGGGAAAGAGGTGCGGCATATACGCTTTTCAGTGAAAAACTACCCTGACGGCACCGAAAATGTTGAGGCCAATCTGCTCATTTACAATTCTAAAGTAATAGCCGGAGATATATGTACGCCGAGCCTTAACGGGTTTATGCATGGCTTTGACTTAAACTAATGCTTGCATTTGACGGCAAAAAATAGTATAATATACCCCGCACGCGATAAGCTTGTTCATGTAGTTAGCATCAGACTCATATATATTCTGCGTATAATAAACGCGATAATATTGCTGTGGTGTGATTATTTCATAAATAAACGGAATAAAGTAAAATATATTTTGTTTATATTTTGAGACGGCAAAGCGGCATTTAGTTAAAATGTCTAAATAGGCTTTTTTAACTTTGATTAATATAATAGTAGCTATATTTTTTAAAATCTGATATAGTATATAATGCTATTGTTGTAGCAAAACTAGGAGGTTGATTATGGCAGGTTTAGTACTAAAGAACATAACAAAACAATATGCAGGCGGAGTTATAGCCGTTTCCGACTTTAATCTTGAGATTAAAGACAAGGAGTTTATCATACTGGTTGGACCTTCCGGTTGCGGTAAGTCCACAACACTTAGAATGATAGCCGGACTTGAGGAGATATCAGGCGGTGAGCTTTACATAGGCGACAAGCTGGTAAACGATATTGCTCCGAAGGACCGCGACATAGCGATGGTTTTCCAGAACTATGCTCTTTATCCGCATATGACGGTGTTTGAGAATATGGCATTTGGACTCAAGCTTCGCAAGACCCCGAAGGATGAGATAAAGAGAAGAGTTGAAGAGGCCGCCCGCACACTTGACATTGAACACCTCCTTGACCGCAAGCCGAAGGCGCTTTCCGGTGGTCAGCGTCAGCGTGTTGCGCTGGGCCGTGCAATAGTTCGTGAGCCAAAGGTCTTCCTTCTTGACGAGCCTCTTTCAAACCTTGATGCTAAGCTCCGTGCGCAGATGAGAACTGAGCTTTCAAAGC
This sequence comes from uncultured Clostridia bacterium, assembly GCA_944412495.1. GTDB lineage: Bacteria > Bacillota > Clostridia > Oscillospirales > Acutalibacteraceae > Timburyella. The sequence continues at coordinate 76,327 of CALYBL010000019.1, read as the reverse complement.
TGCACAAGAAGCTGGGCACGACGTTTATATACGTTACACACGACCAGACCGAGGCTATGACTATGGCTGACAGGATAGTCGTCATGAAGGATGGACTTATTCAGCAGGTGGATACACCGCCGAATCTTTACAACAGGCCCATAAATAAATTCGTTGCCGGATTCATCGGTTCTCCGCAGATGAACTTCGTCGAGTGCAAGCTTATAAAGAAGGGCGACGACTTCTATTGCCAGTTCGGTACGGAGGACACCAAGACCCGCAAGGGCGTTAAGTATGATATTAAGGTGCCGGCGTATAAGAACGAAAAGAATGTTCTCGACAAGTATGAGGACAAGACAGTTATAATGGGCATACGTCCTGAAGACCTGCATGATGAGGAAGATCGTGTTAACAAGCTTCCCGACGGACTTATTGAAGCAAATGTTGAGGTAACCGAGCTCATGGGCGCGGAAATATACCTCTATGTAAACTGTGAGGGCGCAAGCCTTGTCGCACGTGTTGAGCCTACCTCAAAGGCGCATGCCGGCGATACTATTAAGATGGCCATTGACAATGACAGGATACATCTGTTTGATAAGGAGACAGAGCAGGCCATTTGCTTCTGATTTCTATCTTAATAAACGAAATATCACCCGCAGCTATGCCGCGGGTGATTTTGTGTGTGGGTGATAATTTTTGGATTTGTTGTCTTTGCTTGGCTTTGCCGGCGATGTGGTAATACAGGTTTGCATCCTGTTTGTTCTCATATTTGTGGGCTTTGCGCTGTTTAAAGCCAAATTTATAAATCAGGACGGCATGAAGCAGCTTATAAACATATTGTTTTATGCCGTGACTCCGTGTGTTGTAATAAACGCCTTTCAAAGCGTGCAGTTCAGCGTGCAGTCGGCGCTTGAGCTGGGAATAGCGGTGGTGTTTACGGCAGCGTCAATAGGAATCGGGTATATATTCTGTCTTATATTCTTCAGAAAAGCAGAGGGTCATCGCCGCAGCGTGCTGTGGTATGCCACGATATATTCAAACTGCGCATTCTTTTCAATCCCGCTCACTCAGGCAGTGCTTGGCGAAAAGGGCGTATTCCTTGTGTCGATATATGTGGCAATATTTATGGTATTTATCTGGACTGCCGGACTCAAGCTTTTTACATCGGAGCAGAAGGTTTCACTGAAGAAGGCAGTAATAAATCCCGGTACCGTTGGAATAGCCATAGGTCTGCCGCTGTTTTTGCTGTCGGCCAAATTTCCGGGCCTGCAGCTGCCTGAGATACTCAGCACGCCCATAGAAATGCTTTCAAACCTCAATACGCCGCTTGCGATGATAGTGACGGGCGGATATCTGGCGTCCTCAAGCCTTAAGCCGAAAAGAGGGGACAGCCAGATGTGGCTGTCCATACTGCTGAGGATGCTTGTTATACCGGCAGTGAGCTTTGTGCTGTTTTTTGCAGTGTTTAAGCTCACCGGCCTTTCAGAAACAGGGAAGGATGCACTCGTAGCACTGATGATACCGGCGGCCGCACCGGCAGCAGCGAACACCATAATGTTTGCGGGAAAATACGACTCAGATACCGATCTCGCAACGCGCTCGGTGCTCATGGGCACTCTCGTTTCGGTGATAACCATGCCGCTCATACTCGTGCTGGCCATGCTTTAGCCGGACTGCCCGTGCGTTGAAAGCTTAGTTTAACGGCTTATGCATCAGGGCCTCTTAATACTGCGGCACAGCGGGATATTTTATGAGTCCGGAAGCGGGCTGATATTTAACACGATTGACGTCCGCTGTATTGCACATTCAATCCGAAGGCGATTTTGATGAATATTAAGATTATAAGTGAAATACTGAGCGCCGAAGCGGTCGACCTGTTTGGCGTCTGCCGCTATGGGGACGTTTCGCGCTTTTTGCTGAACAATGCCGCTTCCCGCCGCGTGCCGGCCGGAGCGGCAACTGTTTTAATGGTTGCGTTTCCGTATAATACGGGAATAAAGCCCGAAAACATATCGCGCTATGCCGCCGTGCCGGATTATCACGGCATATGCATGGGAATACTCAGAAAATGCGCGGAGGCGGTTTCGTCCGCACACCCTGGCAGCCGCACCGCCTGCTTTGCCGACAACTCTCCGCTGCCGGAGGTGCATACGGCCGCTGCCTGCGGGCTGGGTGTTATTGGAGATAACGGCCTGCTGATAACGGAAAAATACGGCTCGTATGTTTTTTTGGGAGAGATGATAACCGACGTCGTTTTTGAGGACGCTGAGTATAGGTGTGAAAAAATAAAGGGCTGTCTTAAATGCGGAGCCTGTGCTGCGGCCTGCCCCGGCGGCGCGATAGGCGGCGGATTTGAGCGGGGGATGTGCCTTTCCGACATAACGCAGAGGAAGGGCAGCCTCAGCGATAGTGAAAAAGCGCTTATCGCAGGCAGCGGTATGGTGTGGGGCTGCGATATATGCCAGGAGGTCTGCCCGATGAACAGGGGCATAAGGACGACGGGCATAAAAGAGTTTACCGAAGGCTTTCGGCCGAGGTATACGCCAGGCGAGGATATAAGCGGGCGCGCGTATGAGTGGCGCGGTGAGAGCGTAGTAATGCGCAATGCCGCGATAATAGAGGCGGATAAGACGTATGGCGGCACCAGAGAATGAGGTCGGCCTCTCTGCTTTCTGCCGCGACGGGCTGTGCATTCTTAGCGCATGCTTAAAGGTTTTTCAGTAAGAAGACTCAGCGCACATCGCAGGAATTGCAGCAGTATTGTCTTAGGAATTCAGCCCAACCCGTACCGCGGAGAGAAAACAGCTTTGTCCGCGGATGCTGGAGTTAAGCACAATTCGGGAAATGCTTGCCTATTTTTATAAGTTGAGTTCTGCTTACAGGACAAGGAACAGGGGAGCGGATAGGAAAATGCCTGCCCGTTTTAAGAGCTGTAGTCCGTTTGTGGGCAAAGGGTCATGGAAATGGGTAGGAAAATGCTTGCTCGTTTTAAGAAATGTGCTCTGTTTACGGGCAAAGGAGCATGAAGCCGGGCAGAAAATGCTTGACGCACCGCCGTAGGCATGTCGGCAGTATTTTTAAAAATTGATACTAACTCCCGCCCTCTGCCGGTTTTTTCCGTCCGGTCGTGGTGCTTTTGCGGACGAATCACCGGCTTCCTCCGGTGCATGGCGTCAAGCTTTTGACGTACATTGGAGCACAGCCCAAAGGCGGCATAAACAGAACATAATGCTGGGTCAAAGCACAAGGAACGGTGAATACCTTGTACATGATCTTTATCTGTCAGTGCATACAAAAAACGCAATGTTAAAAATTTAGACATCCCTTTGTGCTTGTAATTAAGGGGTAAATGAAATATAATATAATTGGTTTAATATGTGAATGAACGGAGTGCGGTTAAATGCCCGTAGACATAGGCATAGACATGGGGACTGCCAATACGGTCATCTGTGTAGGAAAGAGCATAGTGCTGGACGAGCCGTCGGTCGTCTCGGTGGAGACTGAAACGGGACGTCCGCTTAAATTTGGATATGAAGCATATAAAATGATAGGCCGCACGCCGGGCAATATAACCCCCGTGTGCCCTATTCAGCGCGGCGTTATCGCCAGCTATGACGAGGCGGAGCAGCTGCTGAGATATTTTTTGAAAAAGGCATATAACGGCAAGATAGTAAAGCCGCGAGTCATGTTTTCGATGCCGGCAGGCGTCACGGCTGTGCAGCAGCGCTCATTTATGAGCGCCTTGCAGGCGGCCGGTGCGAGGAACATATGCCCTATAGAATCGCCGGTCGCTGCAGCCATCGGCGTAGGGGTTGATTTCAGTAAGCCGCACGGCACGATTGTAGTCGACATCGGCGCCGGCAGCACTGATATAGCCGTGCTGTCAATGGGCGGTCTTGCGCAGTATGATTCCGTAAGGGTAGCCAGCGGTGATTTTAACGAGGCTATAATCAACCATATAAGAAAAGAGCACAATATCCTTGTCGGCTATCACACGGCGGAGAATATAAAGCGGCAGATAGGCTCTGTTGTCCGCCGCCCGGTAGAGATAACAATGATAGTAAAGGGCAGGAATTTATATACCGGCCTGCCGCAGGTGTTTGAGGTGACTGCCAACGAGATATGCGACGCCATAAGCGACGTATCGCAGAGCATATGCATGGCGGTGCAGTCTGTGCTGGAGAAGACTCCGCCGGAGCTTGTCGGGGATATAGCTAAGGACGGACTTATTCTGACCGGCGGCGGCTCGCTCATACGCGGCATGACGGAGCTTATGCAGAATCACATAGGAATAGAGGCACAGCTGGTAAGTGATCCGAAGCTGTGCGTGGCGCACGGAATAAGCAAGGCGCTTAAAAACTTTGACCTGCTTAAAAATGGCGATTACGAGTTCAGGTCGCTTCAGGACCTTGTTATAGAATAGAGATATAATGCACTTCTGTATATAAAGGAGGCAGTGCGGTGAGTATGACAAGACGGGTGTCTGCATTTATCTGCATAGTAATGTCGGCTGTCTTTCTCAGCTCATGCTCTGTAGTGAGCGCCGACCCTGAAACGCTTATACAGGCACCAAGCCCCACCGGCGAGCTGACTGATATTTCCGAGGCATTTGCAAAATATGCCGATGATTACACACTTGTTTTCCCTACCTCTGGCGAGCACACCTCGGCATATGTAGTGGAGGATATAGATGCCGACGGGGTCAGTGAGGCAATGGTATTTTACAAGCTGAAAAGCGAGAATTATATACTGCATGTAAACGTGCTTGAGCAGGACGGCAAAAGATGGCGGTCGGTGGCCGATTATAATACCAACGGCACCGACATTGATAAGGTAATACTTTCCGATTTGTCAGGCACGGGAAGAAAGTCCATAGCTGTCGGCATAATAAATTCAGTTGACAGCTCATATCATCTTGAGGTTTTGACCTTTGACGGCGACGGATACATCCAGTGCCAGATGCAGAATTCCTATGTGGACTTTGCGTGCAGCGACATGGACCATGACGGCCGTGAGGAATTAGTGATTCTTTGTGATGAGTACAGCGACAACGTGGTTGTAAAGCGCGTTGCAGTGCTGTGTAATTTTGATGAAAGCACTTCTCTTATAAGGGATGAAATTTACAGCGCGGAGATAGACAGAGGGGCTTCGGACTACTCGTTTGCCGGCGTAGGCAGCATTGAATATGGGGCTGCTCCGACTCTCACTGCTGACGGTGTCCAGAACACTCAGGCCAGTGAGGTGAGGACAGCCAACGCTTTGTATTTTGACGCGGTGAAGAATGAGGAATATATCACAGAGGTTATATATTTTGACGAAATAGCGAAGAGTCTTACGGCACCGATGTATGATACAGCGTCAGGCTCAAACGATTTGACGGTAAGGAGCTTTGGCAGGAGGTCAATGGACATAAACGAGGACGGAGAGATAGAAATTCCGAACGATTTGCTGCTTCCGGGCTCGTGGTACAGCAATTCCGTTTATGCCACGCAATGGATGCAGCTGCAGAGTGACAACAGCTTTATTGACGTAATGACTGTGTATACAGACAGCGAGAATAAATTCAGCATGTCATTTCCCGACAGCTGGATAGACGATAACAATGTTACCGTATCTCATTATCAGAATACAATAACATTTTCACTGTGGGATGCAAGCGCCAATCGGCGAAGCACGGATTTGCTGGAGATACGTCTCGTAGCTCAGCAAAGCTGGGACACAAACGGCAGCACGGCATCTCAGTATATACGGCTTGGCACGAAATACGGAAACGTGTATTTGGCGAGGATTTTGGAGACGGACAATAAATACTCCATAACCGAGGAACAGCTTGTAAACGGCTTCAGGATAAAATAAGCATAAAAAGGGGGATACATATGAGAAGGGTACTCGTGGCAGAAGACGAGACAGTTATAAGAGAGTTTATAGTAATAAACCTCAAGCGCGGCGGATATGAGACGGTAGAGGCAGAAAACGGAGAAGAGGCAATGCGCATATTCAATGAGCAGGGCGGAAACTTCCAGATAGCCATACTCGACATAATGATGCCGGGCAGTATGGACGGCCTTGCAGTGTGTAAGGAGATACGCAAGCGCAGCAATACAATAGGAATAATAATGCTGACTGCCCGCACGCAGGAAATGGATAAGGTAAGCGGGCTTATGCTTGGCGCCGACGACTACATAACAAAGCCATTTTCACCGTCTGAGCTTGTAGCGAGGGTTGACTCGCTCAACCGCCGCGTTGAAATGCTTGAGTCCGGGATGAGGGCGGTCCCAAATGATGAGGAAATAACGCTTGGCGAATTTACCCTGAATCTGCGCCGGCGCATGCTGCTTAAAAACGGCGTGCCGATAGAGCTTACACAGGTTGAATTTCAGATTATTGAATTTTTCTTTACGCATCCCGGCGTCGCGCTGTCGCGTACGGATATACTTAACAGGGTGTGGGGCGACGCATTCTTTGGCGAAGAAAAGATAGTCGACGTAAATATACGCCGGCTGAGAATAAAGATAGAGGATGAGCCGTCGGCGCCGAAATATATATTGACGGTGTGGGGAATAGGCTATAAGTGGGCTGTTAATTAAAGAATATATGTAGGCGCATCCGGGGGATTGTCATGAGCTTAAGAGTAAAATTAAACGGAATAACCAGGCGATGGCTTGTAAATGTTCTCGCGGTGGTATTGTCTGTCGTGTTTATATTCATACTTGTGCTTGCGCTGCTGCTGAGTAATTATTATTATAATACTGTCGACAGGTACATGACGGACACGCTTGACAATATACTCAGCCAGTATAGCGGCACATCGAGTGACGATTACATGGAAAATGCATACAGGTTTGCGAGCGAATATACTGAAAAATCCAAAATGGAAATTCAGTTTATCAATGCTGACGGTGAAGTTTTTGTCAGCACCTCCGGGTATATTGACGGTTCCTCAGTTCAGGAGGAATATGACGAGGCGTCGGAATCGGATGAAGCGTTCAGATATGTCGGCCAAAACTCGTCCGGCGAGAAGATAATGGCGGTGACAAATGTCTTCACGACACACGGCGAGGTGATAGGCGCCGTCAGATGTGTGGTTTCTCTTGAAAGAGTGGACCATCAGATTTTAATCGCTGTTGTGGCTTCAATAGCAGTAGGCGCGATATTTGTGCTGTTTACGGTTTTTTTAGGATTTTATTTTGTAGGAACCATAACCAAGCCTATAAAGGCTATCGGCCTTGTTGCCCGCCGTATTGCCCTTGGTGATTTTGACGCGAAAATAGAGGTATCACAGAACGACGAAATAGGCGAGCTGTGCGACACGATAAACTTTATGGCAGGCGAGCTCAAATCTGCCGAAAAGATAAAAAATGATTTTATATCGTCGGTGTCGCACGAGCTAAGGACGCCGCTGACGGCGATAAAGGGCTGGAGCGAGACGATAAAAAGCGCTGCGGGTGAAGATAAGGAGCTTGTTGAAAAGGGCATGGACGTAATAATGTCCGAAACCGAACGGCTTTCCGCGCTGGTTGAGGAAATGCTTGACCTTTCACGCCTGCAGAGCGGACAGATGTCCTTTAAAATGGAAAAGATAGATATATTGGCAGAGCTTGCTGAGGCTGTTATAATATATGAGGAGTCGGCCAAAAGCAGCGGCAAGCGGCTTATATATAATGAGCCGAGCCAGCTCCCCCTTGTTACAGGCGACGGCAACAGGCTAAAGCAGGTGTTTATAAACATACTTGACAACGCGCTCAAATATACAGAGCCCGGCGGGAAGGTAGAGGTGTCAGCCGAATATAGCGACGGCTACATAAAAATAGCCTTTGCAGACAACGGCTGCGGCATACCGTCGACCGAGCTTGACAAGGTAAAGGAACGTTTTTATAAAGCGTCCAACAGCGTAAGAGGCTCTGGTGTCGGCCTTGCAGTAGCGGACGAAATAGTCCGCAAGCACAACGGCCTTATGGCGATAGAGAGCGAGGAGGGCAAGGGCACAACGGTGACAATAATGCTTCCGGCAGAGCCGGAAAGAGAAGATATAGAAAATCAAAGTTAGGAGCATAGCCTATGCAGAACGAAAGCAGCGCCTGCAGGCGCACGTCAATAGGCGGGCAGGCGCTTATTGAAGGAATAATGATGAGAGGTCCGAAAAAGACGTCGGTGTGCTGCAGGCTGCCGGACGGCAGCATATCCACAGATATTATTGAGGACAAAAAGATAAGGGACAAGGTAAAGATATTGGGCTGGCCGCTAATCCGCGGCATAGTAAACCTTATAGAGTCGCTAAAGCTGGGCTACAAGGCACTGATGATATCGGCCGACAAGTCGATGAGCGAGGAAATGGGAAAAAATGACGGCAAAGACGGTAAGGACGGCGAAAATAAGGGAGAGGTGTCCTCCGCGTTTGTATCGGTGCTTACGGTGATTGCCGCCATAATAGGTGTGGCCATTGCGGTTGTGCTGTTCATGTATCTGCCCTCCTTCCTGTTCGACCTTATAAACGAGCACACGAATCTGGCTCTGACAGGCTTTAAAACGGTATTTGAGGGTGTCCTCAAAATAGGGATTTTTGTGGGCTATATTGCCCTTATCACGATGATGAAGGACATAAAAAGGATGTTTATGTATCACGGCGCCGAGCATAAAACCATCTTCTGCTACGAGCACGGCGAGGAGCTTACGGTGGAGAATGTGCGCAAGTACAGGCGCTTCCACCCTCGCTGCGGAACGTCGTTTCTGATACTCATGCTGCTGGTCGGCATAATAGTGTCAAGCGTGCTGGGACTGCTCTTTGATGAGCTGCTTATGCCGAGAATGCGTATATTCTGGGTTATAATAAAAATATTGCTTGTTCCTCTTATATGCGGTTTTGGCTATGAGCTTATCAAGATATGCGGGAAATATGACAACCGTCTGACCCGTATAATATCGGCGCCGGGCATGTGGATGCAGCGCCTTACGACTAAGGAGCCGGACGACAGCATGATAGAGGTCGCCATACAGGCGCTTAAGGAAGTCCTGCCGGGCGACAACAGCGATATGATAGAGATAGCAGGACATGGCAGGCTGAAGACAAATGACCTTGCAGCAAATTCGTGACAGAGCCGAGGCACAGCTTAAGGCCTCCGGCATAGAGGAATATAAGCGTGAGGCACGGCTGATAATATCGGAATACACAGGCTTTAGCGGCGCCGACTTGATTTTAAAGCCGGAGACGGCGCTTGAGCGGAGCGCAGAGGAGAAAATCATATCTGCGCTGAGCAGGCGGACGGCCGGCGAGCCGCTGCAGTACATATTGGGGCACTGGGAGTTTTATTCGCTTGATTTTGAGGTCTGCCCCGGTGTGCTTATTCCCCGTCCGGAGACCGAGCTGTTAGCTCAGCTTGTTATAAAAAAGGCACAGGAGATAAACAGGGCGAGGCTGCTGGACCTCTGCTGCGGCAGCGGATGCATAGCGGTCGCGGCCGCAAAAAATCTTAATGACGCTGAGGTGTATGCTGCCGATTTATATGATATTCCGCTTAAAATGACAAAGCGAAACGCCGGCATAAACGGCGTGAGTATCGCAGCGCTTAAGGCTGACGCGCTTGGCGTTCCGCCCGCAGAGCTTGGCGGGGATTTTGATATAATAGTATCAAACCCTCCGTATATTCCGGAGGGTGATATGCCTTCTCTCCAGCGCGAGGTGAGGCTTGAGCCCGAAAGCGCGCTCAACGGCGGCAACGACGGACTGATGTTTTACCGCTTGATATGCAGAAACTACACTGCCCTTTTAAAGCCCGGCGGAATGCTGGCGTTTGAAGTGGGAATAGCTCAGGCGGATGCGGTGTCCGGCATAATGAGGGAGAGCGGCTTTGAAGATATATGCCGAATAGCGGATTACGCAGCGATAGACAGGGTCGTTTATGGGACACTAAATCGGCGGTCAAGTTGATAACAGGCGGTTTGTATAGTATAATAAATAGGCAAAAAACATCCTGCTTAGCAGGGGAAATGAGGGAGATATGTCTGATAAAAGTAAGGCGCTTGAAACGGCGCTTGCACACATAGAAAAGCAGTTTGGCAAGGGCGCGGTAATGAAGCTGGGCCAGAACGCAAGCATGAATGTCGAGAGCATCTCCACCGGCTCAATATCACTGGATATGGCGCTCGGTATAGGCGGAGTTCCGCGCGGCAGGATAGTAGAGATATACGGGCCGGAGTCATCGGGCAAGACGACAGTGGCTTTGCACATAGTGGCACAGGCACAGAAGGCCGGAGGCGAAGCGGCGTTTATTGATGTCGAGCATGCGCTCGACCCTGTATATGCCGCGGCGCTTGGCGTAGATATTGACTCTCTGCTTGTCTCTCAGCCGGATACCGGCGAGCAGGCGCTGGAGATAGCCGAGGCGCTGGTAAGGTCAAATGCTATTGACGTTGTGGTGGTCGACTCGGTCGCGGCACTGGTGCCGAAGGCTGAAATAGAGGGTGAGATGGGTGATTCTCATGTCGGACTTCAGGCGAGACTGATGTCACAGGCGCTGCGTAAGCTGGCCGGCGCAATATCCAAGTCCAACTGCGTTGCCATATTCATAAACCAGTTGAGGGAAAAGGTCGGCGTGGTATACGGAAATCCCGAGGTTACTCCCGGCGGACGTGCGCTCAAGTTTTACTCCTCTGTGCGCATGGAGATACGCCGTGCCGATACGCTTAAAAGCGGCGGCGAGATGATAGGCTCCCGCACGCGTGCAAAGGTTGTAAAGAACAAGGTTGCGCCGCCCTTTAAGACGGCCGAGTTTGACATAATGTACGGCGAGGGCATCTCCAAGGAGGGCGAGCTTGTCGATTTGGGCGTAGCAACGGATGTAGTGCAGAAAAGCGGCGCATGGTTTTCATACGGCGAAACGCGCCTTGGGCAGGGCCGTGACAACGCAAAGATATATTTCCGGGACAATCCGGAGGTTGCGGCTGAGGTAGAGGCAAAGATACGCGCCAAGCTGGCGGAATCAGCAAAGTCGCAGCACAGAGCCGCGCCGCAGAAGGCAGAAATATCTGAAATTGCGGCGGAGGCGGATGCACCGGCCGATAAAAAGGTCAAATCTGAGAGTAAATCTAAGGTGAATATAGACATAGCGGTCGACGACTGATGAGTGAATACATAACGGTAATATCAGCCAAAAGAGTCCGCGGCGGCGTTGTTTCCGTTAAAACCGACATGGACGAATATCTTTATGCCGAGATAAAAGGGCTGCTCCCGCGCGCCGACGGCAGGCGTACCGGCAGCACTGATGAGTACCGGCACATATACTTAAATCCGGCCGTTGCCGAAAGCCATGGAATAAAGCCCGGTGCAAGACTTGAGTATGAGGAGCTCACGGCGATAATAGAGGAATCAAATTTTGCGCGTGCAAAGAGCAAGGCACTCTTTTTGCTGACGGGCAGGGATTATTCCTCCGGCGGGCTTGTAAAAAAGCTGTGCGAGTCTTTTCCTCGCGGTGCGGCCGAGTCGGCGTGCAGTGAAATGCTGAGGCTGGGACTTATACATGAAGAGGATTTCGGCCGCAGGCTGGCGGAGGAATATATATGCCGAAAGGGCATGTCCAGAAGGCACGCGGTAATAAAGCTCAAGGAAAAGGGCTTTGACGGTGAAACGGCCGAGGCACTGGTGTCCGGCATCGAGCACGACCCTGTGGAGAGCATACGCAGACTTATTGCGGCAAAATACAAGGAAATCCCGTCGGATGCGGCGGGCAGGCGTAAGATGTACGCCATGCTTTACCGCAAGGGCTTTTCCGCGGCGGACATATCGGCCGCTGTGGGAGAAATTTCATATGATGAATAATACGACATTTTTTTGATACAGAGGATGGTATAATGGCATATACGGTATCTCTTACGTCGCTCGGCTGCTCCAAAAACCAGATAGACGCGGAGATTATGCTGGCAAAGCTTGCGCTTGCCGGCTTTGAATATACGGCGGATGAGGACGAGGCTGACATAATAATAGTGAACACCTGTGCGTTCATAGAGGACGCTAAGACGGAGTCTATCGACGTTATTCTGGATATAGCGCGCCTTAAGCAGGAGGGCAGCCTCAAGCTGCTTGTGGTTACGGGCTGCATGGCGGAAAGATACCGCGAGCAGATATTAAAGGAGATGCCGGAGGTCGACGCCGTCGTGGGCATCGGTGCCAATGCCGACATAGTGGATATAATAACAAACGCACTGTCGGATAAAAAGCGCGTGTGCAGATATGACGATAAGCTGCTGCTTCCGCTCAGCGGCCCGAGGTTTATTGCCACTCCTCACTACATGGCGTATATAAAGATAGCGGAGGGCTGCGACAACAGGTGCACCTACTGCGCAATACCCGGCATACGCGGTAAATACCGCAGCCGCTCCCTCAGCGACATAGTGGGTGAGGCGGCTATGCTGGCTCAGCGCGGAGTGAAGGAGCTCATACTCATAGCTCAGGATACAACCCGCTGGGGCGAAGACATAGGCAACGAGCGTCTGCCGGATCTGCTTGAGAGACTGTGCAGGATAGAGGGAATAAGGTGGATTCGCATACTGTACGCATATCCTGAAAAAATAGACGACAGGCTTATTTCGGTAATAAGGGACAATCCCAAGATAGTAAAATATATTGATATACCCTTGCAGCACAGCGAGGACGGCATACTCAGGCGAATGAACAGGCGCACGACAAAATCGGACATAATTTCGCTGATAAGCAGGCTGCGCGCCGAGATACCCGGCATAGTGCTGCGCACGACTATCTTAACGGGCTTTCCAGGCGAGAGCGAGGAGGACTTTGAAAGCCTATTGGAGTTTATAAGGTCCATGCGTTTTGAAAGGCTCGGCTGCTTTGCCTATTCGCAGGAGGAGGGGACTCCTGCCGCTGGATTTGACGGCCAGATAGACGAAGAGACGAAAAAGCGCCGGCAGGAGCTGGTCATGCAGCTTCAGCAGGAGATATCGGAGGAAATAAACGAAGCGCTTAAGGGACAGGAAACTCAAGTGCTTGTCGAGGGCTACGACGTGTACATAAAAATGTGGTTTGGCAGGAGCGCGGCCGAGGCGCCCGACGTAGACGGCAAGATATTCTTTACATGCGCAGGCGGCATTGAGCCTGGCGAATTTATAACGGTTAAGATAACCGATACCGCCGACGGCGACCTTGTGGGCGAGGCGGTACGGTAACGGCATTTTATACTATGCGGAAAAAATTACAGATTGGACGGTAAGCGATGAATACACCAAATAAGCTGACGATTATAAGGATAATATTGACACCGGTTTTTCTCGCACTGCTTATAATAGACTTTCCGCACCATATGCTGGTTGCCACAGCGGTCTTCATAATTGCCAGCATAACCGACTATTTTGACGGCAAGATTGCACGCAAGCGTGGCATAGAGACGGACTTCGGCAAGTTCTTGGACCCGATAGCCGACAAGATGCTCACAACGGTGGCGTTTTTGGGCTTTATACTCGCCGGCTACGGCTACGGCATAATATGGGTCACCGCCATAGTGCTGTTCAGAGAGTTCGCCATAATGTCGGTGCGCCTTGTGGCGGCAGCGACCGGCAAGGTGATAGCGGCGAACATCTGGGGCAAGCTCAAGACCGTCAGCCAGATGGTGGCCATTATAGCCGTCATGCTCATGGAGTATCTCATCTCACTTTCGTTTTTGGGAGAAACGGCAGTGCTGGCAATACGCATAGCGTATTCGGTGCTGCTGTGGATATCGGCGCTGCTGACGGTGATATCAGGAGTTACATACATTTATCAGAACAGGGAATGCGTTAACTTCAACAAATAGGCACTCACAGTGAACTTCGGGCCTATGCGGTGTGAAAATTTGTGCTTCGAGCGCATACATTCTGTTATGAACTGTATGAGCTGTCGTATATCGGCTGCTGTGCGGTCCACGCATGCCGTGCTCACACAGCTCGCCTTGTAAAAGCCGCCGGATGCGGTCAGGCTGCGGGCATGCTGTTTGGGTACAAATTTATGTGTTGCAAATCAGACTGTTAAAGTATATAATATATTAAAAACAAAGGCGCAAACGGGGAATAGTACGCTTTGCCCCGGCATAACAGAGAATGTCCGCCGCAGGCTGAAAGCGGACGATATGCCGAAAAGCGGAATGCACCTCTCAGCCTGCCGTGCGAAATGACAGTAGTGCGGTACGTTTCCCGCGTTAAGGGTATTAGAGATATAAATCGGAGTGGAACCGCGGTATTGCTTTTATCGCCTCCTGTCGTTTGGACAGGAGGCTTTGCTGTTTTATCCGGCAATATTTACGGCGAAACCGTTCTGCCGTATCCGCAAAACAGAGGAGTATAAGCATTTGTGTGAGATATCGCTGCAGCGCCGCCGTTAGCGGCGGGAGCATAAACAGGGAGGGTAGTAATCATGTTTGAAAGACTTAAGGAGGACATAGCCGCCGTAAAGGAGAAGGATCCGGCGGCGCGCTCATCTTTGGAAATATATTTCCTTTATCCCGGATTTAAGGCGGTGCGGCGCCACCGACGGGCGCACTGGTTTTACAGCAAGGGCTTCTTTTTCATTGCCAGATGGATATCACAGCGCACCGTGAGGAAGACCGGCATAGAGATACACCCGGCAGCAAAGCTCGGACGCCGGGTCTTCATAGACCACGGCACCGGTGTGGTAATAGGCGCAACCGCCGAGGTTGGCGACGACACTGTGATATATCAGGGTGTAACACTAGGCGGCACGGGCAAGGATACCGGCAAGCGGCACCCGACGATAGGAAAAAATGTTATGATAGGCGCCGGCGCAAAGGTGTTGGGACCAATAACTGTGGGAGACAATTCGAGGATAGCCGCCGGCTCTGTCGTGCTGCATGACGTGCCGGAGAATTCGACGGCCGTCGGCACGCCTGCGAGAGTTGTCCGCCGCAACGGCGTAAAGGTCAGCCCGCTCGACCAGGTCCATATTCCCGACCCTGTCGAGCAGGAGATAATAAATATCAGCAAAAAGATATGCAGGATAGAAATGTTTATCGACAGCGAGCACGGCAAATGCACAAAACCGTGTCCGCCTGAGAAGAATAAGGATTAGGCTTTCGGATACAAAGACGAAGGCGTATGCTTTAAGTCTGCGGTACTCATGAATTTTGTACAGCGGCTAAAGGCTAAAATATAAACGGGAAAAATTTTAACAGAGGTGCTATATGAAAATATACAACAGCATGACGCAAAGCAAGGACGAATTTATACCCATAGGAGATACGGTGAAAATATATGCCTGCGGGCCGACGGTGTATAATCTTATACATATAGGCAACGCGCGGCCGCTATGTGTTTTTGACGTGCTGCGCCGGTATCTTGCATGGCGCGGCTATAAGGTGAGATTTGTGCAGAATTTTACCGACGTGGACGACAAGATGATAAACCGCGCTAATGAAATGGGTATAAGCGTGAAGGAGCTTGCGGAGAAATATATTGCCGAATATCAGAAGGACGCCGCCGGCCTTAACGTAATGCCGCCTGACGCTGCTCCACGCGCAACCGAGAACATCGACGAGATAATAGACATAATAAATACGCTGCTTGACAAGGGCTGCGCATACCGATCCGGCGGCGACGTCTATTTTGATACAAGCAAGGCGAAGGGCTATGGCGACATATCGCATCAGTCTATAGAGCAGCTTCAGTCCGGCGCAAGGATAGAGGTCTCGGACCTGAAGCGCAGCCCGCTGGATTTTGCGCTCTGGAAGGGTGCAAAGCCGGGTGAGCCTTCGTGGGAATCGCCGTTCGGACCCGGCCGCCCCGGCTGGCATATAGAGTGCTCTGCCATGGCGCGCCGCTATCTGGGCAACACGATAGACATACACTGCGGCGGCCGTGACCTCATGTTCCCGCACCACGAGAACGAGACGGCACAGTCGAGGTGTGCAAACGGCTGCGAGTTTGCAAACTACTGGATGCATAACGGGCATGTGAATTTTAACAACGAAAAAATGTCAAAATCAAAGGGCAACTTTTTTACGGTAAGAGAGCTCGCCGAAAAATACGGCTATGAGCCCATACGCTTTACACTGCTGGCGTCGCACTACCGCAGCCCCATAAACTTTACCGAGGGTATAATGCAGCAGAACATCAGCGCTCTGCAGCGCCTGAGGACCTGCCGCGAAAACCTTAAGTTTTATATTAAGAACGCACCTCAGTCAGGAGAAAAGGCGGATTTTGAAAAGTATAGAGCCGATTTTGCGGCGGCGCTCGACGACGACCTCAACACGGCCGATGCGATAGGAGCCGTCTTTGAGCTGGTAAAGGCGGTCAACGTGGCCATTGAGAATAAGATGGACAAAGCCTCTGCTGAAAACGCACTTAAGCTTTTCGACGAGCTAAATGGCGTGCTTGGCATACTTTACGAGCAGCCAAAGAGCGAGAATGGCAGCGATGACGCGGAGATTGAAAGGCTGATAGCGGAGCGCACGGCAGCTAAGGCAGAGAAAAATTACGCACGCGCGGATGAAATAAGAAATACCCTAAGCGATATGGGCGTAATAGTAGAGGATACTCCGCAGGGCGTAAAATGGCGCAGAAAATAGAGGGAGGCGTGTGCTTGGCATGTATATGCTGCCCGGAGTTGTAAGATTTTGCACCGATTTGTATTACATGCATAATATGTCTAAGTCTCATTTGGCGCATATCGTCGCCAAAGCTGTGTGCGATATTTATGCACTCCGTGAAAATATACCGACGGTCTGTGCCCTGCTCATGCGGCAGTCCGCGCTATCAGCGAGCGGCTGTAATTCGCATGTGACAGCTTAGCCGGACAGCGATAAAGCAGGCCGTGCACTCTCACGAATTGTCCGCTTAAGCAGGACTCTCCCCACGGCCGGCAGTGCGGGAAGATAATACTTTAGCAGCTGGACTTGTGTGAGATACGCTGATAAGAGCAAAAGCCATTGTTAGCTGCAGACGGTTATTACATTCGCTTGCATGCCCTGTGCTATGTATTATAAACATCGCATAGTGAGCAAGCGGGTGCTGCTCCTAATACCGCTCCCGCAGTCCATTTGCTTTTTACGGTTTTAAGTTAACAGAAAATGTAATATTTATTACAGTATGGTTAAAAATTGCTTATTTTGTAGATAAATCAGGCGAGTTGGATTATAATGAACGTAAAATAATCTGAAAGGCAGCCGCGCATAGCGGCATGTGCAGGATTATGTCTAAAGAAACG
Source organism: uncultured Clostridia bacterium (assembly GCA_944412495.1). Classification (GTDB taxonomy): domain Bacteria; phylum Bacillota; class Clostridia; order Oscillospirales; family Acutalibacteraceae; genus Timburyella. Next base: position 59,151 of record CALYBL010000019.1, on the reverse strand, counting down.
CTTAAAAGGATACCGGGACTCGGTATGCGGTCGTTTAAAACGGCGGTGTCGGTGGCGCTGTGCTTTGTATTTTTCGAAATACTGCACGCTTTAGTGGACTTTTCTTTTTTTAATCAGGCAAATCCTATACCTGTTTATGCCTGCGCAGCGGGTATAATATGTATGCAGAATACGGTGGAGGACAGTGTGACATCTGGCGTTTTCCGCCTGTTTGGCAATGCCGTCGGCGGTCTTTTGGGAATAATCGCCCTTCTTGCTTTGCCGTATGTCCCGTCGTCTGTGCAGATTATAATAATCTTTTTCGGCATTTTAGCATGTATGGTCATATGCAATGTCACGAAAAAGCAGCGTTCCTGCGCGATGGCGTGCGTTGTGTTCGTAGTTGTAATATCCGTCATGGGCGACCGCGACCCGCTTGTATACGCGCTGTATCGGATTTTTGAGACGGTGATAGGCGTCGTGATAGCCATAGCCGTAAATAAGTTCCTGGTCGTCCCCGGCTTTGTGTATAGATTAAAGGATAAAATATTAAAAAGGGAGCCGTCCGCCGCTGATGACAAGGCCGAGGCTGCCGCGTCCGAGTTCGAGATTACTGCTGCTGATGCTGACGCGGAGAGTGCTCTGCCAGAGACGGACTGTACAGCTGCTGCTGAGAATTTTCCTTTAGAGCCGCGAAATAACGCAGAAAATGCTCCAGCCAAGCCGTATACGTTTGATATATCTAATTCAGACGATAAAGCTGGGACTTCCGTTGCCGAGTCTGACGGCGGCATACCTGCGTCCGAAACGGTCGGCGAGCCTGTAGATATGCTGAAATAGTGTTTGATAAAAGCATATATGTCTGATATAATTAATTGGATAATGATTGTGCGAGAGTGATAATATGCGGGGCAGGCTTATAGTGATAGAGGGGCTGGACGGCAGCGGCAAGCAGACGCAGTCCGAAAGGCTTTATTCATATTTAAAGAACGGTGAACGGCTTGTAAAATACGTATCGTTCCCCAACTATGACTCGTCGTCAAGCGCACTTGTAAAGATGTATCTTTCCGGCAAATTCGGCAGCAGGCCGGGTGATGTCGGGGCCTATGCCGCATCATTGCTTTATACCGTCGACAGGTTTGCGAGCTTTAAGACAAGCTGGGGCGAGTATTACGAAAACGGGGCCGTCATAGTTGCCAACAGATATACCACCTCAAACGCCGTGCACCAGACCTGCAAGCTGCCGGAGGAGGAATGGGACGCGTATCTGGACTGGCTTTATGATTTGGAGTTTAACAAGGTGGGCCTGCCTAAGCCCGACGCCGTGGTATACTTGGATATGCCGTCCTCCGTTTCCAGCCGGCTGATATCGAAGCGGTACAGCGGGGATGAAGACAGGCGCGACATACATGAAAAGGACCGCCGTTTTTTGGAGATAAGCAGGGTGTCGGCGCTGTATGCCGCCGAAAGGCTCGGCTGGCATGTCATAGACTGCGCAGACGGCAGGGAGCCGCTCCCTGTTGATGAGATACACAAAAAGATAGTTGAGTATATAGAAAAGGCAATAGACTAAAGGTGGGCAAAATGGTATATGTATTTTTAGCCGACGGCTTTGAGGAGATTGAAGCCATAGGCACGATAGATGTGCTCAGAAGGGCAAATATTGAAGTGATAACCGTAGGAGTCGGCTCCAAAAAGGTAAAGGGCTCGCACGGCATAGAGGTCATGGCCGATGCCGCCGAAGATGAGATATCGCCGGATGAGCGGCTTGATGCTGTTATGCTGCCGGGCGGGATGCCGGGCACCGTTAATTTGGACAAATCACAAAAGGTGCATGAGCTTATAGATTACGCTTACAGCTCCGGAAAGCTGTGTGCTGCAATCTGTGCTGCACCGTCCGTGCTGGGGCACAGCGGAATTTTAAAGGGCAAAACCGCCACATGCTATCCGGGCTTTGAGAGCGAGCTTTCCGGCGCCACGCTCAGCGACGAATACGTTGTGCAGAGCGGCAATATAATCACGGGCCGCGGCCCTGGCGTAACGGTTGACTTTGCGCTTAAAATGGTAGAATATTTACTTGACGAAAAAACGGCGGAAAACATAAGAAAGGGCATGCAATGCCGGAAGTAAGAGATATAAGGGAATATAAAAGAGCGCTCAGAGACAAATGCAAAAGGGAGCGGGAAAAGCTATCATTGAAGAGAAAGCAGGAGCTGGACACAGCAATAGCACAGCGGCTGCTGCGATGCAGAAGCTACAAAAATGTCGGCACGCTGCTTATATACATGTCTAAGGGCGTTGAAATAAGCACAAGCTATATTTTGGAGGACGCATTCTCATCTGGCAAAAGGGTGGCTGTTCCGTACTGCCGTACCGACGTGACGGACCTTGACTTTTACTATATAAGCTCGGTAGATATGCTGAGTCCCGGTGCATTCGGCGTGCTTGAGCCTGACCCGCTCAAATGTGAGAAATTTGAGGATTATGACGGCGGTCTCTGCATTGTCCCGGCGCTGTGCTATGATATAAACGGATACAGATTGGGCTTCGGCAAGGGATATTTTGACCGCTTTTTATCTCGCTATAGCGGCATGACCGCGGGTCTGGCATATTCGTTTCAGGTCAAGCGGAGTTTGTGGCACGGCCGCTACGACAGAGCGGTTGATATGATAATAACAGATAAATACCTTAAAAGCTGCGGCCAAACGGAAGGGAAAAAGCCCTGCCGAAAATCCGGGCAGGGCATCATGTGACTTAACTTTAGTTGTTGCAGCAGCAGCAAAGTATAAGTACCAAAATTATAATCCAGCAGCAGTTGTTGTTATTACCGAAACACATAAAATTCACCTCTAAAAAATATATATCAAAAGTGCGTTTTCTGCCGCGCTTTTGTTATAGTATATGAATTTTACAGATTTGTTGTTACTGTCATTTGTTTATTGGTAAAGGGCTGATAGGATGAAAGACAATTTCAATTTTCACGGCGATGAGCATGACAAGGAAATAGACAAGATACTTGACGAATACAGGGAAGACAATCATCTGAACACCGACGATGAATTTAAAAGCGTCGGCAAGTATGACTTTGACATGTTCATGCCCAAAAGTAATGAGGATACGTCAAGGAAGGATTACTACGGCACTGACGGCACGGAAGATACTGGCTTTGACGGCGGCACGTTTGACGACGATACCATTATAGACGACGACTTTGTCATAAAGCCCCATGAGCCTGTGACGGCCACGGCCGCAGCAGGCACGCACGGCGTTTCATCGGGTACTGCTGCTCACGGCAAGAGCGGCAAAAAAGGGAAGGGCAAGAAAAAGCGTTCTCATGCGTGGATAGTCAGTGTAATAGTGCAGATAGGCTTTATAGTCGGACTGTCAGTATTTTTCTCTTGGGCAATAATAACTACGCTCTGGGATATGCTGGCGCTCGGCAAGAACGAATACTGCGAGGTCGTTATTGAGCAGGATGCCACTACGGCTGAGATAGCCGATGCTCTTGAGGAGGCCGGCGCGATAGACCATCCGTGGCTGTTCAGGATGTTTGCCAAGTTTAAGGGCGTGGACGGTACGCTGAGAAGCGGTGTTTACAATTTCTACAACAGCATAGGCTACGAGGGAATAATCTCTCAGCTTCAGGAGGGCGGACTGGCGGCCGACGAGGTGACGGTGACTATACCGGAGGGCGCCACTCTTGAAACGATAAAGACGCTTTTGGTGGAGGCCGGCGCATGTACTGCTGATTCGTTTGATGAGGCCGTTGCCTCCGGCGAGTTTAATTACGACTTTATTGAGGATATCCCTGTACAGCGCGTATACTACCGGCTTGAGGGCTATCTGTATCCTGAGACGTATAATTTCTATAAGGACGATACCGACCAGTCTGGTTTTACTGCGCTCAACAAGCTGATATCGCAGCTTGATACTGTATTTACCGACGAAATGAAGGCCCGGGCCGACGAGCTTGGCTATTCTATGCACGAGGTGCTGACGCTGGCATCCATAGTAGAGCTTGAGGCGAGCGGCGACCCTGAAAACATGGCAAAGGTAGCGGCGGTATTTTACAACAGGCTTAACTGGACTGACCAGCCTAAGCTGCTGGGCTCTACACCGACGGTGACATATGCCCAGAAGGCAGGAATAATGTACAACACAATGGTGACCGAGGGCCTGCCGCCCGGACCGATATGCAACCCGGGCATTGACGCGATAAATGCCGTGCTTTACCCGGAGGAAAACTTTGATTATGATTATTTTGTAACGGATACCGATAAAGTCTTCTATTACAGCAAAACGCTTGACGAGCACAATGCAGTAATAGCTCAGCTGAGAAGAGAGGGAAAATGGCAGTCGTAAGCAGTAAAGCAGCAGGTCCTGTATTGGAGCTTCTTTCGCCGGCAGGCGGGAAAGAGCAGCTTGAGGCGGCGGTAAGCTTTGGCGCAGACGCTGTGTATCTTGCACACGAGCGATTCAACATGCGTGCCGGCGCGCAGAATTTCAGTGATGAGGGACTGCACGCGGCAGTGGCTTATGCACACAGTGAGGACGTTAAGGTATACTTAACGCTTAATACCGTGCCGCACAATGACGAAATAAAGGAAATCCCGCAGGTTATAGAAACGGCAGCGGATGCCGGCGTGGACGCGTTTATAGTTTCGGATGCCGGAGTCTTTTCCCTTTGCAGAAGGTATGCCGAAAAAACAGATATACACATATCGGTGCAGGCGGGCATAACGAATGCCGAGTCGGCTAAGCTGTGGCACAGCCTCGGAGCATCGCGGGCGGTGCTGGCAAGGGAGCTTACGCTTTCGGAGATAGCTGACATAAGGGCAGATATCCCGGCTGATATGCAGCTTGAGGCATTTGTTCACGGTGCCATGTGCATGTCCATGTCGGGCCGCTGTCTGCTGTCTGACTATATGACCGGCCGGGACGCCAACCGCGGCGACTGTGCGCAGTCCTGCCGCTGGAAATATGCGCTGTGCGAGGAAAAGCGTCCCGGCGTATACTATCCGATAGAGGAGGACGGCCGCGGCGCATACATACTCAACGCCAACGACCTTAATATGGCGGCGTACATAGACAAAATGTCGCAGGCGGGAATATATTCCTTTAAGATAGAGGGCAGGGCGAAATCGGCGTATTATACCGCCGTCACGACCTATGCCTACCGTGCCGCGATAGATTCGTACCTAAGCTCGGCTGGCAAAGCGTATGCGCCTGAGGGATGGATTCTCGATGAGCTTGACAAAATAAGCCACCGTGCCTACAGCACCGGCTTTTATTTTGGCCGTCCGACTGCGGCACAGACGTATGAAACCGGAGGATATATCAGAACGCATCAGGTGGTTGGCATTGCCGGAGAATACAGCGGCGGCCTGCTTAAGGTAAGTCAGCGAAACAGATTTTTCAAGGGTGACACACTAAACTGTCTCGAGGCGGGCAGAAAGCCTTATAATATAATTGTAAAGCGTATTTTCAGCATGACGGGTGAGGAGCTTGAATGCGCCAATAAGGCCGCCGAGGACGTGCTTGTGGATTGCGGCGGTCAGGAGGTAGGCCGCGGCGCATATATCCGCAGGGAGATATAGCAGTTTTTTGTTTAAAGCGACATATGCCTCCGCGTTTATTTTACGCAGGCTTTGCTTTAAAAACCGGATGTGGTATCCACGGCCTTTTTATTATATTTGGAAAGGAAGTATTTAATTTGCGAAGGAGAGAATATCAGAAAGTCAAAGGATTTACATATTTAGAGTACTGTGACTACTTGCAATCAAAATACGGTATTGGGCGGGCAGACTATATGACAAAATCATATAATAAGAATTCTAAAGTCTCGCGAACAAAAGATGGATTATTCGCACACCATAAAAAAGAAGATACTGCGATTATGCTGTCTAACCCGAAATTTGCTGAGAAGCATCCATTTGAATGGCAACAAAAAGAAAACATTATATATTGTGATTATTTAGAACACTTATTGTTACATGTTTTAATTTGCAAATATCCGAATGATGAAGCTGAGGGGACTGTTGGCCTTGGCGGTATAGTTGATTACCTTGTCCCTGAATTGAATGACCTGTATAGCGGATGGATTCCAGAAACATCATGGAAGAAAAATTGTTTTAACATGGTATCAGAAGATGAAGAAGTATACTTATTAATTTTAAAACAGCTTATTGATATTTGGGGAGATAAACCGATTGTTAATAATGACGATTATACGATAATTAATATGTTTACAGGTGAGCCAGAGCCTTTAATTAATATGCTATATAGTAGTTATAATAACAAATCTGGAACGTGGGATGAAAGCAAGAATATGAGAATTTACAATAAAATTAAATCCTTGAGCCCATATATAATATAACGATAGAGGCTCCGTCCGATAAGGATGGAGCCTCTTTTTGTTCTTTAATGAATATTTATGCATTAGTCTTCCCTAATCCCACTCTGGGTGCATAAAAGAGAATTGGAGGTTTACATATATACTGCTGCTGTGTCATAATCTGCCATAGCTATATTCATAAAATTATAGACAATAATAAAGGAGATTTTTACATTATTATTTGTTTTTATATAGATCAAATATACAACGCTTTAATGGCAATTATGACAAAAATGAGATGTCAAATTAAAAGTATCACGATAGGTTATGATAGATTTTCTGATGCCTGCAATATATCTCAATGCCTGTTATACGACTTTATTCAGGCCGCAGAGCTCCGACATCCAAAATAACGGCTGAGATGCATGCATTTTTATATACATTTTTGTTTATGGCATTTTAACAGATATTCCTTTTCGCTTTACAGCATCATCACCTCAGTCCGGACGTTTCAAGCCGAAGCTCGCATCGCTTGGCAATATCAAAGGCCTCAAAATATCGCTCTTCAAGAGGGATCCATTTATCTCTAAACATGTCAAAAGCAGTACCGCTGCGCGCTTTAATACGCCTGAGCTGCTCTTCGTGGGATATATTCAGAAAAACATGAAATGCATAAAAATCCCAAAGCCACGGATGACAGCTGTAAGAGCCCTCTATCAGTATAAACGGCGTTAAGTCTGCCTTTACCGTCTCCGCAAATTTCTGAGAATGACAGTCATAGGGGCGGTAAAACGCCGCCTGACCACTGCTCAGCGGCAGCAGCACCTCCTGTATAAAACGCTCCCAATCGATATTGCCGCCGGGCATCAGCAGACGCTCCTTTGTTCGCTGCTCCGGGCGCAGGAAGAAGTCGTCCATATGTATGACAGTGCAGCCGGCAGCCCTTTGTATAATGCCGGCAATAGTGCTTTTGCCGGCAGCGCACCGCCCGTCTATGGCGACAAGCATCGGTGCTTTGGTCTGCTTTTGCTTATTGATTTCAGCCAAAATCGCAGCCGCAGCTTTTTCCATAGCTCAGCTCTCCGACTTTGTGGCAGCATGCCGCTGCTTCTTAAAGCGCACCAATCCTGTACGGTTGAGCGCTGCCATGACAGCCGGGATAAGAATAAGCTGCAATATAATGCCGGGAATGGCATTGAGGAACGCGCCCGCAGCGAACATCTGCCAGGTAAAGCTGCTGCCGGACAGGCCTAACTGTATGACCTGCACGATTCCCCATACCGCGCGTCCGGCAAGCATGGCGGAAATAAGGCAGCGGTACAGCGAACGAAGGCACTGCCAGCGGGAAATAGAATACAGCAGTCCCACAACAAGGCCATATGTCATAAGCTCGGCTGCCATCGCAGTCGCGTTTGGGAAAAATACAGGCGCGCCAAATATTGCCGAGCGCAGCAGCGGAAGTGCAGCGCCTACCACCGCGCCGTACTGCCAGCCGCATATAAGTCCGCACAAAAGTACAGGTATATGCATCGGCAGCAGCATGCTGCCTATTTGAGGTATCTGCCCGGTTAGGAAGGGCAGAACCATGCCGAGCGCTAAAAACATGGCCGCGAGCGTCAAATTTTTTATCGTCCTTTTCATATTTTGTTGCTCCTTGCTTATAAAAATGAGAAGCCGCGCCTAAAGCGGCGCATGCAGAAATATTAACAGCAGCTTGAAGATGTGTTTGCTCAAGGCTGTCTTTGTGATAAAATCGGTTTTGTCCGACTTTATAGCTGATTCAGAAAAAAGCATCAGGCTGGCTTGCATCTGATAGACATGTGTCATGCCGTCACAGATAAAACAAATGCCAGTGTCACGCTGTATATCCTGACCAAGCCCCGACTCGCTTCTGAGCAGAGTGACACTTTCTTATCCCCTTAGAACATACAGCCGCAGCTCAGCGATTTTATTACACCCGCCTATGTGTAAAGGCTATCAAAGTCCCTGGCACAAAGGAGCGCCGGACGCGCCGCTGTGCAATCATACACCTGCATGTCAGATGTTTTAAGACAGACAGATAAGCAAAAGACATACAAATTCCATTATAGCAACAGGCTTAAATTCCCCTGCCGCCGACAAAAAGCTTTGTATATGCATTTATGGCGTGATTTATGACCTCCTTGGCCTGCTCCTTGCCCTCTATGACCTGCACGGTTGTATCCTTATTTTCCAGCGTTTTATAAACTTCAAAAAAGTGCCGCATTTCGTTGTCTATGTGCGCCGGAAGCTGGGATATATCCTCATATCCGTTGTAAAACGGGTCGCTGACGCACACAGCGATTATCTTTTCGTCAAGCTCGCCCTGATCGTTCATTTTTATGACGCCTATCGGCTTGCAGCTTACCAGCGTCATTGGCAGTATGCTCTCGGAGCACAGCACCAGTACATCGAGCGGGTCATTGTCCTCCGCCCATGTGCGCGGAATAAAACCGTAATTTGCCGGGTAGTGCGTCGAGGTATAAAGCACCCTGTCAAGCCTGAGCATACCCGTGTCCTTATCAAGCTCGTATTTGTTCTTGCCGCCCTTTTCAATCTCAATAACGGCGTAGAATGAATCTGCCGTAATCTTCTCAGGGCTCATGTCATGCCATATATTCAAAATATCACCTCATTAAAATCAAAGACTTACCTGATATCCGCCGTACATTTTATACACCGTGGCCGATATCTCGCTCAGACTGCGTCCGTCCGGATGAATCGGCCGCAGCAGTATGCGGAATTCAGACTCGTTTTTCAGCACAGCTTCTTTGCTGATATTTTTACAGCCGGCATAAATGATATTTCTGCCTTCTTCCTTTAACAGCCCGAAGATAAAGTCGCCGCATAACAGCATGCCGCTTCTGCCTTCGTCATATACGCCGGCCCATTTGGCGCCGTATCTCACAGGAGGCATTCCGCATATCACGCTTTCCTGCGTCATTTTTGACGCGTTTGTCACAAACCTGCCGAATTCTGAGCCTGCCGTCATGTCAGCCGTGCTTATTCCGGGGCCGTATGCGAAATATTCGGAGTTTGAAAACTCCGTCCCGACGGGAATATAAAGCCCTAACGAAGCTATTTTGTCCCCGGATTCCTGCGGCGACACCCTGAAGTAAATGTCAATGTCCCCGGCCCCGCTTATCAGATATTCCGCCTCCACCTCCGCAAACGGGACAAAGCCGTCGGCGCAAAGAGAGAGCAGGGCCTTTATTTTTGCGCTGTTATCCGCTAAATCACAGTCATAATGATAAAGCCGTGTTCTTGCCTCAATACCTGATGCGGTTTTTGCCGCCAAATACACCGGAGAACTTGTAAAGCTTTTAGAATTTATATTTATCCTGCTGAGCAGTCCGGTGTATTTGCTGAATCCATATTCAAATCCGCTTGAAGTAAAGTTAACATACTTTCCGGAATCCTTGCGGTTTAAAACAGCATATTCAACCATCTGTACCGGCCGCACCTCTTCACAGGGAAGCCTGAACTGCATAAAGGCGGTCTCATGTCCGTCGGGTGCCCATGCGCATTCACCCGCTTGGCGGAAGGTGCACCGTACATAGCAATCGCCGCCGTCAGGCAAAAAATAGCCTAATTCTATCTCCTGCGATTTCTGCGGAGGTATTGTCAGCGTACCGGCGCTTTTACTCTCCAGTATCCTTCCGTCGCAGGATATTTCGTAAAAAAGCTCCAGCCGCGACAGATATACAAAATCATAAAGATTATATATTTTAAATCTGCCGCAGGACAAATCGAGCGGCTCCACACGCACCGGCGCATAGACGTTTTTGAGCTCTTTGAGCATAGGAAGCTCAACGCCTTTACACGATATGAGAGCGGATTTGTCCGAATATACGCTGCTTTTGCCGCAGAGTGACTCTCTTGTATAGTAAATATTCTTGCCATTTGATGTGACCTTTACGCCTGCCTCGCACCATTCATCAAAGAACGCGCCGGCTAAGCCGTCATCTGATATAACCCTGTCCCACACTTGCTTTGCGCTGTGCGTAAAGGAACAGAGCAGTGCCGGCTTTGTTTTGCGGATATTTTCATCATGATTGCCGTATAACGCTGAAATATCATATTCCTCACCGTCATACATGACGGGCCGGCCGTCGTTTTCCTTTAAATAATCAAAGCACGCCTTTATATTGTCCCCGTGTCCGGCCTGGTGTCCAAGCGACCAAGCAATCACGCTTGCGCTGTTCTTGTCACGCTCATACATGCACGCCGTACGGTCAGCATAGGAAGCGCGCAGCACGGAAATTTCAGATGCATCCATTCCCTCCGGCATAAAGGAACAGTTTATGCCCGTGTCGTCAATCACATACATGCCTATGCTGTCGCACAGCTGCAGCATTGCCGGCAGCGGCGGCTGATTAAATTTTACAGCGTTAATGTTGTTCTTTTTCATGCTGACAAGACTGCCGTGCATTCCCCCGACTGTCAAGGCATATCCCCTTACGGGACTGATTGGGTTAAAGACAACTCCCTTAAGCTTAACGCTGCGGTTGTTTATCCTGAGCACGCCGCTTTCAAGCGCTATTTCCCTTATGCCCGTCTTTGCGGCTATATACTCACCGCCCTGGCTTATCACAACAGTATATAAATCGGGACTTTCCGCACTCCATATATACGGCGTCTCTATATAAAATTCCGCTGTTCCTTCATCACTTGCCGGGCGCGATTCCACCGCCTCACCGTTGGGGTCTATCACCGTCACGCTTATGCCGTCGGAAAGCACTGACTTTACATTTACGCAAAGATTGGCGCCGCGCATTGAGTCGGTCAGCCTTGACGTTATTTTATAATCGATTATGTGCCCCTTTGGGCGCGCAAGTATGTATATGTCGCCGAACACGCCCCATAGATCAATCGTCTTATAGCACTCCAGATATGCCGAGTCGGCGTATTTGACGGTTACTATGCAAATGCTGTTTGTTCCTGGAGTCAGCATGTCTCCGATGTCGAACTCGCTCATCCTGCTGTGTCCCTGAGCATAGCCTGCAAAGCGGCCGTTCACAAAAAGATAAAACGGTGAGCTGCCCTCGCAGACAAAATATTTCTTATAGCCGTCAAACTGCTCGCTTATATAAAAGTCGCGGCAAAACACCGCCGCCGGATTGACAGGAGCGGTATAGGGTATATCGCACGGGAACGGGTAGGCGCTGTTAGCGCGAGGGATATCCAGCTTTGCCGTTTCAATATTGCATGGCAGTGTCAAAACGCTTTTTCCGCATATCCTTTTCTCCGTTTCGGGGGATATTTCCGGTACGTCGCGTATGTCCCCATACATCTTGTAATGCCAGTCTCCCGCAAGACTTATAAGCCGGTCGGACTTTTCCTTCGGCTTCTCCACGGCATCAAGATACGACCCGTACGGAATATAGTATGACCTCGGTTCCAACGTGTTTTTGCTTATTACCTGACAATCCTCGTGGCAATTATATACACTGTGCATAATAACCCCCGGCTTAAATCAGCATTAATCCCAGTATCGTTGCTATTATATGTCTTATTTAAGTTATTATAGCATAAATTATATGTTTAGTAAAACTATCTTTAATATGCGCCGGTTCTAAGCAAAACATTCTGCCGGCCGCATTTTGGCATGTTGAATATGAGCATGCCGTCCGGACAGAGCGCGGTTAAACCATGCATTGCCGTGGGACATGTCCGCAGTACAATACAGCAAATGCGCTGCAAAGCATTACAGCGCATTTAATATCAATCAGACTATTTTTTGTTTTTCCCCTTTTTTTCTTTTTTAACCTTCTTGAATTTAAAGAACACAGACGAGCGAACCTCGTCTTCAAAGCGCTGCAGTGAAGTAACCTTGGCCTTAAGCTCCATATTTTTCATTTTTTCCTTAGCGAGCTTGTTTTTTAAATTAGCCATATCACTTTCATAGGCGTCTATCAGATAGTCCGGCAGATTGTCATACACCGTGCCGCTCATTGAGATATCCACCTCGACTATCGGATCGGCTTCATCCACCTCGTCGAGCAGTATCTGCGGGTCGTTGCTTATAAACACCGTTTTGCCGGATATTGTCTTAAAGCCGTATTTGGCCTTTGTAAGCAGGTCTACTATCTCACCGCTCTGCCGTGTCGCAGTTACGCTTATGCCGTCAATGACGCAGCTGCTGTTCACCGGGTCAAATCTCAGCCGCTTTATGCCGCTTATCTTGCTTAAATTGAATTTCTTTCCTATGCTGAAATATCCATGCCCGTCTATATTCAGCATGACCTCAAGACGGTCGACCTGGCTGAAGCCGCTTCCAGTGTCGTAAAACAGCTCTGCAAAATATTTTGCGTCCCTGTGTCTGAAGCAGGTTATGTTAAGCAGGTTGAAAAAGTTATCCTTTAATATATTAAGCCTGTATTTCCATGCCGTATTCTGCTGAGACTTTATAACGCTGCCTGCGTCAAAGCTTCTTGCCTTTTCGCCAACAAAAAAGGCGCGGTAAAAATCCTCATTATTATAATCGTTTTCAAAAATCTCGTCGTTGTAAAACTCGTCAATCATAACACGGTACGAGTAGGTCTGGGGGTAGAGCGTGGAGAAAAAGGTTATCGACATGAGCATTTCCCAAACCTCAAGCGTGCCGTGGCAAAAGCTCTTGAATTTTATATTGCTTTTTTCAAGAAAGGTCTTGGTCCAGTCAAGGTCCGGCAGGATATTGTCTGCATGCTCCTTAAGCCATATAAAGTCCTGGCTGTTTATCGTTTTGTATACTTCGTTTACGCGCTCCTCCGCCCGCTGTATGCGCTCATTTTTCATCGGCGCGCATATTATGAAATTATTTTTGCATACACGGTTTATCTCTGTCAGAAAGCTTTCTCTGCGGTCGGGCAGAATATGCTCATATACGTCCAGTGCGACGATGATGTCAAAATAATTATCCTCAAACGGCATATCCGTCGCATCGCCAAGAATATACTGAGGACTGTTCAAGCATTCGTCGGATAGCTTTATATCAAGATATTTTATGTCATCCTCCGGCAAAAAGTGCTCAAGGTTTCTGTGCTCGTTAGCACCCACCTCCAATATTTTGAAGCGTTCGCCGGGTCTGCGCACAGAGTCTATTATCTTCTGAGTATTTTTGTAGCGCTGGTACTGGTCAAACGGAATTTTCATTTGATCACTTCCCATTCATGCTTCATATATACAAGTCCTTCTGAAAAATATTCATTTGTAACCTCAAAGTCTGCCGCTGCCGTTTTGTAGTCTATCGTAACCATGCCCTCGTTGTTGAAAACGCCTGCATCTATCGTGAACGCACCCTTTATGAGCTGGAGGCTTGGTATAGTGTAGCGCACCTTATGGCGGCCGCGTGTTTTCGGCACCTCGGTCTTCTCAAGATATGTGTTCGGCCCGAAGATATAGTCGTTGTGGTCGGCTGAATATATCGCCGCGCCGAGTAAAAAGTCCCTTATCTCCTCTTCGTATATATCGTACGTTATATCAACGGACAGCTTGTCAAAGGTGTGAAACACTGTCTTATTAATTTTTACGTCGACTATCCTCGCAAGTATACTTTTATCCTCAGGCAGCTTAAACTCCTCGTCAGCGTCCGTTTCTTTCTTAGCCGACCTCTTCTTTTCCGCTTTTTCCTTTTTCGCCGGCAGCTCCGGCAGCTCCTCGCTCTCGGTTTTTATCTCCGTCTGCTTGCCGAACAGCAGCCAGGAATCGTATATGTCAACTATCTCGCTGGAGAGGCCCTCCGCCTCTATTTTGCCCTCTTTTATCCATATCGCACGGTTGCAGAAGCGCTTTACCTGCTCGGAGGCGTGGGAAACAAACAGTATCGTCGTGCCCATATCCTTGAGCTGCTTGAGCTTGCTTATGCACTTTGTCTGGAATCTTGCGTCGCCGACTGCCAGGACCTCGTCTATTATCAGTATGTCCGGCTCAACGTTTATTGAAACAGCAAAAGCCAGCCTCGCAAACATACCGCTCGAATATATTTTGACCGGCTGATATATAAAATCGCCGATGTCGGCAAAATCGATAATGCTTTGCAGCTTTTTGTCCATTTCCGCCTTGGTAAAGCCCATTATCGTGCCGTTTAAATATATGTTTTCTATGCCGGTATATTCCTGATTAAAGCCGGCGCCGAGCTCGAGTATGGAGGCGACTCTTCCGCTGACGGAAACGCTTCCGCCGGACGGGCTTAGCACCCCCGTGATTATCTTCAGCAGCGTCGACTTACCGGAGCCGTTTTTGCCTAAAAAGCCTATGGCGTCTCCCTTCTCGGCTTTAAAAGAGATGCCGTTGAGAGCGGCAAACTCACGATAGCGGCTTTTGGTGAAGGGAAACAGGGCGTCCTTAAGCCTGTCGCCCGGTTTATCATATATCTTATAAACTTTTGAGATGTTTTCAACATCAATCATTATCTGCGGCATGTGCTCATTCCAATCTATAATACGTCGGCGAAGTGCGGCCTTAGTCTGTTGAACAGATTTATTGCAAACAGTCCCAAAAGCCCCACAAACAGCCAGAAATAAAGCGTCAGCATGGGAGCTTCCCAAAACCACTGCTTATAAACTATAGCGTCGCGATAGCCCATTATTATATAATACAGCGGATTAAACTTAAATATCCATTTAAAGCTGTCCGGAATCTGATCTCCGTTTATATTCCACATAATAGGCACCAGCCATACGCCTATCTGAATAAGTACGTTTATAAGCTGTGAAAAATCGCGGAAAAACACCGTTATGGCAGAGGTAAGGATGCCCAGCATAGTGATAAGCATCACAAGACAAAACATATAATAAATAATCTGTAACGTATACAGGTCCGGGGAAAAGCCAAACAGCATCGCAACTACCAGCATGAGTACCGCAAAAAAGGCATGTACTATAAACGAGGATATAACCTTTACAAGCGGCAGGATGTCAATACGGAATACAACCTTTTTTACAAGGAAGCTGTATTCAAGCATGCTGTTGCAGGTGCCGAGCCATGCCTCCGAAAAGTAAAACCACGGCACAAGCCCGCAGATAAGCCACAGCGAATACGGCACGCCGTCATCAACAGTAGCGCCCTGATTAAGCAGCAGCTGAAACACCACGCTGTACATTATAACGGTAACTATCGGCTGTATAAATGCCCATATAACACCGAAATACGAGCCGGCAAACCTCTGCTTAAAGTCGTTTTTGGAAAGCGACAGAATCAGCCGCTTATTTGTGCTTATCGTTTCTACAAGCCCAAACACGGCGTTAAGCAGACGGGCCTTGTAAAGGATAAATATTATAACAGCACTGCCCGCGGCGGCTATGGCCAGATTTGCTATAGCCGGCAGCGATTCAATCTGGTCGTTTATCGGCAAAAACAATATAAAAGACAGGAATATAAAGAAAACCGACAGAAATATATTTCTCCGTTTTTTCAAAGAATTACCTCCAACCCAAATAAATGGATGGCCAACTAAATTATACCATATAAGTATTATAAAGCAAAGTATATTTTATACTTTATCTGCCTATTTCGTAAAATCCCGTATCAAGAGACAAATTCGGGCTGTAGAAAGGATCTCCTTTGCTGAGTACATCCTTCCATTTCTCTTTTGCCATTTTTACCTCGCCCTGGAAGCGGATATTCTTTTCACCCTCAAGGTCAAGCCCTCTCGACTTGGATTCATAATGATACAGCTCGCAGAACGGTGTATATACGTTATATTTCCCAAGACGCAGCATCTTAACGCAGAGGTCAATATCATTGAAAGCCACCGCCAGTTCCTCATCAAAGCCTCCGGCATTTACAAAATCATCCTTTTTCATCATGAGGCAGGCGCCGGTAACGGCTCCATAATCATTGACCAGCCTTAAGCGATGGAAATATCCGGAAGCATCTCTGGGAGCACCGGGATAAACATGTCCTGCAACGCCGCCAAGACCCACTACAACGCCGGCATGCTGTATAGTGTTATTAGGATAGAGCAGCTTTGCTCCAACGGCGCCGACATCATCGCGCCTCGCAAACATCACCATTTCCTCCAGCCATTCGGGAGTTATCACTTCGGTATCATTGTTCAGGAAAAGCAGATATTTTCCGTTGCAGCTGTCTATGGCAAAATTGTTTATTCTGGAATAATTAAACTCGCCTTCATAATATATGACCTTTATTCTGTTGTTTTTCTCGAGTTTTTTGTAATAGTTAAAAATAGAGGCATGCGTGCTGTTGTTTTCCACTACTACTATTTCATAATTGCTGTAGGTAGAGCGTGTCAATATAGAATTAATACATTTTTTAAGGTCGTCTATATGGTCCTTGTTTGGAATAACTATAGAAACTTTCTCTTCGTCATCGACATCAAATCTTACCCTGTAGATAGATTTATCGTCAAGACTGGTCACTTCACCGGGCATGTCCAGGCGTTTTATATGCGCTTCTATAGCCTTTTTTCCGGCATCAATAACATATTGCTTTGCACCGACATCCATTGACGTCGAATTTTCATGCACACGCCAATGGTAAAGCACTTTGGGTATATGGACTATTTTATCGGATTTTTCGGTGGCCCGCAGTATAAGGTCATAGTCCTGCGCGCCGTTATACTCGTCTATGAATCCGCCGAGTTCATCCATAAGTGATTTTTTTATAACGAAGAAATGGGTGATGTAATTTATGCTCCTTAAATAGTCGGGGCTGAAATCCGGCTTAAAATGCGGCTGAAAGCGCGCGCCGCTGAGAGTAGTAAACTTGTCCTCGTCGCTGTAAATGATATCTGTGCTTCTGTCTTCGTTTAAGGTCTTTACCACCTCGTAGAGACAAAATGGAGCAAGCGTATCGTCATGATCCAGAAGTCCTATATATTCGCCGGAACAGAGCTTCAAAGCCTCGTTTGTATTGCCGGATATATTTTTGTTTTCATCGAGCATCACATATTTTATCTTGGGATTTCTTTTTATAACCTCCTCTATCTCAAGCCGGTTATCGCTGTTTCCGTCGGCTATGCAAAGCTCCCAATTATCATAGGTTTGGGCTTTCAGAGAATCTATCATCTCTTCAAGATACTGTTTTTTTGTGTTATACGTCGGTACCACGATTGAAATGAGGGGGCTATATTCAAATTTATGCCTTTTTTGATTCTGAAGATCAGCATATTTTGGCTCATGGTTGAGTATCCAATTCTGATACGCTATCTTTGGATCGGGATTAGTAGCGCCAGAGGCCCTGTATCTTCTGAGGGTCGCTGCAAAGCCCTCTCTCCTAAGATAGCTGAAGCCTTTTTTTATGCGGCTCAGGCGCAGATTTTTAAGCAGCTTCTTCATCCTGCTCCAATTTCTCTTGAAAACATTTGAATTGCTGTGCTGATAATTTATTTGATTAATTTCCTGATTCAAAGACAGCACGACGTGATTTAACCTGTTTATCTCCTTATAGCTGTCCTCAAGACGTGATGTTAGCAGGTCCTTTTCGTCCTCAAGCTGCTTTATAACTCTGAATGCAAGAGTAACGGCATTTTCCTCATCTTCAGCGTTTACAAGACTGTTTATAAGCTCTTTGCTGTCCGCTGAATTTGCGGAATGGTTTCTATCCATATTTATCCTCCGGTACACGACATAAAAATTTTATTTCTTCCCTACAAAAAATAACTTTTCCTGTAAATTTAGAAGGCAAAACATAATACAGCCGCATAAATTCAGGAAAAGCCTGACCACATAAATCAAACCACATTTTAATATAGTTAGCATATTTTGTCAATAGCGGTCGCCTGCCGCTCGCCTTAGCTGCGGCGTTATACATATTGATACGAGCGGCGAAGATATAATAATTATACATATAAATAACCAATTTAATTGCTATAATTAAAATCCGCCTCAGCACCTTTATTTTCAATAAATAGTCAGCAGCAGAAAATAGTCAGCATACACCGGCAGATTAACTCAGGAATGGGTACACGGCATTTCCATGCAGAAATTATACATATCATTATAGCATGTTTTACAGCTTAAGTATTGACATAAATTTACAGATTTATGATTTTGACAGCAATTTTAAGGGGCGTATCAATACTTGCGCGCGGACTTTCACCAACATAAACGAGAATTTTCTCAGCTGTTTTATTCGACTGATTTTAATCCATAAAAACGTAGCTATACTGCGGCGTTGTTCTGTTCTATACAGAATAACAGCCGCTTTTTCCACAATTCATTCTCAAATTCAGCAGATTATACAAACCATTGGTTTCCATAACTCTTGTAAATCAATTTTCAGGGCTAAAAATTACAAACTTGTAATATTTTATGTAACCTTGAGGGAGTTTTCCTTTATCAATATTACACAAAAGTAATAATGGTTACAAAGTTGACACTTTTTAAGCCGATGAATATAATTTAGATAAAGTCCCAAAAATATTGGCAACAGGCCAAGCTGCCTTTTTATGGCAGTTAATTCTAAAGATTGATTTAAGGAGTTGTTTGATTGATAACGAAAATAAGAGAGAAAATTTCCAGCTACCCTCTGTGGTGCAAAAGACTTTTCTCAGTAGCTGTATTATCGCTTATTTTTGCCATATCTGTAACACTGGTAACATTCAGCAGCAGCGTGGTCACCATCACGGACGGTGACAAGACCTACAGCGTAAGGACCTCAAGAGACGATGTATCGTATCTTCTTGAAAAGGCAGGCATTACAGTGTCCGCTGATGACGAAATAATATATTCCGGCATAAGCGGCGGCAAGGGCACGATGCAGATAAACCGTGCGTTTTATGTACAGATACTCACAAGCGATAATATTATAACCGTAAAGATGACGGGCGGAACAGTGCTTGACGCATTGACGAAGGCCGGCATTGATTACAGTACGGACGATGCGGTAAACATGGATGTAAATTCTGCCGTATCCGACGGCACGCAGATAACCTACGACAGCGTGGATTACCAGTATGTCACAGAAAATATTGTTATTGAGTACGACACCACCACTGAATATTCTGCCACGCTTGACAAGGGAGAGACGCAGACCGTTTCAGAAGGAGTAGACGGCATAAAAGAGCTTACCTACCGCCAGAAGGTAGTCAACGGCGAGATTGTGGAATCCAATGTCGTTAGCGAGACCATACTTCAGGACGTGGTTCATGAAAAAACTATAATTGGGACAAAAGAACCGGAGCCTGTTAAGGAGGTTGCCGCAGAGCCCGAATCCAATGAAGATAATAAAACTCAGTCTTCGTCGGGTGCCGTTGCTGAGGGAAGCACTTCTGCCTCAAGTTCTGTAAACACCATATCCAAGCTTACGCCCAGCAATCCTATTGAGCTTGACGCAAACGGCCGGCCGGTCAATTATAAAAAGCTTATAACCGGCAAGGCTACTGCTTACAGCCCGCGCGACGGCGGCTTTACCGCTACCGGCAAGCGCGCGCAGGTCGGATATGTAGCCGTTGACCCCGATATTATTCCTTACGGCACCGAGCTCTATATAATAACGTCCGACGGGTCTATAGTGTATGGCTATGCCGTTGCAGAGGATACCGGCGGATTTACAAAGAGCGGCAAGATTGCGGTCGACCTGTTCTTTAACACCTATGAGGAATGCATTGAATTCGGCGTAAGAAATGTCGAGATTTATGTTTTGTAATTATATGGCTTTATGGCCTCCGTATTTGACGGAGGCCTTTTTGCTTTTGTTATTTCACAATCGTTATATATAGCTTTGCTTTTTAGACAATAATATATTATAATAAATATATCATTGCTTTAAGGAATATTTTTATGAAGATGAAAATGTATTTGCAACGCTTGGCTGTTTTATTTCTGATAATTCTGCTGACCTCATGCTCGACGCCGGTCTATACAAGCGACAGCAGCGATACTGTGCCGGAGACACTGAGTGACTATCTTTCCTCTGCTCTTGCGCCGCAGGATGAAAGCAAGATAACTGAGTATAGTACGGCATCTCAGGTGCAGAGTACGACGGAGGTAAGCTCACATGATATAAACGAGGCATATGAAAAATACAGCTCGGCGTTAGACGGTTTTTTAGAAATTAGCGGCTTCAGTGCGGAATCTGAAGCGGTAATTGTAATTTCGGGTGTAGCTGAATTTAATTTAACCTACGGCATCAGCGAGGTCAGGGATGGCGAAAGCGTGTATTTTCGTTCACAGCTTTCAAAATTTGTTTATGATAGCAATGCCCAGATAAGCGAGTCTGTTTTTACGGATAAATATTCTGATGGAGAGACTACCTATAATCGTACCTCTCCCTATCAGTCATCCTCTTCCGGTGAAATTACATCCGAGCCGACAGGAAGCGGAACGGAGGATTTAATGAGCTATATCAACTATTTTGATAAAGGCAACGTCATTAATCTTGACAGCTCGTCCGACGACAGCGGCCTTAAGCTCATATTTACCCTTGACCCCTCCAGCATGAAGGCTGAGGTTGAAGAAATGATATCCTCTCTAAATTATGAAGATATAAGAATGACGGCATATGTAGTCACTGCAAATATAAATAATGACGGATATCTTACAAGTGAAAGCATAAACGTAAACTTTTACTATGATACAGGGTACAGGGAATACAGCGGCACTGTGCAGATATATACACAAATAAACGATATAAACGGAAAAATATCGATAGATGCCCCCGACTGGCTGTAAGGCTATACTGATTAATTTGGAGAGTGGCAATGAGCAAAAGGAAACGCGGTTTATCCATACCATGGAAATATATAATACTCGCCTTTATGATACTCCTGCAGCTGGCATTTTTTATCACCTGCATTATCGTTTTGTCAAGAAAATTCTTATTTATTTATACCATACTGCAGGTACTGAGTGTGGTTATGGTATTGCTTGCGCTAAACCGGGGCGGCAACCCGAGCTTTAAGCTCAACTGGATTATATTTATACTGCTTTTTCCGCCGTTCGGCGCTATTTTTTATCTTTTTTACGGTACTAATCTGCCGCTTGTGCGTAAAAAAAAGAAATTTAAAAAGATTGACGTCCGCGCCAGAGCCGCATTAAAATCCGATATACAAAAATCCGATATATCGGGCATGCCATCGGGAGAGGCGAGGCGGCAGTCGAGCTTTCTGCTCAACACGAGCGGATATCCGGCATATAGCGGCTGCAGGACTGACTATTATTCACCGGGAGAGAACGCTTTTCCGCGTCTGCTTGAGGAGCTTGAAAAGGCAAAGCAGTATATATTTATTGAGTTTTTCATACTTGCTCAGGGTGAGATGTGGAATAAGATACACTCTATTCTCAGGAAAAAGGCGCTTATGGGCGTGGACGTACGTATCATTTTCGATGATTTCGGCTCCATAAACAAGCAGTATGCCGGCTTTGTCAAGGGGCTTCGCTCCGAGGGAATAAAGGTATCGGTGTTCAATCCGATAAGGCCGTCGGTTGACTTGTTTATGAACAACCGCAATCACCGCAAGATAGTGGTTGTTGACGGCAAAGTGGCGATGACGGGCGGCATAAACATAGCTGACGAATATGTAAATTATATAACGCGCTTCGGCTATTGGATGGACTGCGCGGTATTCATTACCGGCGATGCGGCGTACAGCTTTGCGGTCATGTTCCTTTCGATGTGGAGCTTTATTACCAAAAAGGCTGTTGATTATACGCTTTACCGTCCGGTGCCGGGAAGTGCTGATACATATGCCGGACGTGGGTATGTTCAGCCTTACTGTGACGGCCCCCTCAATTCACAGAACCCTGCCAAGGGCATTTATCTGCACATTATCAACAACGCTGACAAATACGTATATATAACCTCGCCGTATCTTATACTTGATAATGAAGTGATGTCGGCGCTGTGCATGGCTGCCGGCTCCGGCGTGGATGTCAGAATCATAACGCCGAAGATGTGGGATAAGTGGTATGTGCATCCGGTAACACAGTCGAATTACGACGAGCTTGTAAGAAACGGGATAAGGGTGTATGAATACACTCCCGGCTTTATACATTCAAAGCTGTTCGTCTGTGATGACTGCATCGCTACTGTCGGCAGCGTGAACATGGATTACCGCAGCTTCTATTTTCACTTTGAATGCGGTGTGTGGATATATGACGACAGTGCAGTGTATTCCGTGCGTGACGATATATGTGAAATTATGTCACAATGCGAGGAAATAAAGCTGGACAAATGGCGCAAACGCCCGTTTATTATGAAGGCAAAGCAGTTTGTTCTTAAAATGTTTGCGCCCTTTTTGTAATTGACATTTATATAGTTTGCTGGTATTATTGGTTATGTAAAAGAAATTTTCTGTACTTTATTCCAGCGTAATGAGTACAGACAAAATTTATCCGCTGGAGAAATGGAGCTTTATATGAAAACCCGTGACGTATGTATTCTTGTATCCGTAATTCTCGCTGTCATTTCTATATCAGCTGCGGTGGCGTATTTTGTCCATAGACTGCTTGGCTCTAAAAAGGACGGCAACTATATAGAGTGCGACTGCGAGCCGGACTGCCTTTAATATTTTATAAAATTGCTTGGCACTTAGTATAAGGGGATATTGGGTTCAATATCCCCATTTTGCTTTATGTGATTTTCTCAGCGGCTGTTAGCGTTTTATACAGTAATTCATTATACGGCACAGAAAAGAGAAAGCTGGCGAAAAAGCTTAGCTTTACTGTCTATTTAACTGCAGCCTGCACAACTGAGGGATATGCGGCAAAATATAGCAGGATATTTTTTGGGCTATCATTTGCAGCTGTATAAAGTACAAATGCCTAATGCCTGACGCGAGTTGTCTCCTGCATATCCGTCCGCTTTATTTGGATAGATTATGATAAGTGACCCCATGCCGCTGTAATTTATATAGGCAGAGAAACACTCTTATCCGGATAAGGCTCTGCATATGCCGGATAAATCAATTGCTTGGCGGTGGTTTTGTGAAAGTGAAAGCCAAAATCTGCATAATATCCATAATCGCAGCAGCACTGCTGCTTGTGCTCTTATTTATGCTGTTTAGCACCGGCATATTAAAGCTTAATAATCCTTCCAGAGAGAAGTATCCCGTGCGCGGTGTGGATGTTTCCAGCTATCAGGGCGAGATTGACTGGGAGGTGCTGTCCAAGCAGGGAATAAGCTTCGCCTTTATAAAAGCGACTGAGGGCAGCACGCATAAGGACTCAGAATTTGACGAAAACTGGGAAAATGCTCAGCAGACAGGCCTATATATAGGCGCCTATCACTTTTTCAGCTATGACAGTCCGGGCGCGTCGCAGGCGGAAAATTTTATATCCTCCGTCACACCCGCCGGAAATATGCTGCCGCCGGTGGTAGATATAGAATTTTACGGAGATTATGGCTCTGCTCCCGCCGGCAGGGAAGAGGTAAGGAGCGAGCTGAACGCCCTGCTTACAGCTCTTGAAAAGCATTACGGCGCAAAGCCGATAATATATGCTACAGTAAGGTCCTATAACATGTATATTGCCGGGGAATACGGCGATTATCCCATATGGATACGAAATGTATTTACACCACCGGCACTCTCCGACGGCAGGGACTGGACCTTCTGGCAATTCAGCGACAAGGGCAGGCTGGAGGGCTACGTGGGCGATGAAAGCTATATCGACCTTAACGTTTTCAGCGGAGACAGCGCGGCGTTGAGCAATTTGTGCGTAAGAAGCGACGATATAAATTGACCATGCATTATAGTTATATTTGATAGTTATTTTAGGCTTGCATTGCTCTGGTAATGCGTCGTTATATTCAATGCTGATTTATGCAATATAATAAACCCTCGGGAGTCAATTCTGCCGCTTCTGTGCCTTCATAGAGGCCTGTGTAACGGATTAGCCATTCAAGAGGCTTTCCAAGAGATTCCCCACAACAGTGCCAGTCATATCACTCCCCGCCGTCCATAAACGGGTTAATTCGGATACCGGCAGTCCGCTGATTAATGTTTGCCTGCTGTTTTTTATGCTTTCCCTTCTCAAAAGCTTTTCTTTTAAGTCTATACTAAAGCTTTTTCTGACACCAACGATTCTGCCGGGATGTTTAGCTTATCGGACAATAAAAAAGCGTACCATTAAAATAATGGTACGCTTTTGATTATCTGAAAAATCTATAAGCTTTAGGCCTTCTTGCTCTTTATCGCAGCCTGTGCCGCAGCAAGCCTTGCTATTGGCACTCTGAACGGCGAGCATGAGACATAATCAAGACCTATATCATTGCAGAATTCAACAGAGCTTGGGTCACCGCCGTGCTCACCGCAGATTCCGCAGTGCAGCGAGGAATTGGCTGAGCGGCCGAGGTCAACAGCCATGCTCATCAGCTTGCCGACGCCTTTCTGGTCGAGCTTTGCAAACGGGTCGTTTTCATATATCTTCTTCTCATAGTAGGAGTTGAGGAACGCGCCGGCATCGTCGCGGCTGAAGCCGAAGGTCATCTGAGTGAGGTCATTTGTGCCGAAGCAGAAGAAATCTGCCTCTTTGGCTATCTCATCCGCTGTCAGAGCGGCACGCGGTATTTCTATCATTGTGCCGACTTTATATGTGAGATTGGCCTTTTTATCAGCAATGAGCTTGTCCGCGGTGGAGGTCACTATACCCTTTACATATACAAATTCTTTAAGCTCGCCTACCAGCGGAATCATTATCTCAGGCATTACCTTCCAGTCGGGGTGCCTGCTCTGGACATTTATGGCGGCCTCAATAACAGCGGTAGTCTGCATCTCGGCTATTTCCGGATATGAAACGGTCAGACGGCAGCCTCTGTGTCCCATCATCGGGTTGAACTCGTGCAGGGAGGTTATAACCGCTTTAAGGTCAGAGACCTCCATGCTCATCTCCTTGGCCAGCGCTATTATATCGTCCTCATCGGTCGGCAGGAATTCGTGCAGCGGCGGGTCAAGGAAGCGGATTGTGACAGGCTTGCCCTCCATTGCCTCATAAAGCGCTTCAAAGTCGCCTCTCTGCATCGGAAGCAGCTTGTTAAGCGCAGTCTTTCTCTGTTCAACCGTCTTTGAAACTATCATTTCGCGCATGGCGGCTATCCTGTCAGCGTCAAAGAACATGTGCTCGGTGCGGCAGAGACCTATGCCCTCGGCGCCGAACTCAAACGCTTTCTTTGCGTCGTTTGGAGTATCGGCGTTTGTCCTTACCTCAAGCCTGCGGAAGCTGTCGGCCCAATCCATTATGCGGCCGAAGTCGCCGGAAATAGAGGCATCGACAGTCTTTATTGCCTCACCGTAAATTTTGCCGGTTGAACCGTCGATTGATATATAATCGCCCTCGTGGAAGGTTTTCCCGCCAAGCGTGAATACCTTTTTCTCCTCGTCAATATTTATGGCTCCGCAGCCGGACACGCAGCAGGTGCCCATGCCTCTCGCGACAACAGCGGCGTGGCTTGTCATGCCGCCTCTTACGGTCAGTATACCCTCGGCATAGTGCATGCCCTCGATGTCCTCCGGCGATGTCTCAAGGCGTACAAGAACGACCTTTTCGCCCTTGTTTACCGCCCAGTCGGTCGCGTCCTCGGCAGTAAATACCACCTTGCCGCAGGCAGCACCGGGGGATGCCGGCAGCGCCTCGCCTATCGGCTCGGCCTTTTTAAGAGCCTCGGCCTCAAACTGCGGGTGGAGCAGAGCGTCGAGCTGCTTGGGGTCTATCATGAGGACTGCCTGCTCCGGCGTTATCATGCCCTCGTCCACAAGGTCGCAGGCTATCTTCAGAGCAGCAGCAGCAGTGCGCTTACCGTTCCTTGTCTGCAGCATATACAGCTTGCCCTCTTCAATGGTAAACTCCATATCCTGCATATCCTTATAATGCTTTTCAAGCTTGTACACAATGTCGTAGAACTGCTTGTAGACCTCCGGATTGTCCTGCTTGAGCTGGTCTATCGTCTGCGGAGTCCTTACGCCGGCGACAACGTCCTCGCCCTGCGCGTTCATGAGATATTCGCCGTAAAGCTTTGCCTCGCCGGTCGCCGGATTTCTCGAAAACGCAACGCCGGTGCCGGAGGTGTTGCCCATGTTGCCGAATACCATCATCTGTACGTTAACGGCCGTGCCCCAGCTTGAGGGAATGTCGTTCATTCTTCTGTAATAGATGGCGCGCGGATTCTCCCATGAACGGAAAACCGCCTTAATGGCGCCGACAAGCTGCTCTACGGGGTCGCTCGGGAAGTCTTCGCCTATCTTCTCCTTGTATTCGGCCTTGAACATCTGAGCCAGCTTCTTGAGGTCGTCAGCATCCAGCTCGGTGTCGAGCTTAACGCCCTTGGCCTCCTTCATCTCATCAATGAGCTTTTCAAAATATTTCTTGCCCACTTCCATAACAACGTCGGAGTACATCTGAATGAAGCGGCGGTAGGAGTCATATGCAAAGCGCGGATTGCCGGTCTTTTTGGCAAAGCTCTCAACGACCTCATCGTTAAGGCCGAGGTTGAGTATGGTGTCCATCATGCCGGGCATCGAGGCTCTCGCGCCGGAGCGGACCGAAACCAGCAGCGGATTTTCAAGGTCGCCGAATTTCTTGCCGGATATCTTCTCAAGGCTCTTTATATGCTCCATGACCTCTGCCATAATCTCATCGTTGATTTTCCCGCCGTCGGCATAGTACTGAGTGCATGCCTCCGTAGTGATGGTAAAGCCCTGAGGAACGGGCATGCCGAGATTAGTCATTTCTGCAAGGTTGGCACCTTTGCCGCCCAGCAGCTCTCTCATACTGCCGTTGCCTTCTTTGAAGTCGTAAACGTACTTCTTGCTCATTTGTCAATAAAACCTCCTAAATATTTGTATATCCATAAGAATACCTGTCTGCGGAATTTTAAGCTGCCATTTAAAACCGGATATTTATATATATCCGCACAGATATAAATATACCAAAAAATGTTAATAATTTCAACACAAAATCAAATATAAAAATATATATCATTACCGTTTGGAGATATTTTGTCAGCATTCCTGCGGCGGTGTCATATGTATTTTGATTTTCGTCCTTGATTTTATACATATATTTTATATGTAACCGCTTCCGAAGAAGCGGCTTTAATTAGTTGAATTAGATTGTTACGACGGCTTCACAGCATCTGTAATCCGTATCTATATTGTGCGCAATAAAGCGTGCTCTCAGATTGCGTGTGCCGCAAATTGCGCTCGGATCCGACTCAGAAACATTTAAGTCCTCCGGAAGCACAAACTTGATGCATTTTACTAAAACGTCGCGGCAGGTCGAATAATTGTGCGCAGGGATGGTAATGGCTTTCATGCCGCGCTGATATTCCATGCCTTGGGAATCTACCTCTGTCAAAATAATGCCCAATGCCACGCGCCTGTTCGGGCAGACATTTTTTACCGTTACGTCAAGCTGTACAATGCGTCCCAGTGACTCCAAATTGACATCGCCCAGATCAACCAGCAGAGAGTCCTGACAGCCGCTGACGTCAAAGTCAACGGGGATAGGGCACTGCTCGGGATTGACGACTATGCCGCAGTCCACGGAAACCGTAGGCGCGGGGAAGACCACAACATTGCCTTCCGTGTCGGTGTAGGTTATAGACTCGTTAACAAGCTTTGTACCGGATGTCTGCGCCGTGTGCTGTATATAAAATTCCAAAGATGCGCCCTCGTTAGAGGTAACGCCCAGCTGAGGAATTTTCCACTGCAGATTGTTGGAATCTATCGTCATTGCAGTTCCCACAGTAGGCGGGACAACGTTTGTGATAACAAAATCGGAATTAACCTTTTCGTCAATCACAATGTTCGTCGCACCCGGCTTCGATATATTCTGCGCCAGGTCCTTAAACAGCTCCTCAAGATCTGCATCATCCGGCGTAACGGCGACATGAGAGGCGTTGGGGTCGGTCGCCCAGTCGTTAAGCACATTTACATCGATACCGTCCGTGCCTATCAGGCCTATGCAGTAGATGATGATTCCGTCGGCTCTTGCTGCGGCCGCTACCGGTGAAGGCGGAGGTCCGCTCGTAGTCTTGCCGTCGGTAAACATTACAATTACTCTTGCGTTTGTTGAAGACGGGTCAAACAGCTGAATGGCCTTTGTAAACGCATCAGCATGATTTGTGGAGCCGGCCGCGGAAAGGCTGTCTACTGCCGCCTTAAGGTCGGCGACTGAGGTTATAAGCTGAGTATTGTCCGTTGCCGTATCCGAGAAGCTGACAATGCCTATTCTGCTGCCGCTGCCTATATTTCCGTCCTGCGAGCTGTCAGTTGCCTCGTCTATGATATCAATAAATGTTTTGGCGCCGGCCTTCATATTGGCTAACGGAGATCCGGTCATGCTCCCGGACCGGTCAAGCACCAATACAATGTCGGTGGGATTTGACGATATATCAGGCGATGCAGACAGTGCCAATGTCACCTTTAAAGTGCCGTCGCAGTCTATTCTGTCCGTACTTACTTGTTTATTTGAACTGGTAATACCCATTCGTTTTCCTCCTGTATAGTATTAGGGGGTTTGTCCCCTGTACATACTATGCAGGAAACAGATGTGAGTGATTGACTTTATTGAGATATGAAAAGAAAAACATAACGTCGGCTATTATGCATTATATTCTCTTGCAATCACTTCTCGGAGATGTTTTCAGTATTTTTCCGCAAAGGCAATACTATATTTTAAAGTATAAGCTGTTTTTACACTATTAAAGGGCTTCTGAACAGAAGCCCTTTCTCATAAAAAACTCCAAACTGCATAAGCCGATGCACAAATCATGCTCATGGCGCCTGATACCGTTATAACGATTATACAAATATACAGTACCTTTGTAAATCGCTTTGCACGTGCCATTTGGACGGCGTATTTTAAGGTATTGATAAAATAAAATGCTGCTTCCGCAAATGATACCGCCAAAGCCAAATAGGCTGACAATGCCGCGTTCAGAGTGTCGCCGGTAATAAATATATAGCGTGTATCAATTGTAAAGCGCTCAGACGGCAGGTCCGGCAGCAGGAGCATCACTGCCGAAAATATAATTAGAGCGGCAAAGACACAGTAAAATATAAGTCCAAGGTACAGCAGCTTATTCTGATTTGCTTTTGCATTTTTGGCTGTTTTGCGGAGGGGGTCGTACTTAGAAATAAACACCCTTGCGGCAGCCTGGCTTTTTAGCTTAATATACCGTTTAAAAATTAGGCTCGGATGATAAGCTGTGTTGATTCTTGCTCCGGCTAAAACAAGCAGCCATAAAAAGGGCAGCGTATACATAAAACCACCTTGTTTTCCTCAACCTTATTGCTTTCCCGTAATTGCGGACAAAATAAATCAATATAACAGTAATCGCAGTCAGCAAAAGCTTTTCGTATAGCAGAAGAGCCCTACAAGAGGCATTAATCAAGCATTGACCGATTTATTGTACAATAAAAAGCAAATTCAATATATCCTTATATTTGTACGCACTACGCTTTCTCATACGGCCAATCATTTTTTTAGGGGAAAGTCGAAATCCGCTATTATAGGAAAATGGTCGGATACTACCTCCTCAATCACCTTTGCCCCAGAGCAGCTAAGCCCTTTATAAAGCATATAATCGAGCTTGACGCACGGAGCATAGGAGGGGAAAGTATATATATCAGGGTTATCCGCCGTCTCCG
This sequence comes from uncultured Clostridia bacterium, assembly GCA_944412495.1. Classification (GTDB taxonomy): domain Bacteria; phylum Bacillota; class Clostridia; order Oscillospirales; family Acutalibacteraceae; genus Timburyella. The sequence continues at coordinate 29,287 of CALYBL010000019.1, read as the reverse complement.
CCGTATCCCTCAGCCGCTCATATAGCGGCATAAGTATATCACTGTCCGGTTTTGTATTAAAATCCCCCATCACTATGATAGGCATACGGCTTTCGTCGACAAGGCGGCACAGAGTATCAACCGCGTTTTTTCGCTCGCTGTCGTTAAGTCCCATATGACACACAAGAAAGCAGACGTCGGTGCCGCAGACATCGGCGACGGCCTTTATAACACAGCGCGGCTCGTAGCCGTCGAGTATATTTCTGTCCTCAGGCTCCGGTACCGGCACCGTCTGAACAAGCTTGAGCGCGTACCGGCTTACAATAGCGTTGCCGTAAGGATTCGCTCCGTCTACCCTGAAAGCTTCGCCGAAATATCGGTAAAATCCGAGACGGCCGCCTATTGCCTCCGTCTGGTCGGTATAATTTTTAAGTGCGCCGTCCCCTCTGACCTCATTCAGACCGCAGACGTCGACGCCGTATTTTTCGGCCATTTTCGAAATAGCTTCCAATTCAATAATATTGCTTTTCTGATTAAGCCCGTGCTGGATATTAAATGTCATAATCCTCATAATTCCATAACCGTCCCTTCTAATGCCATTACAGCATAGCATATTTTTAAAGAAGGCGCCACAATAATACTGCAAAAAATATTATAAGCGGTTAGTTCTTTTAAATTATCGTACTGCGCATTTAATCCGCCCGGCATACCGCCTTGCTTTGCCCTAACTCCTTATTGCCTGCCGGACTATGCCGCATACAGGCCGCACGGAAATATTCTTATAGCGGAGCCCTTTTTGCTCCCAGCTTTACATTTATAAATCATTTTGCCGGCTCTGCCGATTTAGATGAGGGCTTACTCTCTTAGGGACTTGGAGAGATGAGGAGCTTATACTGCGGCACGGCAAATTAAGAGCATTCGAGGGCCGGCGATGTCACGGACAGCTCAATATCCTGCCGCTCTGCTTTAAGCGGTCGGCAAACTATATCATCGCAGTGCTTGCTCCACGGCCCGCAGCGCCGGTATCGCCGGCAGTGACGGATTTGGCAAATGCTTCTTTATGAAGGCTGCTTATAAAGCTTTTTTCTGTGCTGCTTAGAAAAGTAAAAAAGCAGACATAAGCGGGAATACCGCTCATGCCTGCCGATTAGCCATTAAATAAACAGTTCAGCTGTTCAGCAGCGCTTCCAGGAAGTCATAAATTATCCTTATTTCGTCCGGCTTCTTGCTTTTCAGTAGCTGAGCAAGCCGCGACGTTTCCTCTATAAGCGCGCTTTTTGATGTGCCCAGCAATAAATAATTCGGAGAAACCTCAAACACATCGCATATCTTTACTAGGTTCTCCAGCTTTGTCAAAGCATTGTCATTTTCTATTGCTGAAATGGTTTTCTCGTTTAAGCCTATCAAATCACCCAGCTTCTGCTGTGTGATTTTCTTTCTCTTTCGAGCGGCTTTAATTCTTTCACCCATACAGCGTATCATAATTATTCATCCTCTTGCAGCCCGTCGGACATTATCTCGTCCAGAAGATTGCACATTATTTTAAGTTCCCTTTGCTTATGCTTCTTAACCGCCGCCTTTTTTACCGCGAACTGCTCTTCCTTTGCCTGCTCTACGTCATCCTGAAGCAGATAGTTCGGCGTCACATTAAGCACATTGCAGATTTCAACAAACTTGTCCAAAGAGAGAAGATATTTATTAGCCTCAACATTTTGTATATGCTTTATGGACAAGTCAACCAGCTCGGCTAATTTTTCCTGCGTAAGCTTATTTTTCTTCCTGCTGCTTTTTATATAGTAGCCTATATTCATATAATTTCCTCAAATGCAATATCGGAATTTTCGTTTTTAAAAATTATATGTTAATTGTTTGCTTTTTAAAACTAAGTTTGATTGCGCATTTACGCATTAAAACAAGGCTCTTTTGTTAATTATAAGTATATTTTTGATAAATAGAACTGGTTTTAAACTTACCATCACGAAGTTTGACAAGGTATTATTTTCAAAATATGACATTTTTTTCCATATAAATATGATAAAATATAAAAGAAGAGGGATACATCGTAATTCCGTTAAATAAGGATGCATTGCGGCTTTATGATTCAAAAACCATCTTCAGTTTAGTATATTCAACAAAAAAATAAGGGGAGCTTAGGCTCCTCTTATTTTTTACATATTAAAAAGCATATTTTGAGGGATTAAAAGGCGGCAAAATGCCAAATAAAAGCAGGGAGAATTTTATTGAATTTAAGGGTTTATTTTATAGCTTTCCTGACAATAATAGATGTAACAATTATTAACAAACTGTTTCTTAAAGAGCGAATAATTTGCTTGCCATAACAAACCGCTGCGGCGGAGGAATATTTTCGGAGGTGCTTTATAAATGAATAAGATTAATTTTGACAACAAAAAAAGCGAGGGCTTTTTTGCCCGCAAGGGATTTTATATTGCGTTGGCCACCTGCCTTATAGCGGTAGGAGCCGCTACATGGACAGCAGTAAACACATTTTCGTCACTCGGAGGCGATACAACGCTTGATGTACCGAGTGATACGAGCTCGCAGCAGGATATTTCCTCGGATTTTTCCCGTCCGTCCAGCATGTATTCGGTAGTCAGCGGCGTGGATGAGAGCAGCTCGTATACGTCGTCGTCAGAAGAATATGAATCGCTTCCTTCAGAGTCATCCGAGCCGGACGCAAGCAGTGAAGACACTGCAAGTGAAATTCAGGCGGCGCAGACCGACCCTGCGGAGCCGGAGCCGGCCGTGACCTACGTCCTGCCGGTAAGCGGGACGATAACGAAGAAATACAGCGGCACAGAGCTTCAGTATTCGTCCACTTACAATGACTGGCGGATACATCAGGGCATAGACATAGCGGCGGACAGCGGTGCCGAGGTGGCGGCGATAGCCGGCGGGACCGTAACGGAGGTATATTCCGACCCGCTTTGGGGAACTACAATAGTTATAGAGCACCGAAACGGAGTTGTATCCTATTACAGCGGCCTTGACTCGGAGACGAATGTACAGGCTGGAGACGCGGTTTCGACGTCACAGAAGATAGGGAAGCTGGGCACAATTCCCTGTGAGAGCGCCGACGGCATACACCTGCACCTTGGCATAAAGCAGAATGGCGAGTGGGTATCTCCGCTTGAAATTATGGGTATAGGGCAATAAGCCGGACAGGCCGCCCGGCAGCAGAGAAGGCACAAGAAACAGAGCTCACTTAAAGAAATAACCCCCGCCGGGCGGCGGGGGTTATAAATTTTATACGCTTTGGATATTTGCAGTTAGTCTTCCCGTGGATTATGCAGACAGGCCTTAGCGGACAGATTTTACGAAAAAAGCACTTATTGAAAGCAAAACAAGCAGGCGTATTTCCAATATAGCCTATTATCCGTTTTCGATGCCCGAGCAGTGATATATAACAGGCGGTAGCTCCGTTTGAGCACAAGTCCGGCACAGGGAAATGCAAGGACTCGGCGATCTATACCGGAATTGCCTGCAGACTCATGCCTTAAAGCTCAATAAGCTGCTTCATATACTTTTCAAACCTTACTCCGAGATTTGTGGGGAGATTTATGTCGTGAGCGTCCTTGGCGCAGATATATACAAACTCCGTCGCCTTGTCGAGAGAGGACTTAAGGCTATCGCCCTTCATCAGCCCGGAGATGAGGATGGAGGAGTAAAGGTCGCCGGTGCCGTGGAAGTTGCCGGGTATGCGCTTGCACCTCGATATAGTAAGCTCGCCGGTGGATTTTTCATAGCCTGCATTAAATAATTCATCCCCGTCAGAAAGCCCTGTTATTACGGCCGTATGAGGGCCCATATCACACAGCTTTTTAAGCCATTTGAGCGCATCCTCCTCGCTTAAAGTGCCGCTCTCTGGGTATGTCTCCTCAAGTATATACGCTGCTTCGGTAAGATTCGGCACCACAACATCGGCACGTCCGGCCAGCACTCTCATGCCGCGGCACATATCCTCGTTATACGTGGCGTATATCTTGCCGTTGTCGCCCATTACCGGGTCTACCGCGACCATGGCGCTCTTGAAGGTGTCGATATAGTCGCATACAATGTCAATCTGGCGCTCTGAGCCTAAAAATCCGCTGTATATGCAGTCGATATTGAGGTCAAGCGTTTTCCAGTGCTTGAGAAAGGCATCCATATCGTCGGTGAGGTCGTTAAAGGTATAGCCGGTAAAGCCTGCCGTGTGCGTCGACAATAGTGCCGTAGGCACAGGGCACACCTCGATTCCGAGCGCCGACATTACCGGAATTACCACCGTCAGCGAGCATTTGCCGTAACCTGACATATCATGTATCGCAGCTACGCGTTTTAAATCATTCATGTTTCTTCCTCCCAAAGCATTAAATTTTAAAGCTCATGCAGCAAAAGCAAAGCGATTTTACCAAGGCCTTACGGAGGATGTCCGCACACGCGATAATAATCGAAAAGCCCTGCCGGAACCGGCAGCGCCGCTTTTAAGCGATGTAACAGGAGCTTTTTATTTGGCTATTATATCACAGCTCATATATTATTTCAATGCCGCGCCGTATTGAAAAAGCCGCGCGAGGAATATATAATATTATTGAATATGACAAATCCGTGCGGCGCAGGTAATACTTCTTTGTCCGACCGGCTTGAGGGTATTTTTGGCAATTATTTAAGAATGGAAGTATTTTTATGGCAAATACAGTTGCTCAGTTCAAGCTTGATTACCAAATAGTCGACGAGGGCGCGAGCGCAGCGGCGCTGATAGCTGCCGCCGGTTTCTCATCAAGGATGAAGGGGATAAACAAGCTTTTTGTGCCGCTGCTCGGCATCCCCGTGCTGGCGCGGACGCTGCTGGCCTTTGAAAAAAGCGCGGATATTGACAGAATTATAATTTCTGCGGCAAAGGAAAGCATAGCAGATGTTGAGAAGCTATGCAGCGAATACAGCATATCGAAGCTGACAGATATCGTGCCGGGCGGCGGCACACGCATGGAGTCGGTGCTTGCCGCGGCCGAGGCTGCAAAGGACAGCGAGCTTTTCGCCATACACGACGGCGCGCGGCCGCTTGTAAGCACGGAGCTTATAGCGAGAGTGACGGCCGCAGCCAGAATATACGGCGCCGCCGCGCCGGGCGTGCCGCTCAAGGACACGGTCAAGCGCATAAACGGCGCTCACTTTGCCGTTGAAACTCCGAACAGGGAGGAATATACAGCGGTGCAGACGCCGCAGGTGATAAAGGCTAAGCTTTACCTGCCGCTGCTGAAAAAGGCGTGCAGCGCGGGCGCCAGGCCGACGGATGACTGCTCGCTTATAGAGGAGGCCGGCGGTGAGGTAAAAATAGTCGAGGGCGATTACTGCAACATAAAGATAACCACGCCTGAGGATATTGCCGCCGCAGAGGCGCTTTTGCTCAGAAAAGCGGAATAATATATTTGGAATCACCGAGGCGAGTCCCGCGGACAAAGCGGACATGTCGCGGGGCGTGTCTTTTGGGGCGTGAAGGCCGGCGCGTATGATCATAAAATATAAAACGGCTTTGACGGGCGGAGCTTTTTTGGCGGGATAAGGCCATTTTATTCTTTGCCTGAGCCGCCTGCGGACATGGCCGCATTACGCGGCGCCTGAATTTGCAAACCGGAGGTAAACGTATGAGAGTAGGATTCGGATATGACGTGCATAAGCTGTGCAAGGGCAGAAAGCTGATAATAGGCGGTGTGGATATACCGTTTGAGCTTGGGCTGCTCGGCCATTCCGACGCGGATGTTCTGCTGCATGCTGTGTCGGACGCGCTGCTCGGCGCCGCCGCTTTAGGCGATATAGGAAAGCATTTTCCCGACTCCGACCCCAAATACAGCGGCGCGGACAGCCTCGCTCTGCTCTGCGAGGTCTGCCGCATGGTAAGCAGGAGCGGTTATAAAATATCAAACATAGACGCGTGCATAGCGGCTCAGAGACCGAGGCTTGCGCCGTACATAGAGCAGATGCGGGAAAATATCGCTGATGCCTGCGGCATCGCCGTCTCCTGCGTAAACGTAAAGGCGACGACTGAGGAGGGGCTTGGCTTTACGGGTGCCATGCAGGGGATATCGGCTTATGCCGTCGCTCTGATAGAGCAGTAGGCATATTTGATATGAATTTAAGTGGGCTCAAGCTGTGATTGCCTGAAATTCTAAGTAAATACCTTGTTAAAAGCCGGCGGCATGTTCGCCGGCTTTAGCTTTAGATAAAGCCTATGCTAATGGAATTTCATAAACGGCACCGTCAAATCAGACTGACTTCTTATTGGGGCTTATGCATTGTGCCGGATTTGAGAGACGCGTAAGCCGGCGTAAGCTGCGCCGGATTTTTGTATGAACAAAATTGCCGCACCCTAAATATAATGAGCAGGAAGGGGAGAATACGCCGATAGCGGCAATAATTATTTTATTGCCAAAGCTGCGGCTTTAAAGCCTTTAATTTTAAAAAGACACAATTTGAGCGTAATTATCGCTTTTCGGATATTAATGCACCGCCGCATGGCTCTGTCAAAAACGCGCACCGCTACATATTATAGCTATGTGAGGTGAATATTGATGAATAATCCACTCATTATGGTCGGCTCTGTCACCTATGCGATAAAGGGAAGGGACCTGCTTCGCAGAATGGGCTACAGAGCCAGTATGGAGCGAACTCCCGCGCACCTTAACCGGGTGGGCTGCGGCTACAGCATAACGGTCGACGACCTTGACGCTATAAAGGCGTCGAGGATTCTCGAAGAGAACGGTATAAAAGTTTATGGAGTAAGCGACGGTGATACGCTTTGATATATTTTGACAATTCCGCCACAACGCTTATAAAGCCGGAATCGGTCTGCAGGGCGTTTTCCGGAGCGCTGTGCGATTACAGTGCGAACCCCGGCCGCAGCGGCCACCGGCTTTCGGTGAAAACGGCGGAGGCGGTGTATTCGGCGCGGGAAAAGATATGCGGCTTTTTCGGCGCCGGAGACCCTGCCAAGACTGTTTTCACGGCAAACTGCACTCAGGCGCTGAACATGGTGATAAAAGGGATACTGACTCCCGGCGACCACTGCATAGTGTCGTCTATGGAGCATAACGCGGTGATGCGGCCGCTGCATGCCATGTCAAAGCGCGGAGTGGAGTACGACGCGGCGCCGGTGATGCCCGGGGACGCTTCTGCCACGGCCGCCGCATTTGAGAGCCTTATAAAGCCGAACACAAGGCTCATAGTCTGCACGCACGCGTCAAACGTGTGGGGAGTACGCATGCCGATAGAAAGGCTCGGCAAAATGTGCCGCTCCCGCGGCATATTATTCGCCGTGGATGCCGCGCAGTCGGCCGGCGTGCTGCCGATAAATATGCGTGACATGGATATTGATTTCCTGTGCGTGGCCCCGCATAAGGGACTTTATTCTCCGGCCGGCACCGGCATACTGCTGTCAAACTGCGACGTGGGGCTGGCCACGATAATCGAGGGCGGCACCGGGACCTTTTCCTCAAGCCTTGAGCAGCCTGCCGACATGCCTGAACGGCTGGAAAGCGGAACGATAAACACGCCGGGAATATTGGCCTGCGCCGCCGGCGTCGATTTTGTAAAGGAAATGACGACGGCAAGGATTCACTCATACGAAATGTCGCTTATACAGCGGCTTTACGTTGAGCTTGGGAATATAGACGGCGTCGAGCTTTATACGGACTATCCGACGGAGGAAAGCAGCGTCGCGGTGCTGAGCTTTAACATAAATGGCCTGCCGAGCGAAACGGCAGCGGAGAAGCTTTCGGATGCCGGCTTTGCCGTCAGGGCTGGGCTGCATTGCGCTCCGGCCGCGCACAGGCATATGGGAACTGAAGACAACGGCGCTGTCAGAGTAAGCGTTTCGATATATAACAGCATGAGTGAAATTATGCAGCTTGTGAGGAAAATAGAAGAGCTCTCGATTAAATCCAAACCAGCATAGCATACGGTAATATCCCGCCGCAAATGAGCGGGATATTATTTTATTTTAGAGTGAAAATAACTTGCATATGGCGGGATATATGATAGAATATTAATATAAAGGCTTAATGTTTGGAGCGCTTATATGTCAGTATTTACCAGTATATTGAATGAAATATGGAATATGATTAAGTCGTTCAGCCTGTCTAATCTGCTGGATATACTTATTGTTGCCTATATAATATATAAGGCAATAAAATTCATAAGGGAGACCAAAGCCGGCAGGCTTTTTAAAAGCCTGCTTATACTTATCGCGGTCTACCTTGTATCCATATGGCTGAATTTGTTTATGCTCCGTACGCTTATGCAGTATGTTTTCCAGATAGGTCTTATATCTTTAGTCATAGTGTTCCAGCCGGAGCTGAGGCACGCGCTGGAAAAGCTCGGCCGCAGCAAGGTTAATATAATAGGAAAAATAACCAAGGTTGAGGAGGAGGAAGAGACAAAGGCCTGCATAGAGGCAGTTGTGCGCGCCTGTAAATCCATGCAGGAGACAAAGACCGGCGCGCTCATAGTTTTTGAAAAGGAAACCATGCTCGGCGACATAATGAGCACGGGTACCATACTAAATGCCCAGCCCTCTATGGATTTGCTTCTCAATATATTTTACCCGAAATCGCCGCTGCATGACGGCGCCGTAATAATAAGGAATGCACGTGTATACGCCGCCGGATGTATACTTCCGCTTACTTCAAACCCTGATATAAGCCGTGAGCTCGGCACACGCCACCGTGCGGCCATAGGCGTAACGGAGGAGTCGGATGCTGTTGTCGTGGTCGTGTCGGAGGAGACGGGCACAATATCTGTGACAAGAAACGGCGGCATCACGCGCAGTCATACGGCGATAACACTGCGCAACCTGCTGGAAAGCGAGCTGCTTTCCTCGAACGGTGACGGAAAGCAGACGAAAATAAAGAGAACGATATCAAATATTAAAAAAAGAGTTATTCCTTCAAAAAAGAAGGGCAAGTCTGCTGTATTAAAGCAGGATGAGGACGTAACCGGCCGGAAGGAAAGTGAAGAGAGCGGTAAAAACGGCGTCAAAGGAGATGATAGGGATGAAAAAGCTTGACGTCAAAAAGCTGTTTTACAACAACAGATTTGTAGCAATATTTTCGATAGTATTGGCAATAATCTTCTGGCTGGTAATTAACATGGCGGTAAATCCTACCGACGAAAGAGTATTTAACAACATCCCTGTCGAGATTGACACCACAGGTACTGCGGCGAGCGCAGTCAATCTTGAGGTTATAACGCAGAGCGTTCAGACGGTAAACGTTACCGTGCGCGGAGAGCGCTTTGCATTATATCAGCTTACGGATTCCGATATTAAAGCATATGCTTCAACTATAAATGTAAACGCAAGAGGAGTATACAACCTTCCGATAAGCGCACGGCTTGCCGACAATTCGAGCAGTGATTCGCTTGAGTTCAGTGTGAGCACGGCAACTACCACGGTGAGGTTTGACCAGAAGGAGACACGCACCTTCTCTGTGCGGCCGTTTATTGAGAATGTAACGGTCGCCGAGGGGCTCTATATCGGTGAACTGAGCGTTATTGACAATACATCGGTAAGCATATACGGGCCGCTGACCGAGCTTAATACCATTGATGAGGTAAGGGCTGTTTATGCTCCGGAGACGCTGGAAACCCTCTCAGAGACTATTTACCCATCCGCTGAGATAAAGCTCTATGACGAAAGCGGAGCGGAGATAACAACGGATTTGCTTGAAATAAGTCCGGGAAATACGTGCTATATCACTGTTCCTGTGATGATGGATAAGATGGTGGATTTAAACGTAAGGTATTCAAATACCCCGTCCACGCTGTTTTCTCTGCCGGCAACTCTAAGCACAGAACGTATTGAAATTACCGGTCAGTCGACAGTAGTTGAAGAAATAGATTCTGTTAATCTTGAAAGCATAAGTGTGAATGAAATAAGTGTTTCCAACAATACTTTCACGCGCGATGTAAATATTGACAGGATGGGTGTGAGCGTTATTGACCGTTCGGAGCTGCCTGTGACGGTTACTGTTGATATGGACGGCTACTCCGAAAGGAATTTTTCCGTGCCTATTTCGGGGCATCATGTAGTGACGGGCCTTGCCGGACGGTTCAGCTATGAGCTGCTTTCCACGAATGTCGTTACTATGGTAGGTCCTGCAGATGTTATAGAGGTAATGAATGAAGGAGATTTATATTATACAATAGACCTTTCCGGCATAACGGCGCCCGGAACGTACACGCAAAGCGTAACCGTAAGGATGCTTAACAACGCAAGTGTGTGGGCATACGGCACCTACAGGTGTGACATAAGCATAACAGAGACGGGCACGGCCGGGTAATTTTATTTTTGAGCGGACTTTCAGGCCGCGGATGCTTAATTTGCCTAAGCGTGCCTTGTCAGAATATTTCGGAATGCAGTCACTGTGTCACTGCGAACCTGTGCTGGTTGCAAACCTGTGCGGTAATATATGGATTTAGTTAACATTGATTCGGCCGGGAACGCCGGCACGGCTTTCTGTGCCGGGATTGTGCACAGCTGCAAAACTCCGGTGAAAAAACTGCGACGCAAATATCAAAAAGGCGATATGGGCGGCTTATATGGAATTTTTAAGGCTCTGCCGTTGTTCGGCTATGCGCCGGAAGTGAAGCAGGACGGGACGTTGATATATCCGCGCGTGTGAATATATGCGGCAAAAGCACCGGCATCCTTTTCAATGAGCAGCCGCTGTCTGCGGCGGCAGGGCGGGGAATTGCCGCATATCTGTACAAAAATATGGATATTACAGGCACTGCGCTGTGTCAGTGCAGCTTAGAAGCTCTGCCGCATATGCTGTCCGTTTGCGCCCGGCAGAGAGGAAGTAAAGAGGGCGGCTGCAGACATATTAAATAAAAATACTGCTTATCCGTCAGGCACTTAAAGGCATGCGCCTCATAAAATGTAATGAGGTGAAAAACATGCCGGAGATAATATTATTTATTTTAGCTTTGTTCATAGCCGTTATCGGCTTTACCGAAATTATAAGGTACGCGACATATCTTCTGTTAGTGCCTAAGAGCGTGAGGAAGGGAATCATGCTGCTTCCCCTTAAATATGACGACGCGGAGATAAAGCTGAGGTCGGCGGTGGAAAAGATGAACCTGTTCGGCCACGGCTGCTACAATAAAATAATAGCAGTGGACTGTGGGATGCCGCCGGAAACGCTTGAAATTTGCGAGGAATTCATTTCCACTGTGGATACTATAAAGCTGGTAAGCAGCGCAGAGCTTAAGGACTATATTGAATCGGATTTGTAAACCGTTTAATAGGAAGATGAAAATTGGACTTAAACCTAAAGAAGCTTAGCGGAAGTGTGGAATCAATTACATATAGAAACGAAGACAGCGGTTTTACGGTGCTGGAGGTAAGCTCCGGCGGCGAGCTTATAACCGCTGTCGGCATTATGCCGCTGGTTTGCGAGGGCGAGGACATTGAACTTTACGGAAGCTGGGACAATCATAAAAGCTACGGCCCGCAGTTTAAGGCGGAGGCATGCGAACACCGCCTGCCGTCTTCTGCGGCGGCTGTACGGCGCTATTTAGCATCCGGTGCAATTAAGGGCATAGGCCCCGCAACTGCAGCCAGGATAGTCGACGAGTTCGGGGACGATACCTTTAACGTTTTGCAAAGCGAGCCGGAAAGGCTCGTCGGCATAAAGGGCATAAGCAAGGCGCGCGCCCTGGAAATATCGGAGGATTTCCGGCGGCGGTTCGGATTGAGAGAGGTAATCGCCGCACTGGCGAAGTACGGCATAAACGCCGAGGAGGCCATATCCATCTATAAAGTCTTCGGCGCCGACGCGGCGGATATAATAGAAAGCGACCCGTTTGTGCTGTGCAGCAGCGGCATGGATTTCGCCTTTGAGAGAGTTGACCTTATTGCAGAGTATTTAGGACTTCCTAAGGATATGGATTCGAGAATTGCCGCGGCGCTTATATACATATTAAAGCACAACCTGTTAAACGGTCACACCTGCCTGCCGCGGGACAAGCTGCTCGACACCGCGTATATGCTGCTGGGCGAAATTTCTGCCGGAGAGGTGTGCATCAGGCTTACGGAAAGCGGGCAGCTTAGGGAGATGGACATAGAAGGGCGCAGCTTTATATTTTTAGACAGCATGTTCGGCTATGAGCAGCGAATAGCTGACAGGATAAGGCTGATGCTTTCAGACAAGCCGCTCAAGCCGGTTAGCGGGGCGGATGCGGAAAAATATATAGATTCTGTCGAAAAGGAAACATCAATAAAATATGAGAGGCTTCAGCGCGCCGCAATAATAGAGGCGCTGAAAAACGGCATGCTCGTAATGACGGGCGGCCCCGGTACGGGCAAAACGACGACGCTTAACGCCATAATATCAATATTTGAGGAGCTGGGGATAAAGACTCAGCTTGCGGCCCCGACCGGCCGGGCAGCAAAGCGCATGACGGAGATTACCGGAAGAGATGCGAAGACCATACACCGCCTGCTTGAGGTGGAGTTTCAGCAGGGCGACATGCCGGTATTCCGCAGAAATTACCGCAATCCGCTCGAATGCGACGCCATGATAATCGATGAGATGTCCATGATAGACGCGCAGCTTTTCTGCTCTTTGCTTGACGCGCTGCCGCTCGGCTGCCGCCTCATCATGGTTGGAGACGCCGACCAGCTTCCGTCGGTGGGCGCTGGAAATGTCCTGCACGATATCATAGACTCCAATACTGTGCCGGTGATAAGGCTGAGCAGAGTATTCAGGCAGGCGATGCAGAGCCTTATCGTTACAAACGCACACGCGATAATAAACGGCGAGCCAATGACGCTTGACAGAAAAGACGCCGACTTTTTCTTCATGCATCAGAGCAGTCCGGCCGCGGCGGCACGGCTTATTTCGGAGCTTTATACCGAGCGACTGCCGGCGGCCTACGGCTTTGACCCGAGGACCGATATACAGGTGCTGTGCCCGTCGAGGAAGCGCACGCTTGGCACACTGAATCTCAATAATATACTTCAGGATATAATTAACGGCAAAACTGGCAGGCCGGAGCTAAGACGCGGCCAGTATGCGCTGCGCGAGGGCGACAAGGTAATGCAGTCACGAAACGATTACGATATAGAGTGGACAAGGGAGGACGGCACACCCGGACACGGCGTTTTTAACGGCGATGTCGGAATACTCGAGCAGATAGACCGCCGCAGCGGCAATGTGCTCGTACGCTTTGACGACCGGCTTGCGATATATTCCGAGGACGCCGCCGATAGCTTAGAGCTTGCCTATGCGGTGACCGTGCACAAAAGCCAGGGCAGCGAATTTGACTGCGTTATAATGCCGGTGATAGATATACCATATCAGCTTTGCTACAGGAATCTGCTTTACACGGCGGTGACAAGGGCGAAAAGCATGATAATCCTTGTGGGGACCGAGTCAGCGGCCGAAAAAATGGCGCAAAACGACCGCAGAATAAAAAGATATACCTCTTTAAAATATATGCTGCTTAAGGGTGATGAGGATGAAGCTTTCGGCCATAGCTGATAAGGTGCTGTCGCTCATATTTCCGGAGCGGTGCCTGTTTTGCGGCGATATTGCCGATGATAAATATATCTGCGCAAAATGTGGGAGCGAATATAAAAGGATAGCTTTGCCGGTGTGCAGTGTATGCGGGCTTGGCAGAAATGAGTGCCGCTGTTTTTCCGGGCTTCTTTTTGACAGGACAGTCGCTCCGTTTTATTACGAGGGCAGGGCAAGGGAGGATATACTTAAATTCAAGTATCGCGGCAGGCACGAGTACGGCAGGTATTTTGCGCATTGCATTTCGCTGACCGTTAATGAGCAGTATTCCGGCATCTGCTTTGACGCTGTGACGAGCGTGCCCGCATTTAAAAATGGCAGCGAGGATTTCTTCGACCATGCAGGGTATCTTGGCAGAGCTGTTGCCAAAAACATAAAAGCAGTCTTTGACGGCGGACTTATTGAAAAGACCAATGAGCGTGTTAAGCAGCATACGCTGAAATTTGAACAGCGGTTTGAAAACGTAAGAGGGCTGTACGCCGGCCGCGGCAATGCCGAATATAAATCTGTGCTGCTCATAGACGACATATCAACCACAGGAGCTACGTTTTCAGAATGCGCACGTGTACTGAAGGCGTCCGGCGCTGAAAAGGTTTACTGTGCTGCAGCGGCATTTACTCCTCATCGCGTATTTTAATCAGGAGCATACATATCCCACATAATCGAAAATATGCTGCTTAAACTTTGCATGAGCCACGTCTTTTGAGCACGGCTTTTTTGCCCAAAGGATGTTCGTCACATTTTTCCATAAGGCGGACCTGACGGTGAACTGAGCGCCAGCCTGAGATATCTTTCTCAGCGCTTTTCTATGCCATACGCAGAACTCAAAGGCCTACTCACCGATATAGGTACAGAAGAACTGGGGCACCTTGAGATGATAGGCGCAATAGTTTATCAGCTTACCAGAAATCTGAGCGAAGAGGATATAAAAAAGAGCGGGTTTGATACCTATTTTGTCGACCACACAACCGGCATATATCCGCAGGCGGCCTCTGGGACACCGTTTACTGCGGCATATCTTCAGTCCAAGGGCGATCTTATTACAGATTTACATGAAGACCTTGCAGCAGAGCAAAAGGCAAGAACAACCTACGATAATATTTTGAGATTCTGCGATGACCAAGATGTCATCGATCCGATAAGATTTCTCCGTCAGCGTGAAATAGTGCATTATCAGCGTTTCGGTGAGGGCCTGAGGCTTGCACAGGAAAAGCTCGATTCAAAGAATTTCTATGCCTTTAATCCGAGCTTTGACAAAAAGGTTAAATAATATTAACTTCAAAAGCCGTCCATTAAGGACGGCTTTTTTTGATGCCTAGTTTACATAAAATGCGAGCTGAGGGAATAGTAAAAATTTTTTGAGAATAAAAGCTTAACGGTAATTAGAAGGGCTGAGCAGTCTGCGGCAGAATTTGAATGAGCAGATAAAAGAGGGGCAGCCAGACCCTAAGACGGCATAAAAGCCTGCCCTACACTAATCAGCCATATAAAGGACTGCTGAATTTGTGCAGATGCTATTCATATGATACTCTGATTTGTAATGAAAAGCCGGCCAAAGCGCGCGAAAAGCATTTTGCTGCAAATTATTGTTAAAAGGGCAGAGCCTTGTGCTATTTTATTTCCCGGCTGCAAATTTGCAGAATGCCGCCATGCAGCATTCTCCGCATTTCGGAGAGCGGGCGGTGCAGACCTTCCTGCCGTGCCATACAATCTGATGGCAGAAGGTGCCGGAGCGCGATAAATCAAGCAGGCCCCGCAGCTTCATTTCCACCTTGTACGGATCCTTGGTGTTGACAAGCCCCAGACGGTTAGTTATGCGTATAAGGTGCGTGTCCGTAACGACAGACGGCTGGCCGTATACGTCGCCCAAAATAAGATTTGCGGTTTTTCGGCCTATCCCCGGCAGCTTGAGCAAATCGTCCATATTGTCCGGGACCTTGCCGTCAAAATCAGAGAGTATCATGCGAGACATCATTACTATGTCACGCGCCTTTGTCTTGTAAAGCCCGCAGGATTTTATTATCTCACCGACTTCGTCAATATCGGCGGAGGCAAAATCCTCTGCAGTCTTGTATTTTGAAAAAAGTACCGGCGTAACCATATTAACCCTTGCGTCAGTGCACTGTGCGGACAGGCGTGTCGCTATAAGCAGCTGCAGCGGGTCACTGCTTTCAAGAGAACAGGCCGTCTCCGGATATTCCCTGTCCATCGCGTCCATAGCAAGCTTTGCACGCTCCTTGTTTGTCATAGCCATTCC
This sequence comes from uncultured Clostridia bacterium, assembly GCA_944412495.1. Taxonomy (GTDB): domain Bacteria; phylum Bacillota; class Clostridia; order Oscillospirales; family Acutalibacteraceae; genus Timburyella. The sequence goes on along the minus strand of CALYBL010000019.1, from coordinate 13,480 downwards.
TCCGTAATATATTGCCTAAAAGCAAAGCTGTGATATAATTGTTTTATATTCGCTGCTGATGTATACAGCGGACAACAGCCAGACATTAAGATATACATCAGGCTTTTTGTAATATTATAATACAAACGGAGGAAATATGGGAACTCTTTTTTTATCTGATTTGGACGGCACGCTTTTAAGCAGCGGCGGCAGGGTATCATCCGCTTCGGCCGATATGCTCAATGCAGCGGTGGGGCCGCAAAAGCTCTTTTCCGTGGCGACGGCCCGCTCTTATGACACGGCGGCTGAGCTGATGAGGGGAATAAATACGAATGCTCCCGCGGTGCTGCTCAACGGCGCACTGATATGCGGACTCGCCTCGGGCAGGATATATTCATACAGTGCTCTTAAAGCTGATACTGCCCGCAGGATTTTTGAGATTTTCGCAGAGCACGGCCGTGCGCCCTTCTGCTATTTTTTAAAGAGCGCTGACACAGCGGCCTCAGTAACACTTGAGTATATAGCGCCCGCCACGCCGTTTGACGCGGAGTTTATCAGCGAGTGCGAGAGGATAGGGAGCAGTATTGAAAAAAGAGACGCCTTTGATTTTTCGGCGCCGGCGCTGTATTATACGGCGATGGACACCGAAGAGGTAATAATGCCTGTTTATAGAAAGATAAACAGTCTGCCGGGCTGTGATACAGCGCTTTACCGCGACACGTATCATGAGGGCTACTGGTTTCTGGATATTTTTTCGGCGGGCACATCAAAGGCGGAGGGAGCGCTTGCGGTCAAGGCGCTCTGCGGTGCCGGCACAATGACTGCTTTCGGTGATAACCTGAACGATATTCCCATGCTCAGGGCGGCGGATACAGCTGTCGCCGTGGCCAACGCTGCTGCCGAGGTAAAGGAGATATGCAACGAGATTATAGGCAGCAATGACGAGGATGCAGTGGCGAAATATATACTCGGCGCATAATGCCGCAAATCACAAATGGAGCAAAGCCGCTTGCCGGCGGTCATGTGCTTGGAAATGCGCTCAACCGCTCTGTTTGCATATTGAATATACGATACGGCTTTTCCAGCTAAGGCTGAGAAAAGCCGTTTGCTTTTTATCTGCTTGAGCTGCTGCTTGCTCCCGCCGGCCCGGCGTAAAAAGTTTTGCTGACAGGCTTTCAAATGGAAACAGGACTTGGCAAAGCAAAAGTACACGGGATAGGAAGCCGGTAACCACACAGACTGCCGCCCGGCCTGACTCGCTGGCGGATAGCGGTACATAATGTGCTATATTTGGGTGTTCATTTGACATCCGAGCGGGTTTCCGGGATTTTGCAGCCTGTGCGGTGTAAGTAAACTACAAAAATCGAAATCCTCCTGCCGGTAGTATGTCATTTTATAGATTTTAAAAGTCCAGGCTTTGCTGCGGATATATTACAGATGAATGTATTATATATAATCACCCGGCCGCACGGTAAGCCGCTGCGTGTTCAAGCGGTAAGAGCCGATATCGAGTGAAAGAGCAGAAGTGCCCCGATTATGGCCGCCGCCGCTGGAATAATTATACCCGACAGCCTTGTTATGTGCTTTTTTAAAAATCGGTAAAACCTGTCGAAGGAGCTCTGCGCCTTAATATAGACAAAATAGAGTATTATGAGCGGCAGCATATATATAAAATTATACAGCACCAGTATGACTGAAACCTCAATAATTGAAAGGTGACGGCCAAAAAGTATCGCCATAAAGGCGAAATACGGCAGAGCGGTAGTAAGCTCGGACAGTGTCGCACCGGCACCTAAAAGTATAAGGGCAGGCGGTGAGACAGAGCGTATTTTCCCCTTTATATCCGCTTCGTCGCCGACATTACCGGCCGAGCCACAGTCTGTTTGCTGCTTGAGCCGCTTTATTTTGCTGTTTTGCAGTATATAAGATGCAGCGATAAGCAAAACGACACCGAGTATGAGCTCGAGCGTAAACAGAGTTTTGCCATAGCTTATAAGCAGGCTGTCAAATACGCCGCTTATGGCAGAGATAAGGCCAAAATACGCCAAAAAGCCGCCTGTCAGGTTAACAAGCCCAGTAGGCAGAATAAAAAACCATATGTGTCTTGGCTTTTTCACCATGCCCTGCAGCACAAATTGCTGCATTATGGCTATTGGATTAAGGCTGTCAGCTGCGCTCGTCAGAATTGTAGGTATCAACATTTCAAGCATTTTGCATCCCTCTTCACTTTATATATTTTGTTAAACTATGACTGCTTTAAGGCATTCGAATATAGTCCGCAATATATTGAGAGGAGGCTTGGCAAACACTGTCCGATAGCCCTGATTTTTTAAAGCGGATGATCTGTTAAATACAGACTAAACAATTTTGGCCCTTGTAATATCGGCATATTTTGTCTGAAGCCTGTGCCGTACCGATGCTGCCCGAACAGAGAAATATAATTATTGGTTTACTGGCGTAGCATTGTCCATAAAAGTGAATGCCGCCGATTTGGCACATGGGTGCCGAATTTTATCCTTACATCTATGTCACCGCATCCGTAAACAGTCAGGCAGTTATGCCGGCAATACGTTATAACTTTTCGCTCTTTATATGTGCTTGCCTTTGTAAGGTCTATAGCTTAAGTGAGAAAAATAAAAAAGCCCGGGAGTAAAACTCCCAGGCTTTTATCCTTCCGTGTACGCTGCCACAGCGGCGGCGCGTTTTCTCTCGGACCTGACTAATATTTCTATTACGGAACCCTAGAAAACTTAAAATATTTATTTTATGCAGTGATTCTATCAAATTTAATATCATATGTCAAGTCCCTGCAGCTTCGCAGGCCGTAGCGTATCTGCTGTATCTGAATATGCCGGCTGCCCTTTTCTCACAAATAAATAGATTTAAGCATAAACAAAAGAAACCGAATACGCTGTGTGCGTCTATATGCAGCCAGATTCTGCCGCCCTCTTTATAAAAGTCATGCTGCGAAATTAAAAAGTTCGATTAAAAAATTTTAAAAAACCACTTGACAAACAGAAAAAACATGCTAATATATAATCAAAATCAATCAATTTCAATCAAATTAAATCATTTTAGCGCAAGGGTGGTGTGAATATGCTCACGGAAGAAAGGTATAGCAGGATATTGGAATGCGTAAACGAGCACAAGACCGTTTCGGTAGCAAAGCTCGTCGAGGTAACCGGCGCTTCCGAGGCGACGATAAGGCGGGACTTAAGCTCGCTTGCCGAAATGGGCAGGATAAAGAAGGTGCGCGGCGGCGCCACGGTTGTGAGCGATAACTTCGATTTTAGCGAGCACCCTGTGGAAGCCAAGGAAAAAATGTTTGCCGCCGAAAAGGACGCTATTGCAAGATACGCCGCCGAAACCATACGGCAGGATGATTTTATTTATATCGACGCCGGCACCACGACAGAAAAAATGATTGAATATATAAAGCAGACGAACGCGACCTTTGTCACCAACGGAATTTCGCACGCCGAAAGGCTTGCGCGCAAAAATCTCAGGGTATACCTGATAGGCGGGCGGTTCAAGGCGTCGACAAAGGCGATAGTGGGCGCTGAGGGAGCCGAGTCGCTGAAAAAATTTAATTTTACCAAGTGCTATATGGGCACCAACGGCATATCCCTCTCAAGCGGCTTCACGACGCCGGACCCGGAGGAGGCCATGGTAAAAAAATACGCTGTCGAGAGAAGCTATATCTCATATGTTTTGGCCGACCACTCAAAATTCAGCCAGGTGTCATCCGTCACCTTTGCCAGTGTCGACAAGTCGGTGATAATCACCGATTATCTGCCGGATAAGCAGTTTCTTGAAAAGTGCGTAATAAAGGAGGTCGTTAAATGATGCTCTACACCGTTACATTTAATCCCGCCATTGATTATGTCATGAAGCTTGACAGCCTTAAGGCCGGCGAGATCAACCGCTCAAAGAGCGAGGAAATATACTTCGGCGGCAAGGGAATAAACGTTTCGGCTGTGCTGAGGGAGCTTAACGTAAGCTCAATAGCGCTTGGCTTTTGTGCCGGCTTTACCGGTACGGCGATAGAGAACGGCATTAAGTCAATGGGCATTGAGTCAGATTTTGTGCATCTGAGCAGCGGCAATTCACGCATAAACGTAAAGATAAAGGCCGGCGAGGAGACGGAGCTCAACGGTCAGGGTCCGAAGATAAGCAGAGATGCCATCGAAAGCCTGTTTGAGCGGCTGGACATGATAAAATCCGGCGACGTGCTGATACTTGCAGGAAGCATACCCAACACATTGCCGGCAGACATATATGAAATAATACTTGAAAGGCTTTCCGGCAGAGGCATAAGCTTTGTCGTCGACGCGACCAAAGATTTACTGCTCAATGTCTTAAAATATAAGCCGTTTTTAATAAAGCCGAACAGCCTTGAGCTGGGAGAAATGTTCGGCGCCGTTTTAAAGACAAACGACGAGATAATCAGCAAGGCAAAAGAGCTGCAGCGCCGCGGCGCCGTCAACGTGCTGGTGTCGATGGCCGGTGACGGGGCAATTTTAGTGGATGAAAACGGCGATGTGCACATTATGGGAGCGCCCGAAGGGAAAGTGATAAACTCGGTAGGCGCCGGCGATTCCATGGTGGCGGGATTTATCGCAGGATATATGGAAAAGCACGATTACCGCTATGCGCTTGAGCTTGGCACTGCCGCAGGGAGCGCCACCGCCTTTTCGGAGGGCTTGGCAAAACGAGATGAAATATACAGACTGCTGAGTATAATACAGTCTGATAAAATTTAGAAAGAAGGGGAGTAAGGTTATGCGTATTACTGATTTGCTGAAAAGAGAGAGCATTGAGCTGAACGCGGCTGTAACGTCCAAGGACGAGGCTATCGATAAGCTTATCGGGCTTCAAATAAACGGCGGCTGCATAAGCGATGCAGAAAGGTACAAAAGCGACATACTGGCGAGGGAGGAATCGGCCTCCACGGCAGTAGGCGACGGGATAGCGATACCGCACGCAAAAAGCGACGGGGTAAAGTCGCCGAGCCTTGCGGCGATAACCGTCCCCGGCGGAGTGGATTACGGCGCACTTGACGGCAATCCGTCAAACCTTCTGTTTATGATTGCCGCGCCGAACGACGGCGATGTTCATCTCGAGGTGTTATCACGCCTCATGACGCTTTTAATGGATGCCGGCTTCCGGCAGAGGCTGCTTTTGGCAAAGGACAAGGACGAATTCCTTTCGGTAATAGATGCCAAGGAGACTGAGAAATATCCCGACGAGCCTAAGGCAGCGGAAAAGCCCGAGAGCGGCTACAGGATTCTTGCCGTCACGGCGTGCCCCACTGGCATAGCGCATACATACATGGCGGCGGAGGCGCTGGAAAAGGCAGGAGAAAAGCTTGGCTATTCCATAAAGGTAGAGACCAACGGCTCCGGCGGCGCCAAGAACGTGCTTACAAAAGAAGAGATAGAGAAGGCCGACGGCATTATCATAGCGGCCGACAAATCGGTGGACATGGCGAGGTTTGACGGCAAGCGCCTGATAAGCACAAAGGTTTCCGACGGCATAAAGAAGCCGGAGGAACTTATTCAGAGGATAATAGACGGCGACGCCGGGATATACAGGTACAGCGGTGAAAAGGCAAAGGCTGAAAGCTCCGGAAAAGATGGATTCGGCCGTCAGATTTACAAGCACCTTATGAACGGCGTTTCAAATATGCTTCCGTTTGTGGTCGCCGGAGGAATATTTATTGCGATAGCGTTTTTGATAGACACTCTCTCCGGCGCACCGCAGGATGCAAACTTCGGCATGAATACTCCGGCGGCCGCTTTCTTTAAAACGATAGGCAATGTTGCATTTAACTTCATGATTCCTATTCTGGCGGGATACATTGGCAAGAGCATAGCCGACCGTCCCGGACTGCTCGTCGGCTTTGTCGGCGGCTACCTCGCGACTACCGGCGCGACCTTCACCGCCATCTCCGGAGACATACCCTCGGGCTTTTTGGGCGCGCTGTTTGCCGGCTTTGTCGGCGGCTACCTCATGCTGGGCCTTGAAAAGCTCTGCGATAAGATGCCAAAGGCGCTGGAGGGCATAAAGCCGGTGCTTATCTATCCGATAGTCGGACTGGGACTTATAGCGGTTATCATGTGTGCTGTCAACCCGTTCATGGGAATGATAAACACAGGGCTTACAAATCTTCTCAACTCAATGGGAAGCTCAAGCAGAGTGGTGCTCGGCTGCATACTCGGCGGAATGATGGCAATAGACATGGGCGGCCCCTTCAACAAAGCCGCATATGTGTTTGGCACGGCGGCTATCGCCTCCGGCAACTACGATATAATGGCCGCGGTCATGGTCGGCGGCATGGTGCCGCCGATAGCGATAGCGCTTGCCGCGACATTTGCAAAGAAAAAGTTCACAAAGGCCGAGAGAAAGAGCGCGCCGGTAAACTACATAATGGGTCTCAGCTTTATAACCGAGGGCGCAATACCCTACGCCGCGTCCGACCCGCTGAGAGTCATACCCTCCTGCGTTGTCGGCTCAGCGGTGGCCGGAGGGCTGTCTATGCTGTTTAATTGCACGCTTATGGCGCCGCACGGCGGAATATTCGTCTTCGCGGTGGTCGGCAACTGGCCGCTTTACATAGTGTCGCTGCTGGCCGGCTCAATAGTCGGAGCCGTTATGCTGGCCCTTCTCAAGAAAAGGGTAAACGAGTAGAATTTTATCAATATTAATAACGGGGGTCTTAACATGGTATCAAAAACAATCACTCTCACAAACGCTCAGGGCTTTCATATGCGCCCGGCGGGGGTGTTCGCAAACGCAATGGCGAAATATAAAAGCAATATAACGATAAAGTTCAACGGCAACGACGTAAACGGCAAAAGCCTGATGAACATCATCGCCGCCTGTATAAAGTGCGGGTCCACTATAGAGCTTGTCTGCGACGGCGAGGATGAAAACGAGGCGCTCAATGCTGCGGTTGAGCTTATAGAAAGCGGGCTTGGCGAATAATACTGTCGATTTCGCCCCGGGAGCCTTTCTCGGGGCGAGCTTTATAAGGGGGCCGATACATATGAAGGGCATTGCAACCTCAGAGGGGTATGGTATAGGCAGAGTCATGCTTGTGACGGAGCCAAATCTTGATTTTACGCCTAAAGCGGACTGTGACGCTGAGCATGAGCTTGAGCGCTACAGAAGTGCCGTTGAAAAATTCTGCATAAAGACGGAAAAAATGGCCGAGCGGGTTAAATTGGCCGCGTCGGAAAAGGAAGCCGAGATAATACAGGGGCATATCCTCATGATAAAGGACCCGTATATGAGCGGCGAGATTGAAAAGCTGATAGAGGGCGGCCAATGTGCCGAAAGCGCGCTGTCCTCCGTTTGCGATATGTTTGCCATGGTTTTTTCTTCGACCGACGACGAGCTTACGCAGCAGCGAGCAGCCGATGTAAACGACATAAAGAACGATATACTTTCCATTTTGCTTGGTGTGGAGGAAGCGGATATTTCAGATGCTCCTGAAAACACAGTGCTTGTGACGAAGGACCTGACGCCGTCGATGACAGCGCGCATAAACAAGTCGAATATTGCCGGAATCGTGACGGAGACCGGCGGCAGGACGTCGCACTCGGCCATTCTTGCGCGTGCCATGGGCATTCCGGCGGTGCACAGCGTGCCGGGCGCCGCCGAAAAGCTTGCAGACGGCGAGACCGTAATTGTCGACGGCAGCGAGGGCATTGTCATACCAAACCCCACGCAAAAGCAGATAGACGAATACACAAGGCTGCGCGCCGATTTTATTGAATACCGCAAGGCACTGTCAAAATACATAGGCAAAGAAACAAGGACCGCTGACGGAATAAAGGCGGAGCTTGCTGTGAATATAGGCAAGCCGGACGAGGCCAACAACGCCATTGAATGTGACGGCGAGGGCATAGGCCTGTTCAGAACAGAATTCCTTTTTATGGACAGGCCGGCCCAGCCCAACGAGGATGAGCAGTTTGAGGCGTACAAAAAGGCCGCCCTTATCATGAAGGGTAAGCCGGTCATAATAAGGACGCTGGACGTTGGCGGGGACAAGGGAATAGCATATCTCAAAATGCCGAAGGAGGAAAACCCGTTTCTTGGCTTCCGCGCCATACGCTACTGCCTTAAGAATACGGATTTGTACAAGACTCAGCTGCGTGCGCTGCTGAGGGCAAGCGCCTACGGCGACATAAGAATTATGGTTCCGTTTGTCACCTGCGTCGATGAGATAAGGGCTGTGCGCGCCATGGTGTCGGAAATCATGGCCGAGCTTGACAAGGAGGGCATAGCCTACAACAAGGATATCAAGATAGGTATAATGATAGAAACGGCGGCGGCCTGCATTATCGCAGATATTTTGGCTAAGGAGTCAGACTTTTTCAGCATAGGCACCAACGACCTTACGCAGTATATCATGTCCGTAGACAGGGGCAACGCCGATGCTGCCTATCTGTATTCCACTTATAATCCGGCGGTACTGCGCGCGATAAAGCACATAATATCATGCGGCCACGCCGGCGGCATACCTGTCGGCATGTGCGGAGAGGCGGCGGCCGACTTGAAAATGATTCCGCTGCTTATCTCCTTTGGCCTTGACGAATACAGCGTCAGCGCAGCCTCCGTGCTGGCAACGCGGAAGGCCATTTCACAGTGGACTAAAAAGGAGGCCGACAATCTGGCCGAAAAGGCAATAAGCCTTGAAACCGACGCAGAGGTGGAGCGCCTGCTGAGTGACAGCGTAAAGCGGTAATATAAATGGGATTGTAATTGATAAAAGGCCGTGCTTTAGACAGCACGGCCTTTTTAATGCTTTTTAAAGGCACCAAAGTACAGGTGAGAATATGTTTTGCGATGTAGCAGTCAATTATACGGGATAAGCTTATAATCCTTATATGTATTGGAATCCCATCCGGAGGTGCCTTCCTTATAACGGATGACCGTATCGGTATAAATCCCCATATTTCCCATGACGCGGGGCGCGTCGCCTAAAAAAACAGCCTCTTTGAGATGATTGTCAAAAGAGTATTCACCTATTTCCTTTACCGATGCGGGGATAGTAACGCTTTCAAGCTTTCCGTCGAGGCTCCAAAAACAGGCATAATCGCCTATTGCCTCTATGCCGTCTTCAAACTCAAGCTCTGATATAGATGTGGCGCAAAAAGCTTCCGGACCCCAGTCATATACCGTGTTTGGTATAAAAATTTTTTCGAGACTTTCACAGCCGAAAAAGGCTTGAACGCCAATCATTGTTAATCCTGATGGAAGATTAATATTTTTAAGCTTTTTGCATCCATCAAAAGCCTCATCCCATATTTTTAATTTCTTAGATTTTATTTTTACGGTATGAAGGCTTTTGCAATATTGAAATGCCCTGTCCCATATGTCCTCGACGGTATCAGGAATAGTCACTGATTCAATATCTGAGGCAGTAAAAGCGCTTATTCCGATTCTTTTTACTTCGTAGCCGTCAATTTTTCGCGGAATAATGACGTTTTTCTCATCGCCTATAAATTTGATTATACTAGCCAAATTTTCGTCCTCATATATTAAATATTCAAAGCTGGAAACTGGCGTGGCTAAAACGCCGTAACAGCTGCAGCAAAAAAGTGCAATAATTGCAGCATAAAGAATCAAGACAATTTTTTTATCATACGTTATATTTACCTCAAGGAAAAATTGTATATTTATTATATTATTATGCTTATACAAATTCAACGCTTTTTCATGTGGGAAATCTCCGGGCGGCGCAGTCTTTACGGCATATGAAGACTGCGCCGGCTTTTAATAAAATAATATTTTTTGGGTACATGACTTTACAATTTATACGTTTATTTCTCTATAATAGTCAAACGCTTAAATGCACGGCGCTCAAACGGCAGCTTGCAAAAAGCCGCTTGTCATATATAAGCCATAGCCGTGCAGCGATTTTGCCCAGAACATGCCGAAGGCGTTAAAAGCTGCAAGGAATATCGTCTACAGACGTTAAATGGAGTTTTACATATGGCGGAGAAAAAATTCACACAAAAGGATATTAACCGTATTGTTGCGTATCGCTTAAAACGCGAACGCGAACGCACAATAAAGGAATATGAAAACAGCCTAAAACGCTGTATGGCAGCAGTACATCTTACACTTTATCAGGAAATGTGTTCGCTGAAGAATGAGCTTAACGCTGAAATGAAGAATCCGCTGTGGCCAAGTACAGAGCAGGAAAATCGTGATAATGAGCCTGCCGCGGCTTCTTCGTTGAAAAGCGAGAAAAGGGGAGGTGAACGGCAATGACCGAAAGCGTTCGAGTCACATGCCTGCTTGACAGGTACTGGGATCCCTCTGACAAAAGCTATAAAGGCACTGAGCAAAACGGAGCTCTGATAGACATATGCATGCAGAGCTCTGACGGCGATTCAGGCGGGCTTATCCCCGCGGGTATAGTCCTGCTGGACGATAACACATTCCAAAGTGTGCCTTTGGAGTTTATAACAAAAATATCAACAAATTAATAATTAAGGAGTAAATATTATGACCAGACTTTCTGCAAACAACACAAAAATGTATTATCAGGGTGAAACGCCCGAAACTTTCGTAGAGCTCGAGTACCTCATGGAGGTGCCGGAGTTCGGCGGCACGCCGGAAAAAATAGACGTAACAGTACTTTCTGACAAGGTAAAGAAATACGTATCCGGAATACAGGATTTGGGAGACCTTGTTTTCAAGTTCCTGTATGACAATTCTTCCGCCACCTCTAACTACCGTGTATTAAAGGGACTTGCCGACGAAGGCACCTGCACCACCTTCAAGCTTGAATACCCCGACGGCACTTCTCACCAGTTTGACGCCGTACCGGCAGTTAAAATGGATGCAGGTGCTGTCAACGGCGCGCTGACCTTCAGCGTGACAATGGTGCTTCAGAGCGACATCACAGTAACAGATCCCGTCTAAGGGAATATCGCCCGCCAATTATTAGAAATAAGCAGGGCCGGCCCTCCGGCCGGCTCTGCTTTTGCAGCTGAAAGGAAGATTTATATGAAAAAGTACTATACTTTAAAAGTCGGAGAGAAATCATATAACATGCGCCTTACGGCAGGCGCGATAATGTCGATTGAAAAAAAGCTCGGCCGGCCGCTTTTTACGGCCTTAGAGCATATACAGGAAAACATGGTTGAAACAATAACGACAATACTGTGGGGCGCCCTTCAGCCGATGAATGCCGGATTTACAATGGAGAAGGCCGTTGAGCTGTTTGACGATTATATAGACGAAGGGCACTCTATAGAGGAGCTTATGCAGGAAATTAACGCTCTTTTTGAAATATCCGGTTTTTTCAAAAGGGGTCAGGAGTAAACAGCCCTGACCGGGATAAAGAAAACGAGCTTACAGATAAAATCACATATTCTGCCCTTTGGGCCGGGATACCGCTTGCAGATATCGATTCGCTCACACCCGGCGACATAGCCGACGCCGTAGACATCGAAGCCGAGAAACAAAAGGACTTTTACCAAATGATGGCATGGATAGTCTATACCGGCGCATACCTGACCGCGATAGGCTATAACAATCCAAAACGGTTTCCGAGCATAGAAGAAGCATTTCCGACATTGTTTGAGCAAAAGGAGCAGCAGGACTGGCGCATTATGAAAGAGCGAATAGAGCAGTACAAAAACATGAAAAAGCAGAAATGAAAACCGTATCGGCGCAAATTACTGAATGCTGACTAAAAATATTACATTAAGCGCTTAAGGCAGTAAAATGCTTTTTTGCTTCGCTGATAAAAAGCGTCACCTGCTCTGCTTTGTTTCTCCCTTATCCCTTGAGGCACCTGAATTGAGCTTTGAAAAAGCCGCAATGTGTGGGCAGTAAGATTAATAATCTGATAATTGACAATAACAATCGTCCTTTAGATTAAATAACTTTATGAAAGGAGCTAAAAATATGACTGAGAATGTTTTTAATGTCGAAAGCATGATAAACGGCCTTGCTCAGTTTGATCAGGCTGCGGCAGCATCAGCCAGCACTCTTAAGGCAAATTTCGACGCTCAGATTGCTGGCATTTCCGAAGCCTTTAATCAGACCGCACTCAATGCTACAGCCGCTTTTAACGCTACGGCGGTATCTGTCGGCACATCGTTTATGACGTCAATAGCGGCGATTAATACCATGTTTACCGAAAGCACACTTATGCTGCCTACGCTTTTCAGTACCGCATTTGCTGCGATAGACGCAGTAATGCTGGTAAGCGCTACAAACTTCGCGCTTGCCTTTGGAAACTCGGCCCTGCTTATGACAGAACAGTTTAACCTTGTGTTCGCAAACATAGCTCTGGCTGCTACTAATGCCTCTTTGCTTGTATCGACCACCTTTTTGACTCTGGCTGCAACAACATCAGCCAGTCTGGCTACATTGCAGCTGTCAAGCGATTTGGCGTTCAGTACACTTGCGACAAATGCCATATTGTTCTTTACGAACGCCATTACGGCAATTATTGCTCAAATGGCGGTGCTTAATGCGGGCATTATGGCCAGCTGCCTTTTGATGCAAACTACCTTCTCAACCTCGTTTACAGGTATATCTGTCGCATTTGCAGCACTTATAACGCTTATAAATACTACTCTGACAGCCGGCACTGCCACTATGATAGCTATAACGGCCACTACAATATCGGCCGTTGTTGCACAGCTGCTTGTGCTTCAGACTAGTATAGCGACTATATTGTCCGGCATACAGACAAACTTCCTTATGACAGCGGAAAGTGCCAAGCAATGCTTCTCTGACGCACAAATTAATATAAATCAAAACATACTTTCCATAGGAGATATATCTGTGGAGAGTACGGGTCGAGCGAGTACAGGTTTTCAAGAATGTAAAAATAATACATCTGATTTAATAGGAACTATTTCGGATAGCCTTAGCATCTGGAATAGTTTAAAAGATATTACTAATAAAGCATCAGAATCACAGAAAAATTTATCAAATATCATTGCTGCTGGCAAAAATGTTCAAATTACACAAAATACGTTAACAGTTGCAACCGGAACAACAGCATCGTCAGCATCACTGAGTGTTGCAGCATTTGGAGCAGGTGTATTAGCGTTGGGAGCAGGCGTTTTGCTTGCAGGTATGGCGTTAGCGCTTCTCGCAAAAACAGTGTTTAACTTCCTTAAAATGGCGGGACTTAATACAAACGGAGTAAAAGCGTCGGACTTTGACCTGAGCTTTGAAGTGCCTGGCCTTGCATCAGGAGGCTTCCCGGCAATGGGGCAGCTGTTTATAGCAAGAGAAGCGGGCCCGGAGCTTGTAGGTACAATAGGCGGCAGGAATGCCGTAGTAAACAACAACCAGATAGTACAGTCTGTATCTACCGGCGTATATAATGCCGTTAAATCGGCAATAGGAGGGACAAGCAAAGAATCGGTAATACAGGTGTTTATAGGCAATGAGCAGCTGGATGAATACATAGTAAAAAGCCAGCGGCGCCGTGCACTTAAAACTAACGGCGCATATG